>JAXMHO010000014.1:0-61429 GCA_046346715.1 Verrucomicrobiota bacterium
CGATCAATTACCTCAAGAAGTTTGGCTACACCGGGGAGCAGGCCTACGCCATTCTCGGCACGGCGCCGGTGGAGGGGCACATCAGCGGCATCGTGGACATTCCCAACGCCTGCGCGACGCTGTATGTGCCATCCGAAATATTCTCGTTCGACATTTTGCCGAATGCGAAAGGCCCGAAGAAGGAGGTCAACGGCAAGGCGGCGGACCTCGCGAAAGCCAGCTAGCCATGGCCTTCTACGATTACGAATGCGCCCGCTGCGGAGAGTTCTCCCTCTGGCGCAAACTGGAGGAGCGCAACCAGCCGGCGGAGTGTCCGCACTGCCGTCGCCCTGCCGAGCGGATGGTCACGGTGCCGAGCCTCAGCCTGATGCCCTCCGGCGTTCGCCAGGCGCATCAACGCAATGAGAAAAGCCGGCACGAACCGGGCGTGAAGAAGCGCCATCAGTGCGGCAGCGGCTGCGGTTGCGGAACCTCGAAGGCCGGCGGCAAGAAGTCCACCCGCACGGTGGACTTGGGCAAGGCCGGGCGTTTTGAAACCTCGAAAAAGGTGAAACGTCCCTGGATGCTCGGTCATTAAGTTGCCCCGGCAAGTCTGTTGACCAGGCTTGCCGGGAAGTTTTCAACTACGGGAAACCTTCGGTGGGAGTTTGAGAAAAGATCCCAGAAAGGCGTCGAAGGTTTCCGGTTTGAACGGATTCAGTCCGTTGTAGGGATAGAAGGTCAGCTCGCCGAAAAAGATTTTCCGGCCGTCGTCAAAAAAATCCACGCGCACGAACGGAAAACCCTGGGCGAGCGCGGCGGCATCCTTGAGAATCTGGTCGAAGTTCGACGGCCGGCGAAACAGTTCGCCCAGCGGCGGCGTGGCGTAGATGCGTTGGAGGGGATTCCAATCCAGGTCGAACATGTTCACCCGCGGGCTGCCCATGCGGTCGGCGATGACTTCCACAAAGCGCGGCACACCGTCAAAGCAGAAGATGTTGTAGTCCATCAGCGGATGGCCTTCGAGGTATTCCTCGCAAAGGATGCGCGGCGGAATGTTTTTGTAGCTCCACTCGCGGCCGTGCTGGAAGAGGTTGCTCTTTAGGAACTGTCGCAACTGCCGGCGGGTTTTGTTCCAGTCCATTTCGGACTTGTTGCGGCAGGGGATGTTCTGGCTGCAGCCATGGTTAACTTTGAGCATGAACCGGTCGGGCAATGTGTCCGGATTGATCTCATCCGGGTTCTGGTAGACGCCGTAAAGCGCCTTCAAGGTGTCCCCTCCAATCCGTGATTGCACAAAACCCCGGACCTCATATTTATCGGCGCAGCGTGTCAGGATATCCACCCGCCAGTTCAATTTGATCCATTGAATCTTCTCGTTGAACGTCTGCGGATTTTGGAGGTTGAGTGGTTTGTTGAGGCACTGCTGGTATTGCCACGCCATGTAGGTTTCATCGGGAATCAACCGGCGGAGCAATCGGTTTTTCATCAACCAGCGTTTCATGGTGGTGCTTTCTGAATTCCCTGCTGAGGAATTGAACCAAGGGTAGGGAAGCGCCTTCGGACGTGTCGAGGCGTTTGTCCCCAGTAATGGTGACGTGCGGATTTGCCGGGGAGGGGTAGTCTGTTCACGTTGGCAGGAAGCAAAGTGCAGGTTTCCGTGTGTGTTTGATGGCGTATGTCTGCGGCGCCGCTCCTCCGATGACTGGAATTGAAATTGTTCTCTCGCGGGCCGGATGAAAGTCCGGCCCGCGTTCTTTTTATGGGAAGGGCTTGGTTTACAACATGGGCAAGTGCTTTTTGATGACGGCAATGTTGCTGGTTCTGCCTGTCATGGCGGCCAGGCATGTCGGAGCGTCCCTTCCTTGGGTGGCCGGCTGGCTCTTGGGGATGAATCTGCTGACGTATGGGACTTATGCCTTGGACAAAAGCCGGGCGGAGCGCGGCGGATGGCGCATACCCGAGGCTCAATTGCATTTGCTGGAACTGCTCGGCGGCTGGCCGGGCGCCTTTCTCGCCCAGCAACGGCTGCGGCATAAGTGTTCCAAGCCCCGCTTCCTGATGGTATTCTGGGGCATCGTTCTGCTTTATCAGGCGGCCGCCCTTGAAGCACTTCTGGATGGGTGGCTCACCAGGGCCTTGTGGCATCAGGTTCAGTCCTCGCTCCACCAGGGTGCTCATTTCTGAACAAGGTGAAGTTCCGGATTTTCAATGATTGAATCATTGAAATTGGCAAAAGGTTCTGGGAATTTCGGCTGGTCACCTAAATGCATCAACAGCCAATCGACCTACCTTGAAAGCAAAACACTTCAGAACATCGGCCTTCACCCTGATCGAACTGCTGGTGGTCATCGCCATCATTGCCATCTTGGCGGCGATGCTGCTGCCGGCCTTGTCCAAGGCCAAGATCCGGGCCCAGACCGTCAACTGCCTGAGCAATCTGAAACAGCTTCAGCTTTGCTGGTCAATGTATGCGGCTGACAATTCCGACAAGCTCATGCCCAACAAAAATCAGCCATTGGCCACCGGTGATTCCTGGATTTTGGGCAAGATGGACAATTCTTCCGACGCGGTGAACGCGGACCTGCTCCGACAGGGCATGTGCTTCCCATACAACAGCAGCGTCGGCATTTACAAATGTCCGGCCCAGCAAATCTCCAAGCGCATCGCCGGAGCGAACTTTGTTCCGGTCCGCAGCTACTCGCTGAGCTGTCAGATGGACGGAAATCCGCTCGGTGGCAATCCCACCGCCGTCATCAACGCCCCGACCTATCCCATCAACACCAAGATGTCCTCGATCCGCCATCCGCCGCCGAGTTTTGCCGCCACCTTTGTCTGTGAAAGCGATTATTGCATCGACGACGGCTTCTTCGCCCTGGAAGTTGTTCCGCCAAACACCACCTATCAATGGCGCAACGCCCCCAGCCTCCGCCATCAAACCACCGGCACGCTGGCCTTTGCCGACGGACACGTGGAGTCTTGGAAATATCTGGATCGTTATGTGAAGGCCTGCACCTACATCCTTGCTTCCGGAGACCGATATCCCTCGGCTTCAACCGACCGGGATTTGCTGAAATGGATGCCTGCCTTTGGTTCGCAGTAGTTCGGTCGAAGCCAGCCCAACCACCTTTAAATGATCAGAGCGGTTCTTCGGAACCGCTCTTTTCTTTGGGGGCTTCGCGAGGAGTTGCCGTGCGGGAAGGGGCTTGAATTTCCTTTTCTTCAAGGCCTTTGCCGCTATCTTGCTGCGCTCGCTGAATGCGCCGGTCCGGGACCATTGGAAATGTCAGGCGGTCACGGACGGGGCATTAAGCAACGATTTATCGAATGGACGCCGCGCATATTAGAAATTTCAGCATCATTGCCCACATCGACCACGGCAAGACGACCTTGTCCGACCGCCTGCTGCATCGCACCGGCACCATTGCCACGCGCGACATGGAGGACCAGCTTCTGGACGCCATGGACTTGGAGCGGGAACGCGGCATCACCATCAAGGCGCACCCGGTCACGATGCTCTACAAGGCGCGCAACGGCGAAACCTATGAGCTGAATCTCATCGACACCCCCGGCCACGTGGATTTCGCCTATGAAGTCTCGCGCAGCTTGAGCGCGTGCGAAGGCGCGCTGCTCGTCATTGATGCCGCCCAAGGCGTCGAGGCCCAGACCGTCGCGAACTTCCACCTCGCCTCGAAGCAGAACCTTCAGATCATCCCGGTCATCAATAAAATCGACCTCCCGCACGCCAACGTCGCGCAGGCCAAGCAGCAGCTCGAGGACGTGCTGGCCGTGCCGAGCGAGTGGGCGATTCCCTGCAGCGCCAAACAAGGCATCGGCATCGAGGACATTCTCGAGGCGATCATCGAGCGGGTGCCGGCGCCGAAGCCCACAGGCGAGGCGAGTTTGCAGGCGCTGGCGTTTGATTCCTATTTCGACACCTACAAGGGAGTGGTCACGCATGTCCGGGTCTTCAACGGCGAAATCAAGCCCGGCATGATGGTCAAGCTCCTGCACTCCGGCAAAAATGTCGAAGTCAAGGAGGTCGGCAGCTTCAATCCGAAGCCGTACATCCGCGAAAAGCTTGAGGTCGGTGAAACCGGCTATATCACCGCCAACATCAAGTCCGCCAGCGACGTCAAGATGGGCGACACCATCACCGACGCGCGCAACCCCTCCGGCGAACTGCCCGGCTTCAAGGAAATTCATCCGATGGTGTTCAGCGGCATCTACCCGATCAACACCGCCGACTATGAGCAACTCAAGCAGTCCATGGGCAAGTTGAAGCTCAATGATTCCGCGTTCGTCTATTCCTCGGAAACGTCCGTCGCGCTGGGCTTCGGCTTCCGCTGCGGCTTCCTCGGCCTGTTGCACCTGGAAATCGTCCAGGAACGTCTGCGTCGCGAATACGACATGGACATCATCGCCACCTATCCGAGCGTGGTTTACAAGGTGTATCTCACCGACGGCACCAAGAAAGAGGTGGACAACCCGGCGTTCATGCCCGACGTGACGTTCATTGACCGCATCGAGGAACCCATGGTGAAGGCTTTCGTCATCTGCCCGAACGAGAACATCGGGGACATGATGGCGTTGATCTCGGAAAAGCGCGGCACGGTGGACCACACGGAAACCCTCGACGCCAAGCGTGTCATGCTGTCCTCGCTGATTCCGCTGAACGAAATTCTGATCGACTTCCACGACCGCATCAAATCCATCACGCGCGGTTTCGGCTCCATGGACTACGAGCCGGCCGATTACATGGAGAGCGACATGGTGAAGCTGGACATGCTCGTGAACACCGAGCCCATGGACGCTTTCTCCTGCATCGTGCATCGCACCAAGGCCGAGGGCCGGGGGCGGACGCTGGCCGAAAAGCTCAAGGAGGTCATCCCGCGCCAGCAGTTCCAGGTGAAGATTCAGGCGGCCATCGGCGGCAAGATTGTGGCCTCGGAAGTCATCAGCGCCTTCCGCAAGGACGTGACGGCGAAATGCTACGGCGGCGACGTCTCCCGCAAGCGCAAGCTTTTGGAAAAGCAGAAGGAAGGCAAGAAGCGCATGAAGTCCATCGGTAACGTGGACATTCCGCAGGAGGCTTTCATCGAAGTGCTCAAGGCTTGATATGACATTCCACTGGTTTATATCGGGAACGGTCCGGCAGGCGGATGCGATGGTCAAACACGTCCGCAAGCTGCTGAACCATCAGCGCGACGTGCTCGCGCCGAAATCGGTGGAGGAGATGGAGAAGGCCTTGGGCGATGTGGAGTCGGCCATCCGGGCAAAGGCGGACAAGGCGGCGTTGCAAAAGCAGATGGAAGGGTTGGAGGCCGCCACTGGCAAATGGATCAAGCCCTATCCCAATGCGGCGTGGCGTGAAAACGTCGAGGTGCTGCTGGTCGCGCTGGCGGTCGCGCTCGGCATCCGGACGTTCTTCCTGCAACCGTTCAAGATTCCCACCGGCTCCATGCAGCCTACTTTGTTCGGCGTGAATTCATTGCCAGACTTCACCCGGCCGATGCGGTCGCGCGCAGAAGTGGATGAGCAAAATCGTCTGCGCGACGAGATGAAAATCCCGACGGGCCTGGAGCGGGTGAAGCAATGGTTCCAAGGTTCGTCCTACATTCACATCGTGGCCGAAACCGACGGACAGCTGGAATCGGTGGGCGCGCCGCTGCGGCTGTTGATCTTCAACATCAAGCAGACCGTGCGCTTCGGCGGCCGGGAATACACCCTTTGGTTTCCGCCGGACTATGGTGCGCCGACGCTGGATCAGCGGGCTGGAGTCCGCATCGGCCAGACGTTCCGAAAGGGCGAGGACGTCATCAAGATGCGTGTCAACGCCGGCGACCATCTGTTCGTGGACCGCATGAGCTACAACTTCGTGCCGCCGTCCCGCGGACAGATTGTGGTGTTTGAGACCAAGGGCATTCCCGAAGAACGCCGGGAGAACCCGCCTTACTGGAGCATTCCGGCCGACCAGTTTTACATCAAGCGCCTTGTCGGTTTGAGCGGCGAATCCATCCGGATCGGTGACGACCGTCATCTTGTCATCAATGGCCGCCGCCTGGATGCCATGGTGCCGCATTTTGAAAACGTCTATGGCTTCGATCCCAAGACGCCGCCGCACGACAGCATCTTCTCCGGTCATGTGAACGAAAAAATCTCCGGACAACTAGTGCCGTTGTTCCGTGACGGCTCGATGACTTACAAAATCGGGGAGGGGAACGTCATGGTGATGGGCGACAATTCCATGAACAGCCTCGACTCGCGCTTCTGGGGGGATTTTCCGGAGACGGCCATCATCGGCCGGGCCTTCTCGGTGTATTGGCCGATCACCGACCGGTTCGGCTGGGCCTGCATCGCCCATTGAACCCGAGCGAGTTCAACCTTTCGATTCGGTTTGTTCCGCGACGGGAATGGTGAAGTAAAACGCCGCGCCTTGGCCGGGTTCGCTTTCTGCCCAGACCTTTCCGCCGTGGCCTTGCACGAGATGTTTCACGATGGAAAGTCCCAGACCGGTTCCGCCTTGATCCCGCGACCGCGCCTTGTCCACCCGATAGAATCTTTCAAAGACCCGTCCGAGCGCTTCCGCCGGAATTCCCGGGCCGTCGTCGCGCACGCACACCTCGAGCATGGACTCGGTTGGTTGGGCGCTCACCGTCACGCGGCCGTTGATCCGGCCATATTTGATGGCATTGCCCACCAGATTGCCAAGTACCTGCTGAAGGCGGTCGGCATCCGCTTGTGCGGCCAGTTCCGGAACCGTGTTCGCTAGCGTCACGCTGCGGGCGGCAGCCTGAGATCTGAAATCCTCAAACACTCGATCCACCAGCGGACCGAGCTGGACCGGTTGCAGATTCATCTTCATTCGTCCGGACTCCAGCGCGGAGATGGTCAGCAAATCTTCGATGAGAAACTGCAGCCGGCCGGCATTGCGCTGGATGGTTTCGAGAAATTTGGTGGAGACTTCCGGATTGTCCTTCGCGCCGTCCAACAAGGTCTCGACGTAGCCGCGAATCAGCGACAGCGGCGTGCGTAATTCATGGCTCACGTTGGCGACAAATTCTTCGCGCGTTCCTTCCAGTTGCTTAAGCCGGGTCAGGTCGTGAAAGACCAGCAGCGTGGTGTGGGCTTTCCCTTCCGGGCCGGCGATGACGGCGGCGTTGATTTGCAGGAAGCGCTCGTTCAATCCGCCCAGCCGTAATTCAAAGCCATCCACCTGCTTTTCGCGGGCCACCCTGGCCAGCAGCTCGGTCAGTTCATGCTGGCGCAACACCTCGAGGAGGGTTTTTGCGGTGATGTTGTCCGGCAATTGAAACAGCCGGGAGAAGGCATGGTTCGCGAGCTGGATGCGTCCGTGTTCATCAAGCAGCACCAACCCTTCGATCATGCTGTCGAACAAGGTGGCCTGGCGGGTCTTGGCCTCGAGCAGTTGACGTTCGTATTCCGCCTGCTGCGCCTGCTTCTCGGCTCGCGAAGCCTCCGCCAGGAGGGACAGTTTCCGCCGCCATTGCAGGTGCACGGCGACAACCGCAATGATCGCGGCGCATGTCAGTAGCCAGGGCATTCGATGAGGATCATTCCTCGACGAAACGGTAGCCTACGCCCCGGACGGTATCGAGGTGTTTTGAGGCCGCGCCGAGCTTCTCGCGCAGTCGCCGCATGTGCGTGTCCACGGTGCGGGTGTCCACGAGGTTGTTGTATTCCCAGACGTCGCGAAGCAGCTGCTCCCGCGATTGAACGCGGCCCCGCCGCTGCGCCAGCAGGGTGAGGAGTTTGAATTCCGTGGCCGTCAGATCAATGCTCTTGCCGCGGCAGACCACCTGGTGCCGGGGGACGTCGATGAGCAGTTCTCCGAAGCGGAACGTGTCCTTCGCCTCCGCTGTCGGTGTGCCGCGGCCGAGCAGCTTCTTGATGCGCAGGACAAGTTCGCGCGGGCTGAAGGGCTTGGTGAGATAATCGTCCGCGCCGAGCTCCAGGCCCAGCACGCGGTCGATCTCCGCCGCCTTGGCGGTGAGCATGATGATGGGCAGGGTGGCGGTGCCGGCTTCGCGGCGCAGGGCTTTGCAGACCTCCAGCCCGGTCATTTCGGGCAGCATCCAGTCGAGCACGACGAGGCTGGGATTCCTGGTGCGCGCCTTGAGGAGGGCGTCCGCGCCATCCACGGCGCAGATCACATCATAACCGGCCTGCTTGAGGTTGAACTCCACGAGTTCGACCGCTTCAGGCTCATCATCAACAACGAGGATTTTGGGTCGCATCGCCGCTACTGGATAACACGGCGGCGCGGGGACGACAACGCCCGCTTTGTGACAAGCTGGTTACGGAAGGGAAACGTCCAGGTGACTAGGATTGCGGGCACGTCTCGCGCGCCAGCAGTTCCTTCACCTTGGCCAGGACCTCGTTGAAGTTGAATGGCTTGGTGAGATATTCGTCCGCGCCGGAATCGAGGCCGGCAAACTTGCTGAGCTGGCTGGAAAGCCCGGTCAGCACCACGATGGGAATGACGGCGGTGGCGGGATTCTTCTTCAACGTCTCGCAGACGGCGAAGCCGTCCATGTCGGGCATGATCAGGTCGAGCAGGATGAGGTCGGGTGTGAAGCTGCCGAGCTTCTTCAGCGCCTCGATGCCGTTGCGGGCGGTGCGGATGGTGAAACCGCTGCGTTGAAATCCCAGCCGGAGCACGTCGAGCAGCTCGGCGTTGTCATCCACAATCAAAATCTTGTTTGGCATATTCAGTTTTATGTCCCCACCCAACCACACCTCGAACGACAAGGGAAAGCTGCTGATGGTCACGTTGCCAAAAGCAAGTGAGGTGCCGCCGGCGGTCAAAAATGAAGATCCCAGCTGTGGCGGGCGCAAATGGCTGCACCTTATTTGAATTGGTCGAGCATCTTTTGAGCGGGGCCGGTTTCAACTGAGGCGGAGCTTGTCCCGTTTGTGGAGGTAATCGGCCACTTTTGAGACAAGCGTCTTCGGGCTGAACGGCTTTGAAAGATAATCGTCGGCCCCGCTTTCCAACGCGGAAAGCCGGGACAGCTCCCCGGACAGCCCCGTCAGCATGATGACCGGCAGCGAGGCGGTGGTGCGGTCGCGTCGCAACGTTTCGCACACGGCGAGGCCGTCCATCTCCGGCAGGATCAAATCCAGCAGCACCAGGTCGGGGGCGATGGAGCGGATTTTCTTCAGGGCTTCGATGCCGTTCATGGCCGTGCCCACGGCGAAGCCGGCCTGCTTGAGATGGAAGCTGAGCAGCTCGATCATGTCCGCATCGTCGTCCACCACCAGAATCTTTTTCTTCATGACCAATCACTGACAGGCTCATGAGCCGGCGTGGTGACGGTTTGGTGACGAACAGGTGAATCAGGATTCAGGGAGACTGCCGGTAGGGGTTAAAGGTGTGGAAGGGCCGCAGCCAGCCGTTCAGTTGCACGATCGGTTCCGGGCCGGGCATGTAAATGCCGACGAGCTGAAAGCTCTGGGTGTAGCTGGCGCAAATCACCAGGCCTGTCACGGCGAGCTCGGCGATGATCGGCCAGCGCCGTTGCGGGGTTTTCCCGAGCGCGCTGGCGCGTTTTAACTTGCCGGGCAGCCAGCGCGTAATTGCGGCGTCGTCCAGCAGCGTCAGGCAAAGCGCGATGGTGATGGCATTGGCCAGCGGATGCTCGCTCGCGGGCAGGCGGACCAGCTGCGCCACGACGAAGGCCAGCCCGGCGAGGTGGCGTGGACGGCGCGGCAGAAAAATGAAAAGCGGCAGCAGGTAGCTGAAACCAAAACCCAGTCCGGTGGAAATCCAATGCGGAATTCCGGCGTCGGCCGGAAGCCGCAGAATGTCCGAGCCGATCATCAGCCGGAACAGGAGCCAGCGCAGCAGCCAGAGGGCGATGCGCGAGGGCCTGGGTTCGTTGAGCGGATGGCTTGGACGCAGTTGCAGCGGCGCAAGGAACACGGCGAGAAAGCCGGTTTCCAACAGCAGATCCTCCCAGCGAAACGAGTAGGGGTTTCCGCAGGCTGTTGTCAGCGAGAGATAGATGAGCCACAGCAGAACGAGGCAGGGGGCCGGGGCGATGCCGATCACGAGCAATCCGGCGAGGGCCGTTCCCGCCGCGCACTGAAGCCGGAGAAAGGCATCGCTCGTGTTGAACCAGCACAAGGTGGGGAGCTGCCGGTAACGATCCGCGCCGATGTTGCCGGCGTTGAACTGCGCCTGCGCGGTGCTGATAGTTTTCGCCACGGGTTGTTTGCCCTCGCCGCCCGCCACGTCCAGCATCTGCGGCCACAGGGAAAGAAACGCCGCCAGAAAAAGCAGCCCGAGGGCGCGCAGGAAAAACCAACGGACCCATCCATATTCCGGCGCTTCCACATTTCCGCCCCACAACCACCGCGTCAGCAGCGAAAACCATTTCCGGTGTCTTGCCACAAACTTGTAGGCGGCATCTGCAAGCAAGGCGAACAACGTCGAGCCTTGATAGAGTTCGAGCAGCCATTGCTACTCGGGATGGTTGGCCAACGCCCGGCAGACCGCTTCCGCCGCGTGGAACACCCGGCCATCCGGTAAAATCAATTGAACGGCATGGTCGAAATCGTCGCGCGGAATTTCCGGAAATCGCGCGGCCCCGTCCGAACTTTGGGAAGGAACGTAGTCAACGAAATCCCCGGTGTGACGACGGAGCCGTTGAATCCACAGCGTGCAGAATCGGCAGCTGCCGTCATAAAGCAGCAGCGGCCGGGGTGGCGGCGAAGCAACAGTCAGGGGGGGGGGCTTCACCATGATCCGGTCCGGGAAAGGTTCAGCGGCCGGGGGGAAGGTTCACAGCCGTTCCGCCAGCGCGGCCTGGCTTTGCGCGAACACTTTTTCATGGAGCGAATTGCCGTGGGCGTCGATGGTGACGACGGCGGGGAAATCTTCCACCGCCAATTCCCAGATGGCCTCGGGCGAACCGAATTTTTCGAGAAAGTAAACGTTCCGGACCTTCTTCACGCATTCGGCCAGCACCTGGGCCGCACCGCCGATGCCGTGCAGATAGACGCAGCCGTATTCCTGGCAGGCCGCCTGGGTTTTCGGCCCCATGCCGCCCTTGCCGATGACGCCGCGCAGGCCGAAGTCGCGGATGACCTGCCACTGGTAGGGTTCTTCGCGGATGGAAGTCGTGGGGCCGGCCGCCGTGCATTTGTAGCTGCCGTCCTCCTGCTTCATCATCACCGGGCCGCAGTGATAGATGATGCCGTCCTTGAAGCTTACGCCGTCCGGCAGCGCGCCGCCTTCGTGCAGATACTTGTGCACCGCGTCGCGGCCGGTGAACACGACGCCGGAAATCATGACCTCGTCGCCAACTTTCAAGGCCCGGACTTTTTCGTCGGTAAACGGAAACGTCAGCTTCGTCATGGCACGCATTTCAAACCAATCATGCCCGAAAGTCCAGCGAACTGAACATCCGTCCGCCAGTAATTGTTTGATGAATCCAGCGCTTCAGCGTAAAAGTTCGGCCATGAAATCATTTCCCACTCTCCTCGCCGTTGGTTTGCTCGCGTTGCCCTGTCTGGCTGAAACCCAGACCGGCTCATCCACGGTTTCGTCCACCAACAGTCCTTCCGCACCGTCGGTGGTCATCACGCTGCCGTTGTCCTCGGCGGTGATTGCCGCGCCGTTGGTTTTGACGAACGACTGCCTGTCGCAGCCGGAACAAACGGAACTCGCGGCCGGCGGCAAGGCGGTGTTCAATTTTACCATCACCCATGCCGGCACGTATGTGATACAGGCCGTCGTCAACGCGCCCGAGGAGGACGCCAATTCGTTCTTCATCAACATTGATGGCAAACCGGAAGACCCAATGATGATCTGGGATGTTGCCGTAACCAGTGGATTTGAAGAACGCATCGTCAGCTGGCGCGGCCACAACGGCGACATGTTCACGAATGAATTTGCGCCGAAACGTTTTGAACTCGCGGCGGGAACTCACCAGCTCATCCTCATTGGACGCGAACCGGCGAAGTTGAAAAGCCTCAGTTTGAAGCTGGCCGGGAAGTGATCAATACAGCCACTGGCCGAGCTTTCCATCGGCGTCAAGCGTCACACCCTGCCGGCGGAAGGCCCAGCACATGTAGCTGACGCTGACGAAATACGAGGCGGGCACGCGGTTCGCCGTGCAAATCTTCACGCCGAGCAGGGTGGTCTTGCCGCCGAAACCCATCGGGCCGATGCCCAGTTCGTTCGCCGTCTTCAGGATGTCCTGCTCCAGGGCGTCGAGCTTCGGCTCGGGATTGCGGTCGTCGAGCTTCCGCAGCAGCTGGGTCTTGGAAAGTTCGTAGCCGGTCGCGCGGTCGCCGCCGATGCAGATGCCGAGCACGCCCGGGCCGCAGCCTTTGCCCTGGGCCTGGAGCACGGCGTCGAGGATCGCCTTGCGGCATCCATCGAGATCGCGGTTGGCGTGCAGGGCATCGTCGGGCAGGGAGTATTGTGCGCCGACATTTTCACACCCGCCGCCTTTGAGGACGAGCTTCACGGAAATTTCTGACGAACGGTGCTGATGAAAGTGAAAGGCGGGCGCGCCCGGGCCGCAGTTGGTGCCGTCGTTTTTGCCGGTGAGGGAATCCACGGAGTTCTGCCGGAGGTAGCCTTTCTTGGTGGCGAGTTTCACGGCTTCGCGCGCAGTCTCGGCAAAGGTGATCTGGTCGTAGCCGATTGGACAATCCACGTAAAAGAGAATGCTGCCGGTGTCCTGGCAGATGGGCTGCGACTTGTTTTTCGCCAGCGCGATGTTCTGGTCCACGATCTTCAGGGCGTTGGCGGCCAGGGAGCCTTTCTTCTCATTTTCCAGGGAGGCCAGGATGACTTTGTGGACGTCGTCGGGAATTTCAGTGGACGTCCGGCGGATCAGTTCAACCAGCGAGTCTTGCAGCACGTTCATGGAGTTCAGGCTAAAGGCGGGCGAAACCCAAGTCAATCGAACCGCTGGAAGTCCTAGGGCTAATCGACATTCAATTGAGCCAGAACAGGGAACAGGCGAGGTAGAGGAAGCCCCTGAAGTGGGAGTCGTTGCGGTCAAAGCGTGTGGCAATGCGGCGATGCAGCTTGAGTCGACCGAAGCAGCGTTCGATGCGATTGCGCTCCGCATAGAGGGTTTTGTCGTGGCGGTATTGGTGCTTGCGGTTGCACTTGGCGGGAATGACGGCCTTCATTCGTTTGGCGCGGGCGAGGAGGCGAATCGCATCGGTATCGTAGCCTTTGTCGGCGATCAACGCCTTGGCAGTCTGTCCGGCCAGCAACGCCGGCGCGCTCTGGCAGTCGGCCTTTTCGCCTCCGGTGAGCAGCAGGCGCAGCGGTCTTCCCAGCGCATCGCAGAGCATGTGAATCTTGGTCGTCAGTCCGCCACGGGATCGCCCCAGAGCCTGCTCACCCGCCCCCTTTTTCCCGTGGCCGCCTGTTGATGGGCTTTGACGAGCGTCGAATCAATCATCACGTAATCATTCCGGGGGTCTTTGAGTAAACGAGTGAAGACCGCTTCCCACACGCCGTTTTTGGCCCAGCGGCTAAACCGTTTGTGGGTGCTTTTCCAGTTGCCGTAACGCTCCGGCAGGTCGTGCCAGTGCGCTCCGCTACGCAGAACCCACATCACCCCGTTGAGAAAACGGTGATTGTCTTGGGCGGTGCGTCCGGGATCACCCGCTTTGCCGGGGAGAATGTCGCGGATGCTCGCAAACTGCGCTTCGGTCAATTCATATCGTTTGGCCATCCCACCCGCTTACCATATCCCCCATTTTCGTACAATCTTGAATGTCGATTGGCCCTAGGCGCAAACTTCCGCCGCGCGCCTCTGTGATGAGCCTTCTCCAAATCCTCGCCGGCCGTGGTAACCATCGGTAATTGCCCATCGTCCGAATATTACTGTTTACACTGGCGGCGCAGCTCGTTAATTCTGAGCGCCGTCAGCAATAAAAGTTTCAAAGGCAACGGCTTTTGAATAAACCTGACGAACAACCCGTCGGAAACGGCGGCAAGCAAGCTCATCGACGACAGCAAAATGTTATGAAGAAAATTCCCCTTCAAACCGGATTGAACCGCCGACAATTTCTGACCCGCACCGGTGCCGCCCTGGTTTTGCCCGCCATCGTTCCCAGCAGCGTGCTGGGGCTGGGCGACAAGCCCGCGCCGTCCAACCGCATCACGATGGGCGTGGTCGGCTGGGGCATGCAGGGGCCGGGCAACACCCGGTCTTTTCTCGGCCAGAACGACTGTCAGGTCGTGGCCTGCTGTGATCTCGACAAGAATCATCTCGAGTCCGCGCTAAACACCGTGAACGACCATTACGGCAACAAGGACTGCCGATCCTATCATGACTACCGGGAGATGATGGCCAGCAAGGACATTGACGCCGTGATGCTGGCGGTGCCGGATCACTGGCATGAACTGGTCTCGGTTGAGGCGTTGAAGAACGGCAAGGATGTTTACGGCGAAAAGCCGCTGGCCAAAACCATCGCCGAGCAGCAGCGCATTGTGCAGGCGGTGCAAAAGCACAAGCGCATCTGGCAGACTGGATCATGGCAGCGTTCGGTGGGGAATTTCCACAAAGGCGCGGAACTGGTCCGTAACGGCTACATCGGCAAGGTCACCCGCGTCGAAGTCGGCCTGCCGTCCGGCCATAACGACTTTGCCAAGACGAAGCAGTTCATGGACGTCACGCCGCCGCCGCCGGAGCTGGATTACGAGATGTGGATCGGTCCCTCGCAGATGCAGCCATACATCAAGGGCCGTGTGCACATGAACTGGCGCTGGAACTACAACACCGGCGGCGGACAACTGCTCGACTGGATCGGCCATCACTGCGACATCGCGCACTGGGGGCTGGGCTTCGACAATTCCGGACCGTCCGAGATCGAGGGGCACGGCGATTTTCCGGACAAGGACGCGGCGTGGAACACCTGCACGAAGTATCGGATCGAACTGAAATATCCCGAGGACATCACCATGGTCATCGCCGGCGGACACTCCGACATTCGCGGCGGCACCAAGTGGATCGGCACCGAAGGCTGGGTCTGGGTGAATCGCGGCGGCGAGGATCGTCCCGGCTTTGAGTCGTCCAACCCCGACTGGAGCGATTTCAAGGATCTCCCCGACGACATGCGGAAGATCAAGCTCATCCGTTCCCGCAATCATCAGCGAAACTTTCTTGATTCCATCAAGTCCCGCCAGCCCACCATCACGCCGGTCGAGACGGCCCATCACTCGGCCATTCCCGGACACCTCGGCTTGATCTCCATGCTCGTCGGGCGGAAAATCCGCTGGGATGTGAAACGCGAAAAGATTCTGCACGATGCGGATGCCACGAAGTTGATGACCCGCGGCTATCGGGCGCCGTGGAAGATGGCCTGACCTGCGTCTTATGGAACCGAGCAAATCGAAACCGGCGTCCGCCGAATTCAACCGCCGGGAATTTATCCAGAATGCCGCCTCCTTCGGCGCCCTGATGGCGCTGATGGGCGGCGTGCCGTTGCATGCCGAGGAAAAGCCGCCGGAGGGAGCGCCGACGAAATACAGCACGGTCAGCGCGCCGGTGAACTGCGCCGTCATCGGCTGCGGTCCCTGGGGCCGGGAGATCCTCCAGACCCTTTCGCGCCTGCCGAACGCTCCCGTGGTCGCCGTTTGCGACACTTATGAATCCGCGCTGCGCCGCGGCAAGGAAGGGGCGCCGGCGGCGGAAGGTTTCACCGATTATCAAAAGGTGCTCGATAAAAAGGAAGTTCAGGCCGTGATCGTCGCCACGCCGCCGCATTTGCACCGAGAGATCGTGGTCGCGGCGCTGGCCGCCGGCAAACACGTTTACTGCGAAGCCCCGCTCGCGGTCTCGGTTGAGGATGCGCGGGCGATTGCCCAGGCGGCGAAGGCTTCCCCGAAGGTTAATTTCCAGGCCGGTCTGCAGACCCGCTCTGATCCGCAGCGGCATTTTCTGATTCCCTTCATCCGCAGCGGCGCGGCCGGCAAGAACATCATGGCCCGCGCGCAGTGGAACAAAAAGGAATGCTGGCGTCGGCCCGCGGCCAATCCCGAGCGCGAGAAGGCCATCAACTGGCGGCTCAGTTCCGCAACCTCCGCCGGCCTGGTTGGCGAGGTGGGCATCCATCAGCTCGACATGGTCAACTGGCTGTTTGACCGTCGGCCGCTCGCGGTTTCCGGCTCCGGCGGGGTTTTGAACTGGAAGGACGGGCGCGACGTGGCGGACACGATTCATGCCGTCTATGAATATGCGGACGGGGTGAATTTTTTCCAGAGCTGCACGCTGGCCAATTCCTTCGACGGCGGCTACGAGGTTCTTTACGGCACCGATTCGGCCGTGATGATGCGTGGCAGCAAGGCCTGGCTGTTTAAGGAAGTGGATTCGCCGCTCCTGGGTTGGGAAGTCTATGCCCGCAAGGAACAATTTCATCAGGAAACCGGCATCGCGCTGGTCGCCAACGCCAGCAAGCTCCCGCCCGCGCCCAAGCCGGGCGAGGCTCCGCCGGCCGAAATCACGCCGTTGCAGCACGCGCTCGCCGCGTTCGTCACCAACTCGGGCGTGGTCGGCAAAGGTGTGGAGGACTTCACCGCAAACTATGGCGACGACGTTGACTCCCTTCGTGAATACATCGCCGGACTCGCCAAGAGTCGCCGGCCTGCCGCTGGATATATCGAAGGCTTGGAGGCCACCATCATCGCCTTGAAGACCAACGAGGCCATCGTCAAAGGCCAGCGAATTGTGCTGGCCAAGGAATGGTTCGAGGTCTGACGATTGAAGGAACGGCCGGGACCGGTCGTCCAACGTGCTCATGAAAATGAAATCCATCAGTCACATCGGTTCGGGACACGGCAAAATCTTCGCGCTGCTTCTGGCCGCGCTCGGGTTGCTGGCTGTAAGCGCCACGGCGGCGGACATGGTTCGCTACAACGGGAAACCCGGCAGCAAGGTCGCCATCGCCGGCACCTCCACGATTCATGACTGGACCATGGACGGACAGATCATCAGTGGATTCTTCGAGGTGCCTGCCGGGGTGGAGTTCGACCAGTCCAAGGCCGGCCTGCCGGGTGTCGAGGGCGGAAAACTCGCGGCGCACGTCGAGACTTCCATTCCGGTGCGTTCCCTGAAAAGCGGCCATGACGGCATGGACGAAGTCATGCAGCAGGCGATGAACGAGAAGACGTTTCCGAAGATTCAATACAAGCTGACGGAGATGACCCTCAAGGAACCCCACGCCGCCGGCACGCCCTTCCAGTTTGACACCAAGGGCGAACTGGCCGTCAACGGTGTTACCAACAGCATCGCGTTGCCGGTGACGGTTGAAAGCTTCGACAAGACAAAATTGAAAGTAGCCGGCAAGATTCCGTTGAAGATGACCGACTACAAGGTCAAACCCCCGGCGCCCGCCATTGGTCTTGGTATGATCAAGACCGGCGACGAAGTGACCATCTCCTTCGAATGGCTCGTGGCCCAGCCGAAGACCCAGCCCTGATTTTGAAAGCCTGAACCGAAATGAAAAGCCAATCCATCGCTCTGTTGATTGTTTCCTCCCTGTGCGCCTGCGCTGTTTCGGCGGAGGAACTGGTGCCGTTGAAACCCAAGCTGCCCGCGGCGGCGTTTGTGGGAACGCCCAAGGATGTGCCCGTCGGCGGAAACGTCGAGGCTCCTTCCAAAACGCCGCGGCCGCCGTTGATGATCCCCGCCGACGCCAAGAACATTGCGCCGCAGGCCAGGATCTCCAGCAGCGATACCAACGCACTCCCGACCGCGCTGGCCAAGATTACCGATGGCGACAAGGAGGCCTTCGACACCAGCATCGTGCTGCTGCGCAAGGGCACGCAATACGTCCAGTTCGACCTGGGCGGCGCACAGGAAATATTCGCCCTCGTCATCTGGCACGCGCACGACACCCCGAAAATTTACCGGGATGTCATCGTGCAGGTCGCGGATGACGCCGGGATGACGCAGAACCTGCAGACGCTTTACAACAACGACATCGACGACAGTTCCAAGCGGGGCGTGGGCGCGGACAAGGAATATTTCGAAAACTTTGAAGGCCGGACCATCGATGGCAAGGGAGCCAAGGGTCGCTATGTCCGGCTTTACTCCAAAGGCAGCACGGACAGCACGCTGAACGAATACACCGAGGTGGAAATCTACGCGCGGCCGGCCAAGTGAGCCTGGCGCAATCCGCCGGTGAGCGACTGAGCTGGAAATGGTTTTAACCCGTGGCCATCGCCGAGATTAAAACGGTCGAATCCCTCGATCTTCCGGAACTCAAGTATTACCTCACGCTCAAGCGCGTCGAGGAGCACGAGCGTGAAGGCGTGCTCGTCGCCGCCAACATCAAGACCGTCCGACGTCTGCTCGCCAGCAAGTTCGCGGCGGTCTCGGTTTTGGTGACACCCGAATGGCTGGAGAAACTCCGACCCATGTTGGAATCGCGGCAGGAAGCCATCGAAGTCTATGTCGCCGGTCAGAAGCTGCTGGAGAGCATCACGGGCTACAAGATGCACCAGGGCGCGCTGGCGGTGGCGAAGATTCCGCCGCGCCCGGATTTTGAAACCCTCTTCATCAACGCACCCCGCCCCCGCCTCCTGGCCGCCGTCGAAGGGCTGGCCAGCGCGGAAAATCTCGGGGCCATGGTGCGCAGTTGCGCCGCGTTCGGCGTGCAGATCCTGATCATTGGCGAAACTTGCGGCAGTCCTTATCAACGCCGCGCGGTCGCCGGTTCGGTGGGCACCATCTTTGAGCAGCCGGTTGCGTCGGTGGCCAGTCTGAAGGCAACGATCGAGCGGCTGCGGAGCGAGGGCGTGCGCTGTCTGGCGGCGCATCCAAGGTCGGGAGCCACGCCGCTGGCGAAGGCTGATCTGCGGGAGGATTGCTGCCTGGTGTTCGGCACCGAGGGTCCTGGACTCTCGCCGGGCATGCTCGCGCTCTGCGATGACGCGGTGGAAATCCCCATGCCGTCGCACATGAATTCCCTCAACGTGGCGGCGGCCTCGGCGGTGTTCTTCTACGAGGCGACGCGGCAGCGTTCGGCCGGAGCCTGAGTTATTTTTTCAATCCCAGCGCCCACTCGATGCCGCCGAGCACGTGGGCTTGAAATGCCTTGGAAGTCTCCACCGGGTTCTTGCGGTCTTTCAAACCGGGGTCGCTGTCGATGACATCCTCGCGATGGCCAAGGGAGGTGTAGAAGACTTTTCCGTGACCATAGCTGCGGCTCCAGCTCACCGGGAAGTGTCCCGACTGCTCCTTGTGTTCCGGATGCTTGTCCATGATGAGCAGGTCGTGAACCTTGGCGGAGTCGTAATTCTTGAACTGGTAGATTTCCTCCTGCGCAATCGGCCAGGACTTCGGCAGCGTCTGGTTGGCGGGATGGGACGGATCTTCATTCAAACATTCGACTGCCACCTGCGGACCGTGATGCGCAAACTCGCCGCCGATCATCTCAATGAACTCCGGCCAGTGATGAAAGGTGTCGCTCGCGGCGTGAATGCCGATGAAGGCATGTCCGTCCTTGACCCATTTGAGAAAACCATCCTTGTCCGGAATCGGCAGGTCGCCGGTGGTGCTGGCAAAGACAACGCCGTCGTAGTTTTTCAAATTCTCGGGGGACAACTTCAGCAGCTCAACCCGCAACGCCTCGTTCCATCTGGCCTCGGACTGGACGAAGGCTTCCTTCTGTTCCGGCGTGGCGTTCTCCTTCAGCTTGGCCGGAAAGCCCGTGGGCGCGTGACCGGGCGGCTGTTCGACAAAGTCCACGGTGAACGCGCCGCTGTTGGTTCCCAGCTGGGTCAGCATCTTTTGCAGTGTGGGAATGGAAGCGTGGCGAAAGCCGCTGGTGGTGGTGACCACGAGCAAGCGTTTCGGCGCAGGCTGCTTGGCGGCAAAGGATTTGCAGCCGGTCATGCCGGCAACCAGCAGGGTCAGGATGGTGAGCGGAAATAGTTTTTTCATTTGGGGGGAGATTGATCAAGGTTCGTTCACGAAGGGCAGCGGCCGTGCCCAGATGTTGCGGAATGCCACGGGATTGTTGTGATATTGCAGCAGCAGTGGGCCGGTCGGGCCGTGCGGTTTGTATTTGCCGGGGGATTTCCAGCCGGTGGCGCCGCGGAAGGCCTGGTGGTTTTGCACCACGACCCCGTTCAAGATCGCCGTCAGATACGCCGGCGAAAGGACCTCGCCGTTGGTGGCAAAGCGCGGGGCGGTGAAGATCAGGTCGTAGGTCTGCCATTCTCCGGGCGGGCGGCAGGCGTTGGCGAGCGCGGGATGCTGGCCATAAAGCCCGCCGGTGGCGCCGTCGGCGTAGGTCTTGTTGCCGAAGCAGTCCAGCCCCTGGATCTCATACAGGCCCATGAAAAAAACGCCGCTGTTGCCCCGGCCCTGGCCGCTGCCGGTGGCCGGCGTTGGCTCGCGAAATTCCAGGTGCAGTTGCACGTCGCCGAATTGATCGATGCTCTTGATGTCGCTCTTGGCGGAAATCATCTCGCCGTCCTGAACGAGCCAGGGCGCCGGTTTGCCGTCCTTGTCCTGCCAGTGTGACAAATCCTTGCCATCAAAAAGCACGATGGCATCGCTGGGCGCCGCCGCCTTTTGGCTGAACAGCTTGCCGGGCGTCACGACGGGGGGCTGTGGCCGCGCCGGATCATGCACATGCCAGCTGCCATCCGGCTGCAGGGGCGTGTCCTGAAAGCCCGCCACGCCGTCGATGGTGACCTCGACGTTTGTCGAAGGGCCCGCCGTGGTCGTTTGCGCAATCAAAGCCAGCAGGGCCGTGCACTGTTTCAATTTTTTCATGGAGTCTTTGAGAATCTGTCAGCCCGCGTGATTAAATCTTCGGGAACTTCGTCCACCTACCAGACTTCGCGGACTTCACGCAGGTTTCAATAAAAGCCATGCCCTCGACGCCGTCGTCCACGGTGGGGTGATCGAACGAACCTTTTTTGCCGGCGATGCTCGCGCGGATGGCGGCTACGGCTTCCAGATAAATGTTGGCGAACGCCTCGATGAACGCCTCGGGATGGCCGAACGGGAGACGCGTGAATTTCTTCGCCACGTCGGAAACGTAGCCGTTGCCACGACGAAGGATGCGCGCGGGCTCGTTCTTGGGCGTGAACTTCAGTTCGTTCGGATGTTCCTGCTGCCACGCCAGCGAACCGAGCGTGCCGTAAACACGGATGTTCAGATTATTTTCCTCGCCGCAGGAAATCTGCGAGCAATGCAGCACGCCTTTCGCACCACCTTTGTAACGGATGAGCATGTTCGCATCGTCTTCCAGCTTGCGGCCGGGGATGAAGCTCGTGAACTCCGCGCACAGTTCGTCAATCTTCAGGCCGGTGATGTAGCGGCCGAGATTTTCCGCGTGCGTGCCGATGTCGCCGACACAACAGCTTGCGCCCGCCTTCTTCGGATCGCTGCGCCACGCGGCCTGCTTCTGGCCGTCGGCTTCGATCTTGTCGAGCAGCCAGCCCTGCGGATATTCGGCGACGATCTTCAGGATCTTGCCGAGCTTGCCGGTGCGGACGAGTTCGCGCGCCTCCTTTACCATCGGATAACCGGTGTAATTGTGCGTGAGCGCGAACACCTTGCCCGTCTGGCGCACCACGTTGCGCAACTGCTTCGCCTCGGCGAGGGTCAGCGTCATTGGCTTGTCGCAGACGACGTGGAAGCCGCGTTTCAAAAATTCAATCGCCACGGGCGCGTGGAGAAAATTCGGCGTGACGATGGCCACGAAATCAATCCGCTCATCCGCCGGCAACGCGGCCTCGGCCTTGGCCATCTCCGCGTAGCTGCCATAGACGCGTTTGGGATTTAGGAACAGCTGCTCGCCCGTCGCCGTCGAATTTTTTGGATCGGACGAGAACGCGCCCGCGACCAGCTCGATTTGA
The DNA here is from genome assembly GCA_046346715.1 of Verrucomicrobiota bacterium. Lineage (GTDB taxonomy): Bacteria > Verrucomicrobiota > Verrucomicrobiia > Limisphaerales > CAIQOK01 > CAIQOK01. Next base: position 21,857 of record JAXMHO010000014.1, read on the forward strand.
CCGTCGAGATTAGCGGCCATGCGATGCACCGCGCCGATGAAGGCGTTCTGCCCGCCGCCGACCATGCCGTAACGAAGTTTGCGTTTCATAAAATCAGTTGTCTTTGGAAAAAGAAATGACCGCCGCGCTGGCTGGCGGCAAGTCCAGCTTCAAGAATCCGTCCGGCTTTTCAACCGGCACGGTCTGCCATTTGCCTGACCATGTCCCGTCCTCGCGGATGCGTGAGCCGCCGAGCAGCACGTCCGCCGAACTGCCGGCGATGTCGTTGTCGCGAGCGGTGAGTTGGATGGTTTGGATGGTGGAACCGGCAGGAGGAAGGTTCAGTTGAACCGAGATCTCACAGTTGGTTGCCGTTGGGCCGTGGGCTTTGTTGATGACCGTGACGAACACCGTCTTGTCCTCCGCCAGCGTGGCGTAGGCGGAAAGGTTTTCGTTGGTGCCGGCTGCAATGGTCACGGGCAGGAACTTCCCGTGTCCGCCCAGATCAAACAGCTTGAGTCCGTAGGCCAGCGGGCGTGAAGTGTAGCCGTTGCTGCTGGTGACGAAGGCGGCGTAACGACAGGGAAGCATGATCGCGCCGCCGGTTTTGTCGCCGGTATGAAAGTTCAAGCCGCTCGCGCCGTGCGAGGTCCACCAGAGCGAATAGTCCACCACCCACAACGCCGACGCATAGCTGTCGCTTGCGCCCTTGAGACCGCTGAACCAGTAGCTGTTCACTTCGCCAAGCCGGTAGGACAGGGAAGTGCCGGCGGTGGCTTTGGCCATGGATAGCCGAATCTTTTCGTAGATGTCCATCGCTGCCGGGGAAAGCATCTTCTGACGGGCCTCGGTGGCATCGGTGGGAACGAGCTTCAAGACATCATCAGCGGCCACGCCGGGATTTTTGTAGGAACAACCGAACGGATAGCTGTGCACGGTCAGGCAGGCCAGGCGACCGGTTTCATTGCCGAAATCGCGGACCATTTTCTCAAACAGGTTCGGCGGCGCATCCGGGCCGGATTCCTTGCTGCTGGGAGGATTCTGGTCTGGTCCAAAAAACTTGGCCTCGGGACAGGCACCCAGGATGGCATCGTGAATCGCCGTCCAGCGGGCGCGATAAACCTCGTAGTCCTTGTAGTAATCCGGCTCGTTGCCGATGGCGAAACCGTCGAGGACGTCGGCGTAGTTGTGGTGGATGAACCTGGCGACCTGCTCGGCTTGCTCGGGTTCGCCGTGCAGGAGTCGGACCGAGTAAATCACCTTCACGCCGGCCGCGCGGGCGAAGTCAAAAAGCAAACGCACGTCAGTCTCGGCGGGGATGGCGATGAGCGGTGCATCCACCGAGTTGCCGCCGATGCGGAGGCTTTTGATGCCGAGCGTTTGGAAGAGTGTCACCAGCGGCAGGTTGTCCGGACGAAAGTAGTGGACGCCTTTTTCATCCGGCAGCAACCGGCTCGTCTCGTAGCTCAGGCCGAGGGCGGTCGGGGAAATTTCCGCGCCTGGCTTTTGCACGTCGACTGAAACCACGGCGCTTTCCTTGGCCAAGGCGGCACCGGCCGCCAATGAAAACAGCGCGCAAAGAAGTTTGCGGGTCGTCATTTTATTTCTTCTTGGAGAAAGCCGCGTCAAACGCCGCGCCGAACAAGGCGTTCTGTCCGCCGCCGACCATGCCGTAACGAAGTTTGTGTTTCATAAATTTGTTTGAATGACTATCAGTTTATGGCACAGAGCGGATGCGCCAGAAATTATTTGTGGTTGAGTCTGGCGCGTTTGTGAAAATGAGTGTGCCGCCGACACCGGCGGCATTGGTGGCCTGCGCCACCCAGTCGGGTGGTGATAAATTGAATGTGCGCTCCAATGCGTAGTTTGTTCCGGAGATCCCCACAAAGGACAAGCGCACATCGCCTCCATTCAAAAGTTCACCCGAAATCTGGTTGTAGTTGGGAGGCGGGTATGCCCCGTCCACAAGCTGCTTGGGTGAGTTGACTTGGGTGTAGGTGCCATCGCCCAACTCGCCGGAATCATTCCTGCCCATGCCCCACAAGCTGCCGTCACTCGTAAGGAATAGGCTGCGATCTCCCCCAGCAGCAATCGCTGTAACGCCACTGGCCACGATCAACTGCGGTTGGTTTGTGTAGTCGTAAAGGGTGTTGCCCAACTGGCGGTAGTTATTGGCACCCATGCCCCACAAACTCCCGTCGCTCTTGAGGAACAGTGTGAAGTAATTCCCCGCCGTGACGGCCGTGACTCCACTGCTCACGAGTTGCTTTGGCGAGATGACTTGCGCGTATGTGCCATCGCCCAACTCACCAACCAAGTTTCTGCCCATGCCCCACAGACTGCCGTCGTCCCTCAGAAAGAGACTGTGGGAGCGTCCCACGGCAATCGCGGTGACGCCGTTAGTCACAATCAGAACGGGGAGGTTGGTTCTATCGTAAGAGTCACCCAATTGACCGGTAGCACTACCGCCCATCCCCCAAAGACTGCCATCATTCTTGATAAACAGGCTGTGTGCTGCTTCACAGGCAACCGCCACCACACCACTGGCTACGATTTGCTCCGGGAAGTTGGCCTGAGTATATGTGCCGTCGCCTAACTGGCCGGCATTGTTGGCGCCCATAGCCCACAGACTGCCGTTGTTCTTGAGAAACAAGGTGTGGCTTTCACTGGCATCAATAACCGAAACATCGCTGGTCACGATTTGTTGCGGTTGATTGGTGTGCTCGAATGTTCCAATGCCCAACTGGCCAGCACCGTTATTGCCCATGCCCCACAGGCTGCCATCGCCCTTGATGAACAGGGTGTGTAAGCCACCTGCGGCAATTGCGGTGACGCCGTCAGAGATTATTTGCCTGGGAATATTTGTTGCGGGGCCGTTCCCCAACGGGCCATAACTATTGTTGCCCATTCCCCAGAGGCTGCCGTCACTTTTCAGAAACAAGGTGTGGTTACCTGCGAGCCCTTTGCCGGCGGCGATTTTGATCACGGGTTGCGCGCCGCTGGTGAATGGTTGCATCAGCAATACGACAAAAAGGGAGATTTGAATCGAGTTTTGTACAGTTTTCATGCTGATTGCATCCATCTAAAATATTAAAGGTGAAGTTGGATCGCTTGACTTTGAGTTAAACTATTTCTTCTTGGAGAACGCCGCATCAAACGCCGCCTGGTTCGGTGCGAAATCCAGTTTGCGGACGAAGGCGCAGCTTTCGGTTGCGCCGTGGATGCGGTCCATGCGACCATCCTCCCATTCCACCGAGAGCGGGCCGCGATAACCGACGTCGTTCAGCGCGACGATGATCTCCTCGAAGTTGATATCGCCGTGGCCGAGCGAGCGGAAATCCCAGAAGCGGCGCGCGTCGGTGAAATCCGTGTGACCGCCGAACACGCCCACCGTGCCGTCGCCGTGGCCCCACCACACGTCCTTCATGTGCGCATGGAAAATGCGGTCGGGGAATTCGCGGATAAACTTCACGTAGTTCACGCCCTGATAGCCGAGGTGCGACGGGTCGTAATTGAATCCAAAGCGCGGATGATTTTTGACGGCTTCGAGCGCGCGCTTGGCGGAGGCGATGTCGAACGCGATTTCCGTGGGATGCACTTCGAGCGCGAAGTTGACATTGTGTTTGTCGAACTCGTCGAGGATGGGCGTCCAGCGCTTGGCAAAATCTTGAAAACCCTTTTCTAAAAACGCCTGACTCGTCGGCGGAAAGGCATAGAGCGCGTGCCAGATGCTGGAACCGGTGAAGCCGTTCACGGTGGCGGGGGCGCCACCGCCACCCTTTTGCGACGAGGCGTCGCGGCCACCGGGTCTGGCGTCGAAGAATTTCCGCGCGGCGCGGGCGGTGGCTTTCATCTTCTCGGCGGCGCGCTGGCGGACGCCTTCGGGTTTGCCGTCGCCCCAGACATCGGCGGGGAGGATGGCTTTATGGCGTTCGTCGATCAGATCGCAGATCGCCTGGCCGACGAGATGCGAGGAAATGGCGTGGCAGGTGAGGCCGTGCTTTTTGAGCAGCGCCCATTTCTTTTTGCAGTAATCGGGTTCGCTGAGCGCGCGGTCCACTTCAAAATGGTCGCCCCAGCAGGCGAGTTCCACGCCGTCGTAGCCCATTTTTTTGACGAGCGGGAGGAGTTGCGCGAGGGAGAGGTCGGCCCATTGTCCGGTGAAGAGAGTGACTGGTCTTGGCATGGCGATGATTTGTTCAGCTTACAAAGCTAGTTGCGGTTCATGAGGCGTTGGAAAATTGTGCGGGGCGTCAATCAAAAGGTCAACGTTCCTCTTGGAGTCAGCGGCTGATTCAAAGCAAGGCGGCCGGCAGAGTGCCAAGGTAGCGGGAGGTGCTTCTTCAACTCTGAAGGGGAAAGTGGGAAGTGGCGGAGAGAGGGGGATTCGAACCCCCGATACGGCTTTTGACCGTATACCGGTTTAGCAAACCAGCGCCTTCAGCCACTCGGCCATCTCTCCCAGACCATTGCCGATTTGATTTTATCGGCGACTGCGCCCGAACCTTACCGACGCACTTCGTAGACCGCAATCGGAAAATGGGGTTGGCCCCGGCAAGCTGATGCAGGTCCGGTGAAAGGCGGCCAAAGTTCAGCCCGATGTCTGCTGCCGTTCCACCCAGCGGGCGGCGTAGCAAATCAGCTCGGTGCCATTCTTCAACTCCAGCTTTTCCTTCAGATTGCCGCGATGGGTGTCCACGGTCTTCACGCTCAGGTGAAGCTGCTGGGCGATTTCATGGCTGTCCTTGCCGCGACCGATCAGTTGGAGGATTTCAAGTTCCCGGTCGCTGAGCCGGGCGATGGGCGAACTGCTTTGCGGCCGCTTGTCGGAGAGCGAATTCAGGATTCGGTTCGACATCTGCGCACTGAGGAAAATCTGTCCGTTGAGCAGCTGGCGGATCGCTTGGACAATTTTTTCGGGCCTTTCCTGCTTCATGATGTAGCCGCGGCCACCGGCTTTCAGCACCCGCTCAGCATAAAGCGATTCGTCATGCATGGAGATGGCGAGGACGGCAATGTCAGGCGACATGACCCGGATGTCCTTGATGAGTTCGAGCCCGCATTTCCCGGGCAGACCAATGTCCGCCAAGACCAGGTCGGGCCTTAGCTTTTGGATCTCCAGGATCGCCTTGGCCGCGTGGTCGGCTTCGCCGCACACGTCGAGGTCGGGTTCGCGCTTGACCAGTCCCACCAGCCCCTCGCGGAACACCGGGTGGTCGTCGACTATGAAAATCTGCCTTCGTGCTTTGGACATGAGATTGTTTCAGCCGTGGCCGGAGCCGTTGCGGCGGTGAATGGTGCAGGCCACGCGGGTGCCGGGGCCCAGGTTTTGAACCACGAGCAGGGCGTTTATCATTCCGGCCCGGTGGTTCATGATGCGCAAGCCAAGGCCCTGCCGGGAATGGTGGTTTAGCTCGAAACCGGCGCCGTTGTCGCTCACTGTCAGGCGGGGGCCTTCGGGCCCGGTGGTCAGCGAGACATCGATCTGATTTGCCTGGCCGTGCTTGATGGAATTGGTGATGGCCTCCTGGGCGATGCGGTATAGATGCGTGGCGGTGGCCTCGTCTTCGATCAGAACCGTTTGCGGGCAAAGGAACCGGCAATTCACCTTGAAGATGTCCGTGATGCGTTCGGCCAGTTCTTCCAGGGCGTGCATCAGTCCATCGGACTCGGGCGGCACGGGATGCAGTCCGCGGGCGATGTTCCGCGTCTGGGCCATGGCGACACCCAGCAGGGCGGAAATTTTCGCGGCGGCGCCGGTTTCCGGCGACGCCTGATCCTCCAAGTTTCGTTTAAGCACGTCGCTCAGGCAGCAGATGCCGCCAAGCTGCTGGCCCACGCCGTCGTGCAAGTCCTCCGCAATGCGCCGCTGCTCGCGTTCACTCACCTGGAGAATTTCCTCCTCCAGCCGTTTCTGTTCGGTGATGTCGCGCATGATGGCGGACGCGCCGAGGATCTGGTTGAGCTCGTCCTTTACGGGCGAAAGCGACATCGAGACATAAACCAGCCGGCCGTCCTTGCGCCGGCGGATGGTTTCAAAAGGTTCCACCACCTCGTCCCGCTGGATGCGGTCGAGGACTTCGCCGAGTTCATCGTGACGGTCGTTGGGAATGAGGGTCGTGATGGGCTGGCCGATGATTTCTTTGGCGGTGTAGCCAAACATCCGCTGCGCGCCCCGGTTCCAACTGGTGATGATGCCGTTCAAGGTTTTGCTCAGAATGGCGTCGTGGGAATTTTCCACGAGTGCGGCCAAACGGTCCCGGGCCAGGGCGGCCGCCTGGTGTTTGACGATTTCCCCCTTCAACGTGGCGTTGGCGAGCGCCCATTCCATGGTGCGCTCCTGCACGCGCAGCTCCAGGTCCGCCTCCGCGAGTTTGCGGGCGGTGATGTCTGTGACGGTGCCGATGTAGCCGGTGACTTCGCCGGCGGTGTTCCAAAGCTGCACGGCATGCCAGTAAACCCACAGCGCTCCGCCATCAGCCTGTTGCAGGCGGAATTCGGCGGTGGAGGCGTCCTTGTGGCGGACCGCGCCGGACCAGGCGGCGAGGACGCGGTCCCGGTCGTCGGGATGAATCCGCCTGGCCCAGCCGTTTTCAAAGGACTGGGCCGGGGAGAGTCCCGCCATCGAGCACCAGCTTTCATTGGCGTATATCCAGTCGCCGCTGGCTTTGGCCATGAAGATGCCCACCGGCGCGTGGCTGGCGAGGGTGTGGAACCGGTCGTTGCTTTCGCGCAGCACGGTTTCTGTCCGGGCGCGTTCGGAGACGAGCGCGCCGAGGACAAGGTTGGTGATGGTGAAGGTTCCGAGATAGGCTTGCAGCAGCAGGAGGGACTGGTTGCCATCGGGAATTACAAACGGCCCCGTGCCGTGGCAGGTTCCCCAGGTGGCCACAACAGCGATGACCAACACGGCATTGATCGCGCCAAACTGGCCGAAGCGGTAGGCGGCCCAAAGCGCGGCCGGATAAAGCAAAAACCGCATGTAGCGGCCCAGCATGGGGTGCAACGGGTCGTTGAAGGAGAGCACCCCGATCAGCAGCACGACGCCGAGAATGGCGAGAATTTCCATCGCGCGGCGGCGGTTCCAGCGCATGGCGGGGGCGCTTTGCCAGATGAGCAGCAACGGAACCACCACGGTTACGCCGGTCAAATCTCCCAGCCACCAGGTTGTCCAGACGGGAAGATAATGGGGCCATGCCACAAATCCTCCGAGCACAAGCGAAACGACACCCACCGTGGCGCTGATCGCCGTGCTGACCATGGCGAAAAACAAAAAGCTAAAAATGTGAGAAGCGTGCTCAAAGGCATGTCGGCCGCCGGCGAAGCGGTTGATGAGCCAGGCCCCCGCCAGGGCTTCGAGGGAGTTGCCGGTGGCGATGCCGAGGGAGGTCAGCACGGTTCCTTGGGTAAGGATGTTGGCGGCAAAAGCGCCGATGAATATGCCCGGCCACAGGCGGTGTCCAAATAGCAGCAGCGCGATCAAGGCAATGCCGGAGGGGGGCCAGACCGGGGATGCGCTGGCATTGATGCTGGCCAGCGACAGCCCAAACCAGGCGGTGCCGAAGTAGACGGCCGCCAGGATCAAAATGGCCATGGTTAGGAAACGCCTCGTCATCCAAGAATTGCCAAAAGTGTTCCGCTCCTTTGCCGGCGGAGTTTGTCGCTTCTGTTGATTTGTTTGCGGGTGATCATTCTTCAACTCCGGCTTTTCGCAGAACAAATGCTTCCTCATTCAACCCTGCGGCGGGTTCCTCCCTCAATAACAGTCCATCAGGCCCGCCCGAAGTTGCTCGCTGCGGAAACTTGGTCCGTCTCTCGCGCTTGCGCAAGACGTAAAATGCATCCAGGAGAAGAAGGCATCGTGCCATTCAAGCGCCGTCAGACGCACACCGCCAAGCTCAAGTCGACCGCCGAGACGGCTGCGGGTCTCCTGCAAGAGAGGCAGGCGCGAAGGGGCGGTGTTTGAAAGCCACGGGCAATACACCGGCAGCAATTTTGCGCTGCAAAATTTTTGCCGTTGCTCATTTTTTTAAGCGAGGTAAAATGAAAACGTGAACCATGAGGTGCAAACGCGGGGCTTAGGCCACTCATCAACACTCTCCGGGAGGGAATTCAATTCCATAAGCGACAGGGCACAAGTTGTCCTGACGCACGACCAGATTTTTGTATATTTCCGTTTGTCACTCATCGTCTGTGGAGTGGTTGGGGAAAATTCGATACAACAGGCGCATCAATTAAATTAACAGTGACAACCATTTATGGATGAACTTAGACGAAATTTCGGCGAAGCCATCAAAAGCCAGCGGGCCAAAATGGATCTTTCACAGGAGAAGCTGGCCGAACTGGCGGGGCTGCACCGCACCTACATTTCGGATGTGGAACGCGGCGCCCGTAATCCTTCCCTGGGCAGCATTGAAAAGCTGGCGCGCGCCCTTCAGGTTCCCATTGCCGAATTGTTTCGCGGCAAGTTGAAGAAGTGCGCTGATGAAAATCTCGTCGAGATCCTTTTGGTGGAGGACATGCCGCAGGATGTGGAGCTTACCTTGCGCGCTTTGAAGCACGCGAACATCACCAACCGCATCCACGTCGTGCGGGACGGCGCCGCGGCGCTCAATTTTTTGTTTTGCACGGGCGAGTACGCCTACCGTCAGGGGCAGGAGCAGCCGCAGCTGATTCTGTTGGATCTGGGATTGCCCAAGGTGGACGGTTTGGAAGTCCTCCAGCGGATCAAGGCGGATCCCCGCACCCGGCCATTTCCGGTGATTGTGCTGAGCGCCTCAACCCATGACCGTGATCTGGCCACCAGCCAGCGTCTGGGCGCGGACGGCTACATCGTGAAACCGGTGGATTTTCAGAATCTGAGCGAAGTGATTCCCCAGCTCAGCTTGCAATGGGCCTTGCTAAGGCCGGTTCAGTGATCAAAGGCCCGGGCGGGGCGGTGAGGGCGGTGGCGGCGATTTGTTGGACGGAGAATTGTCGCATGAAACCAGCGGGCACAAGGTTGTATGTTGGCGAACCGCGCACAAACAAAACGTGCGTGGAACCGGCTTTTGGCTCATTGGCAATGATGCCACCATTAGACACTTTTGGGACGAATGAAAGGAGGAGTGATGGAATCGCTTAAAACAATTCCCTCCGACTGCCAGCTGGCTTTGCCCGTTCGATCCGAAGACGAAGTCAAATGGCTGGCATCATTCCCTGAACAAAATCCCAACCCCATCGTCGAGCTCGATCGCGCCACCGGCGCGGTCCATTATCTGAATCCCTTCGCCGCCAAACTGTTCCCGGACCTCCGCGCCCGGGGCATTTCTCATCCATATCTGGCGGACCTTCACTCCCAGTTCGACCTGCTCAAAAGCCACATGGAGGTGATCCGGCGGGAAATTGCGGTGGGCGAAAACTACTTTGCCCAGACCATCTGTTATTTCCCGAAAACGCGCCGTGTCCGGGTATATGGGACCGACATCACCGAACGGAAACGGGCGGAACTCGCCCAGCTGCGGCTGGTGTCCATCGTCAACTCCTGCGAGGACGCCATTGTTAGCAAGACCTTGGACGGCATCATCACCAGCTGGAATCCGGGCGCGGAAAAAATCTTCGGCTACACCGCCGCCGAGATCCTGGGCAAGCCCATGACCATCCTTTTTCCAGAGGACAAGATTGAAGAGGAGCGTTTCATCCTGCAGCGCATCGCCAAAGGCGAAAGCGTCACGCACTACGAGGCCGAACGCGTCCGGAAAAATGGCCAGCGGGTCAACGTCTCGGTCACCATTTCGCCGATCATTGACGCCGCCCGTCGGGTTGTGGGCGCATCGAAGATTGCCCGCGACATCACCTCGCGCAAACAGGCCGAGGCCGCGCTCCGTCATTCGGAGGAGCGTTACCGCACCCTGTTTGAAACCCTCATCGAGGGGTTTTGCACCATCGATTTGCTCTTTGATGATGCCGGCCGGCCCGTGGATTTCCGGTTTCTCGAGATCAATCCGGCCTTCGAACGGCAGACGGGACTGGTCGCGGCGGAGGGCAGGCTGGTCCGTGATCTGATTCCCGGCCTGGAGCAAAGCTGGTTCGACACCTACGGGAAAATTGTCCGCACCGGCGAGCCCGCCTACTTTGAAAGCGAGGCCCGGACGCTGAAGCGGTTTTATGACGTCTGCGCCTACCGCATCGGCGGCCCGGGCAGCCACAAGGTGGCGATCCTGTTCAACGACATCACGGAGCGAAAGCGTCAGGCCCAGGCCTTGGTTGAGAGCGAGCAGCGGTTCCGCACCATGGCCAATTCCATTTCGCAGCTGGCCTGGATCGCGCAGCCGGACGGTTTCATTTCCTGGTACAATGACCGTTGGTACTCCTACACTGGCACCACTCCCCAGCAAATGGAGGGCTGGGGCTGGCAGGCGGTGCATCATCCCGATGTGCTGCCAAAGGTCATGCGGCAGTGGACCGCGGCAATTGCGGCGGGTGAAATTTTTGAGATGGAATTTCCGTTGCGCGGGGCCGACAACCGGTTCCGCCGGTTTCTTACCCGCGCCGTGCCGTTAAAGGATTCCGACGGGCGCGTGGTGCAGTGGTTTGGGACCAACACCGATGTTGACGAGCTCAAACGGGCTGAGGAATCGCTTCGCAAAGTCCTGCGCCACGCGCGCTCCATCGTCATGCCGGTCGAGCCGCTGGGCCCGGGACGATGGCAGGTGTCCACCGTGAACACCGACATCACCGAGCGGAGGCTGGCGGAGGAAAAGATCCAGCAGCTCAACACCGAGCTGGAGCATCGCGTGGCCGAACGAACCATGGAACTGGAGACCGCCAACAAGGAGCTGGAGGCCTTCAGCTATTCGGTCTCCCACGACCTGCGGGCACCCTTGCGCCACATCATGGGGTTTGTCCAGCTCCTGGAGAACGACGCCCGGCCGGTGCTCTCGGAAAACAACCTGCGCCATCTCAGCACCATTTCGCAGTCCGCCAAGCGCATGGGCAACCTCATCGACGACCTGCTGGCATTTTCGCGGATTGGCCGCTCCGAGGTTGTCAAAATCCAGTTCTCTCTCGACGGACTGGTCAAGGAATGCCTGCAGGATCTGGCCGGGGACCTGCGCGGTCGCGACATTGTCTGGGAGATTCAACCGCTGCCGCAGGTCCAGGGCGACCGGGCAATGCTGCGGCTTGCGCTGTTGAATCTGCTGTCCAATGCCATCAAATTCACCGGTCCACGCCAGCCCGCCCGCATCGAGGTAGGGTGCGGTTCTGCCCCCCCGGGCGAGACGGTCGTCTTCATCCGGGACAACGGCGTGGGTTTTGACCCCCAATACGTTCAGAAGCTGTTCGGAGTCTTTCAACGGCTGCATAACCAGACCGAATTTGAAGGCACCGGCATCGGCCTGGCGAATGTTCACCGCATTGTGCACCGGCATGGCGGGCGGACCTGGGCGCAGGGGGCGATTGATGCCGGCGCCACCTTTTATTTCTCCCTCCCGGCCCGGCCGGACCAGGCATGAACCATCCCCTCAAAAAAATACTCCTCGTGGAGGACGATCCGCGGGATGTCGAACTCACTCTCACCGGGCTTTCCGAATTCAACCTGGCCAACCAAGTCAGGGTCGTCGGCGACGGCGCCCAGGCGCTCGACTATCTTTTTAGGCGCGGCAAGTTCAAGGACCGCGTCGATGGCCACCCGGTCGTCGTGCTGCTGGACTTGAAGATGCCGAAGGTGAGCGGTCTGGAGGTTTTGAAAATCCTCAAGGGTGACGAAGGTTTGAAGATCATCCCGATTGTCATCCTCACCTCCTCCCGCGAGGAGCCGGACCTGATCGAATGTTACCGGCACGGAGTCAACGCCTATGTGGTCAAGCCGGTGGATTTCTCCCAGTTTCTGACCGCCGTGAAGGAGCTGGGCGTGTTCTGGGCGGCCATCAACGAACCGCCGCCCGGCAGCCGGTGCAGACCCAGATGACAGACTGCTTTGACCATGGCCAACTCGAATTCAAAGTCCGGTTTGCGAATTCTCCATCTCGACGATGATGCCCGGGATCACGAGCTGGTCCGGGAGCTCTTCCGGACCAGCGGCCTTGACTGCGTTCTCCACTGGGCCGGCGGCGCGGACCAGTTCGAATCAGAACTGAAGCGCGGCCACTTCGATCTCATCATCTCCGACTACGCCTTTCCCGCCTATGACGGCTTTGCCGCTCTGGCCGCGGTGAAAACCGCCCAGCCGGAAACGCCGTTTGTGGTTCTCTCCGGCACCATCGGAGAGGAGCGGGCGGTGGAAATCCTTAAAAGCGGCGCCACGGATTATGTGCTGAAAGACCGGATGGAACGTCTGGTGCCGGTGGCGCGGCGCGCCCTGCGCGAGGCGGCCGAACGCACGGAGCGCCGCCGGGCGGAATTGCGCAGCGCCGCCTTTTCCACATTGGGCGAGAAATTAAGCTCCGCGAAACGGCCCGGGAGGCGGCGGGAAATCATCGTCGAGGTGGCTGACCAGCTTTCGCCTTGGGATGCCTGCACTTTCGACCTTTATTCCGAGGAGACGAACCGCATCCATAATTTGCTGAACTGGGATCTGGTGAACGGCAAGCGGGTGGATTTCCTCCCCATCCAGGACCAGATCGAGCCGTCCAAGCTGTCGCAGCGGGCCATCAAGCACGGCGGCCAGCTGATTTTACGGAACGACACCTTCACGCCCCTGCCGGACGGCATCCCGTTCGGCGATGTCTCCCGGCCATCGGCCTCGCTGATGTTCGTGCCCATCCGCCACGACTCCAAGGTGGTGGGGGTGGTCTCGATCCAGAGCTACACCTTTTACGCCTATGACCGCGACGATCTGGACACGTTGCAGGCGCTGGCGGACCATTGCGCCGGTGCCATGCTCCGCATCCAGGCGGCCGAAGCCCTGCGTGAAAGCGAGGCGCGCTTTCGGGAGATGCTGGAAAATCTCAAGCTCATCGCCATGACCCTGGACACGAAAGGCGTGGTGACCTTCTGCAACGATTACCTGCTGCATTTGACGGACTGGACGCGGGCCGAAGTGATCGGTGCGGACTGGTTTGAGAAATTCATCCCGGCGGCCGACCTCAAAACCCGGCAGATCTTTCTCGACACCGTCCAGACCGGCTCCATTCCGGCGCATCACGAGAACCCCATCAAAACCCGCTCGGGCGGGTTGCGGGAAATCGTCTGGAACAACACCATGCTGCGGGATTTGGCCGGCAATTTGACTGGCATTGCCTGCATTGGCGAGGATGTCACCGAGCATCGCAAGCTAGAAGCCCAGCTGCGCCAGTCCCAGAAAATGGAGGCCATTGGCCAACTGGCCGGCGGCGTGGCGCACGACTTCAACAATCTCCTGACCGTCATCCTGTGCAATGTGGAAATGCTGCTCGCCGGGAACCGGGTCAAGGGTGAGGATGCCGATTCGCTCAAGGACGTGGTCAAGGCCGCGCAGGCGGCCGCCCAGTTGACCCGGCAGTTGCTCATTTTCAGCCGCACCCAGTCCATGCAGGCGCACGTCTTCGACCTGAACGAAATCGTGGGCAATCTGATCAAGATGCTGCGGCGCGTCATCGGTGAAAACATCGCGCTGCGCTGGGATCCGGCGGCGAAAATTCCCAAGATCAAGGGCGACCCCGGCATGCTCGAACAGGTCATCATGAACCTTGCGGTCAACGCCCGCGATGCCATGCCGAAGGACGGAGAACTGTGCATCAAGACCGAGCCGGTCCAAATCAGCCAAGCGTCGCCGGCGGCCAATCCGGACGTGCGCACCGGCGAATTCATCTGCCTGACGGTCCGTGACAATGGCTCGGGCATTCCTCCCGAAGTGCTGCCCCGGATTTTCGAGCCTTTTTTCACCACGAAAGAAGTCGGCAAAGGCACCGGCCTGGGGCTGGCCACGGTCTTTGGCATCGTGAAGCAGCACCATGGCTGGATGGAGGTCGAGAGCAAGGTCGGCCAAGGCACCACGTTTCGAATTTATCTGCCCGGCCATGCCCGGACCGCCGAGGCGGCCGCTGTTCCCGCGGAAACACCGGTGATTGGGAAAGGCACCGAAACCATTTTGCTGGTCGAGGATGAACCTTCGCTGCGGGTTTTGGCGCGGCGCATGTTGCAGGGCCAGGGCTACACGGTTTATGAGGCCACCTCCGGCGTGGAGGCCCAGGCCGTCTGGCGCGAGCACGGCGGCAAGGTGGATCTGCTGCTCACGGACATGGTGATGCCCGACGGCATCACCGGACGTGAGCTGGCCGAGCGGCTGCGCGCCGAGCGGCCGGACCTGAAGGTCATCTACACCAGCGGCTACAGTTCGGAACTCGGCAACACCGATTTTCTTTCAAAAGCCGACAGTTTCTTTTTGCCAAAGCCCTACGAGTCCCAGCACATTGCCCTCATGGTAAGGCGTTGTCTGGATGCGGATCTCAAAAAACCGGTCTGAGACTTTTGATTGATGCAAGTTCATCATGAAAAACTGCTGTTGATCGACGACGATTCCTCATTGCGCCGGGCCGTCTCCCGCCATCTGGAAAAGGTGGGCTTCGAGGTGTTTGAATCCGACAACGGCAACGACGGCGTCCAGATGGCGCGCGTTCACTCCCCCGACCTCATCATCAGCGACATCAACATGGACCACGGCGACGGCTATTCCGTGTTGAGCCGGCTGCGCCACGATCCGCTGCTGGCGAGCATCCCGCTGATCCTGATGACCGGGCATGCCGATGAGCTCGGCATGCGGCGAAGCATGGAGCAGGGGGCTGATGACTACCTCGCCAAGCCGTTTCACTTCGAGACGCTGCTGGGCACCATCGAAGCGCGGCTGGCGCGGCGGCGCGCCGAGGGTGCCACGCAGGAGCTATTGTTGAAAACCCTCGCCGCCACCACCGACCTGGTGTGCGTCGTCAATCTCGGGAGCCATCGGATTCTTCACCTGAACCAGTCGGGCCGCCGGTTGATGGGAATCGAGCCCTTGGAACGGCTGGACGGCCATTCCCTCGAAGAGCTTTACCCGCCGGCCCAGTGGACGCTGATGCGGGATGCGGCCATCCCTGCGGCCACTTCGAAAGGCGTCTGGTCGGGAGACATCCATTTCAAAAACCGCGCCGGCGGAGAGGTCCCCGCCTCCCAGGTGCTTATTGTGCATGCCGACGTTGCCGGCAAACCGGAACACATGTCCGTGGTGGGCCGCGACCTGTCCGAACGATTCGAGGCGGAGCAGAAAGTCGCGCATTCGTATGAGCAGTTGCGCGAACTCGCCGGCCGCCTGGTGACCGCGCAGGAAACCGAGCGCCGCCGCATCGCCCGGGAAATTCACGACGAACTCGGCCAGCAGCTCACCGGCTTGAACACTGACCTGGCCTGGCTTGAAAAGCGTCTGGCCGAATCCAAAGGCGGCCGCCGGACGACCTGGGTCAATAAAATCGCGGGCATGCAGGCCCAGATCAAAACCACCATCCAGACGGTTCGCCGTATCTCCACGGACTTGCGCCCCGCGCTGCTGGACAATCTCGGACTCATCGCCGCGCTGGAATGGCAGGCCCGGGAATTTCAAAAACGCACCGGCATCCGGTGTGATTTTCAGTGCGCGCTCGAAACGCTCGACTGGGATTCCGACCGTTCCACGACGGTGTTTCGGATTTTTCAGGAGACGCTGACGAACGTCACCCGGCACGCGGACGCCGATTCCGTGAGCGCCTCGCTCACGCGCGCCGGCGACATCATCCGGCTGACGGTACGCGACAACGGCAAGGGCATCATTGAGGGCCGGGCGCGATCAAAATCTTTGGGCATCCTGGGAATGACCGAACGCGCCTCCCTGGTGGGCGGTTCGTTGCACATTTCTAGCGAGCCGGGGGCGGGGACAACGGTTGAGGCCGTCATTCCTTTTGCCGATAACAGGGTGAACTTGTGATTAAAATCATCGTAACCGACGATCATGCCATCGTCCGGCGCGGCCTGCGCCAGATCGTTGGCGAAACATCGGACATTGTCATCGCCGCCGAGGCTGAGAACGCCACGCAGCTGCTGGAGCTGCTGCCGGACTCCAAGTTCAACGTGCTCGTGCTCGACATCAACCTGCCCGGCCGCAGCGGCTTCGACATCCTCAAGCAGGTGAAAATTCTCTGCCCGAAAATGCCGATCCTCATCCACAGCATGCACTCGGAGGACGAGTTTGCCGTCCGCATGCTCAAGGCCGGGGCGTCCGGCTACATCACCAAGGAAAGCGCGCCGGACGAGCTGATCAAGGCCATCCGCAAGGTCAACGCCGGCGGCCGCTACGTCAGCACGGCGCTGGGCGAAAAGCTGGCCCTGGGACTCGGCAAGGATGACTCCAAGGCGCCGCACGAGGCGCTGTCCGACCGCGAATACCAGATCATGTATCTCATTGCTTCGGGCAAGATGAGCAAGGACATCGCGAAGGAGCTTTCGCTCAGCGTCAAAACTGTCAGCACCTACCGCGCGCGGGTTCTGGAGAAGATGCAGATGAAAACGAACGCCGAACTGACGCGCTACGCGATTCTCAACCAGCTCGTCTGACCCGGGATTTTCTCAAGCGGGCGCGAGCCGTTCCTCCACCTTCAAATTGGCCTGTCCCGTGCCCGTCGGCTCCGGCCGCGGAACTGACGGCGGCGGATAGGGCTTGCCATCCAGGCAGTGGCGAACGGCGGTCAGCAGCGACTGCGGGTTGAACGGTTTCGGCAGGAAGCTCATGCCGCTCTTGAGCAGGCAGTCGTCCTCGAGCAGCTCCGTGCTGTAGCCGCTGGTGAAGAGAACCTTCAGCGCCGGCTTTTCACTCCGCAGCCGCATGGCGAGCTTGCCGCCGGTCAGCCCAGCCGGCATCACCATGTCCGTGAACAGCAGGTCAATCACCTGGGAATGCTGCTTCCACACCTCCAGGGCTTCCACGCCGGACGCCGCCTCCAGCACCCGGTGTCCGCGTTTTTCCAGAATGGTCCGGCTCAGCCGGCGCAGGGCCGGCTCGTCCTCGACGAGCAGGATGGTTTCATTGCGCCGCTCAATCCGCGTGTCGGAGGAGGGCGCCGGCGTGGCCGCGACGGGAACCGGCACGCTCGCTGGCAGAAAAATTTTGAACGTCGTGCCGCGGCCCACCTGGCTTTCGACTTCGATCCAGCCGTGATGCGCCTTGACGATGCCATCCACCGTGGCCAGGCCCAGCCCGGTTCCCTGGCCGACATCTTTCGTGGTGAAGAACGGTTCAAAAATCTTCGGCAAAATTTCCGGGGGTATTCCCCGGCCATTGTCGGAAAGGGTCAGGCAGACAAAGCGCCCGGGCTCCACCCCGATCCGGCCGCGCACCTGCTCCGATGAAACCTCCGCGGCGGCGGTGTGGATGGTGAGGGTGCCGCCGCCGGGCATGGCATCCCGGGCGTTGACCGCGAGGTTCATGATGATCTGCTCCATCATCGTGCGGTCGGCGAACAGCTTCAGGCCGGCCGCGGCGCATTCCGTCTTCAACGCGATGTGCTCGCCGAGCAGTCGGCGCAGCATCTTGCTCACGTCCACCACCAGTTCCCCGACGTCCAGCTGCGTGGGCTGCAGAACCTGCTTGCGGCCATAGGTCAAAAGCCGCCGGGTCAGATCGCTGGCCCGGTCGGTCGCCCAGATGATGCGGGTCAGCGCCTCCTTCGTGCGGGCCACCAGGCTCTCCTCCGACAGCATCATCTGCGTGTAGCCGCCGATGACCGTGAGCAGGTTGTTGAAGTCATGCGCCACGCCGCCGGCGAGCTGCCCGATGGCCTCCATCTTCTGCGCCTGCCGGAGCTGATCCTCCAGTTGGCGTCGTTCCGTGACATCGGTGTAGGCGCCGACGACCTGGGTCGGACGGCCTTCGGGATCGCGCAGCAGGCGGCGTTCATTCCGCACCCAGCGGATGCTGCCATCCTTCATGCGCAGGGATTGCTCCTGGCTGCTTTGGCCGCGCTCGAACAGGGTTTTGAGATCGCCGGCCGCGGCAATTGGTTCCGCGGTCTTCAGATGCTTGGCCTCCCAGTCCGGCTGGCACCATTCCTCGACGGAATAGCCCAGCAGTTCGCGGATGTTTTCGCTGACCCAGGACGGCACGAGGATCTGGTCGTGAACCTTGAACGAATAGGTGACAGCCGGACTGCTGGCGAGCAGATGGCCAAGGCGTTCGCGCGTCGCGGAAAGCACCTCGGCGTCGCGCTGTCGTTGTTCAATTTCCTGGTGAAGCTGCCGGTTGGCGGTCTTCAGCTCGCGCGTCCGTTCCTGAACACAGTTCTCCAGGTCGTTCATTTTGCAGCGGGCGTGCTGCAGCAGCTCCCATTTGCGGGTGAGTGCGATGGCCAGTTGCAGCACCTCGATGTTGTCGAAGGGCTTTTTCAGTATGACGAACCGGTCGGAATGTCCGAGCTGCTCGATGATCTCATCGAGCGAATAGTCCGAATACGCCGTGCAGATGACGATCTGGAGGTCGGGGTAAACTGTCCACAGCCGGGCGGCGGTTTCAATGCCGTCGAGTCCCGGCGGCATGCGGACGTCCACGAAGGCCACCGCGTAGGGAGATTCCTCGGCGATGGACTGCCTGACCATTTCCACGGCGTCCAAGCCCTGGTAGGCGGAATCGATCTTGAACACCGGCCGCGCGAAGGGATTGGGGTTTGGCGTGCCAAACAGGACGGACTCCGCAGAGGCGAGCCGGGCGTCATCGCGGGAAGGCGCCTCGAAGATTTTCTGAAAGTCCTGATGGATGGCCGCGTGGTCGTCCACGATGAGGATGCGTCGCTGGGGAGTGTTCATATGATGACGGAGGTGGTGGCGGAGGGCGGATGCAGAGGCAGTTCGAGGGTGAAGACGGCGCCTTTGCCGGTGCCGTCGCTTTTGACCAGCAAGGCGCCGCCCAGTTCACGGGCCGCCAGGGCGCCGCTGTGGAGGCCGAAGCCGTGGCCTTCCTTGCGGGTGGTGAAACCGTGGTTGAAAATCCGGACGAGGTTTTCCTTCACGATGCCGATGCCGTTGTCCGTCACGGAAATTTTCACGCCCGGATCGCCGCCCTGGATGCGCAGGGTGATGAGCCGGTCGCTGCGGCGGGAATCATCGCAGGCATATTTGGCGTTGCGGATGAGGTTGACGAGAATCTGCAGCACCTTGTGCTTTTCCACGGTGATGGCCGGCACCTCGTCGTATTCCGCCAGCAGCAGCTACGGATATCGCTCGGCGGCTCCAGTGCGCTGGCGTTCATGCGCAGCGTCCTCGACCAGGTCGGAAACCTTCAACGTCTCCACCGCTTCCAGTTTTCCATTGCGTAGCTCTGCTGCATGGCGACGATTTCCTTGATGTACCGATGTTCTTTTGCAGCGCGGTCAGCTCCGCCAGCGCCGCCTTCTCGCTGTAGGCCAGGTGTTCCGCGAGGCTGCGACAGATACAGCGGCAGCTGCTTTCCCCGGATGTCCTGGGACGAAGTCGCGGTGCATTCGGTTTCCAGTGCATCAGGGCGACCGCCTTGGCCAGGTTGTGGACGCGCGACTTGCGGAGGCTTTCGATGACGAGCGTGGAGGAGACGTTGACGCTGTTGAGCACGTTGCCGACGTTGTGCAGCACGCCCGTGGCGACTTCGGCCATGCCGGCCTGCCTGGATGTTTCCAGCAGCTGCTTGTGCGCCTCGTTCAGCTTCGCCTCGGTCTCCTTGATCGCGGTGATGTCTTTGGAGATGCCGAACGTGCCGATGATTTCGTTGGCCTGGTTGCGCAGGGCCATCTTGTTCGTCAGCGACCATGTCACGCTGCCGTCGGGCCAGGTCTCCTTCTCGGTCTTGCCGATGAGCGGCTGGCCTGTGCGGACAATGGCCTGCTCGTCCTCGAACGATTCCCGCGCCTGATTTTCGGCCAGAAAGTCCGCATGACGTTTGCCGATGGCCTCCTCGGCCTGCGGCAGGCCGAGTTTCCTTGCCAGCGAGCTGCTGCACCGGATGAAATAGAATTACGGTCAGCGAAGGCCAGTACGATCCAACGAGCGGTCCGCAGGTGAACGGAGCAGTTCGCGCTCGTATGCAAGCTCGACTTCCGCCGCCTTGCGCTCACTGTTCTCCTGCTCGAGTTCGCGGGTGCGTTCGCTGACGCGCCGCTCCAGGTTGGCGTCGTGCTGCTGAATCTGGGACAGCATGTCGTTGAACCCGTCCATCAGCTGGCCCAGCTCGTCCTCGCTGGCGATGGCGCGGACGGAATAATCCTTGCCCACGGCGACGGCGCGGGTGACGCCATGAAGGTGGAGGATGGGGTCGGAGATGAGGTGTTGCAGTCGGCTGGTAATGATGAAGGCGACGAGCAGGGAGGTGGCGAAGACGATGGCGACAATGTTGATGTAGCGGGCGAGCCGGGCGGACAGCTCGTTGAGGTCGGACGCCACGAAGATGGTGCCGACCACCAGGCCGCTTTGTTTGATGGGCCGCCACAGATGCAGCTCATTACCGGCAAACTGCTCATCCTGCCGCAGCCGGATGCGCGGCGGCGGCGGCGAGCCGGGGCTGCGTTCATAGGTGGCAAAGACATCGCCACGCGGTCCGTAGGCACAGGCCGAAACGATGTTCTTGTTGGCGGCGAGGGCGGCGAGCGTTTCGGAGGCGGACTTGGGGTCGTTGAAGTCAATCGCCGCCGCGCAGTTGTTGCCGATGACGCCGGCAAGCGCCGAAACCTGGTCAACGAGCTGGTGACGAAAGGCCAGGGTGTCGTAGGCCACGAAGGCCGAGCACGCCAGCAGCAGCGCAAGGCTGCTGGTCAGCATGATGACCAGCGTCTGCTTGTGGCGGATGGAGAGGTTCTTGAGCAATTTCATGGCGGCTTAATTGGCTTTGCCCACGACGTTGTCCGCGACGCCGAGCAGCTTTGAGCTGAGGCGCACATGGATGGCGCGGGCGGCGTGGGCTGGTCTCCAGGCAGACCTTCCCGCGCCATCGCTTCATGATGAAGTTGATGATCCCGCCCTTTTGCAGAAACTGCTCCTGTTCCCCGACCGTCACCACGGGCCGCCGGTGCAGGCCGGAAAGCAGTTCCTCGGCCTGGGACTTTTCGGATGAACTGACAAACAGAATGTGGCAGTCCCCGGCCTCGCGGATCGTGACGGGGTGCCGGATGACGATGTCGCGGCCGTTGATGTGCTTTCCGGCGACGGCTTGCTTGAGGTGGTCCTTGATTGTCCCGCCCAGAACATTGATGACAATCGGGGAGGATTTTTCCAGGAACGCCTCCTCCGGCCAGTCGATGTATTTGGCGAAGTTGAGAGGAACAGCGCCTTCACCTCGTATTCCGACAGGGCCGGGGCATCGCCGCGGGCGCACGGCAATGTGCCCAGTGGCCCGGCCACCAGGAGGCAGCCGAAAGCTTCGCCGCCAGCCCGGCGCGAGGCTGGCAGTGCAGCGGCGGCCCGTTTGAAAAGTGACGAGTTCATCGCTAGAAGTGCCAGGTCAGCTTTCCGTAAAGCCTCTCCAGGTCTCCGCCGTGACGGCCAGCGGCGGGCTGCCTTGTTCGAGATGGGCGGCGTTGAACAGGTTCTGGCCGACAAGCGAAAGCTCCAGCTGCTGCGTGAGCCGGAATCCCAGACGCACATCAGCGGTGAGACTGGTCGGGACGCCATCGAACTGTTCGACGTAGCGCAGCTGGGCGTCCACGCTCGCCCGACGACCCAGGTCGAGGGAGGAGCGGAGGGCAAACTGATGCCGCGGATCGGCGGTTTCCAGCTGCACGGCGCCGTCCACATCGCGCAGCAGCAGCCAATAGCTCGCGGTCAGACGCCAGTGGTCCGTGGGTGAAATCGTGACCGATACTTCCGTGCCGTAGGAGGTCGCCGTTTCATTGTTCCGCCACTCCGCCTCGGCGATGCCGATCGGGCTGCCCGGATAAAAGCGGAGAAACGGGCTGACGCCGATGGAATGCTGGTAATCGTTGTAGAAGGCGGCGAGGTCGATGCTCACCTTGCGGGAAGGCTGGATGCGGTAGCCCACTTCGCACGCGAGCAGGTTTTCGGATTTCAAATCCGGCCCGGTGACCAGCCGCGGCAGGTAAGTGCCGCCGGGGCCGGCGAAAGGTTCGCCGATGGTGACGGACAGCAGGCCCTTGTCTTCAAGTTCATCCGGCGTCCGCACCGCGCGGGAGACGGCCGCCCACAGCGTCTGATGCTCGGTGGGTTTGCAGGCCAGCCGGACCGTGGGCTGGATTTCGCAGCCGGTGAAGTCGTTGTGTTCAATTTTGACGCCGGCCGTAAGCGTGACCTTGTCGGGGATGATCTTTAATTCATCCTGCACGAACGCGCTGAAGAGCTGCAGGTTCAGGTAATGCCGCCGCACTTCGGCGAGTTCGGTGGAGGCGTCAATTTTGTTGGCCATGAAGCGGTAGCCCGCGCCCCAGATGACGTCGTTGCGCTCGCCTAGCCCGAAGGTGTGCTGCAGGGAGAAATCCACGGTGTCAACCGTGTTGCGCGGACGCAGCACTTCATCCCGCAAGGTGCGATCATAGTAGGTTTGGAGTTCAATCGCCGACCGTTCCGAAAACTCATGGCGCAGGCGGGCGAGGGTGTTCAGGTTGTAGGCCTCGGAGGTGTGGCGGTCCAAATCCGAGAAGGTGGCTTCGCCCTGCCACGTCAGCTGCGAGTCAGTGTCCGCATAATGATCCAGTCGAAAGCCGCCCTGCGCCCCCTGCCAGCCGTCCTCGGCGGACTTCCCGTTGGCCAGGTGAAAGTCCTCGTTTTTTTGATAGCCGCCGTAGATGCGGTAGAAGGTCTGGTTGTCCAGTTTGCCGCCGTAGCGGGCGCCCGCCATGGTCTGATGGACATCGCCGCCGCCGGCAGAGAGTTCCGTTCCCTGGGTGTCACGTGCGCTGGCCGTCACCACGTTGATCACGCCGTTGACCGCGTTCGCGCCCCACATCGTCGCCCCGGGGCCGCGGATGACCTCGATGCGGTCAATGTTCTCCAGCATGGTTTGTTGCAGGTCCCAGTAAACGCCGGCGAAGATGGGCGTGTAAACCGCGCGGCCGTCCACCAGCACCAGCAGGCCATTGGCGTAGATGCTGTTGAAGCCGCGGGCGGAAATGGCCCACTGGCTCGAATTCACCTGGGCGACCTGCATTCCCGGAACCATGCGCAGCGATTCCGCCACCGACGTGGCGCCCGAACGCCGCAAGTCTTCACCTTCCAGCACGAACACCGCGGCGGCGGCATCCGCCAGCCGCTGTTCCTTCTTCGAAACAGACGTCACCTGGATGTTGATCAAGTCCTCGATGCCGAGGTCGCGGGTGCCAGGCGGGAAATTGGTGGTCTCCGCCCGCAGCCCGCCGAGCGCGACGATCCACGCCAGCAGGCAAAGCCGGGCCGCATCCCGCCGCCGTTTCATTCTTCTTGGAGGGCTCGATTCGATTCTAATAATCATTTCTCGCCAATGACATCGGCTCAAATTGAAGCCCTTCGAGGAAGCATCCCTCTGATTTCGGTGTAGGAAAACGGCTGTTGAATTTGTAGGACGAAATCCGACACGTCGTCGTTTCTCGTTTGCAAGGTGCCACCGTTGAGTCGGGGCTCGTGGCGAAATGCGCTATTCGCCGAGGTTGCGGCGGAGCAGGGCGTTGAGCTTGGCGGGCGACAGCACGGTAACTGTCTTGCCCTTCACGGAAATCAGCTTCTGGTCGCGGAATTTGGCGAGCGTTCGCGAAAAGGTCTCGCTGACGGTGCCCAGCTCGGCGGCGAGGACGCGCTTGGTCATTTTCAATTCAATGCGGACAGCCTGTTCGCCTGTCGGCGTGGGGCAACGCTTCACCAGCCAGTTTGCGAGCCGCGTCTCGACATCCTTCGAGGTGAGATCTTCGAGCTGTCCGACCAGCACGCGCAGATGGCTGCTCATGGATCCCAGCATGCGCAGGGCAAGTTCCGGCTGCCGGCGCAGCAGCTCCAAAATGCCGGTCTTTTGAACCAGCAGAACCTGCGTCGGCTCCAACGTGCGGGCGTCGGCCGGATAACCTGTGGCGGTCGCCAGCGCGACTTCGGCGAAGGAATCCCCGGCGCGGAACACATGGATGATCTGCTCCTTGCCCACGGCATTGACGCGGTGGACGTTCACCGCGCCGGATTGGACGATGTAAAATCCCGTCGCCGGGTCGCCTTCACGAAAGAGATATTCGCCCTTCTCCAGGCGCTTCACCGCGGTCACGCCGGCGATGTTCTGCAAATCCTGCGGCGGCAGTCCCGTGAAGAGCTGGCAGCTCCGCAGCGTGTTGACGACGGCGATGTTTTTCAGGTCGGCTCCGATCATGGTGCGGTCTTTTCTAATCCGCCTCCCGCCAGAAGTAAACCATCCAGTCCGCGCCCGTGCCGCGCTCGACCTTCGACGCGAAGCCTTCGCCGCCCAGCCGTTCGATCAGCGGCGACGGCAGGAACGGCGCGATGACAACCAGGCCTTTGGCGGCCGGCAGGGCGCGGGCGCGCTGCTGAATTTCCGGGAACGGCTCGATGCCGTTGCGGATCAGCTCCCGGACGTCGAAGCGCTTGAAGGCGGTGATGGGCGGCATGCTCATGGTTTGAGGGCGGCTTTCAGTTTCACGATGATGTCGTCGGCAGGCCGGTTCAAGCCGGGTTGTTGGAATATGATTTCCCCTTCGGCATTCAGCACCGTGATGAGATTGGAATGGGCAAACTGCCCGTTGGCGTCCTTCCGGAAGTTCACGCCCAGCAGCGCTGCCAGTTCGCGGACTTCGAGGTTGACGACAACCTTGGTGGCGTGCTTGCGGGTGATGGGCGGCGGCACGTTCGGCGCCTGGGTCGGGACGGCGGTTTCGACACCCTGAAGATCAGCGTCAAGTTTGGGAACGGGGCCGGCGGCGACGTCGGTCAGCGCACAGGCGAGACCGGCCAGTCCGAGCAGGCGGAGGAGTTTTGTTTTCATCTTGTCAGTTGAATGTTGTTCAAACTATGGGCTGAAACTAAGCCGCGGCCGGTTTTGATTCCTTGACCCGCGTCATGTTTTGCCACGATCAGGAAAAACGGGGTGCGGAAAAACTTTTGCACGCCGCTCGGCTGCTGTCAGCCCGTGAGATGAAGTTTTTTCGCCGGATGTCGCCGAAGAGTTGAGCGGTTTTGATGCGGAGACGACACCGGGGCCTGTTTTGAAACTTAAAGTGTGCAGCGGAAAAACTTTGAGGAGAAAACCGGAAGCGAACGATTGACAGCGGGACGGGGTTCGCGTTTCTGTAAGGCAGGAATCAAACCCGGAAGCTGCCATGGCCAAATACATTGATGGATTCGTCCTGCCCGTGCCGAGAAAGAAAATCGCCGCCTATCGCCGGCTGGCGCGGCACGCGTCGCAAATCTGGTTCGAGCATGGCGCGCTCGATTACCATGAGTGCGTGGGTGACGACCTCGATGTGCAAACGGGACTGCCGTTTCCGAAAGGCATCCAGGCCAAGGCCGGCGACACCGTGGTGTTTGCCTACATCGTCTTCCGTTCGCGGGCGCATCGCGACCAGGTGAACGCGCGCGTGATGAAAGATCCTCGGCTGGCCGCCTTGTGCGAACCGGGCAATCTCCCGTTCGATCCGGCGCGGATGCTCTACGGTGGTTTCAAGATCATGGTGTGAACTTTCTGCCGCGGCCGATTTGCCGAGGCCCTGCCCGAATAAATCATGCAAACCTTATGACCGGAACCAATCACCCAACCGCGGTGGAGCCGTATCTTTTCTTTGAAGGCCGCTGCGACGAGGCGCTGGAGTTTTACCGCCACGCGCTCGGCGCAAAGATCGCCTACCGGGTGCGCTTCAAGGACAGTCCCGATCCGACCTCCACCATGCCGGGCGTTGATCCGGAAAAGATCATGCACGCCAGCTTCCGGGTGGGGGAGCAGCTCATCCTGGCGTCGGACGGGCGCTGCGGCGGCAGTCCGAAGTTCGAGGGCTTTGCCCTGACGTTCACGGTGGCGACCGAGGCGGCGGCTGACCGCGCATTCGCCGCGCTGAGCGAGGGCGGCCAGGTGCAGATGCCCCTGGCGAAAACCTTTTTCTCGCCGCGCTTTGGCATGGTGTCCGACCGCTTCGGCGTGGCGTGGATGATCATGGTCCAGCCGGCGGTGCGGCCGTTCAAGTTCTCCCGGACCTTCAACGCGCCGCGCGCCAAAGTCTGGCAGGCCTGGACGGATCGCGAAGAGCTGTTGCGCTGGTTTGGTCCCAGGGGTTTTGCCATGACCGCCGCCAAATTGGATTTGCGGCCGGGCGGTTCGTTCCATTACTGCCTGCAGGGTCCGGACGGCAAATCCATGTGGGGCAAGTTTGGCTATCGCGTCATCGAAGCGCCCGAGCGAATCGTGCTGGTGAGCGCCTTCTCCGACGAAAAGGGCGGGTTGACGCGGCATCCGTTCGCCGCCACGTGGCCGCTGGAAATGCTTTCCACCACCACCCTCGCCGAGGAGAACGGCAAAACCATCCTGACTATTGAATCAATGCCGTTGAATCCGACGGAGGCGGAGCGGCGGACGTTTGAAGGCGCGCACGACGGGATGATGCAGGGCTGGACGGGAACGTTTGATCAACTGGCGGAGCACCTTGCCAAAGGTTGAAACTTCCTGCGCCGGCGGCTAGTCTGCGGGGCATCACAAACCAAACCCGCAGTCTGGCTTGCACCGGGCCGCGACCCATACCAAACACCACATGAGCAAAGTCAGACTGCTGGTCGGCACCAAGAAAGGCGCGTTCATCTGCACCGCGGACGGCACGCGCAAGAACTGGGACATCACCGGTCCGCATTTCGCGGGCTGGGAGCTTTATCACCTGAAGGGTTCCGCCGTGGATCCCAGCCGCATCTATGCGTCGCAGTCGTCGGGCTGGTTCGGGCAGATCATCCAGCGCTCCGATGACGGCGGCAAAACCTGGAACACGCCGGGCACCAAGCCGGAGGACTTGAAAGGTCCGGAAGGATTTCCCCGCGGCGAAAGCAACAAGTTCGTGTACGAGGGCGACGCCGGGACGCACAAATGGTACGACGGCACGCAGCATCCCTGGGAGTTTAAGCGCATCTGGCACTTGGAGCCGTCGCTCGATGATCCGGACACCGTCTATGCCGGGGCGGAGGACGCCGCGCTGTTCAAGTCCACCGATGGCGGTGTCTCTTGGAAGGAGCTGTCCGGGCTGCGTCACACCAAGGGAAATCTGTGGCAGCCCGGCGCCGGCGGCATGGCGGTGCACACCATTCTGCTTGATCCGAAAAATCCGAAACGCATCTTCGTCGCCATTTCCGCCGGCGGGTGTTTTCGCACCGACGATGCCGGCAAAACCTGGAAGCCCATCACGCGCGGCCTGAAGTCGCCCTACGAACTGCCAGACCCGGATGCCGAGGTTGGCCATTGTGTTCACCGCATCGCCCAGCATCCGTCGCGGCCCGACGTGCTCTACATGCAGAAGCATTGGGACGTGATGCGCAGCGACAACGCCGGCGAACTCTGGTCGGAAGTCAGCGGCAACCTGCCGTCAGACTTTGGTTTTCCCATCGATGTTCACGCGCACGAACCGGAGACGATCTACGTCGTGCCCATCACCAGCGACTCGCTCCATTATCCGCCCGACGGAAAGCTCCGCGTGTATCGCAGCAAATCCGGCGGCAACGACTGGGAGCCGCTCACCAAGGGATTGCCGCAGAAGGATTGTTACGTGAACGTCCTGCGCGACGCCATGGCGGTGGATTCGCTGGATGACTGCGGGATTTATTTCGGCACCACCGGCGGCCAGGTCTATTGCTCGCCGGACGGCGGCGACACCTGGAACACCATCGTGCGAGACCTGCCCGGCGTGCTGTCGGTCGAAGTCCAGACGCTGAAATGATCCGCGTCGTTCTGCCATTTCATCTGCGCAACCTCGCCCGCGTCGAGGGCGAACTGTCGCTCACGGTTCCACCTCCGGTCACCATCCGGACGGTGCTGGATGCCGTCGAGGCGGCATATCCGATGTTGCGCGGCACCCTGCGTGACCATGGCACCATGAAGCGCCGGCCGTTCATTCGTTTCTTCGCCTGTCGCGAAGACCTGTCGCTGGAATCGCCCGAGCTGGTGTTGCCCGACGAGGTGGTCAGCGGTCGCGAACCTTTTCTCATCGTCGGCGCCATGGCCGGCGGTTAATCTCCCGAACAATCAATTCAAACCAATATGAAAAAATTATCCCTGCTGAAAAAAATCCTGCTGGCCATCGTGGTTCTGGTGGTTGTTCTCGTCGTCATCGTCAGCCTGCAACCGAACACGTTCCGGATTGAACGTTCGACGACCATTGCCGCGCCGGCGGAAGCGGTGTTTCCGCATGTCAACGAGCTGCGCCGGTGGGAGGCGTGGAATCCCTGGGGCAAGATTGATCCGAACATGAAACTCACCTACGACGGTCCGTCTGCGGGCGTTGGCGCGAGCTATGCCTGGGTGGGAAACAACGACGTCGGCGAAGGCCGCGCCACGATCACCGAGGTGCGGACCAATGAATATGTCCAGCTGCGCCTGGAATTTCTCAAGCCGATGCCCGGCGTGGCCAAGGCGGAATTTTCCTTCAAGCCTGTCGAGGCAAAAACCCAGGTGACGTGGGCCATGAGCGGCACCAACAATTTCATCGGACGCTTCTTCTGCCTGTTCATGAACATGGACAAGATGGTCGGCGGACAGTTCGAGAAAGGCCTCGCCGATCTCAAGGCCGCGTCCGAGACGCCGGCCAGGTAAGCGGCGGAAATTTTTTGGGCGCAAGGCGTCGGGGTGTTTTGGACTTTCAATCCCATGGTTCATCTGGTTTCGTTTGCGCCACAAATGCGACCGATCGTTGCTTCACCTTTGAACCCGGCGGAAAATTCCGTCGGAGGCGTGCCTTGCTAACTTCTCAGTGAAGACCCTCCACGGATATTTGCTCCGCCAGATTCTCGCCACGCTCCTGATGACGGCGATGATCTTCACGTTCGTCCTGTTGCTCGTAAACGGACTGCGCGAACTCCTGCCGTTGCTCGGGCAGGTGTCGGTCTGGCTGGTGTTCAAGGCGTTCCTGCTGCTGATTCCGTTCCTCTGGTCGTTCGCGCTGCCCATGGGAATGCTGACCGCGACCCTGATGGTGTTCGGCCGTTTCAGCGCCGATCAGGAGCTCACCGCGGCGCGGGCGGGCGGCGTCAGTCTGGTGTCGCTGGTGTCGCCGGTCTTGTTCCTCAGCCTGCTGCTGTGCGGCGTCAGCCTGTTGGTGAATCTGGAAATTGCCCCGCGCTGCAAGGTCGCCTACAACTCGCTGCGCGACGCCTCGAAGCTGGATTTCGTCTCCAACCTCCAGCTCCCCGCCGGGCAGTACATCAAATACATCCCCAACTACATCATCTGGATCGGCAAGAACGACAAAGGCAGCCTCGAAGACGTCCGCATTCTCCAATACAAAAACGAAACCAACCTTGAGGTCAGCGTCCGGGCGCCGCGCGGACGTTTCGAGGTGGACCGGACCAACCAGGTGGCGGTGCTCAAGCTTTACGACACCAAGACGGTCCTGGTGGAAAGCGAAACCACCGCGTCCGGCGGGGAAGTGAACATCAACTTCGACCTGAGCCAGGCCGGCAAGGGCTACAAACGCCGGCCGTCCCTGACCGACATGACGTTCTCCCAGCTGCGCGAGGAAATCCGGCAGTTGGAATCCGCGTCCAACATCACGTTCCCGACCAACAAGCTGACCGCCGCTGAAACGCAGCTGCGGAAGCTTCAGCTGCAGCGCCAGCTCAAGGAACTGGGCGAACCCGCCCGCGTGCAGCTGCATCGGCAGGTGGCGTTTTCCTTTGCGTGCTTCGGCTTCACGCTCCTCGGCATCCCGCTCGGCATCCGCGTGCATCGCCGCGAAACCAACATCGGCATCGCCATGGCGCTGGGATTGGTCGCGCTGTATTACGCGCTGATCATTGTCGGGGATGCCTTGAACACTCGGCCGGAACTTGCGCCGCATCTGCTGATGTGGGTGCCTAACTTTCTCTTTCAGAGCGTCGGCGCCGTGCTGCTTTGGCGGGCGAACCGCGGCGTCTGATTATTTTTTCCGGCGGTGAATCTTGTACATCGCCGCCTGGTCCACCGGCTTCACGATCAGCTCGTCGATGTTCACATGCGCCGGACGCCCCGCCACCCATACGATGATTTCGGCCACGTCCTCCGCCAGCAGCGGATTCGTCCCCTCGTAAACCTTCGCCGCCCGCGCCGTGTCGCCCTTGAAACGCACGTTGGAAAAGTCCGTCATCGCCAGGCCGGGATCGATCGTGCTCACCCGGATGCCCGTGCCGTTCAATTCGAGCCGCAGCGTCCGCGTGATCTGCAGCTCGCCCGCCTTCGCCGCGCAATAGGCCGCGCCGCCTTCATAGGCCAGATGTCCCGCCGTTGAGCCAATGTTGATGATCGAAGCCCCGGCATCGTGCGGGAGCAACGGCAGCACCGCGCGCGTCATCCGCAGCACCCCGAGCACGTTCGTCTGCAGCATCGTCTCCCAATCCTCGTCGCGGCCCTGCGCCACCGGCTCCAGACCGTGCGCGCCGCCGGCGTTGTTCACCAGCACGTCCACCCGCGCCGTCCGGCCGCGCGCCCAGGCCGCAAATTCAGCAACGCTTTCCGTTTTCGACACGTCGAGGAAATGCACGGCGGCTTCGCCTGCGCCGGCTTTGACCGCCTCGTCGGCGACCCTCTGCAAGGCGTCCGTCCGCCGCGCGCCCAGCAGCAGCCGCGCGCCCTCCCGGGCAAACGCAATCGCCGCCGCGGCGCCGAAACCGCTCGATGCTCCAGTGACGAGGATCCATTTGTCTTTCAGCGAATACCTCATGGCGTGGACTTCTCCGGGTCCGCGGACCTCTTGGGCGGAAGATCAATTTGCGTGTCGGACTTCCATGGCCGCTCGGTTTTGTCGATGGTCAGCACGCGCGGCAGCAATTGAACTTCGTGGCCGAACAGCTCAAACACCATCGTGCCCGGCAGCGACGTGGCATCCATGAACACACACTGGCCAAACAGCACCGGGAAGGGAACCTCGCGTGGTTCATTCAGGAGCAGCGTCAGGGTGCCGTTGGTCTGCGGCACGGCGACCGCGCCGGGGAAGGCGATCAGCACGTTGGTGATGCCGAGGCGCGGCTGGTTGATCCAGAGCGTCGGCACGCCGGCCGCGTCCGTCGTGAAGGTGATCTGCCACGGGCCGTTGCGTTTTCGGCGGTCTTCGATCGCGTGAAACGCGATGATGTAGAGCGCCAGCGTCACAATGAACGCGGCCACGAGCTTTTTGACAAATCCTTCTGACTTCATTCGCGCCCACACTTCGGGAGACGCCGCCGAGTGTCAAGCCGGGGTTTGCAGGGGCTGACTTCGTTGTCACGCAATTGTCGCCATAATCTTCATCGGCTTGTTCAAACAAATAGCTTGAAGGGGTGGCTGAATCGCCGAGAATCTGGTCGGGGAAGAAAGATTTGACCAAGCCCGGACGAAAACGGGCAAACGCGTTGGTAATCTTTCCTGACGGAGCTTTTATGAGAAGAGCAACATTCATCGTCCTGTGGATAATTGCATTCACGATTGCCGATTTTATCGCAGGCATGTTTTTCTTTGCCTTGGCTGGGTTTGCTGGGGTGGTGACTTGGAGGGAGTCCTCGGTTGTTTTGCTGGGGATGACTTGGTCGTTTGTTTTTTTCTGCGTGCCGATTCTGGCTCTGATGCTCGGATTGTTGGGAAGGCTTCCCGGAACCAGACGGAACCCGACAAATCAGTGAGGCGCACTTGAATATCACTCTGAGCTTTCTGCGATTTGCAGGTCCTTTTCTTTGCCTGTTCTGGATGGCGGGTTGCGCCCTCCGGCCTCGTCCTGCTTTAGGCATTGGCACCATCGCGTTCACCAGCGAGGAGCCGGTGTTGTTCACTGGTTATGTGATCCAAAATAGCCGGCGCGTGAGCATTTCCGGCCTGACCACTCCCTGGGGTTTTCCTTCGGAAGGAGTTGGCGGTCTTGAATTCCGTCGCTATGACACGAATCACCTCGTTGAAGTGCGGTTCCGATACGAGCATTACGACTACAATTACGCCACCGGAAATCTTGAGCCTTCGACTTCGACCTATACGTCCATTGCCCCAGGAAGTGCGGGCATACGTTGTTTTGTGAATACGAATTGTGCGCTGATCTTTCAGACAATTCAGTGAAACGCCACCTCCCGGCTGCCTCCTGATCTCAATTGCGGCGACGCTAGCCGTCCCAACAAACTTCTTGGTCGGGAATCTTTCGCCGGTATAGTTGGAGGCATGGTACATGTTGGAACCGGATACGATGTGCATGCGTTCGTCGAGGGGCGGAAGGTCATCCTAGGCGGCGTGGAGATTCCCTATCCGCGCGGCCTGGATGGTCATTCGGACGCCGACGTCCTGATGCACGCCATCTGCGACGCGCTGCTCGGCGCGTTGGGCGAGGTGGACATCGGCCATTTCTTTCCCAACACCGATCCGCGCTGGAAAGGCGCGCCGAGCAAGGTGTTTCTCGAAGAAGCGGCGCGGCAGGCGTTGCAGCGCAACGGCAAGATCGTCAACGTGGACGCCACCATCATCGCCCAGGAACCAAAGATTTACCCGCACATCCAGCAGATGAAGGCCAACATCGCCGACGCGCTAGGCGTGACGCCGAACCGGGTCGGCATCAAGGCCACCACGAACGAACACATGGGCTTCATCGGACGCTGTGAAGGTGTCGCGGCCATCGCCGTGGCGAGCGTGGATCTGCCCGACTAAATTTTTACCATGCCCAAAGCAGAAGTCAGTTGGAAACGTGTCACCGAGGAAGGCCAGAAACTCCAGGTCACCGCGCAGCGCATCGGCGGCGAATGGAAGTTCAGCCATCGTCAAAAGCGGTTTGACCAATGGATGCCTGTGGCGGAACCGCCGTTGGAGGACTGGCTCGAACTGCTGGACGCCGTGCAGCGGATGATCACGCGCCGCCGTCTGCAGCCCGACCATGAGAAGCTCATTCGCCGAAGAATTCTTGAGCGGTTCCCGGATGCCAAGCTGGATGGCGACTGACCGGCTCAATCGCCGGTGACCCGTCCCCGCAGTTCCTTCTTCGCGCTTTGGTGCGACTTGCCGGCGAGCATCCGATTCTTGGCCCGGCGGGAGCGTTTTCGTTTCGCCCGCCGGATGCGTTCGATCTCCGCCCGCTGCGCGGCCACAAAGCCAAGCTTCTTTTCCTCGATCTTGTCCAGCAGCAGCCGTCGCGCAAGAAAGCGGTTCATCGCCTGCTGCCGGGTGGTCTGGCATTTTACGCGGAGTCCCGTGGGCTTGTGCAGCAGCATCACGCAGGTGGAGGTCTTGTTGACGTTCTGTCCGCCGTGACCGCCGGAGCGCACGAAGGATTCCTCGATGTCCGTTTCCGCAACGCCGAGTTCGGCCATGCGCCGGGACAGTTGCGCCAGCTTGTCGTTGGAGGGCAGGGACGTGCTCATGGCGTGAGCGTAGGGAAAGTTTCCGGCGAACGCAAACCCGCCGGCGGACAACGGCTGGTGGGGTGTCCGGTCCTGGCGAATCACCTGATTGGGGGTCTTGATTTGTCCCGTGAATTCGCGGCAACATCCAGCCATGATCAATTTCTCTCGCCTCGGGTTTCTGCTCCTACTGTGTGCGGCGTTGCTGCCGGCCGGCGCGCGCGACGTCACCCGGCTCGATGACGGCTGGCGTTTTCAAAGTGGCGAAGTCTCGGACGGTCAAGGAGCCCAGATTAAAGACCAGAACTGGCAGACGGTTTCAATTCCGCACAACTGGGGCTGGGAGGACGCCCAGCGCGGCAAGAAGTATTACCAGGGGCCGGGATGGTATCGCCGTGACTTGAACGTCGGCAAACCGGAGTCCGGCCGGCGTTACTACCTCCGCTTCGAGGCCGCAGGTTCGGTGGCGGATGTTTACCTGAACGGCAAACTGCTCGGGCAGCACCGCGGCGCGTTCGGCGCATTCTGCTATGAACTCACCCGCAATCTTTCGGCCACCGGCACGAACCTGCTCGCCGTTCGCGTCAGCAATGCGACCAACACCGACGTCGCGCCGTTGAGCGGAGATTTCTGCGTGTTCGGCGGCATCTATCGCCCGGTGTCCTTGATCAAGGCCGGCGACATTGGTTTCAGTTTGACCGATCACGGCTCGTCCGGCGTGGCGTGGCGACAAACCAGCGTCACAGCCGAAAAGGCGGTGCTGGAGATCACGGCGCAGGTTTCCAATCCGTCGCGCCGCACCAATGAATTGGAACTGGTCGCCCGAGTCGTGGATGCCGCCGGGAAGGAGGTCGCGACCGCCCGGCAGCGCTTCGAAGCGCCCTACAACGCCACGGCGCCCTACGAACTCCGGCTCGAAGTTCCGCAGCCGCATTTGTGGAACGGCCTGAAGGATCCCTATCTCTATCGTGCGGTGATGGAACTGCGGGCGAAGGACGGAACCGTGCTGGACACGGTCGAACATCCGTTGGGCCTGCGGTTTTATCGCATCGATCCCGAACTGGGCTTTTTCCTAAACGGCCGGCCGTATCATTTGCACGGCGTGAATCGCCATCAGGACCGCGAGAATCAGGGCTGGGCCATCAACGAGGCGGACATGGACGAGGACCTGCGGCTGTTGAAGGAAATGGGCTGCACGGTCGTCCGTTGCGCGCACTATCAGCACAGCGATTACTTTTACAGCCTGTGCGACCAGGCCGGCATTCTGGTCTGGGCGGAAATTCCGCAGGTCGATCGCATTCATCCGTCGGCGGAATTTGCCGTGACGTCGCGCAACCAGCTGATCGATCTCGTCCGGCAGAACATCAACCATCCTTCCATCTTTGCCTGGAGCCTGTTCAACGAGATTCGCGCCAATACACCGGACCCGCACCGCGTTTTGCAGGACTTGAACCTCGTGGCGCACGGCGAAGATCCGACCCGTCCGACCATTGCCGCGACCTGCACGGACCGCTGGCCGCAGATGAACCGCATCACCGACCAGCTTGGCTGGAACATCTATCCCGGCTGGTATTCGGACTGGGGTCCGATTACGGACTTTGGACCGAAGCTGGAGCAATACCGCGACGACAGCCGCTTCGGCGGCATCTGCATCAGCGAATACGGCGCGGGCGCGAATCCCTTCCAGCACGAGGAACATCCCAGGCAGCCGCGCAATGACGGCCCGTGGCATCCTGAGGAATACCAGTCCTTCTTCCACGAAGTCGCCTGGCCGCAGTTGAAATCGCGTCCGTGGATCTGGGGGACGTTCATCTGGAACTTCGCCGACTTCACCAGCTACTGGCGGCACGAGGGCGGCATGGAAGGTCGAAACGACAAGGGCCTCATCAGCTACGACCGCAAGGTTCGCAAGGACGCGTTTTATTTCTACAAGGCGAACTGGAACGATGAACCGATGGTTTACCTCACCAGCCGCCGCTTCACCGAGCGCACCAACGCGGTGACGGAGGTGAAGGTTTATTCGAACGCCGCGAAGGTGGAGCTGTTCGTGAACGGCAGGTCGAAGGGCGTGGCGAACAACGACGGCAACGCGGTCTTTATCTGGAAGGACGTGGTGCTCGCGGCGGGCGAGAACCGGATTCAGGCCAAGATGGTTGGAAGCGCCAGCGTGGCGGATGAGTGCGCCTGGACGTTGAAGCAATAGCCGGCTACTCCAAAAACGCCCGCGGCATTTCCAAGATCGGCTGGATTTCAATGTCCCGGTAAAACACTTCGGCGCCTTCCGTTTGCAGGCTGAGGTGTCCGGACGTGAGCGGTTCGGGGTTTTTGCCATCCACTCTTTCGGCATGCGTGAGCCGCATCATCACCCGGCCGTTTACAATGTGCACGCTGTCGCCATGGAGGCAGATCAGTTCCAAAGTGTTCCATTCTCCATTGGGTTTCTCGGCGTCGCCATGCTTGATGCAGCGGCGGTTTTTCTCGAACACCCGGGGCGCACCTTCCCGATCGTAAGCCCAGGAGTTGGTGGTGGGTTGAACTGCCTTGACCGTTATCCGGGCTCCGATCGGATACAGATCGCCGATGTCGTGCTCCTGAATCTGGAACTCAATTGACCGCGGCCAGTTGCCGGACATGGCTCCCGGGGTTCCGTGACCGAAATAGAGCAGCCCGCTGTCCCGCGGCGCGGTGGCGCGTTTGCCCCAGCGTTTTTCGCCCCACTTCATCTGCAGCCGCAGGTGAAAGTTCGTGAAGTTTGCCGTCGTGGTCAACGTGCCGTAGCCCTGGCCGGAAATGTGAATTGCCGGGCGGCCATCAACGGTTCCTACGGTGAAAACCTTCAAGGGATCATGGTTCAGGCCGACCGGCTCAAGATAATTTCCATTGGTGGCGCGCTTGAGGCCCGAAACCTGCCAGCCGGCTTCCGGGGCGCTGAGATAGGTTTGCCAGCCCGCAAAGTCCTTTCCGTTGAACAGGGGTTTCCAGCCGTCGGCGGCAAAGGCGCCGATGGAGAGCAGGAGGCATCCCAGGCAAAAAGTGTGACGCATGGAACACCGGACCACGGGACGGGCCCGAAGGTTACAGTTTATCCCGGAGATGAAGCCGCTAAACCACGAACTCCAACTCCTGACGATGCGGGATCAGTTTCCGCTCGAAGGCCTGTCCGAGAAAACGCCGGATGGATTCACGGCCGCGGTCGCCGTAGTCCAGCGTCCAGTGGTTCACATACATCCCGACGAACTTGTCCGCGAGGTCGCGCCCCATGTCGCGGGCATACTGCAAGGCGTGCTGCACGGCTTCAGGCCGATGGTCGAGGCTGAACTGGATGCTGGCGGTGAGCACGTCGGAGATTTTCCGGCGCGTCGCCACATCGAAACGTTTGTGGATCACGTTGCCGCCGAGGGGCAGGGGGAGTCCGTCGTTTTGCTTTCCCCACCACACGCCAAGGTCTTCACAGACCACCAGGCCTTCGTTCTGATAGGTCAACTGGCCTTCATGGATGATGAGGCCGACGTCGGCCTGGCCGGCGCGGACCGTCTGGAAAATCTGGTCGAACGGAACGACGATGTAATTGAACTCCTTCGCCGGCCGGCCGAGCCAGAGCTGGAGCGCGAGGAATGCGCTCGTCATGGTGCCGGGCACGGCGATTTTCTTCTTCGCGATTTCGTCCCGGGAAAATTTTTGCTTCGCCACGAGCATCGGGCCGTAGCCGTCGCCCATGCTCGCGCCGCTGGGCAGCAGGGCATACTTGTCGCTGACGTAGGCGTAGGCGTGGATGCTGACGGCGGAGATGTCGAGTTCGCCGCGGGTGGCGCGCTCGTTGAGCGTCTGGATGTCCTGCAGGATGTGCTCGAAACGAAAGCCATGCGCGGGAATCAAATCCTTCGCCAGTCCAAAAAACATGAAGGCATCATCCGGGTCCGGCGAGTGGCCGAGCGTCAAAGTCCGATTTTCCATGCGCGGAAACTAATGGCCGAGGTTTGAAAGTCGAGAAACGAATTCAGCGGAAGGTCTGCCAGTCCCCGCCTCAACGCGGAAGCTGCGAGCCGTTTCCCTCGTCGAGATAAACCGTGTCGCCGACGCGGGTGGTTTGCAGATATTGCCGCCAGCGCCAATCGCCGACGCGGGTGGAGGCCTCGATGATTTTGGTTTTGGGTTTGCCGGCGGCTGGAGCCTTGATGGTCAGAGCTTCGCCGAGCACGCGGCCGTCCATCTTCACCTCGGGCTTCACGCCCAGCAGCCAGAGGATGGTGGGCGCGAGGTCCGTGTTGCCGCTGGCCAGGGTGTTGACGAAACCTTTCTTCAAGTCCGGTCCGGCGCCTACAAGGGTGTTGTGCAGATCGAAGCGGCTGAGGCTCGCGTGCAGGCCCTGGCCGGGATTGCGCGCACCGTCCGCCCAGACGGTTCCGGGAACGCCGATGGCACTGGAGTTTGAGGTCCAGCGCAACGAAAGCAACACGTCGGGAGCATGCGCCGAGTGGACATTGGCATCCTTGAGCCGGAAGGCGCCCGGAAAGGTGATGCGGGAAAAAACCACGCCGGCGAATTCCTGCTGTTGCAGAAACTCCACTAGACGTCCGGCCGTTTTCCGGTCCTGCCCGACAATGTAAAACAGAACGGACGCCCCCTGGCTGACTACGAGGATGTCGCCATTCTTTGGTGGCGAAGTGAACTCACGGACGGCGGGGAAGCCCGCGTTCTTGAGCGCCTTGCAGACGTCGGTGGATTGTTCCACGGTCGAAAAGCCATGGTCGGAAACGACAAAGACATCGGTCTGCCCGCGGAGTTCGCGTTTTTCCAGCTCGGCGAGGACGGCGGCAAGGTTTTGGTCCGAGCTTGCCAGCGCGGCGAGGGCCTTGGGCGAACCCGGACCCGTGGCGTGCTGCGAAAAGTCCGGCTCGCTCAGCCAGAGCAGCGTGAAGTCCGGCACGCCGTTCGACCAGATGTGGCTCAGCAAGGCTTGGGTCGTCCATTCGTCCCGCGCTGAATTCGGGCCGCCCGAAGTCGTCGAGGCACTGGGAGGAAACGCGCCGAGCCGCCGGCGGATCGGCTCCACCGCATTCGTGGGAAGGCTCCGGCCCTCGAACAGCATGAACCCCGCGCAGTCGTGGTCGGAATGTTCCCGGCGGTCGTGGAGCAGCGCGACTTCCTTGGTGCCGGCGATGGCGGTGGTTTTGCCGGCGCGGCGAAGCGTTTCGGCGACGGTTGGCCGCAGCAGATATCGGCCCCCGGTCAGCCCATCGCCTTTCTGGATGACGGCGAGAGATTGCGTGTTCACCGGACGGTTGGTTTCCAGCGCGGGACGGTATTCGCGGTTGGCGATGACGCCGCTGTTCGCCGGATAGGCGCCGGTGGCGAGGGCGGTGCCGTTGACTTCCGTGGCGGTGCAATACACCGCGTGGTGATTGGCAAACATCACGCCGTCGCGGGCAAGCTGATGAAGGGTTGGTGTGTGTTCCGTGGAAATGAAGTCCGGACGCATGCCGTCCCAGACCAGGACCACGACGCGCCTGGCGGGTTCAGTGGCAATGCCGGTGAAGGCGAGGCCAGCCGCGAAAAGAACTGCAAAAGCTGTTTTCATGCGCTCATGTTTGGCGAGGAGCGATGGTGCGTCAAAGCAAAAGCGGTTTGTCACGAAGGGACGACAAGGCGGGCTGTAACCCGGAATCGGCATTGAAACGTCTGACGAGGTCGGTAACCTGAAAATTCACACGGCATTCAAACCAGACATGAAACATTTTTCTACCATGATACGGCTCGGGCTGCTTTGGGCGCTGACAGTTTTACCATTGCCGGCGGAGACCGCGCTCAACTCCGGCGCCGTTTCAGCAGACGCGTCCAAGGCAAACGAGCCCAAGGTGGCGGCGGCCCCCGACCTCGCCACCAATCCGCCGGCACGATCGACGCGGCTCAACACCAACCTGCCGAGCATTTTCATCGCGGGGGATTCCACGGCGGCGCGCGGGGCCGGCGCGAACCAGCAGGGCTGGGCGGCGCCTTTCGCCGATTACTTCGATCCCTCGAAGGCCAACGTGGTGAACCGCGCGCGCGGCGGACGCAGCAGCCGGACCTTCATCACCGAAGGGTTGTGGGACCAGCTGCTGGCCGACGTGAAGCGCGGCGACATCGTGCTGATCCAGTTTGGGCACAACGACGCCGGCGCGATCAACGACACGTCCCGCGCGCGGGGTTCGC
>JAXMHO010000015.1:0-57620 GCA_046346715.1 Verrucomicrobiota bacterium
TGGTCGGCGTCGGCCGGGGCGGAACCACAGCAGGAAACTCCGGGAGAACAACCTCCCTGGGACGTTTCGTTGGCAATCTTGGCGTAACCTTCGCGCACCATGCGGCGCACGACTTCTTGGGTGGCGGATGAACTCATATTCCTTTCAGTTGCCGGCCTTTGCCTGGTCTCTTCGTCCGTCGGCGTAGGCCTGAAACACGCGCCGGATCTCGTCGCGCACCCGGCGGAACACGGCGAGCTTTTCCTCGTCCGTTCCGGTGGCATGCGCCGGATCATCAAAGCCCCAGTGATGCCGATTTAGCTGCCCAGGAAAGACCGGACACGCTTGGTCGGCGTTGCCGCAAACCGTGATGACCGTCTCCACGGGCCGGGAAAGAAAGTCGTTCATGTGCTTGGAATGATGCGCGGAGAGGTCGAGGCCAATCTCCCTCATCACCTGGATTGCCAGCGGATGCACATAACCGGCCGGCTTGGAACCGGCGCTTTGAACGTCGAGAAAGTCCCCGGCCAGGGAGCGCAGCAGGCCTTCGGCGAGATGACTGCGGCAGGAGTTGCCGGTGCAGAGGATGAGGATGGTGGGTTTCATTTTTCGCATTGGCGTTTGCAGATGTCCGCCGGATCCTGCCGAAGGATCTTGCGCAGCCGCTTCTGGTCGTCGGTGGCGCGGGGATTGCCTGCCAGTGATTTTTTCACCCAGTCCAGGGCCTCTCGGACTTCGACCGGGGCGTCTTTTCCCGGCAGCTGGTAATAAATCCAGCGTCCGTCCTTGCGCGATTCCACGAGACCCGCCTGGGAAAGGATGGCGAGGTGCTTGGAAACCGTGGACGGGGCGAGGCCGAACAACTCGGTGATCTGGCAGACACACAGCTCGCCCGGACGGAGGGCCAGCAGCGCGCGGATGCGGGTCTCATCCGACAACGCCTTGGTGAGGTTCATGAAGGAGCGCATGGTTCGTTATTATATTTCGCCAAATGGCGAAGTATGTCTAACGCCGGAAAAGCAGCCCGTCAACCGGAGAGATGGAAAAAATTTTGCGGCCGGAAGGCGCCGTGCCGGATTAGGGGGTGCGGACGCGGTAGAAGCGCTGCGAATTGGCCGGGGCCTGGCTGTCGAAAAACTGATACGCGCCCGTGGAATACTCCGTGGCGGCGCCCAGCACGCTCCAACTGGCCGTGGGGACGTTGACGTTGGTGGCGGCCAGCACGGTGAAGGTTTGGTTGGCCAGCGAATTGAAGACCAGCCGGACGACCCCGTTGCCGGAACGGGTGGCGGCCAGAATGGGCGGGGTAACGTTCGGCATGTTGTAGCCCAGCACATCGAGGCTCAAGATGTCCGCGGTGGAGATCACGGACTGTTTTCCAGACGACACGAAGGCGTCGTAGGAATCCTGCGGCGTGCTCGACACCCAGTCCTGCACATCGCCGAAGCGTACGTCGTTGTAAAAATACTTTTGGACGGTGGCGCCATTGTCCACAGAGAAATAGACGTTGCTGTCGTTGGTGCCGAAGCTGCGGGCCGCGCTGTTGGTGTAGCGGAACAGGTCGTAAACGAGGTATCCCGGCAGTTGATAATGGAGCAGAAAGCCACGCCCCATGACCTCCGAGACTTCATGCTGGAACACGCCGATGAAGTCAAACTTGCCGGCGACGGCGCGGTTGGTGGGATCGAAGGTGTAGCTCTTAGTTGAGGAAAAGGTGACCGTGCCGTCGGTGGTGGCATCATTGGGGCTGACTCCCGAAAGGCCCAGGGCCTTGCACTGCGCGCGGGCCACATACCAGGTGGTGCTCGCCCCGGTGGGATCGTTGGCAGGCAGGCTGGCCACGGAGCTGAAGTCCGCAGCACTCACCCGGCGGGAGTTCAAGGCATTTGTCACCTGCGAATAGCTTTTGCTGAGCAGCGAGAAGGAGCTTTGTCCCAGGCTCACCGAGGAGCTGAAGGCAACGGTAATGTTGATCGTGATGGGGTTGGTGTATTGGTTCTGAAACCACTGCACCGCCGAGGTCACCGCCGGCACGACCTGCGCGGGATTCATCAAGTTGGTGACGGTGGCGTCGTATTTGATGTTGATCACCATGGCGCCGATCTTCGCGGTGGGGATCAGGAAAACAACCAGGAGGCAAAGCCAGTGGGTATGCTTTTTCATTCGAGGTCTGGGCCTGCGTGAAATTAGGGCATTCAAGCCGCTTTGCAAGCGACCGGACGCACGCCGCCGGACGCGGGGATCACTTCCCGCCCGCCCACTTCGGCTGCTGCTTCAGGTGGTAAAGCATCTCGCCGGCCTTGCGGACCAGCAGCACGCCTTCGTCCTCGCGATTCGCGTAATCCTCGAGGTTGATGCTCTTCGGATCACGATAGCCGAGGTTGATCTTTTTGCAGACGTGTTCGGGGATGCCGGTCGCGAGCGTGACGGTGATGCGGCATTTTTCCACGCCGTTCTCCATCTTGCCGATGCCGCGGACGTGGGTGCTGTGGGCGAGAATGCCCCAGGGCTCGTGCTTGAACTTGTCCCACTGGGTGAGGAAGTAGTCGCGGCAATGGTAGCCCAGCCGCTCAATGATCTTCCCGTGCGTGACGGAAATCTCAGTGACATGCGGCGCGTAGATGATGAGTTCACCACCGTCGGCCACGACGGGTTCCAGCTTATACATCCCCTTGCCGGCGACCCACAGGTCGTCGTACATCGGCGGCATGTTCGAGAGCACGGTCTTGAAGGGCTTGTCCTTGTAAACGATGTGAACCTGCCGGGACAGTTCGCTGGCGGTGTCCCACGCGGGTTCCGGTGTGCTGAAGGTGAGGCCAACCAGAGATTTGTCCGGCGCGACCACCATGCAGAAGCAGCGCTTGTCCACTTTCACCAACGCGCCCGCGCGGTCCACGACCTTGCGCACCGGCGTCCACTTGTTGCCGATGATCATCGGGTTGGTGACCACCGCGCCGAGCCAGTGGAAAAAGTTCAGGATCTTCGGGCCGCCGATGCCGGGGAACAGGTATTTGTTGCCGCCGGAGAAGCCGACGACCTCGTGCGGAAACACCGGGCCGACGATGATGACCTGGTCGTAGTTGAAGACCAGCTTGTTGATTTCGACCGGGACATCCATCGAGAACAAGCCGCCGGTCAATTCCTTCACCTCCGCGGCCGTCAACGAACCGATCTCGGTGAGCGCGGCGGGATTGTCCCATTCGTGGTTGAAGAAACGGACCTTTTTGTATTCGCCGCGATGCTGTTCGACGGAAATCTCCAACCGGTGGCAGATGGCCTCCTCGGACATGGGCGGATGCGTGCCGAGGGCGACCAGGACGTCGAGATGCTGCGCCGCCTCGCCGATCTGGGCGTAGATGGACTTGAACAGCAGCCCGACCGGCGCGGTGCGGGTGTGGTCGGGAACCACGAGCAAAATCCGTTTGCCGCGATAGATATCAACGGGCAGCGCCTGCGAAACCACTTCAACCACTTGCGCGTCGGAGAGCTTGCCGGACAGCGCGGACTTGGAAATCACGTTCATAATATATGGGAAGGAAAATAACAGAAACGCCGGGGGGATTGCAGCATCGGAGTGAGGAATTTCATCGTGAGCCGAGGGAACCGGCCTCAGTCAAAACGGTTGGTGGAGGAACCGCGAAATTCCAGGAGCAGCCGGAAGCCGCAGTCGCTGACCCGGCGAACCTCGCGGATGTGGCTGGTGTTCTTCTTCAGGTCCAGTTCGTGGTCACTGGCGTCCTGCCACGAACCGCCCACCAGCCAGCGGCGCTTTGTGCGGTCCTGCTCGTCGCGGTCGGCGCAAAACTCCGAGACATTACCGGACAAGTCGTAAATGCCCAGGCCGTTTGGATTGAAGCTTCCCACCGGCGCCGTGCCGGAATAACCGTCGTTGTAACCGGCCAGAAACGAATGTGCCGGCAGGCGCGGACGAATCTCCTCGCCGGCAAAGTTTCCAGCCTTCGCCGCCGGCGGCCAGGCGTCGCCCCAGACAAACCGGTTCGTGCCGGCTGCCTTGAACCATTCCGCCAGCGTGGGCAGACGGTAACTCTGGTTCGTGGTGAGGCGGCCCGCCGCCCGTTCGCGCGTGGTCAGCCAGTCGCAGAAGGCCATCGCCTCGCGCCAGCTGACACCGACGACGGGATGAGAATCGTGCTGTTCAAACTCCGGTCGAATCCAGTTGTGGCCGGTCTCCTTCCAGCTGCCGGTGTTGTCCATGGAAAGCATCTGATTGCCCGGCTCGCGGCCGAGATCGGCCACGTAGGCCTTGAAATCCTGCAGGCGGGTTTCCCAGACGCACAACAGTCCAGGAACCTCCGGCACCGGAACAAACTTCATGCCCAGGCTGTTTTCCCAGGCCATGCCAGCCTCGGGAAATGCTCCAGCTTTCGCTGACGGGCTTTGCTGGGAACTTTTCCCCAACAGCCCCCAGGCAAGCAATCCAACCAGCCCGGCCAGCGCAAAACCAATGGCGACACCCTGCAGTCCGTTGAATCGCGGCGCCGCGGCCTCCCTCGCAGGCCGGGAACTTTCCTCCACCATCGATTCAACCTGCGGAAACTCGGGCGTCTCGGCCGGCGCTGCCGGTTCGGGCTCGCTTTCAAACTGGATGCCGGTGACGGGAGTTTCGGGCAACGCCGCTTCGGCGGGAGGAAGAGTTGTCTCCACCAGGCCCAGGCCCGCCGCCACAAGACTGACACTGCCGGGACGTTCCTCGGGATGTTTCGAGAGACACGCCGCGACGATCTTTTCGTACGCCTCGGGAATCTCGACCTCCTCCACGCCCAGCTGCTGCAAACGTTCCTTCATGCTCGGCGGCACGGTTTCGTAAACCTGGTCGAGAATGTTTCCCTGATAGAACGGCGGCTTGCCGGTCAGGAGTTCGTAGAGCGTCGCACCGATGGAATAAATATCGTCGCTGATCGTGGGCTCATGACCCGACCATTGCTGCGGGCTCATGTAAACGTCCGTGCCGACGACGCGCCGGTCCACGAAATCGCGCGACGTGGACTTGCGGATGTTCCGGGCGAGACCGAAGTCGGTGATCTTGAGCTGGCCGCGGGCGTTGA
Organism: Verrucomicrobiota bacterium; assembly: GCA_046346715.1. Taxonomy (GTDB): domain Bacteria; phylum Verrucomicrobiota; class Verrucomicrobiia; order Limisphaerales; family CAIQOK01; genus CAIQOK01. Next base: position 5,046 of record JAXMHO010000015.1, read on the forward strand.
TCATCAGGTTGCCCGGCTTGATGTCGCGATGAACGATGCCGGCCTGGTGATGCGCGTAATCCAGGGCTGCGAACAGTTCGCGCAGCCACGGAGTGATTTCGGGGATGGAAAAAATCTGGTTGGGCTTGTCCACCTTCATCGTCCAGAGCGACCAGCCCTCGACGTATTCCATGGTGATGGCGCAGCCGTTGGCGTCCTGGAGGAAATCGTGGATGCGGACAATGTTCGGATGGCTCAGCTTGAGGTTGCGCCGGGTCTCGTGCTTCAACCGCTCGACAGCCTTGCGGTCATTGACCAGATGATCGGCAAGAAACTTCGGCGCGACTTCCTGTTCGAGCACCCGGTCGTGGGCCAGCCAGACGATGCCCGTGCCGCCGTCACCGAGTTTTCGCTTCAGGTAAAACCGGTCGAATACGCGCTGGCCCACGCTTAAAACGCGCGGCTTGGCTGGGTTTCGATCGGGCGGCATCGAGCAGTAGTTAACCGGCCCGCCGCATCGGTGTCGAGCCGAACCGATTGGTCAGGGCGCCACCTCAACCGGCTCAATGTCCACGCTGGCGCTCCGCGTTTTGCCCGGCAGGAAGCCGAAGGCGTTCGTGGTCTTTTGGAACACCACACCGCCGAGCGGGAGCGCGGTTTTGTCCGAGGGACGCTTGAAGGTGCCTTTGAACAATCCCGTCGCCGGCACGAAGGTCGCCGCGAAGATATTCGTCGAGGAACCGGTCAGCTTGTGGCCGGTGCCGAGGACGACGTCATTCGTGTAGGCCTGGTCGAGATTGCCGCCCTGCAAGGTGACGACGCCGTTGGTCCACGGCAGCATCCGTCCAGTGCTTCCGACCGGCGGCGTGTAACGGGAGCCAAGCAGGTTCGGAGCGGCGACGAAGCCGCTGGGGTAATAGAGGGACGCGGCCTTGGCCGGCGTGATCCAAAAGCTCTGGCCGTTGAAGTCATCACCGGAACGGTCTTGATAGGAAGCCCAGCCCATCAGCAATCCTTTGCGCGAAGTCAGCGCCGCCCACAACGGCCATTCGCCGTTCTTGGAGATTGGCGCACTGCGCGTGACGACGGTCTTGTCCGCCAGCGTGCCGGAAAGTTTGGCGACGCCATTGGAGGCGACGACCACCGTTCCGTAGCTGAAGCCCTCCGGCGAGTTCGTCGAGCCTATTTCGCCGGGCAGCACGAAGGTGTATTTGCCAACCCACGGACAAGGATTGGTCTTGGCATTGAACAGCGAACGGTCGCCCACCAAGTCCGCGACCGACAGGCCTTCGGTCAACGTGCCGCTGATTTGATCCGAGCCCTGGAGATCCACGGCCCATTCCACGGTGAGAAAGTTTGTGCCGGACCGTGTCAACCGGTTCGTCGCATGACCGCCGGCATCGAACACTCCGGAGAGGGCATGGCGATTGTTGTTGCGCCACACGCTCGCGGTGTAGGCGCCCAGCTTGTTCAACGTCAGGGTGAACGCGCCCGCCGTCGCGACCGTCACGCCGTTGGTTTCAGAAAACAAACCGTTGAACTGCCCGGCGACGGCCGGGAACGGATTGGGCACGAAGTTCGCCTGCACCTTCAGGCGCGGCACCATCGGAACGTTGAATGCGGCGGCAGATCCCGAATAGACCACCACGTCGTCCACCGTTCCGAACCAGTTCGAGACGATGCTGCCGGTGAGCGGAACCGCCTTGATCTTGAGCAGTTTTCCCGTGGCAAACAACTGGCCGTTCGTGGCGCCGGTGATCTTGCCGGCGCCGGTCACCTTCAACGTCAGCGCATTGGAAGGCGTGTAGAAGCACACCAGCGAATTGGTCAACGACACATTGCCGGACGTGTCTTCGGCAAACGCGCGCAGCACGTTGGTGCCGACCGACAAGGTGATCGCGGCCGCGCTCCACGTCGCCCAGTCATTCGTGGTCGCGGCGTGATTGAAGGCCGAGCCGTTCACGGAATACCAGACATTGCTCACGCCGACGTTGTCTGATGCCGTGCCTTGCAAGCTCACCAAGTGCTCATACGTCTGGCCCGCCGCCGGCGCGGTGACGTTGATCTGGGGCGGCGTGACGTCCGCGACCGGCACCGGATTCACGGTCAGCAAGGCGTTGCTGCTGGTCACCGAAGCGACGACATTGCTGACAACGACATCGTAGCTGCCGAGCTGGTTGGTCGAGACATTCGTCAACATCAGCGAGGACAACACCTCGCCGTCCAGGTTCGTTCCGTTCCAACGCCATTGGTAAAACAACGGTCCGGTTCCGGAAGCAGCGACGCTGAAAGACACCGTCTGACCTTCGATGACGGTCCGGTTGGTGGGCTGGGTCGTGATGCTGGGCGCGACCGGCGGAACATAGACAGTTACCGTGGCCACGGCACTGGTCACGGAACCGGCAATGTTGGTGACAACGACGGAGTAATCACCGCCCTGCCCCGTCGTGATGGAATTCAAGGCCAGGCTGGAACTGAGGGCGTTCGCCAGATTGGTGCCGTTGAATCGCCACTGGTATCCGAACGGCGCGGTGCCATCCACACTTACCGTCAACGTGGCATTGCTTCCAACCGTCACCGTTTGATTGGTTGGCTGGACCGTGATGAGTGGCGCCACCGGCAAGGGATTCACCGTCAGCACGGCCACACTGCTCGTAACCGATCCCACACTGTTGGTGACAATCACGTCGTAGTCACCGGCTTGATCAAACGACACGTTGGTTAAACTCAAACTCGGTGCAATTTCGGACGCAAGGTTCGTCCCGTTCTGCCGCCATTGATAATTCAGCGTCGCTGTTCCGGTAGCCGTTACGGCAAACAAGGCGTTGCCTCCGACAAAAACCGTCTGATTCGTCGGCGAACTGGTGATTTGTGGTGCCACCGGCAAAGGATTCACGGTCAGCACCACCACACTACTCGTAATGGAACCGCCCGCGTTTTTAATGACCACGTCGTAGTTGCCCGCCTGACCCAGCGCGACGTTGCTGAAGAAAAGATTCGAGGACGTGGCCCCCGGCAAATTTGTCGAGCTTCGCCGCCATTGATACAGCAGCGGCGCAGTCCCGTCGGCCGTCACCGAGAAAGTCACATTGCCACCCACAAACACCGTTTGATTGGTTGGCTGGACCGTGATGCTCGGCGCCACCGGCAAGGGATTCACCGTCAGCACGGCCACACTGCTCGTAACCGATCCCACACTGTTGGTGACAATCACGTCGTAGTCACCGGCTTGATCAAACGACACGTTCGTCAAACTCAAACTCGCGGCGGTTCCGAACGAGAGGTTCGTCCCATTCTGCCGCCATTGATAATTCAGGGTCGCCGTTCCGGTGGCGGTCACCGTGAACAACACATTGCCGCCCACAAACACCGTTTGATTCGTCGGCGCACTCGCGATCTGCGGCGCCACCGGCAGGGCATTGACGGTCAACACGGCCACGCTGCTCGTGATGGAACCGCCCGCGTTGTTGATGACCACGTCGTAAGTCCCAGCCTGAGCCAACGCGACGTTGCTGAAGAAAAGATTCGAGGACGTGGCGCCCGGCAAATTTGTCGAGCTTCGCCGCCATTGATACAGCAGCGGCGCGGTGCCCGTCGCCGTCACCGAGAAGGTCACATTGGCACCCACAAACACCGTTTGATTGGTTGGCTGGGTTGTGATGCTCGGCGCGACCGGCGCGGGGTTCACCGTGAGCACGGCCACACTGCTGGTGATGGAACCGGCGGCGTTGGTGATAATCACGTCATAATTTCCAGCCTGCCCCAGTGTGATGTTGGTGAAGGAAAGTGTCGCGGACGTTGCACCTGCCAGATTGGTGGAACTTCGCCGCCATTGGTAAACCAAGGGGGCGGTGCCGGTGGCAACGACGGACAGGCTGGTGTTGGTGCCGGCGGTAACGGTCCGGTTGGTCGGTTGGGTAGTTATGCCCGGAGGCGTGACAACGACACCGCCGCTGATGGTGATGCTCGCAGTGCGGGTGTCGGTGTTGCCGCTGCCGCATCCGCTCTTCTCAAATATCTTCAGGGTAAACGAGTAGGTGCCGCTGGCGGTTGGCGTGCCCCCGACCCGCACCAGGTAGCTGCCGGAATTGGTGAGCCAAAGACCGGGAGCGATTTCATAGGCGCTGTTGCATCCGCTCTGGTTGCCGAGCCAGTTCTTGGTCAATTGCCAGGACTTCGCCGACGAGGCATGGGAACCGGAGTATTGCACCGCTCCGGAATAAGGTGTGCCAACCGTGCCCGTGGACGGAGACACGGAAATGCTCGAAGCACCTGACACGGCATCCACGCTGCCCAGCAGCGCCGCCGCACCGCCCAGCCACATGGCTATGATGGCGTAGCTGGACCCGGCGGCGGGAGCGACCGCGAAGAACACGCGGCTCAGGGGCATGACCTGCAGCAGCATTGCCAGGCCAAGGGAAAATAATCGGTGCGACTTCATTTCAACGGTTCTTTCTTTGAAAAATCAGAGGACGGTCCCGGATTTTGGTTTGAGAATCACGTAGGAGGGCAGTCCCATGACTTGGAATTGGTCGAGGATTTCCTTGGCCGGCTGCTGGTTCGGACGCTCCGCCTGCATTCGGACGAAGTGAAAATCGCCCAGCCTTTTCTTCACCGCTTCCGAGGCGAAGGTGGTGTGTTCCATGGCCGAACAGTTCTTGCACCAGCTCGCATAAAAATCCACCAGCACCGGACGACCGTCGGCCTTGGCGGCTTCCAGCGCCGCGCGAAGGTCGCCGTCAATGGCGGGCGCGGCACCAATCGAGGCCTCCACATGACGCGCCCGGACCGGCCACGGATGTTGGGCGTGCATCTGGCCGTATCCGATGTAGCCGTAATAGGTCGCGAACAGCGCGATGAGAACTCCGAAGCCGTACTTCACCCGCACCATCCACATGCCCGGCTTGGGCAGGAAGGAAAGTCCCGCGCCGGCAAACGGCCACGGCAACCCCATGCCGACGCCCAGCAGAAATGGCAGCAGCAGGCCGAGCATCACTCCGCGGTTGTGCAAATTTGCGGCCTGCAACAGCACCGAGATGACCACCGGCGCCACACATGCTCCGGCCAGCAGCGCCGCCACGGTGCCCATGGTGTAGGCCAGGATGAACTTGCTCTTGGTTTCCACCGAGCCGCCGCCGGGAGAATTTTGGAACCGGGACAGATCAATGGCGATCAGGTCGAACATCGCCAGCGCCAGCACCAGGAAAACTGCGGCGATGCTTAGGTTGAACCAGGGCGAGGAATTCAACGTTCCGAACTTCGCCCCGGTCAGCACCACCACCACGCCGAGCACGCCATAGGCAATCGCCATCCCGGCGGCATACGTGGCGCCGAGCGCGAAACCGCGCTTGCGCGATCCGGCCTGGGCGCCGGCGCCGATGATGGCGAGGTTGATCGGAATCATCGGCAGAATGCACGGGGTCAGGTTCAACGCCACGCCGCCCAGCACGATCAACAAGGCGGTCAGCACGCCGCCAAAGAACCCGCTGCGCACCACCGTCGTAGCCGAGCCGGACTTTTCGGTCTCGTTAAGGAAACCCATGAAGTCCTTTTCATTGAGATAGCCGCTGCCACGCGCCTTCACGTCGAAACCGGCGGCCAGCGAGTTCAGGTCCTTTGCCACCGGCGACGCCGGGGTTTCCTCTTCGGCCTCCACCGCGGCCACCATGCCCTTGGGGGAAATGCTGAAGGTCTTGTCCACGGGGAAATAGCAGTTCGCCTCGTCGCAGCCCTGGAAGTGAACCGTCAGCAGGAGGTTCGTGGAAACTCCCGCCGGCAGTTCGTGCGTGGCGTCAAAGGATTGGGCGAAGATGTTCTTCTCCTTGCCGCTGAACTTGTCGTGAATGACCGTCGGCTTGGGCGTCTCAAACTCGACCTTGTCGGCCTCGTTCCAGCGGAAGGACAGCTTGTCGGCGTACAACACATGGTTGGTCGGAATCGCAAACGCGACGTGCAGCACCCGTGAGGTGTCCGTCAATTCAACGCGCGACGAAACCACGAAGAGGTTTTGCGCCCGCGCGCCAACCACTGCCGCGAATCCCAGCGACAGGACGCCCGCTGCTTTGATGCCGGTCGAGGAGAACATGTTCATGGCTTAAATCCTTTGTTAATTGCAACCACAGCCGCCGCCGCCCACGCCGCGACCGCCCGAGGCCGCCTCGCGGGAAAAGTAGATGTGCTCGTCATTCGCCACCGTCAACGGGTCGCGGTCGCCGCGCATGGTGTAGTCGGCCAGCGTGCTGCGCTGCCAGGGCTTCACCGTGGTGCAGCCGGCGCCGAGCGACAGTCCCGCCAGCAGCAGATAAAAGGGAAGTTTGCGTTTCATGAAATTATTTGGCGGCGGTTGCACCCAGCAGTTCGTCGAACTCCTTCTGATACTGCGCCAACGTTTCCTTGCCGTGAAATCCCTTGTGCACGGAGACGACCTTGCCGTCCCTGCCGATGACCAGCGAGGATGGCATGGAGGCGATGTTGACGGTGCCCACGAGCTTTTTCGTGGCGTCATGCACGATGGTGAAGGTCGCGGGATGGTCCTTGAGGAAATCTTTCATGGCGGAAACCTCCTCGTCCACGTTCACGGCGATGATGACCAGGCCCTTGTCCGCATATTTTTTCTGAAGCTCGTCCATCGCAGGAAAGGATTCCTTGCACGGGCCGCACCACGACGCCCAGAAATCCACCAGCACCACCTTGCCCTTGAGGTTGTCGGGAAGTTTGCCTTCGAGACCAAAGCCGGCGAGATCGGGAAAGGCGTCGCCGACCTTGACGCCTTTGCCGCCGGCGAAGGCTGTGGTGGCGCAGGCCAGCGCGAGCAATCCGGCGCAGAGACGATTTTTAATGCGTGACATATTCATGGAATTTTCTGGTTTGATGACGCGTCTGGTCGGTGGTGATGCAGCCCTCGGCGCCCAGACATTGGCTGATGAGCTGCAGGCCCTCGGTCGGGCCAAGAATGAAGGCGCTGGTGGAAAGGATTCCCGCCACCGTGCAGGTGGGCGCGATGACGGACACGGCCAGACAGCGGTTGTAAACCGGCTGGCCGTCGCGCGGATCAATGATGTGTCCGTAGCGGCGGCCGTCATGGACGAAGTGCCGGAGATAATCGCCGGAGGTGGCGACGGCATGGCCGGTGACCGCCACGCCCGCCCAGCATTGACCGGGCTGCTTGGGGTCTTCCAGACCGATGTGCCACGCGCCCTTGGCCGGCGGACGGCCGCCGACACGGATGTCCTGGCCGAAGTCCACCAGGACGCTTTCCACGCCGCACTGCGCCGCGAGCTGCACCACACGGTCCACGGCGTATTCCTTGCCGATGCCGCCAAGGTCGAGGCTCATGCCGCGGCGTGGCAGAAAGATGCCGCCGGGGCGAAGCTGGATTTTGTTCCAGCCGCACAGTTCGCGGGCTTCCGCCAGTTGGGCCGAGGCCGGGATGACCACAGGCTGCGCCTTCCAGTTCCAGAGCCGGATGAGCGGCAGGGCGGTGGGATCGAAAGCACCGCGCGTGAAGAAATACATTTCGCCGCAGAGCTTCAGCAGCGTCTGGGTTTCCTCGTCAATGTCCGTCCAGTGTTCGCCGGCCGCGGCGTTGATGCGGCTGATCAGGCTGCCATCCAGGAACCGGGAATACTTCGCCTCAAACGCCGCGACCCAGTGGAGAACCTGTTCATGAAAACCCTTAACCACTGAAGCGGGATGGGTGGGACAGGTCACGCGGCAAACCGTGCCCATGGCGTGAAACGACAGGGTCACATTCAACCCGGCTGCCAAGGTCGAAGCGGAACGACGGATTCGTTCGAGGACGTCGCCGGCATTCACTGGGGGTGTTGAAACCATGTTAGAACAGCAGTCGTGCGCCGATGGAGAAGACGTTCGCGGAAGGATAGGCGCTCGAAGATGTCACCTTGTCCAGTCCGTCCATCACGTAGTAGCGGTAACCGGCGTCGAACATCAGCCACTTGGTCGCCTTGACGGTGACATTCACGCCGACGGTGAACGACTGCAGGTTGGAGAGCCGGTAGTCGGAGGAGTAATACTGCGGTTTGTTGGCGCTGTCGGGGAGAATGTCGTAGTAAAAATTCGCCGCCGACTGGTAGTAGTAGCGAAATCCCGGCGCCACGATGACGCGCTTGCCGAGCTTTTGATACCAGGTCAGTTCGAGCAGGTGGGCGTCAATGCCGAAAGTGTCGTGGTAGTAGCGGTAGGCCGCCTCCACGCTGGCGTTGGCCGGCGTGATGAACTGCGTCACTGACAGACGGCCGATGTATTTGTCGCGGTTGTCGGGGCGCTGTTCGATGTAGCCCGAGGGATTGTCGGCGTCAATCTGCAGGTCGTTCGCCGCGACAATGAAACGGTAGGGATCGTTCAGATATCCGTGCGCCGTGCCGTAGGTGAAGTTGAAGCCGAGGACTGTTTTCGGTCCTAGCAACTGGCTGACACCGATCAGGAAATCATCGCTGCGCTTGTTCTGCGGCTTGCCGAGGTCGTCGTTGACCCGGTCCCAAGAGTGCGCCCAGCCCGCTGAGATCAAAGTGTTCTTCTCATTCAGCGCGATGATGTAGTTGAGCGCCGCACCGACGGAGCGATAGTCGCTCTCCTCGCTGTAGGAAAACTGCGGCGTAATGGTGTGAATGCCCAGGGTGACCGGCAGTTCGAGCGAACCCGCGTTGCGTTCATCCTCCATGTGCTGGAGCGGCACCTTGGAGTTGTTGGTGTTGCCGAGGATGGGAATTTGAAAGCCCAGCAAAGGAAAGGAGTTGTAATTATACTTCGTCGCCGGCGCGGCGCCGCTGGGGGTTGCGCCGGAGACCGCGTCGTGGACGTATTCGCCCTTGGCGGAGATCAAGCCCTCCTTCAGACCCACATCAAACAGCACCGAGTGGGTTTCAATGCGGATGCGGTCATCGTTCTCCTGGTAATAACCGTAGCGATAGGCCAGCTGATCCTCGCTGCGGGCGCGTTGCAGCAGCGCTGCATGGAGAATCAAGGCCAGAGCCAGCGAAAGCGTTCGGGTTTTCATCTGTCGACCGGCGGTTTGAACGGGAATCCACATGATATTTTTGTTCAAAACTGAATTTTCGATGGAAATGTCACTTGCAAAAGACATGCCACTCCTAAACATCATCAAACGTGGCGTCCAAATTCGGCCTTATCAGTTCTGACGGCGGGCGAAGTCAGGTTTTGGGACAAAGGCCGACGAGTGGTGGATTTCATATTGGTTCCCGGAAATATTTCGGAAAAACCTTGGGACGTGGGCACATTCGGGAACGATTCCTGATTTAGAGTGGCGATTCTGTGGGTTGAAGATGTCCTAAAACTGGCATTTGCAGGCATGCATCATGATTTGGAAAGCAGCGGACCGACCGATTTACCCCTCCCCGACGGATGGGCGAGCCTCCCCCGATGAAATCTCGCGCTGGCACAAAATATTCCACCGCTGACTCCTCCCGTGCCAGCCGCGGCCCGCGCAAGCCCGAACTGCGCCTCGCCGGGCTAATCCTCACCGCGCTCATCGGCTCCTGTTTAATCTTCTGGATTTCTCGCACCACCTGGGAACGGGTGGACCGGCTGCAGAAGAACTTTGCCTCGTTGAAACCGGAAAGCTTCTACGTCGGCGTCCGCATGAGTGCCGGCATTCTGCGTTTGAACGAAACGCTGCTCCGCTACCGGCTGCGCGGCGACCAGGCGGATTACGACGCGTTCCTGATGGATGCGCAAAATCTGCTGTTCTGGTTCGAGGACAGCCGCACGAACGCCATCACGCCGTTGGAGCGGGACTTCTTCAACCAGGTCGGCAAGGCCTACAATGAATACCTGGCCGAAAGCCGGAAACTCCTCGACACCAGCAAAACCTGGTATCAATCGAAGGCCGGAACCTTCCCCGCCAGCTATGAAAAGGTTCAGAGCCAGTCGAAGCAGCTCCTCGCCCTGTGCGACAACTTTATTCGCGCGCAGCGTTCCGCCTTTGAATCGTTCCTCGACGAATCTCAAACCACCCTCCAGGTCTTTCAAATGCTGCTCCAGGTCTTTCTCGCCCTGGTGCTGGGCCTGGGCTCCATCCTCCTTGTCCTGGTTTATCGCGGCATGATCGCGCCGCTGCGACATCGCCTCACCGAAAGCCAGGACATCATCGACCGCCAGGAGAAGCTTGCCTCGCTTGGCGTGCTTGCCGCCGGCGTCGCCCACGAAATCCGCAATCCGCTCACCGCCATCCGGCTCCGTCTCTTCACGCTGAAGCAATCCCTGCCGGACGGCGCGGAGAACGAGGACGCCCAGGTCATCGCCAATGAAATCAACCGGCTTGAACGCATCGTGAAGGATTTCCTCCAGTTCGCCCGGCCTTCGGAACCTGAACTGGTCGTCATCCCCGCCCAGCGGCTCTTGCAGGAAGTGTCCGACCTGCTGCGCTCCCCGCTCCAAAAAAACGGCATCCAGCTTTCTCTCCCCCCGGCCGCCACCGTCTGGGTCCGCGTCGATCCCCAGCAGATCAAGCAGGTGCTCATCAACCTGGTGCAAAACTCCGCCGACAGCATCGGCCGCGACGGCAACATCCAGTTGGCCGTCCATGCCGCGGAGAACGCCACCCGCAAAAAGGAATCCGCGCGCGTCGTCATCGAAGTCACCGACTCCGGCAAGGGCATTCCGCCCGAGGTGCAGAAACGTCTCTTCGATCCTTTCTTCACCACCAAGGAAGGCGGCACCGGACTGGGACTGCCCATCGCCGCGCGCATCGTCGAAAAACACCGCGGCGAACTGCATTACCACACGTCGCCCGGACGCGGCACCACCTTTGCCATCCTTCTGCCCCAAGCCCTGGAACATGAAACCTAAAATTCTCCTGACCGAAGACGACGCCAGCACCGCCGCCGCGCTGCAAAAAATTCTCGGCGCGGAAGGCTACGCCGTGGACCTTGCCGCCCGCGGCGACACCGGCCTCGAACTGGCCCTGAAGAACCACTACGACGTGGTCATCACCGACCTGCGCCTGCCCGGTCTGGGCGGATTGGAACTCGTCACCCGGCTGCACGCCGCCAAGCCCAAGCAGGCCATCATCCTCATGACGGCGCACGGCACCACGGAGACCGCCATCGAGGCCACCAAGCGCGGTGCGTGTGATTATCTCCTCAAGCCGTTCGATCCCGACGAACTGCTCGACCTCATCGCCTCCTCCGTGAAAAGCAGCCGCCTCATGTCCGAGCCCGTCGAGATGGGCGGCGTGAACTCCGACCACTCCGCCATCATCGGCAACAGCCGCGCCATGCAGGCGCTCTACAAGGAAATCGGCCGCGTGGCCGCCACCCCCGCCACCGTCCTGATCCGCGGCGAAACGGGCACCGGCAAGGAGTTGATCGCCCGGGCGATTTACAACCACAGCGACCGCGCGGACAAGCCGTTCATCGCCATCAACTGCGCCGCCATCCCCGACGGGCTGCTCGAAAGCGAGTTGTTCGGCCACGAACGCGGCGCGTTCACCGGCGCACAGGCCCGGCGTATCGGCCGCTTTGAGCAGGCCAGCGGCGGCACTTTGTTCCTCGACGAAATCGGCGACCTCAACGCCAGCACCCAGGCCAAGCTTCTGCGCGTCCTGCAGGAGCGCTGCATCCAGCGGCTGGGCAGCGAGACCACCATTCCTGTGGATGTCCGCGTGCTCGCCGCCACCCATCGCAATCTGGAATCCGCCATCCGCGAGTCGGAATTTCGCGAGGATCTCTTCTACCGCCTGAGCGTCGTGACCATTTCCCTGCCCGCCCTCGGCGCGCGCGCCGAGGACATTCCCGCGCTCACCAGGTATTTCATTCAACGCCACGCCAACGAACTCGGTCTGGCCGCGCCGGCGATCCAGCCCGAAGCCCTTGGCTTTCTGCAACGTCAGCCCTGGCCGGGCAACGTCCGGGAACTGGAAAACGTCATCCGCCAGGCGCTGCTCCTCGCGCGCCCCTTCGCCATCGGCCTGGAACACGTCCAGCAGATCATGGCGAAGAACCGCCAGCCCGTCGCCGCCTCCCGGCAAACCCACGCCGCCTACATCGCCGATCTCCTCGCCCGCACCCAGAACGGCGAACAGTTGAACGCCTTCGACGCCATGCTCGCCGAGCTTGAACCGGAGCTGTATCGCCAGGCCATCGAACTCGCCAAGGGCAACCAGAGCAAGGCCGCGCGCTGGCTTGGGGTCACGCGCATGAAAATGCGGGAGAAGCTCGCCGCCTTCGGCCTGCATCCGGAGAAGGATGCGTCCGTTAACAGCCCCGGAGACACGCGGGACTAAAAAGTGTGGCCTCCCCCTCCATTCTCCCCCCTCTTCATCCGGAGACCACCGGCCTTCCCTCCCCCTCCGGCAAAGCAGCATCACCACAGCGGAATTTGACTTGATTTGAAAAGTCGGGGCAGGCAGTTTTTTGGCTAGAATTGAGATTTGATTCCCGCATCCCGGAACATTTTTTTAAGCAGCTATGAGCGTTGAGCAGCCCATCGAGTTGGAAGGCGTCATCAAAACGGTGCTACCCGGAACCATGTTCAAGGTCGCGCTGAACAACAACCAGCACGAAGTCCTGGCCCACATTTCCGGCAAGATGCGCAAACACTTTGTCCGCCTCACCGTCGGCGACAAGGTACGCATCGAGATGTCCCCCTACGACCTCACCAAGGCCCGGATCACCTTCCGACTGCGCTGATCAGCCGGCTTTCCCTTTCCGCCGCCGCAATTCCTTGAATGGACATGCCGGCGGCGTTTCTGTTAAAACGCGGCCGTGCAAGCTGTCATCGATTACCTCAGAAGCAATCAACCGCGGTTCGTCAAGGAACTCTGCGACTACGTCCGTTTCCCCAGCGTCTCCGCCCAGCCCGCCCACGCGAAGGACCTGAAGGCCTGTGCGGAATGGCTGGTGAAACATTGCCGCCAGATCGGCTTGGACGCGAAGCTCTGCCCGACGGCCGGTCATCCCATCGTGCTGGCCAAGACCCCCAAGCGGCCCGGCCGCCGGCCGCACTTCATGGTGTACGGGCATTACGACGTCCAGCCGCCCGAACCGTTCGACTTGTGGAAGTCCTCGCCCTTCGAGCCGCGCATCGTCGGCCGCTCCTTGTTTGCCCGGGGCGCCAGCGACAACAAGGGCCAAAACCTCGCCCACCTCAAGGCCGTGGAGGCCTTCCTGAAGACCGGCACGCCCCTGCCCTGCGATCTGACATTTGTCATCGAGGGCGAGGAGGAGGTTGGCAGCAAAAGCCTGGCGACGTTCCTCAAGCAGCATCGCCGCGAACTGCAATGCGATGCCGTGGTTGTCTCCGACACCGGCATGCCCGGCAAAAATTATCCGACGCTCACCTACGCCCTGCGCGGCATTGCCGCGTTTGAAATCACCCTGCACGGCCCGTCACGGGACCTGCATTCCGGCATCTTCGGCGGTTCGGTGGAAAACCCCGCCATGGCCCTCGCCCAGTTGCTGGCCAAAATGCGCGATGCCAGCGGACACATCACCGTGCCGGGCTTTTACGACGACGTGGAGAAGCTTTCCGCCTATGAGCGAAAGCAGTTCGCGCGGCTGCCCTACAAGGAGTCGGACTACAAAAAATTCCTCGGCGTGCCGGAGCTGTTCGGTGAACGCGGCTTCACGCCGCTGGAACAGCGATCGGCCCGGCCCACCTTCGAAATCAACGGCCTCACCAGCGGTTATCAGGGCGAGGGCAGCAAGACCATCGTGCCCTCCTGGGCGCGGGTGAAGATCACGCTGCGGCTGGTGCCCGACCAAAATCCCAAGGAGATCATTCTCGCCGTCCGCAAACATCTGGCAAAGCACTGCCCGCCAACGGTGCGGATGGAAATCAAATCCGGCCACGGCGCGGAGCCTTATCTGGTGTCCCCCACGGGCGAGCAGGCGCAGGCGGCATTGCGCGCCTTGAAGGCGGCGTTCGGCCATGAACCGGTGCTGATGCGCGAAGGCGGCTCCATTCCCATCGTCAACGACTTCAAAAAAATTCTCGGCGCGGACACACTGCTGCTGGGGCTGGCGCTGCCGGACGACAACGCGCATTCACCGAACGAGAAATTCGACCTGGATTGTTTTGCCAGGGGCCAGCGCATGAGCGCGCATCTCTGGCAGGAGCTGAGCGGGAAGAAAAGCTGACGGGCTTTCAGCCCTCGATCAGCACGGCCTTGTTCTTGCGGAGGTACTGCTCGACCGTGGATTTGCCGCTGACCGAATTGGGGATGCGGACCGCATTGGGCTTGGCGAGCTTGTAGTGAACCAGCACCTTGCCGATGAGGCCCACGCGGAGGTTCATGTCCGCCACGCGCCAGAGCTGGCCGGTGGCGAGGGGTTGGAGCGGAGCAGGACGGGCGGCCTTGGGTTTCTTGGCAACAGCGGGTTTTGCCTTCTTCACTGCACGCTTGGTAATCGGCATGAGGGAGGATGCACCGTTCCTTTTCCATAAACCAGCCAAATCTCGCGAAATCTGCGCTGGCAAAGGCGTCTGCGCCTATGTCCAGACGCCCAATTCCTGCCGGAGCCTTTCCACCGGCAGCCCGACCACGTTGGTGTAGGAACCGGAAATCCCCTGCACAATCAGGTCGCCGTCCTCCTGAATGGCATACGCGCCGGCCTTGTCGAGGGTGTGGACACGCTTGAGATAACGGCGAATCTGGGTCGTGTCGAGTTCCCGGAACGTCACCGCCGTGCTTTCATAAAACAATTTCTGCCGGTGCGTGCGCAACTGCAGCAGGCAGACCGCCGTGACCACCTCGTGCGTTTTTCCGGACAGCTCCTTGAGCATCCGATACGCATCCTCCTCATCCGCCGGTTTGCCGAAGAGCTTCGTCCCCAGGTAAACCAGCGTGTCGGCGCCCAGCACCAGGGCATCCGGATGTTTCTTCGCCACCGCGCGCGCCTTGCGGTAGGCGTTCAACTGCGAAACCTCCCGCGCCGTCAACTGGTCGTCATGCATCTCGGCGGCATCGCTGGGCACGACGCTGTAATGAACCGAAAGCTGGCGCATGAGCTCTGCGCGGCGGGGTGAGGCTGATGCCAGAATGATTGGAGGCAAGTCCACGACGGCACTCTAGCCACTTCGATGGACGGGTGCAAACGGGTTTAACAACAGCTCACAACGCCGCGAGCAGTTCCGCCACGGTCCTGACCTGTCCGGGCAAAACAAATGCCGGCGCAATCTCGGCCAGCGGTTGCATCACAAAACGGCGCAAATGCGCCCGCGGATGCGGCAGGGTCAGCGACGCGTTGGCACGGGTTTCATTGCCGAAGGCGATCAGGTCCAAGTCGAGCGGCCGCGCCTCGTTGAGAACCTGCTTGGGCTGACGACCGAATTCCTTCTCCAGCGATTGCAGCCTGGCGAGCAAGGATTCCGGCGTTTCGGTCGGCAGCGGAATCAGCTCCACCACGGCGTTCAGAAAGTTAGGCGCCCCCGGCGGACAATCCACCGGCGCGGTTTCGATGATGGACGACTTGACCAGTGGCGCGGCGGAGAAAGCTGCCAACCGTTCCATGGCCGCCTGCAAGAGGCTGCGGGAGTTTCCCAGATTGGAGCCGAGGGCAATATAAACAATCCTAGAGTTATTTTTTGGCGCGCTCATGCCATTCCAAGCCGTTGGGCAGATCGCCACTGGCATATTCGATGTGCAGGACTCGCCGATGATTTGGATTTTCCGCAGGCAATGAAGCATGCAACAGCAATGGTCTCATCAAGAGCGCATCCCCACGCTCCGCCTCGCAAACAACCTGTGACTGCTTTAACAACTCGGCTTCCTTTTCCGGGCTCAACCTGCCCAAACCGTGAGATTTTGGGATGACCCGTAGCGCACCGTTCGAAACATAGCAGCGATCCAGATGGATTCTCACGGTTATCATCCCTGCCAGAATTTCAGCAGGCGGAATCACATGAGCCACACCGTCCTTCACCGACCAGCCATCAAACCCCTCAGTGTCTTTTCGCTGATTTACAGCTATCGCCACATCCTGATGCCACGGAACGCGCCAGTTCGCTTCAGGAGTTTTATCGAAGAAGATGGCGCGAACCGGGAAATAGTGTTTGCCAGTGCGGCGACCCAATTCAAGAACCACCTCAAGCGAACGGGCCAATCTTGATGTTCGATCGTGTGTGCGGAGGAGGTTTCTCACCCCGCCGATGCGCCGGGATTCCGAACGAAGTTCCTCCGCAAACAAGGCCGAAAGCTCCTGGGCGAAAACATTACATTCCTCTTCGGCAAGAACGTTGCGCAACAATTGAAAACCGCTGTTGGCAAGCTGGTCAAAGTTGTATCGATCAACTTTCACAGCCCGCTTTCAGCCTATTTCAACCCCAGCACGTCCTGCATGTCGTACAGGCCGGGCTTTTGTTGGACGACCCATTGGGCGGCGCGCAAAGCGCCGTTGGCAAAGGTGTCGCGGCTTGATGCCTTGTGGGTGAGTTCGACGCGTTCGCCGACGTTCGCGAAGATGACCGTATGGTCCCCGACCACGTCGCCGCCGCGGATGGCATGAATGCCGATCTCGCCGCTGGTGCGTTCGCCGGTGATGCCTTCCCGGCCATGACGGAGCGCTTCGTTCAATTGAAGCTTCCGGACGTCGCCGAGAATTTCCAGCAACGTCGTGGCCGTGCCGCTGGGTGCGTCCTTCTTCAGGCGGTGATGCATCTCGACAACTTCAAGGTCGAACGCCGGCCCGAGGATTTCGGCCGCCTTGCGCGTCAGCCAGAAGAGCGTGTTCACGCCGGTGGAGAAATTCGTCGCCATCACCATGGGAATCTGCGCCGCGCACTTCGTGATGCGCGCCTTCTCGTCCGGTGAATGGCCGGTGGTGCCGATGACAATCGCTTTCTTGTTCCGCTGGCAAATCTCGGTGACGTCCGCCGTGGCGCTGTGAAAGCTGAAGTCGATCACGGCGTCGCATTTGCCGATGAGGGCGTTGAGGTCGTCGCCCTGGTCGATCTGGCCGACCACCTGCAAGGCCGGCATGGCCGCCGCGCAACGGATCAGCGCCTGGCCCATGCGGCCCTTGGCGCCGGTGATGATGATTTTCGTCGTCATGGGATTGCTCCGCCGGTTATTTCAAAAGGCCGCAGCCGATCAAAGTCTCGCGCAACGTCTCCCGGTTCTTGGCGCTCATCTTCACGAGCGGCAGGCGGTATTCCTCCTCGCACACGCCCATCATGGCCAGCGCGGCCTTGACCGGCACGGGGTTGGTTTCGATGAACAGGTCCTTGAAGACCGGGTAAAACTTCTGGTGCAGCTTGAGCGCCACGGAGTGCTTGCCCTTGGCGTAAGCCTTGACCATGTGGCTGACTTCGCGGGGGATGATGTTCGATGCCACGCTGATGACGCCGTCCGCGCCGACGGACATGAACGGCAGCGTCAGGGAATCGTCACCGCTGAGGATGTTGAACCGCGCCCCGAGCACCGCGCGCAGCTGGCTGACGCGGTCCGCGTTGCCGCCCGCTTCCTTGATGCCGACGATGTTGACGCTGTCATGAGCCAGTCGGTCCACCGTGTCCACGGCGATCTCGACGCCACAACGACCGGGAATGCTGTAGAGGATGATCGGCAGCTTGGTCGCGCGGGCGACGGCATGAAAATGCTGGAACAACCCTTCCTGGGTCGGCTTGTTGTAATAAGGCGCAACCTGGAGCGAACCGTCCGCCCCGGCCTTCTCGGCCTCCTGCGTGAGATAGATGGCTTCGCTGGTCGAGTTGCCGCCGGTGCCGGCGAGCACCTTGATCTTGCCCGCCGCGTATTTGACGCTGAGCGCGATGATCTGGATGTGCTCCTTGTAATCGACGGTGGGCGATTCGCCGGTGGTGCCGACGGGAACGATGCCGTCCACGCCGCCCTTGACCTGCATTTTGATCAGACGGGCGAGCGCGGGCTCGTCGATTTTTCCATTCTTAAACGGCGTGACGATTGCGGTGTAGGTTCCGGTAAACATAATTCAAAGAACCGTCAGGATAGAAAATCCCCCCGGTTTGGCGAGCCGGTTTTTACGAAAGTTTGGATGGCCGGCGCTCGGTGGTAAGAAAGAAAAAGCCAGCCCGCAGGCTGGCTTGGACCGCATCAGAATGACGCGACGAAATTTACGGCTTGAAGGCCTGCAACAACCAGCGGAACCCGTCGCCGTTGTCTTCAATGCTGGTGGTGGTTCCGTTCGCGCTGACATTCCATAAGTTGACGGTGTCGAAGAATGTCGGCTCATGCTGAAATTGCACGTGCATGTCGCCAAACAGCGCATTCAGCCCCATGCCCTTCTGCAGGCCGGCGCGGTGGGTGATCATGTCCATCCGGTAAACGAGATCCGAGGTGATCGCAAATCTCGCGGTCAGCTCCAATGACTTGACCGCCACCGCAGGCGGGCTGAAGGCAGGACGTCCGCCAACGGTTCGGCTGGCCAGCGTCCGGGTGCCGGACTGCGGAAAGTAAGTGTAACCAATCCGCACCCGCAGATTGCCATCACCGGGATAAAAGGCCGGCCAGCTCTTGCCGCCGTTGGAATAGTTTTCGTAAGTGCGCTCGGCCGCATAAAAACCCGTGGTGCCGATGCCTTTGGCCTGGGTGCCGCTCAAGCAATAAAACACGCGGGCGTTGGGCATTTGCTTGCCCTCCCACAGGTAGCCCAGGTTTTTTACGTCGGTGGAAGTCAGGCTGCCGTTATAGGCATCGTAAGTTGCGTCATTGTCCGAACCGCTGGTGTCCGGCCAAGAACAAGGGGGAACGCGTTCGCGGTTGTCGGGGAAATACATCGAGAGGCCCACACCAATCTGATGCAGATGGTTGACACAGGTGGCACGCTTGGCCTTCTCCTTCGCGTTGGAAAGCGCCGGCAGGAGCATCGCCGCCAGAATGGCGATGATCGCAATAACCACCAGAAGTTCAATCAGGGTGAAGCCGCCGCGCCGGGTGGTTGAGCTGGATGCCGAAAGATGTTTCATAATCATTTTTGCCCGATCAGATGGGTTCAAGGATTCTTATACGAAATCACGCCCCGGACATCAAGCCTGCAAAGAAGCCACCACCAGCCCGCGCCAGCCCAAGCGGGTGACCCCCTGCCTGCATCAAAGCGCCTTCCCGGAATCGTGTCTGCGCTACGGGACGTTTCGATGCCTTCGCATCTGGGGTTTTCCGCCGGACACCAACGCGCGCGCATGCCGCCGCGGAAGCTTTCATCTGCCTTCCCGGGCCGTACACCACCTGCCAAACAGGAACAAGGGCAGCACGGCAATCATCGCGAGTTGGAGCGTGCCACCACCATCGGGCAGGGCAAGGAACCGGCCCGATTTCGACACGGCGAAGGTGCCGTTGATGTTCAGGACGTGCGAGGTTGAATCATAAACAAACCTTCCATCCACCAAGAACCCCCCGGCGCTGTAGGGAGTCGGCGAAAATTGCTGGAAGATGAATCGTCCGCTCCCGGGTCGGTCATAATAGAAGCCCGTTTCCCAATTTCCTTCCAGCTTCGTCCCCCCGGCATTAGGCGTGGCGCTGAAGGAGGGAACAAGCGACACAATGGCGCCGGTGTCGGGCGAGCAAAGAAATTTCATGCTGCCGCTCCAATACGAACCTGAAAAACCGCCGTACCAGTCATAGCCAGTTCTGCTGGCGCTAATCGGAATCTGGCTTTTAAACGTTCCGGCGATTTCCGAACCAAGATCGTTCAGGATGGTGATCGCCACCGCTTTCGCCGTCGCCGGAAGCAAGGCGATGGCCGCCGCAAGCATGACCGATGGACTAAGGCTTTTCATAAGAATTGAAGTTTTGAGTGTTATCAAAGACGGCGCGGATGCGCGAATGTCGCCGGCCTTTGATTCAAACATACCACCGTTGGCGGCCGACAAACCAAGTAGAGCCAGTGCTTATGGTGTGGATTTGATTCCTTGGATTGGCGGCGGTCTCGCCTGGTCCGGTCATGATTTCGTTTGCCGCAGGTAAATTTTCCGTGCTATGGGTTGAAGATATTTTTTTCCGGTGCGTCTGAACCATCGTTCCAGCAGCTGGAAGGCCCATGATGTTGCCCAAGCATTTGAATCTGACAAAGCCGGCCGTCGCCCGATTGGCGACGGCAGTTCTGCTCGCCCTGGCCCCTGCCCTGCGTGCCGAGCCGATAATTTTGCATTTGAAGAACGGCGACCGCATTGGCGGCGAGGTGGTTTCGGAAACAACCAACCACGTTGTCCTCTCCACGTCGTGGGTCAAAAAACTGGAGATTCCCCTTTCCGAAATAGAACGCCGCGAGGCCGGGCTGAAGCTTGGGCCGGAGACATCGTCCAAGTCCCTTCCGCCCGCCACCGTCGCCCCGGCCACGGTGGCCCTGTCGAAATCGAATCCCGTGGTGATTCCCAAGCCGAAGAACTGGAAGATCGAGGTCAGCGCCGGCGCGGACTTCCTGTCCGGTCCCAAGAACCAGGAAATTTACTACGGCAAGTTCAAGTATTATTACACCCGCCCCTACCTCGCCAACCCGTCGCACTCGTTCCGCAATGTCCTGGACTACACGCTCGACTACGGCCTGACCCGCCCGGCCAACACCAGCAGCACGACCAAGAGCATCCTGTCCGCGAACCGCATGTTCGCCAGCAACAAGACGGACTTCGACTTCCGCACCGGGCGGTGGTTTGTTTATGACCTCGCCGGCATCGGCTACGACGAAGTCCGCAAGATCGACCTGCAATATGAAATCGGCCCCGGCCTCGGCTACCATATGATTTCCCGGCCCAGCCTGCTGCTCAACGCCGAAGCGGGTCTGGACTATCAGGAGCAGTTCCGCTCGGACAAAACCACCACCAAGAACCTTTTCTTCCGGCTGAGCCAGGACGCGACCTGGAAGATCAACCGCGACCTGACCTTCAAGGAGCGCCTGGAGTATCTGCCGCGCGCCGACTCCTCGGACTTCCGGGCGCGGGCGGAATCGACCCTGACCTATGCGCTGTGGAAAAACATTTCGCTGAACCTCAGCCTGCTCGACCTCTTCGACACCAACCCCGCGCAAAACGTGGCGAACAACGACCTGCGCATTCATACCGCCATCGGCGTGACGTTTTGACAGGGCTCCGCCGGAAAATGAATTTGACCCCGGAGAATCCGGTTGTTAGCTTCACGCCCGTGAATTTTAACTTGAACCTGCTGCTTACGAAGGCGCTGTTGCTGAACAGCGCGGCAGGCGGGTTTTAGACGTTCACCGAACACTTTACCAACCCACTGCCGGCTTCGGCGGTGGGTTTTTTATTTACCTGACCGCCGGACGGCATTAACAAGAAAGCGAAACATCATGCTCAAAGACCCGTCAAAGAAATACCGCCCGTATCCGCCGGTGCAGCTGCCCGACCGTCGCTGGCCCGGCCGTGTCATCCGCCAGGCCCCGCGCTGGTGCAGCGTGGACTTGCGCGACGGCAACCAGTCGCTCGCCGTGCCGATGAACGTCAGCCAGAAGCTCGAACTCTTCCAGACGCTGGTCAAAATCGGCTTCAAGGAGATTGAGGTCGGGTTTCCGTCCGCCTCCAACACGGAATTCACCTTCAACCGCCGGCTGATCGAAGAGAAGCGCGTGCCCAAGGACGTCTGGTTGCAGGTCCTCGTCCAGGCGCGCGAAGACTTGATCGAGCGCACCGTCGAGTCCCTCATCGGTGCGAAGAAGGTCATTATCCACATGTACAACTCGACGTCCCCGGCGCAGCGCCGCGTCGTGTTCGGCAAGTCGAAGGACGAGATCAAGGCCATCGCCGTCAAGGGCGCGCAGATGATCAAGGACCGCCTGCACCGGCTCAAAGGCACCGAGGTGATGCTCCAGTATTCGCCGGAGAGTTTCTCCGCCACCGAACCGGAGTTCGCCCTGGAAATCTCCGAGGCGGTCATGGACGTCTGGAAGCCGACGCCGAAGCGGAAGATGATTTTGAACCTGCCGGACACGGTCGAGGTCGCGATGCCCAACGTCTATGCCGACCAGATTGAATGGATGTGCCGCAACATCAAGAAGCGCAGCTCGCTCATCATCTCCCTGCACACGCACAACGACCGTTCCACCGGCGTGGCCGCGACCGAACTCGGTTTGCTGGCCGGCGCGGACCGCGTCGAGGGAACGTTGTTCGGCAACGGCGAGCGCACCGGCAATCTCGACGTCGTCACCGTGGCGATGAACCTCTACATGCACGGCATCGACCCGAAGCTCGACTTCTCCGGCTTGAACGGCATCCGCGAGGTTTACGAGCGCTGCACCGGCATGACTGTGCCGCCGCGCCAGCCGTATGCCGGCGAACTGGTTTTCACCGCGTTCAGCGGCTCGCACCAGGACGCCATCAAGAAGGGCTTGGCCGAGCGGGAGAAAAACAAGAAGCACTGGGACGTCCCCTACCTCACCATCGACCCGGCGGACATTGGACGGAAATATCAGGAAGTCATCCGCGTCAATTCGCAGTCCGGCAAGGGCGGCGTCGCCTACCTGCTCGAAAGCGAGTTCGGCATCGCGCTGCCCAAGGACATGCAGCGCGAGTTCGGCCCGATTGCCAACGATGCCGTGGACCGGCTGGGCCGCGAGGTCACCGGCAAGGAATTGAAGGCGATGTTCTGGAAGGAATACATCGACCGCATCTCGCCGTGGCAGTTGAAATCGTTCGAGACGGACAGCCGCAACGGTCTGGTGAAGTGCCGGGCGAAATTGACCTGCAACAAAAAGTCATTGCAGCTCTCCGGCAGCGGCAACGGTCCGCTTGCGGCGTTGGTCCATGGATTCACCCAGGCCGGCGAGCCGCGTTTTGAAATCGCCGACTACAGCGAGCACGCGCTGAGCTCCGGCGAAGGCGCGAAGGCCATCGCCTACATCCAGATCAAAACCGCCGACGGCAAAACCCGCTGGGGCGCCGGCGTGGACACCAACATCGAGCTCGCCTCCGTGAAGGCGGTGCTCAGCGCCTTGAACCGGCTGTGACTCCAATCGCTCGCCAGCCATGAGAAACCTTCGCGCGTGCACGGCGTTGATTCTCTGGCTGGCGACGTGGCCGGCGTTCAGCCAGGCGACCAAAAATCCCGGCATGGTTTTCTCGCCGGGTTCGCTGGGTTATCTCGTCTGGACCAATTTCATTGCCCAGACCAACAGCCGTGAAATGCAGATGTGGCGGGAGTATTCCCTGCCGACGAATTTCCCCAGCAGCTTTGTGAACGGGGACCAACTCCCCGCCATCACCCGCCCCGAACTGGCTTGGAACCCGCGCAGCCTTGTTCACGGCCTCAAGGGTCAGACCGCCATCTCCCAGTGCTGGACGGCACAGGGCGGACACGGCCAGGTGCCGGTCACGGCGCTGACCCGCCGGCATGGCTACACCCGGGGCCATTCCATGGGGCCGGGCGGGATCACCGCGCACTTCAGCGGCCAGCGGGTTTATTTCTGCACCACGAACAACGACGTCGTGGAGATGGTCGTCCAAAGCGCCCTGGTGCAGGCCGGGAAAGGATTCGACTACACCATCCTTTTCTTTGCGCGCGACCTGCCACCGGCAATTGACCCCATTCGCGTGGCGGACTTGACCCCGGTGTTTGAAAAAATGCCCCCGGCGGCCATCGGTCAGCTGGTGGTTTATCAGACCGAACAGGGCGGGAATGTGTCGGCGGGCTTTCCGCCGTTCGTCAACAACACCTGGAAATCCGGCGACAGCGGGTCGCCCAATCTGCTGCCCCTCCCAGGCGAGCTGGTGTTCTTTTCCGGCCGCTCCACGTCCGCGCCCAGCCCGCGGATGCAGTCGGACATGGATGTGCTGACCCTGCGCGCCAAGCTCGACCCGCGACGCTACCAAATGGAATGGCTGGACGTCTCCCGTTTTTCCTCCAACTGACTTGGGTAAAAAAAAACCGGACGAAAACATTGCTGTCCTCGTCCGGGAAAGATGAACCGGCTAATCAGTGGCTGTGTCCGTGACCGCAGCCGCAGCCGTGGCCGCAGCTACCTTCTTCCATGTCTTCGTCGGTCGGAATGCGTCCGAGTTCGAGCGTCTTGTTGACGTGCTTGTTCACGGATTCATGGACGTGGTGAAGCTCTTCCTGGGCGTTCATGAACGCCACGGCGACGGGATTCTTGAGAAGTGCGTCCCGGTCCTTCTCAAACGCGGAGATTTCCTCGGCGGTGAGCGTCTGGCCCTGATGCTGTTTCTGCTGCAGCGACTGGCCCTTCTGCATGACGTTTTCATACTGGCCCTTGGCCTGGTCGTCGGCCATGAACTTGTCGATGTTTGCGCGGGCGGTGCGCAGGCTCGGCTCGTCCAGAATGGCCTGGCAAAGCTCTTTGATCTTCAACGTCACTGTGGTTTCTTCGGTAGTCGTTTGCATAGATAATTTCGGTGAACGGCATTGCCGCCGTGTCGGGGCATAATACAACACACGCCTTGTTTGATTGCAAATGATAGTTGTTACGCAGCGGGCGAGGCCTGCGAAATGCCTTTGCCCCAAAGGCGTTTCCCCCTACCCTTCCCGTTCGATTGCAATGACGACACATTCTTCGGCCAGCGAAATTCCCTCGATGCCTCCCGGCGTCACCCTCACCACCCTCGAAAACGGTCTCAACATCATCGTGCGGGAGGACCACAGCGCGCCGGTGGTGAGCGTGCAGGCATGGTGCGCGGCGGGCAGCATTCACGAAGGCCGCTGGCTCGGGGCGGGATTGTCCCATGTGCTCGAACACATGCTGTTCAAGGGCACCACGACTCGGCCCGGGGCGCGCATTGACCAGGAGGTGCAGGAGGCGGGCGGCTACATGAACGCCTACACCAGCTTTGACCGGACGGTGTACCACATCGACGTCCCGAACACCGGCGCACACACGGCCATCGACATTCTCTGCGACATCATGCAGCACGCGACGCTGCCGCCGGAGGAACTCGCGAAGGAGATGGATGTCATCCGGCGCGAGATGGACATGGGCCACGACGATCCCGGCCGACGTTCGAGCCGGCGCCTGTTTGAAGCCGCGTACACGAAAAGCCCCTACCGGTTCACCATCATCGGCTACCCGGACATTTTCAATGAACTCAAGCCGGAAGACATCCGCGGCTACTACCACGAAAAATACGCCCCGAACAATGTCTTCTACGTCGTGGTGGGTGACGTGCAGCAGGCCGAGGTCATTGCCCAGATCAAAGCCGCCTACGCGCAGACCAAGGCGCGGCCGATGCCGCCCATGGTGCTGCCGAAGGAGCCGGACCAGATTGCGGCTCGGGAAATCATCGAGGAGGCCGCCATTGAACTCGGACACCTTCACTTCAGCTGGCACATTCCGGAGGCGCGCCACGCCGATGTGCCGGTGCTCGATGTCCTCGCAGTCCTGCTGGGAAGCGGCCGCAGTTCGCGGCTGTATCGCGAAGTGCGCGAGAGGCTGGGCGTGGTGCATCATGCCGATGCCTGGACCTACAATCCCGGCGGCGCGGGTCTGTTTGGAATGAGCGCGCTCGTGGACGCGGACAAGTTCACCGAGGCCCGGACGGCGCTGCTGGCGGAAATTGAGAAGATGAAAAGCTCGCCCGTGGCCGCGGACGAACTGCTCAAGGCCGAGAAGCAGTTCATCTCCGGCCTGCTCTCCGCACGCAAGACCATGCAGGGCCAGGCGCAGGACCTGGGCGGCAGCTGGCTCATCGCCAGCGATTTGAATTTCTCCGCCCGTTACCTGGAGGCCATCAAGCACGTCACGCCGGCCGACCTTCAACGCGTCGCGCGCAAGTATCTCACGGCGGAAAACCGCACGCTCTACGCCCTGCTCCCGACCGGCACGGCGCCCAAACCCTCCGCCGTGACGGAACAAACCGTTGACCACGCCATTCAAAAGTTTGAACTTCCCAACGGCCTGCGCCTGCTTGTGAAGGAAAGTCATCGGCTGCCGTTCGTCGAATTTCGCGCGGTGTTCCAGGGCGGCGTCCTCGCCGAAACCGCGGCGAACAACGGCGTCACCCAGCTGACCGGCAAGCTGCTGCTCAAAGGCACCACCAGCCGGAACGCGGATGACATAGCCCGCGAGATTGAATCGGTCGGCGGACACATTGACAGCTATGGCGGCAACAACAGCTTCGGGGTGAACGCTGAGGTCATGAGCGGTGATTTCTTGACCGGCTTGAATCTCGTGGCGGACGTCTTGTTGCACCCGACCTTTCCGGCGGAGGCGCTCGAACGGGAACGTGAGGTGCAACTCGCGGGAATTGCCGCCGCGAAGGACAACCTGCTCAAGAGCGCGGGCAACGGCATGCGCCGGGCGTTGTTCGGCGATTCCAGCTACGGCCTCGACGTCAACGGCACCGAGCAAAGCGTTCCCCGCCTTCAAGTGTCCGATCTTCAGGCCCTGCATCAACGCCTGACCACGCCTGAGAACTGCGTTCTGGCGATCTTCGGCGATGTGAGGGCCGCCGACGTGAAAGTGGCGGTGGAGCGGGCCTTTGGAAACTGGAAATCCGGCGGCGCCCGGCTTGGTTCATTCGCCGGCTTTGCCCCGGCCGCCCTTTCGCAACCCCAACGCGTGGAGGCAACCCGCGACAAAAAGCAGGCGGTCATCGTGATCGGTTTTCGTGGCACCACGCTGCACAGTCCCGACCGCTACGCGCTGGACCTGCTGCAGGAATGCTGCAGCGACCTCGGTTCGCGGCTGTTTCTGCGCGTGCGGGAAAAACTCGGCCTGGCTTATTACGTTGGCGCCCAGCATTTCCCCGGAGTGGCGCCGGGATACTTTTCTTTCTACTGCGGAACCATGCCGGAGAAGGTGGCGCTTGTGGAAGCGGAACTGTTGCGCGAGGCGGAACTGCTGCGGAACGAGGGTTTGACGGAAGCCGAACTCAAGCGGGCCAAAGCCAAGATCATCGGGCAGAAGAAAATTTCAAGGCAGGACCTCGGCAGCCTCGCCCTGAGCGCGGCCTTGGACGAGCTTTACGGGTTGGGCTACGCCAACATGGAGCAGGAAGATGCGCGGTATGAAAGCGTGACTCTTGAACAGGCGCAGCAGGTCGCCCAAAAATATCTGCTGCCGGAGGCGCTGGTGGTGTCGGTCGTTCAACCACCGCGAACTTAAAGGGCGGCGCAGGCGAGCCGCCGGTCGTTTCAAGCCTTGGGCAGGTTCGCGCCAAGCTTCAGCACCTGGGCGCGCATTTCCTTGCCGGATTTGAATTTGACCACCGCCCGGGCCGGAATCGGCACGTCGGTTTCCGGCGCATTGGGATTGCGTCCCACCCGGGCCTTGCGAACTTTGACTTCAAACACCCCAAAGTTTCGCAGCTCCACCTTGTCCCCTTTTGCGAGCGCTTCCGCGATGTAATCAAGGGTTTTTTGCACGATATCCAGAACCTGCTGCTGAACCAGGCCCGTCTCGTTGCTGATGCGCGTCACCAAATCCCGTTTAGTGAGAGTCATAGTTTCAATGGGTTGAAGTTGAATTGGATGGCAGGGGTATAAGTCGTTTATGAGTGACGGTCAAGCGTGTAAACCAACTCAAACGGGGGAGTCAAAGCACCTCCGCCACAGGAGAAATCCCCCCGGAGGCAAAGGCCGACCGAGCCTGGAAACTTTGAAAAGTCGGCTTTAGAACGCTTCTAAAACCGCGGAGCCGATGGCGTTAAAGCTGCCCGTAATGACGGCATCCGCGCCCAGATAAGCCCCGTGTCCCGATGCCTGGGTGACGCTGTGGTTTTGGGTTTCCACATAGCGCCCCGTGGTCACACTTGGTTTGGTGTCGGTGGTGACCGACTTCATCAGGCCGATCAGGACAAACTTCACGTCGCCGCCGCCGGTAATTTCAGTGTCGTCGAACTCAAGGGAAACCATCCGGCGCTCGGTGACCGAGGGATTGGGCAGGCTGGTGTCGTCGTTCACCTTGCCGGAAAACACCTGCCGCTCTCCGACTTCGAGATGAAAAATGTCCGAGACATCGACAAGAAACTCATTCGTCCGGCTGACGACCTGAAAGGTGGCGCCTTCACCGCTGAAAATCATGACCAGCTTGGCGCCGGCGGGAAAATTGGTGGCGGGATAATCACCCAGGATGAATTTGTCCAAAGCCAGCTGCTTCAAGATCGTCTTGGTGGTGAAGGTTCGCACGGCGGGCGAAGGAGTGATGGTGTTGGTCCCATTGTCCGTGGAATCCCGCTGAATCAAAGCGGTGGCGGTCACATTCAGGACGGTTTGAATCTCGGCGCGAACCGTGGCGGTGAAGGCAGAGAGGCTCAACACGGCCGCAAGGGTCAGTTGCTTGAAGGTCTTCATAGGTTTGGTCAGTGGTAGTTGGGTTGTCCTTCGGAACGGGCCAGAACTAGCAGCCGCATAGCTTCCGGTCAAGCATCAGCAGCCGCGTTGGTTTCCTCGTTGCCATCATCAAGCCGGACATTACCATGCCGCAGATTTATGCCAGAACCGAAACCTGCCCATCCTTCGCTCCGCGCCGACGGCCGCCGCGCCGACCAGTTGCGTCCGCTGCGTTTTCTCAACCATATCGCCCCGAATGCGACGGGTTCGACACTCATCGAATGGGGCAGCACCCGGGTCATCTGCGCGGTGATGGTCGAGGAAACGGTTCCCCGCTGGATGAAGGAACAGAACGTGACCGGCGGCTGGATCACGGCGGAGTATTCCATGCTCCCCTACTCCACCCTGCAACGCAAAGCGCGCGACATCAGCAAGGGCAAGATTGACGGACGCTCCCAGGAAATTCAACGGCTCATCGGCCGCGCGATGCGGGCGGCGATTGACTTGGAGAAAATCGGTCCCCGGACCATTTGCGTGGACTGCGATGTGTTGCAGGCCGACGGCGGAACCCGCACCGCAGCCATCACCGGCGCTTTTGTCGCCTTGTCGCTGGCGGTGAAGAAATTGATGGCCGAGGGCAAACTCACGGAAAGCCCCATCCTGCATGGCGTGGCCGCAGCCAGTGTCGGAATGGTTCACGGACAGGCCCTGCTGGATCTTTGTTACACCGAGGATGTCGCCGCCGCGGTGGACTTCAACATCGTGATGAATGCGAACGGTGAATTCATCGAACTTCAGGGTACCGGCGAGGAGGCGACTTTCAGCGAAGCGCAACTGGCCGCGTTGCTCGCTTTGGGCAAGACCGGCATCCGGGAACTGCTCACCGCCCAGCAGCAGGCCCTGGCTTGATTTTCTTTTTCCCGTGCGCACCCACACTTCACTGCTCCTGATCCGCCACGCCGAGGTGGAGGAAAAATATCACCGCGTGTTCGGCGGAAAAATCGACATGAACCTCTCCGCCCGCGGCCATGAACAGGCTGCGGCGCTGGCCGAGTGGGTAAAACGCCAGCCCCTGGACGCGATCTATGCCAGTCCGATGAAGCGCGTCCAGCAAACGTTGGCGCCGAGCCTTGCCCATGTTCCCCTGCAGCCGGTGACTCTTCCGGATTTGCGCGAGGTGGACTTCGGCGATTGGACCGGACTCGGCTGGGAGGCGGTGCAGGAGAAGTTCGGGGTCAGCGCCTTTCAATGGTTGGAATTGCTGGACCGCGGGGGCATTCCGAATGCGGAGAACAGCACCACGTATCGCGCCCGCGTCGGGCCGTGCCTGAAAACCATCCTCCAACAACAGCCGCTGCGGCGCACGGCGGTCTTCTGTCATGGCGGCGTCATCCGCATGCTGCTCGCCATTCTGCTCGATCTGCCCCTGCCGAAAATGGCGTCGTTTGAAATCGACTACGCCAGCGTCACGCGCGTCGAACTGTTTCCCCACAAGACCGAAATCCAGTTTCTCAACTTCACCCCGTGGCGGGAGGCCTCCCTGTGAAAAACAAAACACTCTGGTCCGTTTCCATTTCCACCACCCCTCTGGCCGAGGATGCCGTCGGCGAACTGCTGTCGAACTATTTCAGCCAGCCGGCCGCGGCGTACACGAACATTGAAACCGGCGTGGCCATCATCACGGTTTACGTGCCGAAAAAGCCGGACTGGAAATTGGCGGAGAAAGCTTTGACTAACGGCCTGCGACACATCCAGTCGTGCGGCTTGTCGATCGGGTCGGGAAACCTTGACCTGCAGAAGGTCGCCCGCGAAAACTGGGCGGAATCTTGGAAACGCCACTTCCATCCCATCGAGGTTGGCGGGTCGCTTCTGGTGAAGCCGAGTTGGAGCCGCCAAAAGGCAAAGAAGAAACAGGCGGTGGTCATCTTGGATCCGGGCCTGAGTTTCGGGACCGGCCAACATCCCACCACCGGTTTTTGCCTTCGCCAGCTGGTGGAACTTTCCGCCCGGCCCAAGAGCGCCAGCACGAATCGCCCGGCAAAAGTGTCGCTTTTGGATATCGGCACCGGCTCTGGCATTCTCGCCATCGCCGCTGCCAAAGTTGGCTGTACCCCGGTGGAAGCCTTTGACTTCGACCCGGACGCCGTGGCGGTGGCCCGCACCAATGCCAGACGCAACCGCGTCACCGAGAAAATTCGCATCCTTCAGGCGGATGTCACCCGCCTTCCGCTGCGGGCCAAGCGTCAATTTTCCATTGTCTGTGCGAATTTAATTTCCAACCTGCTCATTTCTGAACAGCGGCGCATCATTGCCACAGTGAAGCCGGGAGGGGCTCTCATCCTTGCCGGCATCCTGCAAACGGAGTTTGCCCAAGTTCAAACCGCGTATGAATCAGCCGGACTGCGTTTGCTGACCGCCTTTGCGGAAAATGAATGGAAATCGGGTGTTTTCGTACGCGGGGAGGCTTGAAAATTTTTTTGAATGACTTTGCAGGACAGTGGTCATATCCTTGAAACGCATGAAGCTACTGATGCCAGAACCCAGCTGAGAAGACGGTGGCTTAGCCTTGGCATCCTTCACGCTAGTTGTATTTCCGAGAAAGGAAACCGGACTATGGCGAAAACATTGGAAACGATGGATGAAGCGGTCAAAAACCCGAAATATTCATTCAAAAAGACCGATCAACAGCCGAAAAAAGCGATGAAACATCGCTACGAGCGTCGGAAAATCAAGGAATACCTCCATTTGGGAGACTGGCTCGTCGAGGAGATCGCATGATTCATAACCGGACAGTCTGACAAAGCAAACGCCACAATATGTGGCGTTATTTTTTTGCGCCGATGAGACGGTTCGCGCTGGTCTCAACATGATTTTTCTCCCCAATTTTCAGAAACAATTCCTGACAAACCGCGGTTGAAGTTTCCGGCTGGCATCCGGAGGTTGGATTGACTATCAAATCGCCATGATTTCTTCGGCTTGGCTGCTGGTTGCCTACTGTTTGCTGGTCCTGATCGCCTCCCTGGTGGGCGGCTGGCTGCTGCTGCTGATTCATCTCACCCACACCCGCCTGCAAATGGCCATCAGTTTCGTGGCCGGCCTGATGCTAGGTATTGCGCTGCTGCATTTTCTTCCTGACGCCGCAGAACAGTTGGAATCTCTGGAGCGCACGGTGGGCTGGGTGCTCGGCGGTTTCCTCGCCATGTTCTTCTTGCAACGATTCTTTCATTTTCATCACCACGATCTGCCGGAAGGCGATCCCGAGGACTGCTGTCACGAACACGAGCACCATCATGATCACGGTCATGAACACGCTCACACCCTCGCGGACAAATCCGCCAGGCAGCTTTCCTGGGCCGGAACCGCATTGGGACTGTCGCTCCATTCACTGCTGGATGGACTCGCCCTCGCCGCGGCGGTGGAGGTCGGCGCCAAGGGCCATGCCGGACTGGCCGGTTTGGGGGTGGCGATGGCGGTCATTTTGCACAAGCCCTTTGACGCCATGGCGGTTTCCACTTTGATGCATGCCGGCGGCAGTTCAAAATTTTCGCGGCAATTGCTGAACGGCCTTTTTGCCCTGGCCACTCCAATTGGCGCAGCATTGTTTTATCTCGGTGCCAATCATTTCGCCGAATCGAATGCGGTCTTTCTTGGCTGCGCGCTGGCATTTTGCGCGGGGACGTTCCTCTGCATCGCTTGCAGCGACCTGCTGCCGGAATTGCAGTTCCATTCCCATGACCGGTTCAAGCTTTCCATCGCCCTCATGCTGGGGATCGGCGTGGCGGTGCTCATCGGACAGATCCAAGCGCATGATCATCAGGATCACCACCATGAGGAGAGCAGGTCAGCGATGGCGGCAACATAAATTGATTTTTCCGTCCTTGCCGGCATGGTTGCGGAGCACCAGCAAACCACATTAAATTACGAAAACCTTCTTCCAATTCATGTAGTTGAACAACCGGTGCTGTTGTGATTCGGGTCATGCTTATCGAGTTTGCTGCTTTCGGAGCGAATTGATCGGGTTAGCCGTAACCATGCTGCTGCTCGTCGTGGTCTTTTGTTCACCGGCAGAAAGCTGGATGTCACGAATAATTCGATCCGTCATCGGACTTGGAACTTGGTTTTGCATTCTTTCTCTGCTCCGTGAATGGCTTATTCGCAAGCGGCCAAGAGATAGTTCAACCTCTTGGAACCAAATTCCTGCCAATATCCCTCATATCTAATAACAAAAAAACCCGCAACGAACGTTGCGGGTTTCGTGCAAATGGAAGGTTGTATTACTTCATCAACAGCATCTGACGCGAGCGCTTGATGGCCGTGTTCAGACGGCGTTGATAGTGCGCCGGCAGGCCCGTGTACTTGCGGGGCAGGATGCGGCCCTGATCGGTGACGAACTGCTTCAACAGCGTGACGTTCTTGAAATCGAGCGCGTCCACCGTGAAGTCGATCTTCGGCTTCGGACGGGGCGTGCGGTTTTCTGACATCGACTTGCGACCGCCCTGGCCGCCGCGCTTGTCGGATTTCTCGGTGTGAGTTTTACGAGGCATAAAAGTTTATTTGATTTCGCGGTGAAGGGTGTGGCGGCGGAGAGCGGGATTATACTTCTTAACTTCCAGCTTTTCCGTCTTCAGTTTCTTGTTACGCGTGGTGGTGTAGCGGGAAGGAGATTTGCCCTCCTTGCGCGCTTCGGTGCATTCGATGGTGATGATTTCCCGTGCCATAAATTGTTATTCCTTTTCCTTGGTCTTTTCCTCCGGCTCGTCTTCCTCGGTCTCGACTTCCGTGACGCCAACGGCGTCCACCGTGCCCAAGGCTCCCAGCCGCCGTGACCGCAGCGCGCCTTCGCGCTCAAGCTGCGCCTGCGCCTGAACGGTGAACCGCGTCCAAGGAATCGCCTCGAGGCGGGCCTTCGGAATGGGTTTGCCGGTCAGTTCACAGATGCCGTAGGTGTTCTTTTCGATGCGCTTGAGCGCCTCTTCGATTTCATAAACCGCATCCTGGTCGGACGACAGCAGGCTGAGGGCGAAATCGCGGTCAAAATTATCCGTGCCGGAGTCGGCCATGTGCAGGCTGTAGCCGGCCATTTCCTGGGCGGATTCCTTGGCCAGGCCGTTCATCTGCCGGAGCAGCTGCTCGCGCAGTTCCAGCAGACGGTTGTAAAACACCTGCCACTCCGCCTTGATCTTCACGGCACCGTTCCGTTTTGCACCTGTGGCGGGCTTGCCAAGAATGGATGCCGCCGTGGCCACGGCCGCGGGTTTTCCACCGGCTGCTTTTGTGTTTTTCTTCTTAGGTGTCACAATGCTTTTGACAAAAATCTTTTAAATCTGGTTCTCTCACAGACCTTTTCAGGCCTTTGAAAGGTGCGGGAATGTATCAGAGCGAAACAAATACTCCACAAAAATTTTAACTTTTTTCGAAGGTGAAAACCCGGCGGTAATGCAACGGGTTAGGCCTGCTTCCACTCCCAAGCCGCTAGCTCTTTTCTATGCAGGCGTAGGCGTTGTGGTTGTGGATGCTTTCAAAATTTTCCGCCTCCACCCGATACCAGGTCACAAGCGGATGGGCGTTGAGCCGCAGCACGACGTTGCGAACCAGGTCCTCCACGAACACCGGATTTTCGTAGGCGCGTTCCGTCACGGCCTTTTCATCCTGGCGTTTCAACAAGGCAAAAAGCTCCGAACTGGCCGAGGCTTCAATCATCGCGATGACTTCCTCGATCCAGACGATGTCCTTGAACCGCAGGGCCACCGTCACCTGACCGCGCTGGTTGTGCGCGCCGTAACGGGCGATGGCCTTGGAACAGGGACACAGCGTGGTGACATGCGCCTTCACGGTCAGGACAAAATCCATCTCACCACCGCACGCGGCGGCGTCGAATCGCGCGACATAATCCATCAGGCTTTCCAAGCGCGACACCGGGGATTTCTTGGACATGAAAAATGGAAACTCCATTTCCAAATGCGCCGTGTCGGCGTTCAGCTTCTGCCGCATGGCCTGGAGAATATCCGCTATGTTCTCGACGTGGATGATGTTGCCGTGGGCATTGAGTACCTCGACAAACCGGCTCATGTGGGTGCCCTTGAACTCCTTGGGCAGATCCACGA
Organism: Verrucomicrobiota bacterium; assembly: GCA_046346715.1. Taxonomy (GTDB): domain Bacteria; phylum Verrucomicrobiota; class Verrucomicrobiia; order Limisphaerales; family CAIQOK01; genus CAIQOK01. Next base: position 39,309 of record JAXMHO010000015.1, read on the forward strand.
ACATGCCGATGGTGGCGATCGTGTTCTGGATGCTGCGGGCCTTGTCGCGGATTTGAATCGGGAAGCGCAGGCCGCGCACCCCCACCTTGTCGATGCGCAGTTCGCGCGTGTCGCGTTCGCTCTGCTTGTCATGCATCGGCGCCCGCATCCGGCGGGACCGTTTCAACGATGAAACACCGTTTCGTTTTGAATTTTTCGGCACGATGACACAGTAACAGCCGGGGTCTGGTTTGCAAAAAGTAATCTGCGCCATTTAGCTTTTGACATTCCGGCAGGCCCCGGCTTAATAACGCGCATGGATTTTTCTCCCCGATGGTTTTCCCGCTGCGTCGGCGTTTTTGTCGTCGCCCTCGCCGCGCAGCTGCGGGCAGAGACGTTCCGCGTCGCCACCTACAACGTGGAGAATTACCTCGACCAGCCCACCGAATCCCGTCCTCGCGCCAAGTCGCCGGAGGCGAAGGCGAAAGTCCGCGAACAAATCCTGGCGCTGCGGCCCGATGTCATCGCCTTGGAAGAAATGGGCACCACCAACGCCCTGCTCGAACTGCGCGCCGCGTTGAAGGCCGGCGGACTCGACCTGCCCCACTGGGAATTTGTGAACGGGCACGACACCAACATTCATGTCGTCGTGCTCAGCCGATTTCCCTTCATTGCGCGGCGACCGCACACCAACGACCAGTTTCTGCTGGAGGGCCGGCGACTGCGGGTCAGCCGCGGGTTTGCCGAAGTCGACGTGCAGGTCAATCCTCGCTGCACCTTCACGCTCATCGCCGCGCATTTGAAATCGCGGCGCGTCGTCTCGGTGGCGGATGAAGCCGCGATGCGGCTGGAAGAGGCGAAAATGTTAAGGAATATCGTGGATGCCCGTCTGACAAATAACCCGGCCGCCCGCCTGATTGTCCTCGGCGATTTCAACGATTACCCCGACGCCCGCTCCACCAAAACCATCCTGGGCCGAGGAAGAAACCGCCTCATCGACACACGCCCGGTGGAACGTCACGACGATTGCCCGAAGGTAGATTCAAACATCGCCGAATCTCGAACCGTCGCTTGGACCCACCACTATGGCGTGGAAGACCTCTTCAGCCGGATTGATTACATCCTCATCAGCCCGGCGCTGAAACGTTCCTGGGTCACTGATGAAACCTACGTGCTCGCCCGGCCGGGCTGGGGCATCGCCTCCGATCACCGTCCGTTGGTCGCCACCTTTGATACGGAGCGCGACCCGGATCTGGCTTTGAAGCCAAAATAAGTTTACAATACTCCCCGATCCGGGTTCGCTGAGGTGATGTTTCCTTACATCGCTCTGATCAAAGACAAAGCCTGGCAGCCCGGCCCCTATCCCGGAGTTGAACTGCTGCTGCTTCACCGCAACGAACAAACCGGCGGTGTCACTGTCCTGCGAAAATTCCACGCCGGTGTCACCGTCCCGGCGCACATTCATCCCGACGCCAACGAATCCGTTTACATTCTCTCCGGCGAATGGGAGGAATCCGGCGTGACGTATTCCTCCGGAGCCTTTTTCTTTGCGCCGCGCGGACTGGCGCACGGTCCGCACCTGGCGAAGTCGGAGGTGATCAGCCTGACGATCTTTGACGGACCGTTGACCGTGGTGAACGCGTGAGTGGGGAAAGAAAGATCAACTCTCCAGCACGGCGACCGCCGTTGCGTAATTTTCCGTGTGGCTGAGGCTGATCATCAGTTGTTTCGCCCCACGTTGATCAAACAATTCCCTGCCCTTGCCGTGCAGCACCACGAACGGTTCGCCGCTTTGCTTGCGCCGGATTTCCATGTCCAACCAGCCCAACTGTCCGCAGATGCCCGTGCCGAACGCCTTGGAGATTGCCTCCTTCGCCGCGAACCGCACCGCCAGGAACGGCCCGGCCTTTTTGTGCAGGGAGCAGTAGCTGATTTCGTCGGGCAGCAAAATACGCTTCACGAACTTCTCGCCGAAACGTTCATACGACGATTCAATCCTTGCCACTTCGATGATGTCGATGCCCAGTCCCAAAATCATTCGCCAACTTTCGATAATCACGTCTCCCAGCGCAAGGAAACTCGAAAAAGCGCCCAACAACGACCAACCGTCCCCAGAACTGGCGATTACCCGTTTCGACCTTGGCCACTATCTTTCAGCAACATCCGCAATTAATCCTTCGGCTGAAAGCCCGTATGCTTTTCGCGTCGGCGGCGGATGTTGACCAATCAATGTCCGTTCATCGTTCGCTTTTCAAATGGCGCTGGTGGTGGATGATGGCGCTGGCCGTCTTCGTGCCTGTCGCCGCGCCTGCCCACGGAGCTTTTGATCACAACATCCGCGCCTGGATCTTTGAGGATCACCTTGAAGTCACTGTCACCCTCGGCCCTGAGGCGGCGAGGGTTTTTCTAAACCACGGCCCTGAGGCGGCGCTGCACTCCGGGCAGATGACCGTCGCCTACCCGCTGCCGGCGGAAACCGCCGCCCGGCTCTTTGAGATCCAGGCGGGCGGCACAGTTCTCATCCCGGCCAAATCCACCGTGCGTTCCGATGGCATTGAATTCGACTTTGGAATCTTTTACCCCCGGCCCGCCGCGGGGGCGCTGCGACTCGACGCCCGGTATCTCGCCGAACTGCCCGCGCTCGCCAAAGGTTCCATGGTGGTCGTGGACGAAAACGGCCAGGTGGTCGCCGGGAAAATTTTGTCGCCGACGGAAACCTCGCTGGAATTTTCCCTGACACCGGGCACCGGCGCTCCGACGAAAATCTTGGTCGTCACAAATTCAACCCCCGCGCCCGGGGCCGCCGCCACCGGCGCGGTGACGGTTGCCGAGCCCGCTCCAATTGCTCTCACCACCGCCGCGCCCGTGTCCGCGCCCGTCGCCCCGTCGTTCGCAGAATTCATCAAGCTGGGCATTGAACACATCCTGACCGGCTTTGATCATCTCCTCTTTCTCACCGCGCTGCTGGTCACGATTCGTCAGGTCAAGCCCATGCTTGTCATCATCACGTGCTTCACCCTGGCGCACTCGGTCACGCTGGGGCTGGCCGCCACCAACATCGTGTTCATCTCCCCGCGCATTGTCGAACCGGTCATCGCGGCTTCGATCATCGTCGTCGGGCTGGAGAACCTCTGGCGGCGCGAGGCGACGCACGACCGTTACTGGCTGGCGGGCGGGTTCGGGCTCATCCACGGCTTCGGCTTTGCCGGTGCCCTGCGGGAAACCGGCCTGGGCGGCAACGGCCTGCCGCTGGTTCTGCCGTTGCTGGGATTCAACCTTGGCGTGGAACTCGGCCAGCTTGCGGTGGCGGCGCTGGTCGTTCCCCTGCTCCTGTGGCTGCGGAACGTCGCGGCGTTTGCCCGGTTCGGCACCCCGGCGATCTCCACCGCGGTGGTGATCATCAGCAGTTATTGGTTCTTTGAACGCGTCTTTTTTTACCGATAAATCCCCATGAGACCCTTCTCAATCTCGACGGTCCTGCGGCATCGTTCCGCCCGGCTTTTGGTCACACTCCTCCTGTTGATGTCTTCCACCGGCCCTCTGCTCGCCCAGCGTCAGATGGAAAAACTTGGGCGCGGGCTGGTGGTGCTGCATTCGGCGACGTCACAGGCTTATCTGAGCTGGCGCTTGCTCGTCACCGACCCTGAAGGCATCGGCTTCAACGTATATCGTTCCGCAAATGGCGCGCCCGGCGTGAAGCTCAACATCTCGCCGTTGACCACCACCACGGATTATCAGGACACCACCGCGAACTTCACCGTCTCCAATGCCTGGTATGTCGTGCCGGTCACCAATGGCGTCGAAGGATCTCCCAGCGCCGCTTATGCGCTCGCCACCAATTCGCCCGTGCGACAGTATGTGTCCCTCCCCTTGATCAATCCCGGCGCCTTTGCGCCCTATGACGTGAAGTTCAGCTGGTTCGGGGATTTCGACGGCGACGGCGAGTACGACTATCTGGTGGACCGCCTGTCCACCACCGCCGGTATGAATCAATTCCTCCAGGCCTACAAACGCGACGGAACCTTCCTCTGGCAGATTGACATGGGCCCGCTGAGCGATGACACCTCGAATACTTACGAACCGGCCGCCGCCGCCATCAGCGTTGGCGACAAGGACAACGTCACGGTCTATGACCTTGATGGCGACGGGCGGGCCGAGGTCATCGTACGGACCGCCAACGGGACGATGTTCGCCAATGGCTCCGTGGTCACCACCAACAACAACACGGCGCAATTCCTTTCCATCATCGACGGTCTGACCGGATTGGAAAAAGCCCGCGCGGTGATTCCCAATCCTTACTTCGCCGACGGCCCGTTGAACATGCACGCGGGCATCGCCTATCTCGATGGCATCCATCCCAGCATCATTTACTCCGGCGAGAACCGCGTCGGCAGCGGCAACTTCCAGCGCCTGACCATCGCGTGGGATTACCGCAACGGCCAGCTCACGCAGCGCTGGGTCTATCAGACTCCCAACGGGCAGAATGATTCCGAAGGCCATCAGCTCCGCATCGCCGACGTCAATCATGACGGCAAGGACGACATCATCCGCATCGGCTCGGTGATCACCGAACTGACCAACGGCATTCCCACCACGCTTTACTCGACCGAGCTGGTCCATGGCGACCGGCATCATGTCACGGACATTGATCCCGAACGGCCGGGCTTGGAGATGTATGCGATTCAGCAGTTGAACCAGACGCTCCTGGCGACCTCGCTGCAGGACATGGCCAGCGGCGTCCTGTTTAAGAAATGGTATTCGCCCGGCATCGTGGACGTCGGCCGCGGCATCGCCCTCGACATGACTTCCACCACCCGCGGCTGCGAAGTTTATTCCACTCAGCCCGGCATCTTCGACGCGAAAGGAAATCAGATTTATGTGAACAATCTTTGGGCGCCCGAAGGGCTCTGGTGGGACGGGGATTTGTTGCGCGAGTTTGAGGATGGCGCGGGCAGCGGCGCCCTGTCCCCGGTCGTGAACAAGTTCAACCCCGCCACCGGCGGAGCCGACCGCATCTACACGCTCTACAACGAAGACGGCGGCTGCCATCAGGCCTACGGCGGACGCGCCGCAGTGTGGGGCGATCTCTTCGGCGACTGGCGCGAGGAATTCATGGTCGTCGCGAACGACTACAACTCGGTCCGCATCTACACCACCAAGATTCCGGCGGCGAATCGACTCTATTGTCTGATGCAGAATCCGCAGTATCGCGTGCAATGCACCTTCAAGGGTTATTATCAGGCCAGCTACGTGGATTATTATCTGGGAACCGACATGTCCTTGCCGGTGGTTCCACCGGTTTCCGACGCGAAACTCGTTTGGCGCGGCGGCCCAAGCAACGTCTGGGATGAGGCCGCCACGGCCAACTGGTTCACCAACAACCTGTGGATCTCCAACACAACGGCCGTCACGTTCACGTCCGGCCACACCGTGCTCTTCGACATGACCGGCTCAAACCAGACCGCCGTCACCCTGGCCGGCTCGCTGGCACCCGGCGACGTGCGAATTCATTCGCCAAAGAATTACGTCTTTGACGGCCCGGGCAAACTCACCGGCGGCATGAAGCTGACCAAGGGCGGCGCCGGAAAGCTCACCTTCAACGGCACCAACACCTACACCGGCGCCACCAAGATTGATGAGGGAACCTTCATCGTGAACGGCTCGCTGCCCTATTCCCCCGTGACGGTCCGGGGCGGAGCCTGGCTCGACGGACGCCTCGGTGGCACCGGCGTCATCGGTTCATTCGTGCGGTTTGAGGAGGGCGGCGGGCTTTCCCCGGGCGCGGGCACGAACTCGCCCGGCACCTTGACCATCAATAGCAACGTCATTTTCGTCACCAGAACCTACAGCGATTTTGATTTGTCCGACGACCCGACCGGCACCTTCAAGACCAACGACCTCGTCAACATCAACGGCAGCCTCACGCTGCAGGCCGTCAACAAGTTCAACATTCGCAAACTCAACGCCACCCTCCCGCCCGGCGTGTATCCGCTCATCAATTACTCCGGCACCCTCACCGGCAGCGTGGCCAACATCACCATCACCGGGCTGCCCGGAATCCCGCTCGCGCTCACCAATCCGCCCGGCCAGATCGCGCTCGTCGTGAAAAGCTTTCGTCCGCCGGCCTCCATCACCTGGACCGGCAGCTTCGGCAGCAGCACCTGGGATCTGCTGACGTCGTCCAACTTCCTCAACGGCATTGCCCAGGACCAGTTCGCGCCATTCGACAACGTGCGGTTCGACAACTCGGGAAGTTCCCACTCCAGCGTCAACTTGTCCGGCGACCTCAATGCGGGCGCCGTGGTGGTGGACAGCACGGTGAATTACACATTCTCCGGATCGGGCGGCATCATCGGCAGCGCCAGCCTCACGAAATCAAACTCGGGCACGCTCACCATCTCGGCTTTGAACAACTCGTTCACCGGCAAGACGACCATCGCCGGCGGCACAGTGGTGGTCAGCGAACTCGACGCCGTCGGCTATCCCAGTCCGCTGGGCAGTCCGCCGGGCGGCTCGACCAACCTGATATTGTCCGGCGGTTCCACCCTCCGCATCACCGGCGAATCCTACACCGACCGCGGCATGACCTTGAACGCGGGGCAAAACACGCTCGACATCTTCAACGCCGCCGACCAGGTCACCATCGCGGGCCAGATCGTCGGCGGCGGGACGCTCGTCAAGACCGGCGCGGGCGCGCTGGCCTTGAACGTCGCCAACACCTTCAGCGGCGGCGTCATCATCAGCAACGGCAGCGTCTCCCTGGGCAGCGTCGCCGGCAATCAGACCGGCGTCGGCACGGGGTCGGTCACGCTCTACAATGGCACGCTGAGCATGATCAACATCCAGGCCAGCGAAACGGCGGCGTGGCCGCTGATCGTTCCCGCCGGAGCGACCGGCCGGTTGAACTGCGACGGCCGCTGCACGCTGACCGGATCGCTGACCGGCGGGGGCACCTTCACCGTGATGACTCCGTATGTGCGCACGGATTTCAGCGGCAACTGGTCCGCCTTCACCAACCAGATCAACATTGTCGCCGACAGCGATGGCGGTGATTTCCGCTGCAACAACTCGGCCGGATATCCGGGCGCAAAAATCAACCTCGCCGCCCAGGTCAGCTTTCAGAATCGCCTTAGCGGCACGCCCACGATTTCCATCGGCGAACTGAGCGGCAGCGCCGGCTCCAGCATTTCCGCGCCCGGCGGCAACGGCGGCGTGGGCGTCACGTGGAGCGTCGGCGGCCTGAACACCAGCGCCACCTTCGCTGGCAACACGTACAATGGCGTCAACTTCATCAAGGTCGGCACGGGCGCCTGGACGTGGACGGGCACCAACATCAGCCACTCCGGCACGTTCACCATCAACGGCGGTTCGCTGCTGATGAACGCCAATGCCGCCGCCGCCGCTGGCGCGGTGACCGTCGGCGGGGCGGGAACCTTGGGAGGCACCGGCAAGATTGGCGGCACCGTCACCGTCAATGGAACGCTCACCGGCACCTTGACAATCAACGCGCCGGTCACCGTCAACGGCACGCTGGCCCCGGGCAACGGCGGCATCGGCACCCTCACCGTCAACTCCTCGCTCGCCTTCGGCGCGGGCGGCCGGGCGTTCATGAAAATCAACAAGACCGCCGGCACCCGCGACCTCGCCATCGGCACCAACGGGCTCACCTACCGCGGCACGCTTCAGGTGACGAACCTCGCCGGCACGCTCGCCGCCGGCGACACCTTCAAAATTTTTGACGCGCCGGTTTATGGTCAGGCTTTCACCAACTTCATCCTCCCGGCTTTGAACCCCGGACTCGCCTGGCAGACCATCGGTTTGTTCACCAACGGCTCCATCAGCGTGGTCAGCTCCGGCGCGCTGCCGCCGGCTCCCTCCGCCCCGACGAACCTCACGATCGTCTCCGCCACCTTCTCGCAGGTTGGCCTCGCGTGGAATGACACCGCGACGAATGAAAGCAGCTTCCTCATCGAACGCTCGACGGACAACACGAACTTCACGCAGGTCGGTTCAACCATCGCCAACGTGGTTTCCGCGACTGATGCCGGTCTGTCTCCGAGCACGCTCTTTTACTACCGCGTCCGCGCCAGCAACGCCGGGGGCAGCTCCGCCTATTCTAACGTGGCCTTCACCAACACGCCCAGCGGACCCACCACCTTGGTCTGGCGTGGGGACGGTTCCGGCAATGTCTGGGACGTCGGCACCACCGCCAACTGGCGCAACGCCGGCGTGGCGTCGGTTTTTGCCGACGGCTCGGCGGCAGTCTTCGATGACTCCGGATCGAACAACATCTCCGTCAGTCTTTCCGGCCTGATTTCGCCGAATGCCGTGACCATCACCGCGGCGAAGAACTACACCTTCGCCGGCACCGGCGCGCTGACCAATGGCGCGACCGTCACCAAGACCGGCACGGGCAGCCTGACGATATCCGCGGCCCAGGCTTACAGCGGCGGCACATTCGTCAGCGCCGGCACCCTGTCGATCACCGCGGGCGGATCGGTGGGCAGCGGCGGCATCACGTTCAGCAACACCGCAGGTTTTACGCTCGGCGGCAGCAGCGTGTTCATCAGCCCGGCGGTGACTCTTGCCGAGGGCGCGACGGTGACGATGAACTCCGGCAACCTCGCCAACGGCTACGGCGGCTCCATGTCGTCCCTGGACAATCAGGCCACCCTCATCATCGCCGGTCCGGTGTCTTTCAGCGCGGCGAATCTGAAGCAGCTCCAGGGCTTCACCGGCACAGTCCAGATCAACAGCGGCGCGCAGCTCCGTTACTCGACCACCTCCGGCGTGAACGACGGCGGCGACTTCGCCAAGTTCGTGGTCAACGGCACGCTGAACACGCGCAACGGCGGCGCGGTCGCGTGCGGTTCGCTCAGCGGCACGGGCAGCGTGGCCGGCGCGGGCAATGCCGACGGCAACACGACCTTCACCATCGGAGGCGCAGGTGTGGACTCGGCCTTCTTCGGAAACATTTTCGACGCAAACGCGGTGCGAGCCGTGGGCCTGGTCAAGACCGGTGCGGGCACGCTCACCCTGGCCGGAACCAACTCCTACAGCCTGCAAACCACCATCAGCGGCGGCGCGCTGCAGATCGGCGACGGCAACGGCACGGGCACGCTGCCGACCAACAACATCGTCAATAATGCCGCCCTGATCTTCAACCGGTCCAACAGCATCACGGACGGAACCGGCATCATCAGCGGCAGCGGGTCCGTCACGCAGGACGGCGACGGCGTCGTGACATTCGCCCGGAGCCACACCTACTCGGGTCCGACGCTCATCAACTCCGGCACGCTCGCCCTCGCCGGCAGCGGCTCGTTCGCGAACTCGTCAAGCGTGGCCATCGCCTCCGGCGCGACCCTCGACGTCTCCGTCCGCACCGGCGGCAGCCTTACCTTGAACAGCGGCAAAACCCTCACCGGCAGCGGATCAGTCAAAGGCAACTTCACCTTGGCCAATGGCGCGAGGCTGAATCCGGGAAGTCCGCTCGGCACGTTGACGTTTTCCAACTCCCTGACGCTGGCGGGCGGCAGCCTCACCACCTTGGAGCTGTTTCAACTGCCCGGCGCGCACGACCGCGTCGATGTGCTGGAAACCCTGCTCTGCGGCGGATCGCTGGTCGTGACCAACGTGGGCACCAACGTCTTCACGGCGGGCAGCAGCTTCCCGTTGCTCAACGCGGCCGTTCTGTCCGGCTGGTTCACCAACGTGACGCTGCCGCCGCTGGCGCCGGGCCTGACGTGGGACACCAACACGCTGGTCGCCACCGGCACGCTCACCGTGCTCGGCGCCGAACCGCCCGTGTTCAACACGGTCACCACCCTGGCCGACGGAAATTTCCGGCTCAACTTCTCCGGACCCGCCGGGAGCGCCTACGAGCTTCGTGCCTCCACCAATCTCGCCCTCCTGCCGGTGACGCTCTGGGACCTTGTGCAAAGCGGCACCTTCGGCAATGCCCCGGTTGAGTTCAATGACTTGTCCGCCACGAATCATCCCAGTAGATTTTATCTCCTGAGATTACCATGAACCGCCGCCAACGCCGTCCGGCCCGCCTTTGGTTTGCACTCCTGCTCGCCCTGGTGCTGCCCGGTGGCCGCGCGTTCGCGCACGACCCGCTGGAAATCTCCGCCACGCTTTTGCTCCAAACCAACCGCCTCGAATTGCGCGCCGTCATGCTGCGCCCGACCATTCTTCGCCTCGCCGACCACCGGGCGGTGCCCCTGCTCGACTTTGCGATTCCGTCCGAGCGCGAAGAAGCCCTGCCCATGCTGCGGTCGCTGGCGGGCGAACTGTTTCAGCTGCGCGCCGGCACGAACACCTTGCGGCCACTTCCGCCGGAGGTCCTCATCGGCGCAGAGGACCACGTGTCGTTCCACCTGACCTATCCGGCCGCCGAGCCGCCGCTGAAGCTGGACGCCAGGCTTTTCAAGGACCTGCCGGCCCAGGACGCGTATGGCGTGAACCTGATCGTCCTCGACATGGTCAACCATCAGGTGCTTGATCAAAAACTGCTCAACGCCAAAAGCCCGTCGTCTGAAATTTTCGCGACCAACCGCCCCAACGTCCGTTCTGTTCCGCACCCGACCCCGCCATGAACCCAACCTCCATCCGCCGGCTCGTCTTCAGCACGGGCCTCCTCTTCGTGACGTGCCATGCCCTGGCGCAGCGCCAGCTGGAAAACCTCGGACGCGGCGTCATTGCCATGCGCACCAACGCCACCCAGGTTTATGTCGGCTGGCGCCTGCTCGGCACCGACCCGGACAATGCCGGCTTCAACCTTTACCGCGTGACGGGCGGCGTGACCAACAAGCTGAACGGCAACCCGCTCACCAACAGCACGGATTACGTGGATGCCCCGGCGAACCTGGCCGTGGCCAACGCCTATTTTGTCGAGCCGGTATTCAACGGCATCCCCCAGCCGCCCAGCGCCGCCTACACGCTTCCGGCCAATGCGCCAACGCAGCAATATCTCAACATCCCGCTCCAGCTGCCGCCGGGCGGCACCGCCTACGACGGCGTGCCCTACACCTACAACGCCAATGACTGCAGCGTGGGCGACGTGGACGGCGACGGCGAATACGAGATCATCGTGAAGTGGGATCCGTCCAATTCGCAGGACAATTCCTTCAGCGGCTTCACCGGCAACACCTACCTTGACTGCTACAAGCTGAACGGCACGCGGCTGTGGCGCATCGACCTCGGCCCGAACATCCGGAGCGGCGCGCATTACATGGACTTCATGGTTTACGATTTCGACGGCGACGGCAAAGCGGAGCTGATGTGCCGCACCGCGCCGGGCGCGAAGGATGGCGCGGGCAATTACCTCGGCGGCGCGGCAAAATGGCAGAACGCGAACGGCGCGCGGCCCGTTTTCAACGACACCGACGACTACCGCTTCAACAATCCCAACGCGAACACCACCAACGGCTACGTGCTCGCCGGCCCGGAGTTCATCACGGTCTTCAAAGGCCTCGACGGCTCCGAACTCGCCAGTTCGACGTGGTATCCGAAGCGTGATCCGGACAACAACGAGGACAACCCGACTGCGGCGCGCATCAACACCGTCTGGGGCGACGGCTACGGCAACCGGCTGGACCGCTTCCTCGCGGGCATCGCCTTCCTCGACGGCAAACGTCCGAGCGGAATTTTCTGCCGCGGCTATTACACCCGCGCCTACGTCACGGCCTGGGACTGGCGCGGCGGCACCTTGACCAAGCGCTGGTCCTTCAACAGCGATCCGTCCAACCTCAACTACAAGGGCCAGGGCGCGCACAGCCTGTCGATCGGCGACGCGGATGACGACGGCAAGGACGAGATCATCTACGGTGCGGCGTCCATCGACGACGACGGCAAGGGGCTTTATTCAACGGGCCTCGGCCACGGCGACGCCGAGCATTTCTCCGACATGAACCCGTGGCGGCCCGGCAAGGAAATCTGGATGGTGCACGAAGACCCCGGTTCCTACGGCCCGAACGGGCTGGAATTCCGCGACTCCAAAACCGGCGCGCTGATTTTCGGCGTGGACGGCCAGGGCGCGGACGTCGGCCGCGGCGTGGCCTACGACATCGACCCGCGTTTCCGGGGCTATGAAATGTGGGGCGCGCGCGGCGGTCTGATGAGCGCGACCGGCGTTCAGATTTCCACCACGCATCCGTCGCAGATGAATTTCTGCGTGTGGTGGGACGCCGACACGTTGCGGGAAACGCTCGACGGCACCACGGTTTCGAAGTGGAACTGGTCCAGCGGCGCGAGCAGCTCGATCCTGTCGCCGGCGGGACTCACCTCCAACAACGGCACCAAGTCCACGCCTTGCCTGAGCGCGGACATCCTCGGCGACTGGCGCGAGGAAATCATCTGGCGCACGACCGACAACCTCAACCTCCGCATCTACACCACCATCACCCCGGCCACGAACCGACTTTACACGCTGATGCATGATCCGCAGTATCGATGCGCCATCGCGTGGCAGAACACCGGCTACAACCAGCCGCCCCATCCGGGATACTTCCTCGGCGCGGAAATGTTCGCCCCGCCCCGGCCCCAGCTTTCCACCGCGCAACTGCTCTGGCGCGGCGGCATCGCCGCCAACCTGTGGGACGCCGGCAGCACCGCCAACTGGGTAACCAACAATCTCTGGACCAGCCTCAATCCTCCGGCCGTCACCTTCCACGACGGCGATTCCGTCCTGTTCGACCTGAGCGGCTCGAACAATCTGCCGGTAAACATCGCCGCGCCGCTCGCGCCCGGCGACGTCACGGTCTATGGCTACGGTGACTACAGTTTCATTGGCGCCCCCCTGACCGGAACGATGTCCCTCCGGAAAGCCGGCGCGTCAACGCTCACGTTGAACAACACGAACAGCTATACGGGCATCACCGAGGTCAGCGACGGCAGCCTGCGCATCAACGGAATGCTGACCGCCAGTCCGGTCACAGCCCGCTGGCCCGGCGTTCTGGGCGGCGTGGGCGTAATCGGCAACGGCGCCACGCTTTCCCGTGGCAGTGTTTTGCAACCCGGCGCGGCGGCCGGCATTCCCGGCACGCTGACCATCTCCAACACCTTGACCGAACTCGGCGAGGCTGTGAACCGCTTCGACCTGTCCGACGATGCCACCGGCACGCTCAAGACGAACGACCTCGTGAAGGTGTTCGGCAATGTCACGTTCTCCGGCACCAACACCATCGAGATCACCGCGCTCAACACCAGCCTCGCGTTCGGCACTTACGACCTGTTCAATTACTCCGGGACCCTCGCCGGCGGCATCGGTAATCTCAGCGCCACCGGCCTCAACGGCGAATTTTACTACCTGACCAATCCGCCCGGCCTCGTCTCGCTCGTGCTCCCGGCGCATCGTGCGGCGACCAATCTTTTGTGGGTGGGGAACGCCTCCAACCGCTGGGATGTCGGCGTCACCACGGACTGGACCGATGGCACCGGCGCGCAGGCATTTTTCCCGGACGACGTGGTGCGCTTCGACAGCACCGGATCGACTTCGCCGTCGCTGACCTTGGTCGGCAGCCTTCGTCCGGGCGGCATGGTGTTTGACTCCGCCAACAACTTCACCCTGGGCGGCAGCGGCGTCATTCTTGGCTCGACCGGCCTGCTCAAGACCAACTCCGGCACGCTGACCGTCAACGTCACGGCCAACACCTTCACCGGCAAAACCATTCTCGGCGGCGGCACAACCATCATTCCGACCATCGCCAACGGCGGGACCGCAAGTCCGCTGGGCGCGGCGGGCAATGCGGCTTCGAACCTCGTCTTCACCGGCGGCGCGCTGCGTTACACCGGGGCCACGGCGAGCACCGATCGCGGCCTGACCCTTGGCGGCGGCGGAACAATTGACGTCTCCTCCAGTGCGACGGACCTGACCCTGGTTGGATTGCTGACGGGCGGTGGTTCGCTGACCAAGACCGGCGCGGGCAGCCTGAGCATTGCCGGCGCAAACAATTATTCCGGCGGCACCCTGCACCGGCAGGGCACCATCGCCCTCGGTGCGGCCGTCGCCAACACGTCCGGCCTCGGCACCGGCAGCGTCACCCTGACCAACGGCGCGCTGCTGGACTTTTTTGCGTCGGGTTCGGGCGACACCTCGGCCGGCGGTCCGTTCGTGAACGCGCTCATCGTCCCCTCAAACACCACGGCGACAATCTATCTGCCCTTCCGCATCAGCATTCAAAGCGCCTTGACCGGGGGCGGCACGTTGAACCTCCGCCTGAACGGGTCGCGCGACGAACTCTTCGGCAACTGGTCGGCCTTTACCGGCCTGATCAACGCCACCTCCCGCACCGGCGTCAGCGATTTCCGCTGCAACAACTCCGCCGGCTATCCGCTGGCCCGGATCAATCTCGGCGCGAGCTGCACCCTGCAAAACCGCGTCAGCGGCACGCCGACGATTTCCATCGGCGAACTTTCAGGCAGCTCCACCTCGGCGCTGGTTGCCACCGGCGGCAGCAACGGTCTCGGCGTCAACTGGAGCGTGGGTGGACTTAACACGAGCGCGACCTTCGCCGGCGGCATTTCCAACAATGTGAGCCTGACCAAGGTCGGCACCGGCACGCTGACCCTGTCCGGCACGGCCTCGCAGACCGGCACGATGTCCGTCAACGGCGGAACGGTGCTGCTCACGGGCAATTACTCCGCCGCTTCCGGCGCGGTGACGGTGGGAGCGTCCGGAACTTTGGCCGGCACCGGTTCGCTGGGCGGCGCGACGACCGTCAACGGGGTTCTCTCCCCCGGCAACAACGGCATCGGCACGCTCACGTTCAACAACAACGTGGCCTTCAATCCAGGCAGCGTGGCCGTGATGCAGATTCAGAAATCCAACCTCACCAAAGATCTGGTCACCGTGGGCGGCACCTTGACCTATCACGGCTCGTTGCTGGTGACGAATCTGGCCGGGACGCTGGCGGCCGGCGACAGCTTCAAGCTCTTCAACGCCACCGCGTATGCGGGCGCGTTCACAAACTTCAACCTGCCGGTGCCGCCGTCCGGCTTGAACTGGATCACCACCAACCTGCCCGTCAACGGCACGATCAGCCTCAGCGGCAATGGCGTCACCAACCCGCCGCCCGCCGGCCCGCAAAGCCTGATCTGGAAGGGCGACGGCGCGGGGAATCTTTGGAACATTGCCGGCGCCAGCAACTGGCTGACGAGCAGCAACACCGTCAGCGTGTTCAACCAGTCCGACGCCGTGGTGTTCAACGACGGCGGCTCGAACAACGTGGCGGTGACATTGAGCGGCACGTTGCAGCCGGCGGCGGTGACGTTGGTGGCTTCGAAGAATTACACCTTCACGGGCAGTGGCGCAATTGCCGGAACCAACGCGCTCGTCAAATCAGGCAGCGGCACCCTGACCATCACCACGACCAACACCTACAACGGCGGAACCATCCTGAGCAACGGCACGGTTGCGTTGTCCGGACCGGCCGCCGGCGGAAACACGGCCAACAACTTCGGCCTCGGCGCCGGTTCCGTCACCTTCAACGGTGGAACGCTGCAGCTTTACGGCTACAACCTTGCCGACAACGCCACCGGCTTCGGCTCCTTCACCAACGACGTCCTCATCGCCGCCGGCCAGACCGCGACGATTCTTTCCGGCCCTCGCTACGCCTTCGGCAGCAAGGTCAGCGGGGGCGGCACGGTCAATCTCGCGGTGGATTATGTCCGCGACGACATCGGCGGCAACTGGACGGCGTTCACCGGCACCTTGCACGTCCGCAACACCACCGGCACGCCGCCGTCCTCGACGAGCGATGATTTCCGGGTGGCCACCACCGGCGGCTTCCCCGCCGCGCGATTGAAGCTGGGCACCAACGTGTTCATGTATTCGCGCGCCACGGCGGGCGCGGTGATTCCCCTCGGCGAGTTTTCCGCCACCACCAACACCACCGTCGCGGCGGGCGGCGGCACCAGCGCCGGCGCGCAGAACGCCGTCACGTGGCGCGTCGGCGGACTGAATACGGACGCGACCAACGCCGCCGCGTTCACCGGCACCACCGCGCTCATCAAGGAAGGATCCGGCGTGTGGACGTTGACCGGCAACAGTACGCACAGTGGCGCAACCACCGTCAGCAACGGCATGCTGATCGTCAACGGCTTCATGGCCGGCAGCGCCGTCACCATCTGGGGCGGAACGCTCGGCGGCTCGGGCAGCTTCGGCGGCGTGGTCAACATCCGCGCCAACGCCCGGCTCGCCCCGGGTTCATCCCTCGGCACGCTGACGTTCAGCAATGCGCTGACCTTGTTCTCGGGCAGCCGGACGTTTCTCGAACTTCGCCATTCGCCGACGGTCTGCGACACGATCAAGGTCGTGGGCGCATTCACCGCCGCGGGCGATTTGCTCGTGACGAACATTGGCGTCCAGGCATTGGCTGCCGGCGACGTGTTTCAGCTGTTTGAGGCGCCAACACTCACCGGCAGCTTTGCCAGCATCACCCTGCCGCCGCTCACCGGCGCGCTGGCGTGGAACACCAACGCCCTCTATTCCGCGGGCATCATCTCCGTGGCGAGCACGGTGCCGCTCAACGCCTGGGGACAAAACGATTTCGGCCAGGGCGCGCTCGTGCCGGGCCTCACCAACACCGCCGCCATTGCGGCGGGCGGCTATCACAACGTCGCGCTGCTCACCAACGGCGCCGTCATCGCCTGGGGCAACAACGTCAACGGCCAGTGCAACGTCCCGCCGCTGACCAACGTGGTCGCGATCGGCGCGGGCGGCTATCACAGTCTCGCGGCGCGGGCGGACGGCACCGTGGCGGCGTGGGGCGCGAACGGCGCGGGACAATGTTCCGTGCCCTCGATGGCCACCAACGTCGTCGCGTTGGAAGGCGGCGAACTGCACAGCCTCGCGTTGCGGGGCGATGGCACGGTGATCGCCTGGGGCGACGACACCTGGGGACAGTCGGATGTTCCGGCCGAGGCCACGAACGTGATCGCCATTGCGGCGGGCTCGCAGCACAGCCTGGCGCTGCGGGCGGACGGCACCGTGCTGGCGTGGGGCGGCAACCTCGGACCGTTCGGCAGTTACGCCGGCCAGTCGGATGTTCCCTGGGATTTGGCGGACGTGGTGGCGATTGCGGCGGGCGGTTTTCATAGTGTGGCCGTAAAGGCCGACGGCGCGGTGGTTTGCTGGGGTGACAATTCCCTCAACCAGTTGAACCCGCCGGCACCGGCCACAAACGTGGTCAGTGTCAGCGCCGGTTACGCGCACAACCTCGCGCTCCGCTCAGATGGAACGCTGGTCGCGTGGGGCGACAATCTTTACAACGAAAGCACCGTGGCACCGGGCCTCAGCGGCGTCATCGCCGCCACCGCGGGCAACTATCACTCGGTCATTTTGCAGGGCGACCTCCCGGATGCGCCGCAATTGTCGGCGGCGGGACGGACGAATCAGACGTTCACCCTGCGCGCTCCGACGTTGCGCGGCAAGCCCTGCGCGCTGTTCTTCAAAAACTCGCTGAGCGATCCGGACTGGATCTTCCTGAAGCTTTCGGCCGGCGACGGC
The DNA here is from genome assembly GCA_046346715.1 of Verrucomicrobiota bacterium. Lineage (GTDB taxonomy): Bacteria > Verrucomicrobiota > Verrucomicrobiia > Limisphaerales > CAIQOK01 > CAIQOK01. The sequence goes on from JAXMHO010000015.1 coordinate 56,797, forward strand.
TCGGTGCGTCCGCTGATGGACGCCACCGCCGCGGGGCCGGCGCGGTTCTATCGCATCCGCAGGCCGTGACGCAGTCCGGGCGACGACGAAAGACTGGCAGGTCGCTTCGCCCCGGTTGCCTCGTGGCGGTGCGTCTGCCATGCTTCGCGCCGCGTGAAACCAACTCCGTCCAGCGTTCAGCCGTCCACCGCGCCCCTGCGAGGGCGGCTGAACACGTTCCAACGAACGATGCTCGACTGGAACGACCTGCATCCCTACAACGCCGTGCATGTCGTTCATTTCGCGCCGCTGCCCGACCTGTCCCGGCTCCGGCAGGCCATCCAGACCACGCTCGCGTTTCACGGACTCACCCGGCTCACCTTGGGCGGCAAACGCCGGACCTTCACTTATGCCGGCGGTCAAACTTCCTGCGAACTCACCGTGCTGGAGGGGGACAACCCGCAGGAATTGCTGCGCGCGGAAATCGAACGCCAGATCAACACGCCGTTTGATTGCCACGGCGCCTTTGAACCCTTCCGGTTCTTTGTCGTGCGCGACGGAGCGGGTTGTTACTTGGGCCTGGTTTACTTTCATGCCGTGGCCGACGCGGTCTCCATCGTGCGGTTGCTGCGGCACATTCATGGAACGCTGACCGGGAATTCGCCCAGCTCCGAGACCCCGGTGCGGTTGCTGCGCGACCGGAGCCGGCTCCAGCCGTGGTCCCTGCTCCGGAAGCTGAAGGCCTTCGCCGGCAAGCTCTGGCATCACCGGCATTCCGTCCGCGTCGCGCACCGGGATGTCTTCGACGGCCGCAACCGCTACGAGATGCTTTCGCTCGACGCCTC
>JAXMHO010000016.1:0-54778 GCA_046346715.1 Verrucomicrobiota bacterium
CGGCTTTTCGATGGCGCTGAATTCCACGCCGGCCAGCCCGTCGCGCAGCGCCGGAGTTTTTCCGCCCGCGCGGATGAAGCTGAACATGCCGAGCAGTCGTTTCCACGGGCTGTCCTGCGCGGCGGCGGCCTCGACGCGGTTCGGATTTCGCGCATATTCAAACACCATCGTCCGCAAAAACAACTGGCCGAAACGGCTGGGCTTTTCGGCGCGGGCCGGCGCGGGAATTTTCACCGCCGCGCTTTTGACGAGGGCGTCGAGGATTTCATCCGCGCCGTGGCCGGTGACCTGGTCGAGCTTTCCTTTTTCGACGGCCGCCAGCCAGTGCAGGGCGCGGCGGAGTTTCAGCGACACGGGAATTCCTTCACCAGCCAGCGAACGGTCCAGCCATTCGACAAAGCGCAGAAAGTCCGGCCATTCGCCGGCTTCCGCCACCACGGGCGGCGGCGGGCCTTCCCGGTAGTCGCGGGGAACCACCAACTGGGTGAGCTTTTGAATCTCGGCGGACTGGCCGGCCAGCGCCGGACCGCGATTCGTCACGGCGGAAGGACAACTGAAGCGCAGGCCGACGACGAGCTTTTTGCCGGCCGGATGAATCACCAGCGGATATAACCGGCAGGCCAGCGGCTTGGCGGCCTCGCCGAACTTGGCGTGAAGGCGGCAACGGCCCGCCGCATCTAGAAAAACGCACGCACCGTCCGGTTGATGCGCGAGCCGGAACGCTCCGCGTTCCTCGACAATCAAATCCTCCGGATCAATGCCGTCGGCGGAGGTCCAGTTCTGCTTTTCAATCCGGCTTTTTTCCTCGGGCGTGACGGTGATGAGCAGGCTGCCGCGGCAGCAGTCCGAGCAGCCGTGGCAGCTCCAGTGTTGCAGGGCGGGGATTTCAAGGCGCGGCGTTTTCATCTGGACCGCGCAGATGTTCCGGCTTCGCGGCGGCGAAGCAAGCCCGGAAATCCCCGCCGCTTTCAGGACGAGTGCTGCCAGGGTTCGGTGCCGGTCGCGTCCGGCAGTTTGGGGCGGATGAATCTCGCCACTACCGCCGTCAACAACAGCGCCACCCCCAGCATGCAGACGATGGCCGCGCCGATGGGCAGGTCCACCTTGGCCGTGACGAGCAGGCTCGCGACGCTGGCGACCGTGGCGATGGCCCAGCCGGCCAGAAAGCGCGCCACCACGGAGCTGGCCAGATAAGTCGCGCACACCGCCGGCACCACCAGATACGAGAACACCAGCAGCACACCGCCGATGTGGACGAAGCTCGTCACGACCAGGCCGAACAGCACGTAGAACACAAAGTCCCACCAACGCACGTTCAGGCCGTCGGCCGCGGCCCGCGTCGCGCTGGCGGAGATCTGGAAGAACTTTTTCCGGAACACGAAGTGGACGGCACCTACGCCGACGAACAGGGCGAACGTCTTGAGCACTTCCGAGGGATGCACCACGAGCAGTTCGCCGACAAGCGAGCGCTGCAGTTCCTCGCTGCCGCCGGAGCCTTTGCTCAGAACAAGTATGGCAGCCGCCGCCGCAACGACGTACACGATGCCGATGAGCGCCTCCTGCGGCACGCGCTGGTCGCGGCTGCGCGTGAACGTCAGCAGCACCGCGCCCACCAGGGTGAACGCGAGCGAGAAGGCGTAGCTTTGCCAGTCGTGCGGATCGTAGCCCACCAGCAGGGCGAGGCAGGTGCCGAACGCGGCGGTCTGTGCGAGGGCGAGATCCACGAAGATCACGCCGCGTTGAACGATGTGCAGGCCGAGATAAACCAGCAGCCACGGCAGGATCAGGCTCGCCACCAGCGGCCACACCATGAAGGAAAGGGCGTCCATGATGGATCAAGGGTTTTGCGCGAGCGCTTTTGCCAGCGCGGTCACCACATAATCCAGCAGCTTCACGTAGTCTTCTTCGGTGCCCTTGATGCCGCCGGGGAACTGGGAGACATCCACCACCGTGCCGCCGGTTTTGGCGGCGACCGATTCCGCCGTGCGGCGGTTCAGGTAGGGGTCCACGATTAGGACGTGAATCTTGTCGGCCTTCATCTGTGTGATGACTTCGGCGAGATGCGACGGCGTCGGCGGCACGCCGGGCTTGGGCTCCAGAAACACGTCGATCTTCAGCCCAAAGCGCGTGCCGAAGTAGAGCCACGAGTTGTGATAGGCCACGAGGTGCTGTCCGGCAAACGGTGCCAGCGTCTTCTGCCACTCGGCGATTTTCCGGTCCAACGTCCCGGTGAACTGGTTCAGGTTGGCCTGAAAAGTTCCGGCAGATTTGGCGTCGGCGGCAATCAGGGCCGTGGCGATGTTTTGCGCCACGATTTTCGCGTTCTCCGGGTCAATGACATAGTGCGGATTGCCGGCGGCGTGGATGTCGCCCTTGGAACGGTCCAGCGTCGTGGGGATTTCCAGCAGCTGCACGCCGCGGGCGCAACTGACATGGCCCGGGGCGCCGTCGGCGATTTTTTGATTTCGCGCCTGGTCAATCAACGTCGGCAGCCAGCCCACTTCGAGTTCGGCGCCGCCTTCGATGACGAGGTCCGCCCGGTTGAGTTTCAGGATGAAGCTCGGCTTGGCGTCCACGAAATGCGGGTCCTCCGTGGGGCGGCCCAGGATGGAGAGTTCGATCTGATCGCCGCCGATGGACTTCGCGATGGCCCCGAGGTCGGCGGTGGTGGCGACGACTTTCAACTTGGCCTGCGCCGTGGTCAGTACGAGGGTCAGGGACAAAACAGTCAGAAGATTTTTGATGTTCATGTGATTTCGTGGTGAGGGTTAGAACTTGTGGGCTCCGTGGGCGCCGAGCAGAAACTCCAGCTGAAACCAGACGGAGTGCTGGTCGCCAAACAGGTCGCCGTGGTCGTAGTTGTATTGCAGCCGCAGCTTGGAAAATTCACTCGGCAGGAATGTCAGGTTCGGGGAAACGCGGGTGCGTTCGCCGCGGATGACATCGTTGGCATCGAACGCGCCGCGGTTGCCGTTGGCGTATTCGCCGCGCAGGCCGGCGATCCAGCGCGGTCTGAAGCCCCACAGCACCTGGGAGTAAAAGCCCCAGTCGTTCAAGGTTTCGGCGGGCAGGGGCGTGGACGCGGCAAAGTCCGCGCCGGCCTCGAAGCGTTCATACAACGCCTCCGTCTGCCAGGACACGAATGGGAAGCCTGCGTCGGCATCCTGCGGTTTCCACTTCCAATAAACGTCCGCGCCGTAGATCTGCGTGTGTCGTCCGCTGCCGGTGTTGTTGGGGCCGAAGGCGGCGGAGGTGCCGAGCACCAGGGTTTGCTCGTCGTTCAGATCAAAGGACGATGAAAGGCGCGGCACGAACACCAGATCGCTGAAGCTGTGCAGGCTGCGGCTGGTTGTGGCCCGGCCGTGGAAACGTTCGACGCCGAACTCGTCGGGTTCGCCGGGATTGCGGAAGCCAAAGCTGGTCCCGCCCTGGCCGTCCAAAATGCCCAGGGACAGTTCGGTGAAGAACGGCAGCGGCAGCAGCCAGGAAGGCTGGACACCGAGGCTGCGCAATCCATCCGGCCCGAAGGCGCGGTTGAGGATGATCGGCGCATCCACGAATGCCCACTGGTGCGGATGCTGTACGTTTTGACGGCCGAAGGCGGCGAAGAACTGTCCGGCCTTCACCTGCAATCCGGCCGGCAGGCTGGTGCTCAGCAGATACGCCTCCTCCAGTTCGATTTCCGTCTCATCGTTTTCATCCAGCTTCAGCGCGATGTTGGCGAAGCCTTTGAAATAAGGATCCACCGCGCCGTCGATGGCGATCTCCGCATTGCGCAGCGAGAAGCCCCGCTTGACCGGGTCGTGGTCGCCGAGCTGCAACTGCGCCGCCGGTTCGGCCGCGGTGGAGCTGCCCGCCACCATCATCGCGTCGAAGCTGAGGTTCATGTAGGCCGAGCCCGCGCGGGCCACGGTGATGGGCTGGGCGGGCGACCAGGCCGGCTTTTGCGCGGGAGGTGCCGGCGGCACGGCGGTCGCCGGCCGGGGTTTTTCGATGTCCGGCGCGCCGGCAGCAGAACGGGTCAGCTCGTCCAGTTTCCGGCTGAGGGTTTCGATCTGCGCCTTTTGCTCGCGCTGTACGCGGTCAAAGGACTCCTGCATCTGCTGCAACTGCTGTTTCAACTGCTCGACTTCATTGGTCTCGGACGCGAACAGGGCGGGCACAACAAGGCCCAAGGACAACACGGTGATAAATTTTTTCATAAGGACTCCGACAGGTTTCAGGGACTTCCAAAAGGTTCGAGCCCACCGGACAATCCGATGGAACCTATATTCAACGGGGACGGGTGGAAGAATTAGAAACGAGGCGGAGCGCGGCCGTGGGCCAGCCGCAGGTCGCAAAGCGTAGCGACCGCAACCTGAGGGATGGGAAGCGAGAAAAGGAACGTGGCGGCGAAGGCTGTCACTGAAACTGCCGCCAAAGCAGCGAGGACTTGTCCATCCACCAGCAGCGTGAGGAAACACTGATGGTTCGCATCACTGGCATCCGCATGAATGGTCCGGTGAAGTCCGCCGGAGCCGGCAAACAACTCGACCGCCAGGAACAGGGCGAGCAGCAGCAGCGCCAGCCGCGGTCGGGAGGACCGTTGCTGCCGGACGTTTTTGAGCGGTGCCGGTGACATGGGCGGAGCATTGATGACACCCGCCAATTCCCGGCGCAAGATTATTGTGGCCGCGGCCATCAGGCCATTATCGGTCAGATGCCGCGCCAATTGAGGGGCCTCCTTCCAGATGAAAGGCAGAGCATCACGTCGGGCAAACTCCAGACTTTCCAAATTTTCCCGGCATCGTTAGGCTGACCGCTCGTTTTTGGATTCTCGGTCCTTATTCAGCATCAGGAATCTATAATTTTGTATGGCATTGATCGTTCAAAAATACGGCGGCACCTCGGTGGGAAATACCGACCGCATCAAAAATGTGGCCCAGCGGGTGGCCAAGTATCACGCCAACGGCGACAAGATCGTCGTGGTTGTCTCCGCCATGAGCGGCGTCACGGACAATCTCATCAAGCTGGCCAAGGACATCATGCCTCTGCCCAGCGAACGCGAGATGGACATGCTGCTCGCCACCGGCGAACAGACCACCATCGCCCTCACGGCCATCGCGCTGCACTCCATCGGCATTCCCGCCGTCTCCATGACCGGTGCCCAGGCGGGCATCGTCACCGACTTCGTCCACACCAAGGCCAAGATTCACAACATCACGCCGAAGCGCGTCCATGACATGCTCAACCAGGGCAAGGTGGTCATCGTCGCCGGTTTCCAAGGTGAAACCGCCGAAGGCCAGATCACCACGCTGGGCCGCGGCGGCTCGGACCTGACCGCCATCGCGCTGGCGGCCGCCTTGAAGGCGGACCTCTGCCAGATTTACACGGACGTGGACGGTGTTTACACGGCGGACCCGCGCATCGTGCCCTCCGCCCGCAAGCTCCCCGAGATTTCCTACGATGAAATGCTCGAGCTCGCCAGCCTCGGCGCGAAGGTGATGCAGAGCCGCTCGGTGGAATTTGCCAAAAAATTTGGAGTCGTCTTTGAAGTGCGCTCCAGCCTCAACGAAAACCCAGGAACGATTGTGAAAGAAGAAACGAAAAGCATGGAAGGCGTCGTCGTGCGTGGCGTCGCGCTCGACAAGAATCAGGCCAAGGTCACCTTGGTGGGCGTGCCGGACAAACCCGGCGTGGCGGCGAAGATTTTCAAGGCCCTCGGCGATGCCACCGTCAACGTGGACATGATCATCCAGAACATCAGCCACGGCACGGGCGTCCCCTCGACGGACATCTCCTTCACCGCCGACAAGCCTGACCTGCTCAAGGCGCAGAAGGTTATCGACAGCCTGAAGAAGGAGGTCGGCTTCAAGGAAGTCCTGACCAACGAAAAAATCGGCAAGCTCTCCATCGTCGGCGTCGGCATGAAGAGCCACACCGGCGTGGCGGGCAAGATGTTTGAAACCCTCGCCAACGAGGGCGTCAACATCGACATGATCTCCACCAGCGAGATCAAGATCTCCGTCGTCATTGACCTGGCCAAGGGCGAGGTCGCCTCCAAGGCGGTTCACGCGGCGTTCATCGGCTGAACCCGGAGCCGTTTTCGGAACAATCTGCCTCCCGCACGCCGGCCTCTCCGAGGTCGGCGATTTTTTTATTTGCCGGTGATCCCCCAACCGGATCAGGAGTCTTTCCGCCGCCAGACCATGAGCCGTTCCGGAGCATCCAGCTCGTAACGTGCAGTCAGGGATTTAAGGTGGGTGAGCTTCCAGGGCTGGGCGAAGTTGTTGCCGTTCTTGGTGAAGACCAGGTCCGCGGCGATGTAAACGGCGGAATGAATCGCGTTGCCGTTGTTGTCGAGGAAAAGAATGATGTCCCCGTAGTTCGAGGGCTTGGCGATGGTGTAGTAGTTCGACCGCAGATAGGCAACGGTGTAGGCCGTGTCCGTGAAGCGGTTGTCCGGAACCTCATTGAAGAAGTTCATCGTGGACCAGTGGCAGTCCATCACCGGGTCGTTTTGCTGGCCCGCCAGGGGAAAGGTGTAGAGCCGCTGCCGGGCGAACGGCGGCAGCAGGTAAAGCACGCTGATGGTGGAACCCTCGGGAATCCGCGTCATCGACTCCAGGAGCGGCCGCAGATCTTTCACCCGCACACCGGGAGCCGCGCTCCAGTAGCCCAGAATCTTCTCCACGTCGGAATCGGGCCGGACGCGCAGCCGCGCGATGACGGCGGACTGCCGCGAGAGGGTTTTCAACAGCGCAATCTTGTCAGCGGTGCTGGCAAGCTGCTGCATCACGATTTCAAAATCGCTGAAGCACTTCGCGTCTCCCCGCACATACGTTAGCCGGCGAATCTGCTCCTCGATCTCGTGCGGCACGTCGTGATCCCGAAAGCATTCCTCAAACGTCTGTCCGGGAAACACGAACGGAAACTGCATGTAATGATTGTCCGGCAGCTTCGACAGGGCGCGATATAGCCTCGCCCGCGAGCCCGGCTTCAGCGAAAACACCAGGGCTTCGTCCGGATGCACAACGGTGCCGCCGCCCGTCACGCTGGCCAGGGCAGGGGACAGCGCCCGGTCAATCTGGGCCGGCTCCAGTCCGCAGGACACCATCACGGCGCGAACCTGCTCGGGCTGGGTGTTGGCGAAATTCCAAGCCGCCGGTTTGACGTTCTTCAATTCAAACCCGACGTATTCCTCCGGCGCTTCCAAGGTGATATCGGCCGTGGCCAGTTCGCCCCACGGCGGAACCTCGGTGGGTGACAGATCAGCGGAGGATTTTTCGGTCCGGTAAAGACTTCCCGTCCGTCCTTCCGGCGACGTCAGCAGCTTGATCCCATACGCGAGTAGACCGCCGGCCAGAACCAGCGCCGTGCTGAAGGTGACCAGCCCCGCCAGGCTGAAGCGGGCCACGAAGTTTTCATCCGGCTTTAAGTCTTTGTCATTTCTGGCCATACGTCATTGAACAATATCGGCAGACAATAGCAGGAAATTAACCTGGGGCAAACCCGCAGACGTCCAAATCGCATTAAATTTTGCCTTTTGCCCCCTCGCCCTTTGATTCAAGTTGTCCGCATGAATTTGTTGCCGTTCGAAAATCTCCCCGCCCATCAGCCCCGTCAGTTTGTTCCTCAGCAGCTCGACCTTGGCGACTGGCCGCAGATCGCGCCGTTGTTTGACCAGTTGGAGAAAATGGCCGGGGCCTGTCATTCCGCCGACGCCCTGGCCGGCTGGCTGTTGAAGTGGAGCGAACTCAACGCCGTCCTCGACGAGGAATCTTCCAAGCGCCACATCGCCATGACCTGCCACACCGAAAATGCCGACGCCGAAAAGGCCTTCCTGCATTTCGTGGAAAACGTCGAGCCGCAGATCAAGCCCCGCCAGTTCGCGCTCCAGAAACTTTACGTCTCCCACCCGCAGCGCGACGCCCTGTTGCGTGGCCAGCCGGACCGCTACACTGTCTTTGACCGCGACACCCGCAACGCCGTCGAGCTGTTCCGCCCCGAAAACGTCGCGCTCGAAACCGACGAGGCCAAGGCCAGCCAGCAATATCAAAAACTCAGCGGTTCCCTCACCGTGAAATTTCGCGGCGAGGAAAAGACCCTCATCCAGATGGGCCGTTACCTCGAGGAGACCGACCGCGCCCTGCGTCAGGATGCCTGGCAACTGGTCGCGCAACGCCGCCTTCAGGAGGCGGAAAAGTTTGAGGACATCTTCGACCAGCTCGTCGCCTTGCGGCAGCAGATCGCCAAGAACGCCGGCTTTGCCAACTACCGCGACTACGCCTTCCGGATGCGCGGACGTTTTGATTACGCCCCGGTGGACTGCGAAAAATTCCACGACGCCGTCGAAAAGGAAATCATGCCCATCCAGCGCGAGCTGCATTCCTCGCGGCGCGAAAAGCTCGGCGTGGATTCGCTGCGGCCGTGGGACCTCTCCGTGGATCCTTTGAACCGTCCGCCGCTGAAACCATTCCAGGAAGTCGATGAAATGGTGACGCGCTCGCAGAAGATTTTCGACCGCCTCGACCAGGAACTCGCCGGCGGCTTCCGCCAGATGCAGGACCTGCGGCTGCTCGACCTCGCCAACCGCAAGGGCAAGGCTCCCGGCGGTTATCAATCCACCCTCGCGGAATCCCGGCTGCCGTTCATTTTCATGAACGCCGTCGGATTGCAGCGCGACGTGGAGACCTTGCTGCACGAGGCCGGCCACGCCTTCCATGCCTTGGCGACGCGTGACGAGGACCTGTATCCGTATCGCAGCGCGCCGATTGAATTCTGCGAGGTCGCCTCCATGAGCATGGAACTGCTGGGCAATGAATTTCTCGAGGAGTTCTATGCCGCGCCCGAGGCCGCGCGCGCCCGGCGCACGCATCTCGAAGGCGTCGTGGCGGTGTTTCCTTGGATTGCCACGGTGGATGCCTTCCAGCATTGGATCTACACGCATCCGGGTCATAGCCGGGCGGAACGTTCGGCGGCGTGGATGCGATTGATGGACCGGTTCGGCGGCAATGTGAACTGGGGCGGCTTTGAAAATGCCCGGGCGAATCTCTGGCACCGTCAGCTCCACATCTTCCAATACCCGTTCTACTACATCGAATACGGCATCGCCCAGCTCGGCGCGCTGCAGGTGTGGGCGAACTCGAAGCGGGACAAGGCGAAGGCGCTGCGGGACTACAAGCAGTCGCTGGCCCTGGGCGGTTCCCGGCCGCTGCCGGAACTCTTCACTGCGGCGGGCTGCCAGTTTGAATTCAGCGCGAAGACCATTGCGCCGATCGCGCGGCTGCTAGGGGAGGAACTGCAAGAGGCTTAAGCGCGGCAAGCAGCCATGCCTCACGCCAAGAGCGCAAAGGACGCAAAGTTGTTTGGGGGGTTCTTTCTTTGCGATCATCGCATGAGGAATCTTTTGGAGACGATGGTTCAGATCAGCGATTGACCGAGTTTTTTCGTCTATTGTGCGGCTCCAAGGGAGGATCTGATGGAGAGTAAAGCGGGGTTTGCAGCCTGTTGCGGTGTTAGGCCACGTTCGTATGGGAATCGGTCGTATGTGACTGTCGCAGTAAACAGTAGTCATCGAATATGTCGAGATACTTGTCGGCAACGTCCGCGCCAAGATCGAGGCGGGGCAACAAGCCTCCGCCCTGGCTGCCGGTAAGCTCATAAACTCGTGCAACAGTGCCGACGTGCGGGCCGGTGAGAACGGTGACATACTCACCGACCGTAAACGGCGCGCCGTTGACGTAGCGACAAACTCGCAAAACCAACCAAAACACGGTGAACGCACCAGCAAAGAAGCCGAGTCCGGAAAGACAGGCGTAAGCCAGCAAGAGACAGAGGACGGACGAAACATCGGTGAACGCCATCGGAAGCACGCCCTCGCTACGAAGCGCAAACGTGACGAGAGTCCACAGCATCAACGTGCCGAGCACCCATGAAATCATCATCGGTCGGGCACAAATTCGATGGCGCAGTGGCGGAAGCATACGTCAGCAGCCTAATAGTGGGTAGACGACGTTGATAGTCGCCTATCTAATTTCAAGACGCGACTCTATTCTCGACTGGAATGGCTGTCCACGATGATCTGCCCCTCACGACTTCATCCCGTGGGATGGTTTCAATCAAACTGTGGCTTCACGCCAAGAGCGTAAAGGCCGCGAAGGGGTTTGGGAGTTTCCCTCTTCGCGGCCTTGGCGTGAGGAACCTTTTGGCGGCGATCGTTCAGTTCGGCAACTTCCGCGCCCTTACACCTCGATGCCGTAGGCCTTGATCTTGTTGTAAAGCGTCTGGCGGCCGATGCCGAGGCGTTTGGCGGTTTCGAGCTTGTTGCCGCCGGTTTCCTTCAGCATGCGGATGATCTCGTTCCGTTCCACGCCTTCGAGCAGGGTGAAGTTCGTGTCCATGCCCGTGTCGGAATCAACCTTGTTGCTGTTGGTGATGGACAGGTCGGAGGCGTCAATCTCGTTGGCCTCGCAGAGCAGCACGGCGCGCTGGATTTCATTTTGGGTCTGGCGGACGTTGCCCGGCCAGTCGAACGCCGTCAGTCGGTCCACCGCCGCCTTGGTGAAGCCGCGGATGGGGCGGTTGGACTGCGCGACGAAACGTTTCAGGAAGACGTGGCACAGCGGCATGATGTCCTCGCGGCGTTCCCGCAGCGGGGGCAGGTGGACGGAGATGGCGCTGATGCGGTAGAACAAATCCTCGCGGAGCTTGCCGTCCTTGATGGCGTCGTCGGGCTTGCGGTTCGTGGCGGCGACGATGCGGCAGTTGGTCTTGTAGCTGACCTGGCCGCCGACGGGGCGGACTTCCTGGTCCTGCAAAACACGCAGCAGCTTGCTCTGCGTATCAATGGGCATCTCGGAAATTTCGTCGAGGAACAGCGTGCCGCCGTCGGCCTGCCGGAAATAACCTTCCCGGTCGGCAATCGCGCCGGTGAACGCGCCTTTCTTGGAGCCGAACAGTTCGGACTCGATCAGTTCACGGGGGATGGCCGCGCAGTTGATCTTGATGATCTTGCCCTTGTTGCGGGCGCTTAGAGCGTGGATGAGGTCGGCGATGACTTCCTTGCCCGCGCCGCTTTCGCCAGTGATGAGGATCGGCACATCGCTGGGCGCGACGCGTTCGACGGTGCGGACGACGGTCTGCATGACGGCGCTCTGGAAAACGGGGGAGGAACCGCCGCTGATGGTCGAAAGGGCACGGCGCAGGGTGCTGTTCTCCTCGTTCTGCTGCTTGTGTTCCAGCGCGCGGGCGACGGTGACGCGGAGGTTCTGCGGCTCGAACGGCTTGTTGAGAAAATGATACGCGCCGCGCTTGGTGGCGGTGACGGCGACTTCGATGGAGGCGTTGCCAGTGAGGACGACGACTTCCGTGCCGGGCCATTGCTTTTTGATTTCGGGCAGCAGCTCCAGGCCGTCGGCGTCGGGCAGTTTGAGATCGAGCAGCACGATGTCCGGCTGGCTCTGGCTGAACGCGTCCTTCAACGCCGCGCCGCTGCCGGCCTCGGTGACTTCGTAATCCCCGCGCAGCAGCTCGGCGAGCATGAAACGCAGGTCGGCTTCGTCATCTACGATCAATATGGTGCCCTTCATAAATTTTAACTGGTTCGATTCTTTCCGCTGGCCTTCACCAGCGCGCTGAACAACAAACGAAACTCGGCAAACTTCGGCGCGAGCCGCTCCGGGTGAAACTGCACCCCGATGAAGAAGGGAAGCCACTGCTTCGCTTCCGGTCTCAGCTCGACTGCTTCAATGATCCCGTCCTGACATACGGCCACTGGCCGCAGCGGTTCGGCGATTTTGCCGACGGCCTGGTGATGCGTGCTGTTCACGTCCAGCTTCTTGCGGCCCGTGACCTTGGCCAGCAGCGAATTCGCCTGCACGCGCACCGAATGGACCTTGTCGCTGCGCTTGTCCAGCCGGCGATGCTCGATGGCTCCCGGCACCTGCGACGGGATGTCCACAATCAAGGTTCCGCCCAGGGCCACGTTCATCAGCTGGCTGCCCCGGCAGATGGCCAGCGTCGGTTTGCGCTGGCGGAAAATCTCGTCGATCAGCACCAGTTCGCGCAGCGTGCGCTCGCCGTTGTCAGGCGTCGGGTCCACGGTTTTCCGCAGCTTCGCCGGCAGCTTCTTCTCGTAAAGATCAGGTTCGACGTCGTCGCCGCCGGTGAGTAAAACACCGTCGCAGCTTCGCACGCATGCGGCCATCAGCTTGGGATCGACACCGGTCGGGGCCACGAGGGGCACTCCGCCGGCGGCGGCGATTGCGCGGGTGTAGGCCTCCGAGAGGCTCACCGAACGGTCGCTAAACTCAAATCCCGACGCTTGTATGCCGGGCGAAATCAGAATCAACGGCGCCTTGCTCATTTATCGGACAACGTAGCCAATACTTGAGCAGGTGCCAGCAAGATTTTCAGGACACCGCGGTTTTGGGACAGCGGGTTTCGCCCTGTTGCCATTTGTGATTCAATGTTGCGTGTCATGTACGTCCTTGAATCGGACACAAACCCGTTTCGCTAAAATGAAAAAACGCCGCGGACGATTTTCATCCGCGGCGTTGAGGTCGTTAAATGGCTGTTCAGGTCATCTGGTGCTTGCCGGGAACCGGCACGGGGCGGACCGGCGCCGGACCCCACTCCATCTTTTCGGGAGCGAGCGACGTCTGCCAGCCCATCGCTTCTTCCCAGGTGATCGCCTGTCCGGAATAGGCGGACTCGCGGCCCATGATCGCGGTCATGGTGCTGTGGGCAACGGTGGTGGACTCGTTCACATACGGCGCAGCCCCGCGGACGGCGGCAATCAAGTCAGTGTGTTCCAGGACCTGCGGATTGGTCCGGGAGCCTTCGAACTTGAACGGCTTGTCGCCTAGGATGACGCCGTCGGCGACTTTGCGGCAGGAACCTTTCGTGCCGGCGACGGCTTCGCTGACATTGCCGTCGGTGCCGCTGATCTGCCGGCACTGGCTGAACATCCGCGCGCCGTTGGCGTATTCGAACTCCACGGCGAAGTGGTCGAAAATGTGGCCGGACTTGGAGCCGAGCGCCTGGCGTCCGCCCTGGCCGTAGGCGCGGATGGGATGATCGTTCATGATCCAGTTGCAGACGTCGAGATTGTGAACGTGCTGCTCGACGATGTGGTCGCCGCAAAGCCAGAGATAGTGGTACCAGTTGAAAACCTGCCGTTCCATTTCAGTCTCGCCCTTGTCGCCGCGATGCCAGATCGCGCCGCCGTTCCAATAGGCGCGCAAGGTGATGACGTCGCCGATGTCGCCGTCGTGGATGCGCTTGATTGTTTCAAGGTAGGAGGGTTGGTGACGCCGCTGCGTGCCGGCGACGACACAAAGGTTTTTCTGTTTCGCCAGTTCGCCCGCCGCGATGAACTGCCGGATGCCGGGCGCGTCCACCGCCACGGGTTTTTCGCAGAAGATGTGCTTGCCGGCCTTCACTGCGGCTTCGAAATGAATCGGGCGGAACCCCGGCGGCGTGGCGAGGATGACGTAATTCACGTCCGGCACGGCGAGCACTTTCTGATACGCATCGAATCCGGAGAAGGCGAACTCCGGGGCGATGTTGAACTTCTTGGCAGCGGCCTGCGTCTTGTTGTCGAAGATGTCGCCGATGGCGGCCACCTTGACGTTTGGCGCGGCCTCCATCGCATTTGCCACGGCGTCCGTGCCGCGTCCACCACAGCCAATCAGACCAATCTTAATGGCATCGTCGGGCGCGGCGTGGCTGGTCTGCACGAACGGAAAGTTCGTCACGATGGCGGCCCCGGCGGCGGCGAGCGAGGTGTTCCTGAGGAATCGGCGACGGCTCAGCGGGTGGAAGATTTCGTTGGATTCGTTCATAGGCTTTGGGGAGGGGTTATTTGCGGGAAGGTTTGGGATCGAGATTGGCCTGCAACTGTTCGGGCGTGACGACGGATGCGACACCGCCGGCGGGGATTTCAACATGCGCGGTCCAGAGAATGCCGTTCAGGACCACCTTGCGGAAATTATCGTCCGCCCAGTTCTTGTGAAAATGTCCGCCGGTGAAGCCGAAGCCGCGGCCGCCGTTGGCGCGTTCCGCCGCCCAGGCGACAACCTGCTGGTCGCCGCGCGCCACGGATTCGCGGACGGCGGGGTTGCCTTCGTGTGGTCCGTCGTTGCGCTTCATCGTGCTCTCGCCCGGAACCGCCGCCAGAATCGGGCTGATGCCTTTCATGCCGTCACGAAAGCGCAGGTGAAAATACCATTCGTCCCCGAGCTTGAACGGACGCACGCCGCGGGCGATGGGATGTTCCGGGAACGATTTGAACTCCGCCGTCCAATGCGGATTCACCGACCAGTTGATTTCAAACGCACCGCCAATCCATTCGAGAAACTCCGGCTGCCCCTTGGCGAGCGTCGGCTCCACGCCGTAATGAAGACAGGTCAGGCCGACGCCTTTGTCCATGAGCGTGCCCAGGGTCTTGAGGTGATCGCCTTGCAGCAACGGATGATTAGGTCCGCCGTCGCAATACACGACAATCGCCGAGGCGCCATCGAAGGCTTGGTCATCCGCCGGCCAGCCGTTGGTGTAAACGACCGACGTCACGCCGGGCACGCCATCGAGACAGGCCTTGAGCAGCAGGCAGCCGGCGCGATGCTCGTGCTCGCCGGGGCCGTGGCTGGGTTTGCCGGCGAGGAAAACAATCTTCTGATCCGCGCCAAAGGCGGTCAGTGAGGCGGCGGTCAGAACTAGGAGCAGCAGTTTTTTCATGATGATTGAGCGAGGTCAGACGTTTGACCGGCAAATCACTTCAAAGTTTTTCTCAGAAACTTCAGCCCCTCCACCGCGATTTCTTCGCGGGTGGGTTCGATGCGACGCCAGATGGCGGCGGCGCGGGCGATGACCTTCACGTCGGGGGTGAACGACTCGATGACGACATCGCCGCCATAGCGGATGTCCCGCAGGGCCCGGCCAATGGCCTTCCAGTCGGTGTGATCCTTGCCGGGCGTGCCTCGATCGCTGCCGCAGGCGTGAAGGTGGCCGAGATGTTTTCCGGCGCGGCGGATGGCGTCGGCGGAGGATTTCTCCTCGATGTTCATGTGAAAGGTGTCGAGGAGAATCTTGAGCGACGGACGGTTCACCTCGCCAACCATCTTCAAGGCCTGTTCGCAGGTGTTGATGAAGTCCGTTTCAAACCGGTTGAGCGGTTCCAGGCAGATGACCTTGCCGTGCTGTTCCGCATTACGGGCCAAGGTTCTCAGGTGCCGCTTCACCGTCTGCCATTGGCGACGATATTCCGCCGCTGGCACGGCATCAGCCCGGCCTACGGCGGAGTAAAGCGGGCCGATCATCGTCGGGCAGTCCAGCACTTCCATGTGGTCGAGCAATTCGAGAACGTAACGAATCGTCGCCTGCTGCTGTTTGGCGGTGCCGCGCAGGTCGCGGTCGGGACCGAAACACGCGCTGACCGACCCGCAGACGAGACCATGGCGGTCGAGTTCGCGCTTCACCCGCACCGGGTCAATGTGGGCGGGGTCTTCGATGGCCAGCTCGACGGAATCAAAACCCCAACGCTTGAACTGCGCGAACAGCCGCGTGTCGCGGTTTGTGAACGGCGACGTGAACAGAAAGGTGTTGATGCCGAAACGCATGGCGGGGGCCTATTTCTTCGGACCGTAGCCGGCCTTGGGCTTACTGTCGTCGTCCAATTTGCCGCAAGCCCAGAGCACGCCGCGCGTGACGAGATCGAGGTAACGAGGGTCGTCCACCGTGGCGTTGTTGTGGCCGAGGGTGGTGTTGAAGACGCGGGTCCCGTGATAATCGTTCAGCCAGATGACGATGGATTCGTTTTCCTTGGTCGTGCCGTCCTTGTTCTTCACCGTCTGCCGGCCGCGCGCGAGCGGCGTGGCGGTCGGGAAGACTTTGACGTTGTTGTAAAGCTCCTCGTTGATGGTGGTCCAGTTGGTGAACGACTGCGTGGTCGGGTGATTGGTGTCGAGGTATTCCACCGTGATGGGCTGCTGCGGTCCGTGGCCGCTGGACTGGATGCCGAGGTAATCAAACCACAGCGCGCGCTCGGAATCCGCCTCGGCGCGTTCGGCGGGATTGCCGATGCGATAGCTGTGCACCGCGCAATGCAGGTTCACGCCCGGCAAACCTTTCCAGTGCGGGGCCAGCACGCCCTTGATGACGGCGGGGTCGTTGATGTCGGCGGCACATTCATCGTGAATGACCACGTCGTAGCCTTTGGCGTAGTCGGGATTGCCATAGATTGGCAGCGGCGGCTTGGTGGCGGAAGCGCCCTTGGGAATCTCGGCGTAAACCTGGTCCACCAAGACGTTGGCCCGCGCTTCAAGGCCGGCTTTGAGGATGTTTTTCTGGTTCGCGTAATCGTGGCAGCAGCCGCCGGTGATCAGGAGCACGCGCAGGGGTTTTTCATTCTCGGCCGGGAGCGATTGGCAAAACAGCAGGCCGAGGAGGACGCTCGAAAGGAACGGGATGGATTTGGGCATGGCGGTTTTTAGTCCGAATTGACGGAGCAGGAAAGTTAAATTTTGCGGCGGGCGGTTCATGGAAAATCCAGACGCGCTGTTTGCGCCGGAGGTTTCCGCCCTTGAATTTCACCGCGGCTTTCATTTCGCTGCATTGACTTGCGTGCAGCGCGCTCCTAAACTTTTTGCATCAATGTTTGAAACCATCGAAAAACTTCTCATTCTCCAGGACCGCGACAAGCACATCCGCCGGGTCAAAACCGAACTGGACCACATTGAGCCCGAGCGGCAGATGCTCAAGACCCGCACCTCCAGCGCGCAAGCCGGCCTCGACGCCGCAAAAAACAAGGTCAAGACCATCGAGTCCCGCCGCAAGGACCTCGAACTGGAAGTCGCCGCGAAGAAATCGCTCATCGAGAAATACGCCAACCAGCAGCTTCAGACCCGCAAGAACGAGGAATACCGCGCGCTTGCCCACGAAATCGAGGGCTGCAAGGAGGCCATCATCAAGATCGAGGACCAGGAAATCGAGCTGATGGAGCAGACCGAGGCCGCCCAGAAGGAAGTCGCGGCGGCCACCAAGGTGCTGGCAGAAGCAAAAAAGCTGTTGGACGACCAAATTGGCCAGCTCAACGGGCGCGAGGAGAATTTGAAGAAGGAGCTCACGAAGCTGCAGTCCAACCGCGAGGAGCTGGCCGCGGTGGTGGACGAAAGCTCGCGCAGCCGCTACGAACGCCTGATGAAGAACAAGGGCGACAACGCGGTCGTGGGCGTGCAGCACGGCGTGTGCGGCGGCTGCCACATGAAATTGCCGACGCAGATCATCGTCACCTGCCAGGCGCAATCGGAACTGGTGGCGTGCATCAACTGCGGCCGGATTCTCTACTACACACGGGACATGGATCTGGCGGCGGCGGATTAGAATTATTCCATCCGTTCCAAAATGGACGGCGCCTCGGAAAAATCCAAAAACGCGAATCAGGGGCAGTTTTCAAGGCTGCTTCGCTCATTGGCCGAAGCCAGTTACAAATCTGGAAGCAACTCCGTTTCGCACCCTCCGGACAACATCCTGCACGCTTATGCAGATTTGCTCTGCCAAGTGTTTGTTTATCAGCGATGCATGGCGGTATCGAAAAACGCAAATTTACAGGAATTAAGTGATCTCGCGGATGCCTTGCATAACGTCGGAAAGATTTTTGTGCATTACGATGTCAATTTGAATGACGAAAAATACAGAAAGCTTTATCTGCGCCCTTTTGATGAACGATGGAGTCATGAGGGTTTTGGTTTGGAGCAGTTTCTTGAATCTCGTTTATCGGTTTATTCAAAAGGTTGATTGTTGTTCAACCCACAAAGTGAGTTGATTTTTGCCCCCTCGCTCCACAAACTACCCGCTCTAATTTGGTAATGAGCAAACCACTTGCAGGAAAAATTGCCTTTGTCGCCGGAGCGTCCCGGGGAATCGGCCGTGCCATCGCGCTGAAACTCGCGCGGTCCGGCTGCGACGTCGCCATCGCCTATCACAACAGCCATGAGGAGGCCGAGGCGGTCTGCCAGACCATCCGCGATCTCGGTCAGAAGGCCATGGCGGTGCAGGCAGATGTCGCCGACCCCGAAAGTCTCGCCGAGGCGTTCACGGAATTTAAGAAGCACTTCAACCGCGTGGACTTTGCCATCAGCAACGCCGCCATCGGCGTGCTCAAGCCCGCGATGGAAATGACCCTGAAGCATTTTCGCCGCTGCATGGAGACGAACGCGCTGGCGTTGAACTCTCTCGCCCAGAATGCCGTGCCGCTCATGTCCGACGGCGGCTGCATCATCGGCATGTCGAGTCTTGGCTCCGTGCGGGCGATTCCGCACTACACCTTCATCGGCGCGTCAAAGGCGGCGCTCGAATCGTTGGCGCGCGGCCTGGCCCAGGAGCTCGGCCACACCAAGAAAATCCGGGTGAACATCGTCAGCGCCGGCGTGGTGGACACGGATGCGCTGAAACATTTTCCGAACCGCGAGCAGTTGCTGGAGGAATATGCCCGCCGCACGCCGCTTGGGCCGACGCTGTCGCCGGAGCAGGTGGCGGACGCCGTATATCTGCTCTGCCTGCCCGAGGCGTCGATGATCACCGGGCACACGCTCATGGTGGACGGCGGTTATTGTATTTCCGGGTGATGAAGTCGCTGAAACATTCAACACTCAACACCCAACGCTTAACTCCGAAGGCGTCGGTTGTGAAAACGTGGGCGTTGAATGTTCAAAGTTGAATGTTGAGCTTTTCCGAAATTGATGAACGAACCTTTTGATTCAGGATTGTCAGGGCAGGTGGCCATTGTCACCGGCGGCAGCCGCGGCATTGGCCGCGCCATCGTCGAGCGTCTCGCCGCGTCCGGCATGGAAGTCATCTTCACCTATCTGGGCAACGAAGCCGCCGCCCAGGAAGTCATCGCCGCGAATCCCGGCAAATCCATCTCCGCCGAGAAGGTGGATGCCCGCGACAACGCCGCCTGCCAGGCCTTCGTGGAAAAGATCGTCGACCGCACCGGCAAGATCGACCTGCTGGTCAACAACGCCGGCGTCGTGCGCGACAACCTGCTCGCCATGTTGGAAGACGACGACATCAAGACGGTGTTCGACACGAACATCACCGGCACCTTCAACATGACGCGCGCCGTGGTGCCGCACATGGTTTCCAAGCGCCGCGGTAAGATTGTCAACCTCAGCTCCGTTTCCGGCGAGAAGGGCGGGCGCGGCCAGACGAATTACGCCGCCAGCAAGGGCGCGATCAACGCCTTTACCAAGTCGCTCGCCGTCGAGCTTGCGCCGCGCAACATCCGCGTCAATGCCGTCGCGCCGGGCGTGATTGACACCGAAATGTCCAAGACCGTCCGCGAACTCGCGGGCGACCAGATCAACTCCCGCATTTTGCTGAAGCGCATCGGCAAGCCCGAGGACATCGCGCATGCCGTCTGGTTCCTCAGTTCAAAGTTTTCCGACTACATCACCGGCGAAATCCTGCACGTGGATGGCGGCTTCAAAATGGAATAAAATCATGAGCAACGAAAACATAACCCAAGCAGAAATCACGGCCATTTTCCCCAAAGTGGCGGACACCATCGCCGACGCCCTCGGCTGCGAGGTCGAGGAGATCAAACCCAATTCTTCGTTGATCAACGATCTCGGCGCCGAGTCCATTGACTTTCTGGACATCATCTTCCGCCTGGAACGCGGCTTCAAAGTGAAGATCCCCCGCGGCAAGATCATCGAGGACGCGCGCGGCACCCTGTCCGCGGCGGAGTTTGAATCCGGCGGCGTGGTGAGCGAGGCGGGCGCGGCGCGCCTGAAGAGTTTTCTGAGCGAGGTTCCGGCGGACCGTTTTCCGTCGCCGCTCAAGGTCGCGGAGATTCCGAAGCTCTTCACCACCGAGACATTTTGCAAGATGGTCATCCGCCAGCAGAAGAGCGCGCCGCCGGCAGCATGAGCGGACACTTTCGCGCATTCTCGTTCGTTGACCGGATCGTGTCCGACCAGCCGGGCGTGAAGGTGCGCGGCACCTATCAGGTTCCGGCGGGCATTGATGGCTTTCCCCGTCCGCTCATCGCGGAGGCGGTCGGCCAGCTTGCCGCGTGGTCCGCGATGGCCGCGATGGAATTCAGGGTGCGTCCTGTGGCTGGCATCGCCGCGAGCGTTGAGTTGCTCGGCGAAGTCCGCCCCGGCCAGACGCTCGAACTCGCCGCCGATCTCGAAACCGTGGACATGGAAGCCGTCAGCTACTGCGGCGAAGCGTTTGTGGATGGGGTCAAAGTCATCAAGCTCAATCACTGCGTCGGCCCGATGTTGCCGCAGGAAGACTTCGACGATACGACGGCGGTGAAAGCCCGCTACGCGCAGTTGGGCAACGGCGGTGTTGCCTCCGGAGCCTATGGTGGAGTTCCAAACGTGGAGTTTGTGAGCGTCACCCACGAGCCCGGTCAGTGGGTTCGCGCCACGCTGCCGATTCCTGGTTCTGCGCTGTTCTTCGACGATCATTTCGCGCGCCGCCCGGTTTTCCCCGGCACGTTGTTTATGAACAAGGCGCTGGAACTTTCCAGCCGCCTGGCCGCGGATCTTCCCGCCGGTAACGGCAGCCGCTGGGTCGCGCGCACCATCGCCGACGGCAAGCTCCGGGCGTTCATTCCGCCGGGCGACCAGTTGGACTACGAGGTCAAGGTGGCCGCGCAGGAAGCCGGTTCGCTGACCATCGCTGTCGAGGCGCGCCGGGCAAAACGCGTCAGCGGCAACGCCAAAATCATTTTCAAAGCCGAACCAAACTCATGAAGCCGTCGCGCCGCAAAATCGCCATCACCGGAATCGGCATGGTCACGCCCGTGGGCAACAACGTCGCGGCGACCTGGTCCGCGCTTCAGGCCGGCCGCACCGGCTTTGCCCCGATTCAAAACTTCGACGCCAGCGGATTTTCCACGCGCATCGGCGCCGAGGTGAAGAACTTCGATTTCGACCATGTCATCTCCGACCGGCGGCTGCTGAAGTTCGCCTCGCGGTCGCATCGGTTCGCCTTTGCCGCCGCCGAAGAAGCGCTGGCGGATGCCGGCATCCGGCCCGAAGCGTCGAACAGCCATCGCTGGGGTTTCAGCGTGGGCGCGGGCATGATGGGCTTCACGTTTGACGAACTGCGCAATGTACACAAATACTGCGCGCCCGACGGCGAGTTCAATCCCGCCGGACTCATTCATCCTGACTTTTCGCCCGACCCCATCGCGTTCTGCCGCGGCCAGACCAACGCGCCCCTTGGATTGCTGACCCAGCATTTTGGCATTCGCGGCTATTCGACATCAGTCCACACCGCCTGCGCTTCCGGCGGCCAGGCCATCGGCACGGGACTCAAGGCCATGCGCCGCGGCGCGTGCGATTACATGCTCGTCGGCGGCTATGATTCGATGCTGAATCCCATCGGGCTTTCCGGTTTCTGTCTGCTCGGCGCGGTTTCGCCGGACAACGACACGCCCGAACGCGCGAGCCGTCCGTTCGATCTCACCCGCAACGGCTTTGTCCTCGGCGAAGGCGCGGGCTTCCTCGTGCTGGAACACTGGGACGCGGCGGTGAAACGCGGCGCGAAGATTTATGCCGAGCTCGCCGGCGACGGAAATTCGCTGAGCTGTTATCGCATCACCGATTCGCCGCCGGACGGCAACGGCCCGATCCAGGCCATGCAGCAGGCCATCACCAGCGCCGAGCTCACGCCGGACCGCATAGATTACGTCAACGCCCACGGCACCTCGACGCAGATGAACGACAAGAGCGAGTGCGCGGGCTTGAAGGCGGTCATGGGCTCGCACATCGAAAAGGTTTTGGTCAGTTCAACGAAAAGCTGCATGGGGCATCTCATCGCGGCGGCGGGCGCGGTCGAGGCCGTGGTCTGTTCGCTGGCCATCCGCGACGGCATCGCGCCGGTGAACGCCAACCTCACCACGCCGGACCCGGACTGCAATGTGAACCTCGTCCGGGGCAAATCGCAGCCGGTGCGCATTCGCGCCGCGCTGTCCAACTCGCTCGGCTTCGGCGGCTCGAACAGCTGCCTGGTGTTCCGCAACCCGGAGGACGTCCAATGAATTCACGAATCGTTTTCACCGGGCTGGGCGCGGTCTGTGGCGCCGGCAAGACCATCGACGAAATCTGGGACGCCCTAGTCAGCGGACGTTCCGCCGTCGGCCCGATCCGGCAATGGGACGCCAGCCAGTGGCCGGTGAAGGTGGCCGCGGAGGTTTCGGCGGACAACCGCACGCTGGTGCCCGACCGCAAGCTGCACAAGATCATTTCCCGCACGGACCTGTTCGGGCTTTACGCCGCGGACCTCGCCGTGCAGCAGTCCGGTCTGCTGGCCCATCGCGAAAAGATGGATCCGGCGGCGGTGGTTCAATTTGATGACCGCACCGGCATCATCAGCGGTTCCGGTGGCGGCACGTTCCGCAGCAGCTACGACTATATGCCGTTGCTCACCGCGGCGAACGGCGACCTGAAAATATTCGGCAAAGAACTCAGCAACGTCGTCAATCCGATGTGGCTGCTCAAGAACCTCCCGAACAACGTGCTTTGCCACGTCGGCATCCGCTACAACTTCAAAGGCTCCAACGGCTGCATCACCAACCAATGCGCCAGCGGCATTATGGCCGTGTCCGAATGTGCCGCATCCGTCCGTCTCGGCGAGGCGGACCGCATGACGGCCGTCGGTCATGACGCGCCGTTCGAACCGGAGACGGCCCTCAACTATCATCGCCTTGGTCTGTTGTCCGAGGATGTCCTGCGTCCGTTCGATGCGAAGCGCAGCGGCACGGTCTTTGGCGAAGGCTCCGGCGCGGTGGTGCTGGAACGCGCCGATGACGCCCAGGCGCGCGGCGCCGCCATCCTTGGGGAATTTCTCGGTTCCGGCTGTTGCAGCGAAGCCACCGGCATTCTGGATCTGCGGCCGGACGGCGACGGTGTCAGCCGCGCGATTGAAAATGCTTTGGCCGACGCGGGCCTGAAGCCGGAACAGGTCGGCATGATCGTCGCCCACGGCAACGGCACGCGGGCTTCGGATGGTTCCGAGGCGCTCGGCATCCGGAAGGTGTTCGGCAAGAATCCGCCGCCGGTCACGGGCTTCAAATGGGCTTACGGCCATCTGATTGCCGCGTCGGGCATCGTCGATCTCGTCATGGCCGTCACGGCCTTGCGCCATCAGATCGTTCCCGGCATCGCGACCCTGAACACGGTAGACGCCGACCTCGCGCCGTTCCCGGTTTCCGCCGCGCCGCAGAAACCGCGCAGCGACGTCGCCCTCGTAATCTGCCGCGGGTTCGGCGGCATGAACGTGGCGGTGCTGGTCCGGGCCGCCCACCACTGATGTCCGCGTCACCGCCAAATTCCCGCTGTGGAATTGATTCGGTGGAAATCTCCCGGATCGAAAAACTGCTGGCGGAGCATTCTCCCGAAGAGCTCCGCGATTTTTTCAGCGAACAGGAACTCCAGGACGCCGGCACCGGCGCCGGCCGGGCCGCCAGTCTCGCGGCGCGGTTTGCGGCGAAGGAAGCCTGCTGCAAGCTGTTCCCCAAGGAAACCGCGCTGGGAAAAATCGAGCCGTGCGACTTCAGCGTCTTACGCGATTCCTACGGCGAGCCTTCCATTCGCGCCACGCCCGCCGCGCAGGCGGTCATGGATCGTCACCGGCTCGCCGCCATCCGGCTTTCATTGACCCACACCGACACCACCGCGTCGGCCGTGGCTTTGGCGGAACTGCGTGCGACGCCCGTGTCCCGCGCCGGAAAATTTCTCTACCATTACGTGCCGTATCGCCGCGCACTGGTGCTGGAAAGCATGCGCAAAGTTTTTGGCGATGCGGTGCCGGCGGCGGAGATCGAAAAGCTGGCGCAGGCCTACTACGGGCATTACGCCACCTTCGCGAAGGAGTTTGTCACGCTGAAGCTGATGTCGAAGGCGCGGCGGCAAAAGTATGTCCGCGTGGAGAACAAGGAGTCGCCCCTGAAGGCGCACGGCAAGGGCAGGGGGCTGCTGCTGCTGACCGGCCATTTTGGAAACTGGGAGGTCTCCACCAGCGCCGCCATCAAGCAGTTCCCCGAATACAAGGGCCTGTTCTATTTCGTCCGCCGTCCCATCAAGCCGCAGTGGCTGAACAACCTCATTGCGTGGCGGGACCGGCGCAACGGCTTTGGCACGCTCGCGAAGTCCGGCTCGCTTGACCAGATGCTCGACCTGCTGTCGAAGGGTGCGATCATCGTCTTCGTCTATGACCAGCACGCCGGCGGCAAGGACGGTGTGGTGGTGGACTTCCTCGGCCATCCCGCAGGAACCTTCAAGAGTCTTGCGCTGCTGGCGATGACCACCGGCGCGCCGGTCATTCCCGCGTCGAGCTGGCGCGAACCCGATGGCTCGCACGTTCTTCGCTTCGAAGATCCGCTGGAAGTCGTCGAGGGCGACAACGTCAGCCAGGCCATCCGCGAAAACGCCCGGCGCTTCAACGACGCGCTCGGCCGGATGCTGCTGCGTCATCCCGAGCAATGGATCTGGATGCATCGGCGCTGGAAGGTCTGACGCGGCATCGCCGCGTCAGGGCTTTCAAAAAAACGCTGTGCTCCCCGGACGTCTCTCCTACACTGGCCCCGGAATTTTCCGTTCGTGCAAGTCAAGACCCTTACCACCATCCGATGGTTTCGTCCCGCGGTCGGCGCGGGGCTGAGCGTATTGCTCGGGTGGCTGCTGCTGACGCCGCTCGGCGATCCGTGGGTCAACGCGAGCTTCGATTATCTGCCCCGCTTCGGTTCCCGGCCCGTCACCAACCGGGTCGTCCTGATCCAGATGGACAACGAAGCCTACGCCGAATTTGGACAGACCCGCGGACAACCCTGGGATCGTTCGCAGCACGCGCGTTTACTTGACCATCTTTCCGCCGACGGCTGCCGGTTGGCGGTCTTCGATGTGTTCTTCGGAACCGCCGGGGATGCCGCCAAGGACGCCGCGCTCGCCGAAGCCATGAAACGTCACAGCGGCGTGGTCTTGATGGCGGGGCAGGCGGACCGGCAGGACAAACAGAACCTCGCCAGCGCCCGTCCGGTTCTGCCGGCTGAACCGTTTCTCAGCGCGTCCGGCAACCGCTGGGGCGTGGCGTGGCTGGACCCGGACGTGGATGCCACCGTGCGACGTCACTGGCCGTTTCCCGCGCCGGGACCGTATGACAGTCTCGCGTGGGCGGCGGCGAAACAGGCCGGCGCAGCCCTGCCGGAATCGCCGGTGGAGCAGTGGATTCGTTACTACGACCGCGACGCGGCGCTGCGGCGGCTCAGTTACGGCCAGGCCTTCACGCAGCCGACGAATTTCTTCCGCGACGCGGTGGTGTTCATCGGCAACAAACCGGCGACCACGCTGCCCAACGGCGAGGTGGACAAGTTCCGCGTTCCCGCGACGCGCTGGACCGGCGAAGCCGTCGGCGGCATGGAAATTCAGGCGATGCTTTATCTCAACCTCATCAACGGCGACTGGCTGCGGCGCCTCGCCGGCTGGCAGGAAGGTTTGCTGCTGACGTTCACCGGCGCGTTGTGCGGCGGGGTGCTGCCGTTATTGCGGCGGCGCGTGGCGGGAACCGTCGCGGTGGTTTCCGCGCTCGGCGTGGCGCTGATCTTCGTGACATTAAGCCACGAAGGCGACGTCTGGTTTCCCTGGCTGATCATTTCCGGCGGACAGGTTCCCTGCGCGCTGGCCTGGGCGATGTTGACTCCGATGGCCCGCACGGAATGGTCGGAACGCTTTCCCGGCTACACCGTGCTGGGCGAACCGTTCGGCGAAGGTTCCTACGGCAAAGTCTGGCTGGTGCGGAACGCGCTCGGCCAGCTGCAGGCGCTGAAGGAAATTCAACGCGCGAAGTTCCCGGACGCCGATCCCTACGACCGCGAGTTCAATGGCATCAAGAACTACAAGCCGGTTTCCAACCAGCACCTCGGGTTGCTCTGGATTGACCACGTCAACCGCAACGAACGCGACGGCTATTTCTACTACGTCATGGAGCTGGGCGACGCGCTCAATCCCGGCTGGGAGGCAAAAGGCGAGCGCTATCAGCCCTGCGTGCTCACGGCGTTATGCAAGCGGGCGGACCGCGGACGTCTGCCGGCCGTTGAATGCGTGCGCATCGGCGTCGCGCTCGCGGAGGCGCTGGAATTCCTGCACCAGCAGGGCCTGGTGCATCGCGACATCAAGCCGTCGAACGTGGTGTTCGTGAACGGCCGGCCAAAGCTGGCGGACGTCGGCCTGGTGCGGAAGACGGGCGGCGAACTGACTTATGTCGGCACGGAATTTTACATGCCACCGGAAGGGCCGGGCACGCCGCTTGGCGATGTCTATGCGTTGGGCAAAATGCTCTACGTCATCAGCACCGGCCAGCATCCGCGGTCGTTCTCGGAACTCTCCACCACGCTGGTGGTGAAGCCGGAGTTCATGCGGCTGAATCAAATCATCTGCCGCGCCTGCCAGCCCGAGGTGGCCATGCGCTATGCGAGCATCAAGGAAATGCTGGCCGAGTTGAAGGAGGCCGAGCGGGAAATCGGCGGGAACAAACTCTGAGGCGTTTCAATACCGCCGCAGATTCCACTCCTCGATCAGCTCCTTGGGGATTTCATTAAGAAACCGCGACGGCTGCTGCATGATGTCGCCGGCGTTGCCGGGCGTGGCGCGGATCAACGGAAAGCTCAGGTAGAGTTCGTTGCGCGCGCGGGTGACGGCGACGTAGAACAACCTCCGCTCCTCCTCTTCGCCGTCGGCGGAATCCAGCGAACGCTCCGACGGAAACAGCCCGTCGCAGAGCATGATCACGAACACCGTGTCGAATTCGAGGCCCTTCGCCTGATGAATGGTTGAGAGCTTGAGCTTTTCGTCGTCCTTGTTGGCGGGTTGGTCGTCCTCGGCTTCGACGTTGGTCAGCAGGGCCAGCTGGGCGAGGAAATCTTCAACCGACGCAAACTGCTGGGCGAACACGGCGAGCTGTTCGAGGTCTTCCAGCCGGGAACGGTAGTTGGCGAAATTCTCCTTCAGGTAATCCTCGTAACCGGCCTCGACGACGAGGTCAGGGACTTCGCCACATTCCGGCGCGTGTCCGGGGCTTCGAGCTGGGAGAGCGTGGCGGCGGCTGCGCCCAGGCCACGGCGGCCTTTTTGGGAACGGCGGCAGCGCGAGCCTTGCAACGCGGTCGCCACGGGATGCGCGTTGGCGGGCCGGAGATCGAGTGGTGGGACAAAACTTCTGCCAGAGCTTGTCCGCGCCCTTGCCGCCGATGCCGGCAGAAGCTGCGTGAGGCGCTTGAAGGAGATTTCGTCACGGGGATTGGCCACCAGTTTTCCAGATGCGCGGCGACGTCCTTGATGTGCGCCTGCTCGAAGAAGCGGATGCCGCTGGTGATGCTGAACGGAATGCCGCGGCGGGTCAGTTCGAGTTGGAGTTCAAGCGCGTGAAAGTGCGAGCGATACAGCACCGCCATCTGGTTGAGGTCGCCGCCTTCCCCGCGCAGTTCAAGGACGCGCTGGGCGATGAACGCCGCCTGCTCGCTGGAATCGTTGCAGGTGACGACCACGGGTTTCGTGCCGGACTTGCGGGCGGGAGCGAGCGTTTGGCAAACTGGTTGACGTTAGCCTGGATCGCGGCGTTGGCGAGGGTGAGGATTTCCGGCGTGCTGCGGTAGTTCGTCTCGATCTTGTAAATCTTCGTCCCGATAAGCGCTCGGGAAAACTTGAGGATGTTGGCGAAGTTCGCGCCGCGCCAGGCATAGATGCCTTGCGCGTCGTCGCCCACCACCATGAGGTTCTTGCTGCGGTCGGCGAGCAGGTCGATCAGGTCGTTCTGGAGCCGGTTCGTGTCCTGGTATTCGTCCACGAGAATGAACTGGAACCGTCGCTGGTAATGTTCCCGGATGTCGGCGTGGTCGCGCAGCAGCCTGAGCCAGAGCGCCAGCAGGTCGAAGTCCATCGCATTGGTCGCGCGTTTGCGGGCGGCGTAGCGTTTGCTGATGTCCTCGATCTGCGGGGCAAGCTCGTCGAAATAGCCGTATTCCGTTCCGAGAATTTCCGGGATGCCCTGGTGGGTGTTCATTCTGGAGAAAATGTCCACCAGCACCCCGGCCTTGGGAAACCGCGTCGCCTTGACGTCAATCTCCGCCTCGGCGGGGAGGCAGGTGCAGGTGGCGACGAGATGCTTGGCGTCGTCGCGGTCCAGGATGGTGAAGTCGCGCTGCAGTCGAGCTGGTCGGCGTGCAGGCGGATAGAGATGCGGTTGCCGATGGAGTGGAAGGTGCCGCCCTGGAGATCGTGCAACTCCTGGCCGAGCAGTTCGGTGACGCGCCGCATCATTTCCCGGGCGGCCTTGTTGGTGAAGGTGAGCAGCAGGATGCGGTCGGCGGGAATGCCCTGTTCCAGCAGATAGGCGACGCGATAGGTCAGGGTCCGGGTCTTGCCGGAACCGGCGCCGGCGATGACGAGTGAAGGTCCCGGCGGCGCGGTCACGGCGGCGAGCTGCTGTTCGTTCAGCTCGGCGGGGTAATCGATCTGGGGATTGATTGCCGGCCGGAACGGCTGCAATACGTAATCGCGCGACATGGGCAAACCCTAGCAGGACGGGGCGGCTTGTCGAACCCGCAGTCCGCGCCGGATTATTGACGACGGCGACGCGACTGTTCGCGTTCGATGCGGATCGCGCGCAAGGCGCCGTAGCCGACGAGCATGCGGCGCTGTTCATCCCAGAGGCGGAACGTGAAGGACTTCAGGCTGGCCAGCAGGGTGATGGGCTTGACCGTCTGGAAGAGCGGCTCGGCCTTGTGGCAGCGCTCCAGATGGTAGTTGGGAATGCGCGGGCTGAGATGGTGGATGTGATGAAAGCCGATGTTGCCCGAGAACCATTGGAGGACTTTCGGGAGCTTGTAGAAGGAGCTGCCTTTCAAGGCGGCCTCGGCGTAGTCCCAGTTTTCGCTGCGTTCCCAATACACGCCCTCGAACTGGTGCTGGACGTAAAAGAGCCAGACGCCCGCCGAGCCGGCGACAATCAGGATGGTGAGCTGGATGATCAGGTAGGCTTTGAAGCCAAAGACCCAGGTGAGGCCGCCGGCGATGAGCAGCAGGCCGAGGTTGGTCAAATACACGGAGAGGCGTTCGCGGAACGGCGCGCGGAGTTTTGGCACACGATGCAGCACCAGGAACAAAATCAACGGCGCGATGACAAAGAGAATCACCGGATTGCGGGAGAGCCGGTAGGAGAATTTCCGCCAGCGCGAGGAGTCGAGGTATTCCTGAACGGTGAGGGTCCAGACGTCGCCCACGCCGCGCCGGTCGAGGTCGCCGGAGCTGGAATGGTGGATGTTGTGCTCCCAGCGCCAGTGGTAGTAGGGCGTGAAGGTGATGATGCCGGTGAGAAAGCCCCAGATGTCATTGGCCTTTCTCGATTTGAAATACGAGCCGTGGCCGCAGTCGTGGAAGATGATGAATGTCCGGACGAGCAGGCCGCCGGCGATCACCGCCAGGGGAATGACCAGCCACCAGGAGATTTTCTGGCAGACATACATCAGATACCACAGCCCGGCATAAGGGATGAGGGTGTTGACCAGCTGCCAGATCGCGCGGGGCGCGGAGGAGTTCTGGTAGCGCGCGACGACTTCCCGCCAGCGGGAAACGTCGGCGGAGTTGACCGAGGAAGACGGATTTGAATCAGCGGACATAAAATTTTAAGACCAGTTTGCCAATGCATCCTCACCGAGCTTTTCCGGTTTGGATATGGGCGCAGACATTACTCTACCTGGGCGGATGCGACAACCCTCAAAGCGCGAAAATATTGCATCATTTTTTGCGTAACATCCGTCGTGATTTGCTTATGAGGGTGTTGTATGAGTGGAAAGCAATTGCTGCCCGAACCGAAATGCCCCCAGTGCGGCACGCCGCTTTCCCCCGGCGCGCTGGCCGGCCTTTGCCCCGCCTGTCTGCTGCGGCTGGGCGCGGCCGCCGACACCGTGACCGAGGTCAGGCAACCGGCGTTTCAACCTCCGTCCATCGCCGACCTCGCGCCTCTGTTTCCGCAGCTGGAAATCCTCGAACTCATCGGCAAGGGCGGCATGGGAGCGGTTTACAAGGCGCGACAGAAGCAGTTGGACCGGATTGTCGCCTTGAAGATCCTGCCGCCCGGCATCGGTGGCGATCCGGCGTTCGCCGAGCGGTTCACCCGGGAAGCGCGCGCCCTCGCCAAGCTGAATCATCCCGGCATCGTGACGCTGTACGAGTTCGGTAGGGCCGAGCTGCCGCTCGGCCAAGCGGTGCAGCAGCACCGCCCTACCGGGCCAATTTACTATTTCCTGATGGAGTTCGTGGACGGGGTGAACCTGCGGCAGCTGCTGGGGCGGGAGCGGGTGTCGGCGCGGGAGGCGCTGGCGATCGTGCCACAGATCTGCGACGCGCTGCAGTTCGCGCATGACCAGGGCATCGTCCATCGGGACATCAAGCCGGAGAACATTCTCATGGACCGTCGGGGGCGGGTGAAGGTGGCGGATTTTGGTTTGGCGAAAATCATTGGCAACGACGGTAGGGCGGACCTGCCGGTCAGCCCGGGCGGGGAAGCGGTGCAGCAGCACCGCCCTACCCAGGATTTGACCGACGCCGGGAAGGTGATGGGGACGCCGCAGTATATGTCGCCCGAGCAGATCCAAGCGCCGGGCGAGGTGGATCACCGCGCGGATATTTATGCGCTGGGCGTGGTGTTTTATCAGATGCTCACGGGTGAACTGCCCGGCAAGAAGATCGAACCGCCGTCGAAGAAGGTTTCGATTGATGTGCGTTTGGACGAAGTGGTGCTGCGGGCGTTGGAGAAGAAACCGGAACTGCGCTACCAGCAAGCGAGCATTCTCAAGACGCAGGTGGAGACGATCGCCTTGGAGGGCGAGAAGCCAGAAGTTAACAGTCAGGAGCCGGAAGTTGAATCGCGTTTCTCGCGCACGGCCATCGTGGGGGCTTGCGTAGCTTTTGCATTTCTCGTCATTTCTATATTTGGGCCGGTTTTGACCAATTGGCTTATCCAAACAAATAAAACCGATGTATGGGTCATCAACGTCGGCAGACTACTGCTCTTCGCATCCGCTGCTTGCACAACGATTCTCGGCTGGGTGGCCGTTGGGCAAATCCGCCGCTCGGCGGGGAAGCTGCACGGCCTGTGGCTGGGGGTGTTTGATGGGCTGCTGTTCCCGCTGCTGGCGCTGGATGTGTTGATTGTCGTTGCGCACATTTTCAGCAATTCGCACCGCAATCCTGATGGCACGCGAGGTTATGCGTTGACCGCCACGCCGCTTGAACTGCTTGGCGTGATTGCGGTGCTCGCTCTGGACTGGCTCATCATCCGCCGCGTCTGGCGAGCGGTGAACGGTCCGGCAGCTGGGAAAGCGCCCACTAACACGAGAGCAGCTCATCGCCCGTTGAACCGCACCTATCTCGCCGCCGCCATTGGTCTGATGTTGTTGAGCTTCTTCGGCACACAATTGCTGCTGAATCGTAATCAACATAGTCCCCGCGCAATCGTTGGTGGAGATGGGTATAACGGCATTCCGCAAGAATCCGCGCGGCAGGCGATCACGCCGCACTTGGAAGCAGCGGGACTCCGTTGGCAGGGCATGAGTTTTGGATCGATCAACGAGTCGGTGTTGGATTGGGAAGTTCATCTGGCCCGCTTGGAGGAAAGGCGGGGCGTGAATGGCCAAAACGTTTGGCAGCCGGTGAATGGTTTCCTGCGCCTTCACTCGCCGGATGGCAGCCAATGGGAAGCCGTAGGCGAGCGTGATTTGGGACATATCCGATTCAACTTCGCCACCGTTCCGGCCAAACCCATCACGCCAAACTCACCCATTGAGACGGCGCAAAAACTTTCCTTCGGCCCGGTGGTGGAGCGCGTGTTGCCGTTCCGTCCCGCTGGCATCGCGCCGAACTACAGTCAGGTGAGCTACATTGATTTCCAATCCGGCAGCGTTATTTGCAAACAGTGGAAGCTGGAAGAACTCGTGCGCGATGAGAAATCTTGGAACAAGGCCAACGGAGTCAATGCGCTCGCGGTTCAAGTGATGCAAAAGCACGAAAACGGCGCAGATACGCCAGCCAAGGACGTGTGGCCGCAATTGGCAGGTTTGAATGGCAGCGTGTTCGTGCCGGCCAAACCAGGCGAGACTTTTGAATCGCTGCGCGCCGGGGATGTGGATGCTAATTTGCAGCGGATGAAGGAACTGAATGTTTCCTACGACCTCGCCAGCACGGACGATCCGTATTGGTTTCAGACCGGCGACGGCGTGAAAGGCGTCGTGCAAATTCTGGGCCGCACCCAGGACGGTAGCGGGATGAGGATTCGCTACAAGCTGGTGCAACGCGCCACGTCTCCCACAGCAGCCAATGAGAGCATCGCCATTGTCAAAGAACTCTCGGGCAAGATATCCGATTGGCTGAACGAACGCGGAGTTACCATGGACGGTTTGCGATTCGAGCGCGCGCCGGGCAGCGACAGCCGCGTGTTTGCCAGCTACACCGGCAGGAAATCCGCTGGCGATCGCAGAGAAATCCAGGGGCAGGTTTTGCTCAACTTCACCGCACCCAACCAGTGGACGCTTTACGGCATGGGTGAGTTCGGGGGCAAGAACGCCGAGTGGCATTTGGAAACCAGCGGCTGGCCCGATCAATGGCCAGGCCTTTCCTTCGATGAATTCCGTCGCATGGTGGAAACCTCGGCAGAGTCGGCGAACGCATCCGCACACGCGAAGCAACAAATACCCATCTCCCCCGAAGCGGTGGCGGCGTATCGGGAGTTGAGGGAATTCCAGTTGTCCAAGCAGCCGAGGGAATTCATGGACCCGGATGTTCGAGAGAAATGGGGCGAGTTGGGGAAGCGGTTCATGGACTTACTGCGCGGAACGGCTGCCGAGCCGTTGTGGACGAAAGCGGAGCAACTGATGAAGGATTCACAGCGTGCCTTAGCCAAAGGTAATGACGCGGAGGAACAACGACTGAGGAAGGAAGCAAACCAAATCGAGAAGGAGATCCAGGCGATGATGGAACAGGCCGGTGCGCCGAAATATCCGGACGAGAACGCCGCCGCCAGTTCAAAGCCGCGCGGGTCAAAAGCCGCCGTCACCCCGTCTGAACAGTCGTCCTCTGCTCCCCCGGGCTTTGGCTTGCAGGGAACGCGCACCTTTTCCCCGGAGAGTGCGAATCGCGATGGCGTGATCGGCTATCGTTTCTCGGACAACGGCGAGGTCGCCGTGCCGGATACAGTGACCGGGCATTTCCGGGATGCGTCGAAAGCCGGTTTCACACCTGAACTGAAACAATGGATGCGCGACAACCGCGTCGATCTGCTGCTTCATATCGCGGAGAAAACATATGACGTCCTGACGCTGGACATGCTCGACCGGTTCGTTGGAGAGCCTTTGACCTGGGGGGATGCGACCCCGGCGGAACTGGAGCAGGCTCTGAAGCGCTACGGGGATTCAGGCGGCACGCCAGGGTCTGGCATGACCAGCGGGCGAGGCTACACGAGCGGCCCGACGGACGTGGATCTCTTCCGCACACGCGACGGCGCGACGGGCTGTTATCAAATCAGCGCCTCCTCGAACGTGGTTGGACGGCGCGTGGTCATTCAGTCAAAACTGATCCCGCCGCGGAAGGGAATGGCGGCGGCCCGTCTCTTGCCCGGCAGCGAGTTCTCGCGCGCGGTGGCCGATCCGGCCGACGACCAATCCCAGTGTCTTGTCTCGCTGGACACAGGCGCGTTTTCCGCACTGCCCGAAGAACTCAAGCCGAAGCTGGAAGTTTCAAACCCGCATGACACCGACGAAATATTCATCGCGTGGATGCGCGAACGCCAGGCCGATGCCGTGGCGCGATTCGTCGTTGCCGACGGAAAGATCGTGAAGTTCGGCCTGCGAACGTTTGGCGTGATTGCGATTCCGTTGCACGAAGGGACGCCCGAGCAAATCACGCCTGAAGAAGCTGAGAAGCGCCTCGACAAGTCGCTCACGGAATGGGGAATGATGCTCGAAGTCAACGACCTCATGACCGAACCCGGCAAACTGGTTGCATTCCTTGTTCAAAACCGCAGCGGTCGGCGCGGCATCCTGCGCATCACCGGCTTTGTGGAGCGTCCGCGCGGCGTGAACATTCATTTCCGGCTCACGCGCACTGGAAAAGAAGATCATCCGGCGCAAAAGGCAGCCGTTGAACCAGCGGCGCAAAAACTTTCCTTCGGCCCGGTGATGGATCGCGTGGTGAATGATGACCATCCCGGCGCGATGAACATGATGATTGATCTCGACTCCGGGCGCATCATCACGCCACCGGCAGCGCGCGAGGCGGACAGGAATTGGGTGGTGGCCAATGGCATTGATGCCGAAGCGAAGGTGGATGACAGCGTCCACGGCTTGATCGCCACCGGTGGCACGGTGGTCTCGCCTGTGCCGAATGATTCGTGGGAAAAATTCAGCGCCAAGGATGTCGAGCGCATGGTGAGTTCTTTGTCAGTCACATTTCAGACCGGCGCTCAAATCGCAAAAGTCATGTCGGCTAAGGATGAATTGCCCGCCACATTTGTCTTCATGACCCGCGAAGGCGGCATGGGCATTTTGCAGATCACCGGCTTTACCGAAAATCCGCGCGGCGCGAAGATTCGCTACAAGCTGCTTCAGCCAAACCCTGCCCCCCGCTAGCTGACCATGCGCCGCCTATTCCAACATTTCAGCCGCGCCCACCTGTATTTGTTCTTGGGGTTTTACATGGCTTTTGCTGCGCTGACGTTTTTCGTCCTCAACGCGGGCTCGGAGTCTGACCGGCGCGAGAATGCGATCGCAGCGGCCACGATTGGCGTGGTGTCCGGTCCGTTCACGGGCGCGATCGCCCGGCATTTCCAGTCGTGTTGCCTTCAGTTTTCGGTCTCAATCTTTCCATACTGCGCGTTGGTTCTCGGAGCGGGGGTATTGGCCCAGATGGTTCCGCTGCCATTCCAGCGCTTTGCCCGCGCAACGCGGTTGACGCTGTGGAATCTGGGTTTGCTGGGTTGGTTCGGCGGCGCGTTGGTGTCGTTCCTTCACGCTTTGTCATGAAAACACCTTTCGCAAAAGCTCCCATGCTCGCGGCGGTGATTTCTGTGGCGGCGCTGGTGCTGCCGGTTTGGGTCTTGGCTCATGCCGGTGATGCCGGGTTTGCGCCGGTGCGGTTTTTGTTCAGCGGCGCGGCGTTTGCGGAAAGGCCGTTCGTGATTGGCGGCGCATTGGACCAGTTCAGCCTGCACAAAGAAGTGTTCATCCTGTGCCTCTCTTTGCTCGTGTTGAGTCCAAGCATCGTTTTCGTTCGCTGGCTGAACCGCCACCGCGCAAGCGGTGGGCGCTGGCTGTTTGCGGCGGGTTCGTTGATGCTGCTGTTGCATCCGCTGTCCGTCCTGACGATTTTCACCTACGACGTGGCCCGCTACTTCTTGCAAATGGGATTCACGCCAATGCGGCTGGCTGGACTGGTGCTGGCACTGCTGGCTTATGTGGCGCTGGCTTGGTTCGCGTTGTGGATTTGCGGTTTTTCCCGCCACACCAGAGTGAGGGAACAAGATTTTTCGCCTACATCACCAACATCAACCAAACAAAAAGCATGAAACACCCACGAATCACACTTGCACTCACCATCGCCGCGCTCGCGGGACTCGCTGCTGGTTGCGTCACGCGCACCACGGTCAAAGACGCCGCCCGGCAAGACATCCAGTTCGCCACGCCGCAGGCTGCAAAGGTCTTTTACGATACCTATCTCGCCAAAACCGACCCAAAGAAAAATAGCGCCACCCTATATGTGCCGCTGCCTTACCAGCACAACACAGTTGAAACGGACAATGTCCGTTTCAACGCCGCCGCCCACGCCGCCGATACAAACCATGACGGCATCATCACCGAGGAGGAAGCGCAGACATTCGCTGCGCAAAGCCGGGCCACCCAGCTCGCTCGCTCCAACAGCCAATGACGTTGCATGAACGGCCACAAATCTCTTTCCGCCCGCGAACAGGAAGTCTTCGACCTGCTGGTGCAGGGAATGTATTACCGCGAGATTTCCGCGCGTCTGGAAATCTCCTATGCCACCGTTCACACGCACTTGAAGCACATCTACAAGAAGCTGCAGGTGCGTTCCCGGAATCAGGCGGTCGCCAAATTTCTCCTGCATCGCGTTACCGAGCCGGCCGCCCTCGTTTGAATCCGACCGGGTGGATTCAATTTCCTGTAACCTCCACGCGATTTTTCCTAATCTCATCAGGAATGACGCCGGACCAACCCATCAGTTCCGCCCCTGCCCGCCGGGCTGTTTTCGCCACCACCCATTGGTCGGTGGTGTTGTCCGCCGGGTCGCATCATGACACCACCCGGGCGCGCGACGCGCTGGCGCGTTTGTGCCAGCGTTACTGGTACCCGCTCTATGCCTACGTCCGCCGCCGCGGTCACAGCGCCCACGACGCCCAGGACCTGACGCAGGCGTTCTTCGAGCAGTTGCTGCGGCGGCAATCGCTCGCTGCCGCCGATCCGGAGCGGGGAAAATTCCGTTCCTTCCTGCTCACGGCGATGAATCATTTTCTCGCCAGCGAATGGAAAAAGGCCGTGGCGCAAAAGCGCGGGGGCGGCAGCCAGACCCTTTCGCTGGATTGGGCGGCGGCGGCGGAGCGGTTTGATCTCGAACCCGCCACGGACGTTTCGCCGGACCGGATTTTTGAGAAGCAATGGGCGGTGACCCTGCTCGCCGAAGTGCTGGACCGTCTGGAACGGGAATACCGCGCCGAGGAAAAGGGCGGTTTATTTGCGGCAATCAAGGAGACTTTGACCGGGCGGCGCGAATCGCAGCCCTATGCCGAGCTGGCGGAAAAGCTGGGCATGAACGAAAGCGCTTTGAAAGTGGCGGTCCACCGCCTCCGGCGGCGTTACCGGGAACTGATTCGTGCCGAGATCGCCAATACCCTGGAGGAAACCGAGGACGTTGATACGGAGCTGCAGCATCTGTTTCGCGTGCTGACGTCCTGAAAAATGCGCGCGATTTTGGTAACCTTGGGTGGCAATTGACGTAGCAACCGGACATGGCAACAACTCCTCTTTGTCCCCAGTGCGGCCAGGCGCTTCAAAGTGGCGCGCCGCAAGGCCTCTGTCCGGCGTGTCTGATGGCGGGCGCCTTTGCCACCGGCACTGACGCCGGCGGTGCCGCCAAGCGATTCAGTCCGCCCACGGTTCCAGAACTGGCCGCAAAATTTCCCCAGCTTGAGGTGTTGGAATTCATCGGGCAGGGCGGCATGGGGGCGGTTTACAAGGCGCGGCAGAAGCAGTTGGACCGGATTGTGGCGCTGAAGATTCTGCCGCCGGACATCGGACACGACGCGGCGTTCGCGGACCGGTTTGCCCGGGAGGCCAAGGCGCTGGCGAAGCTGAATCATCCCGGCATTGTGACGATCCATGATTTTGGTCAAGCCGAGGGGTTGTTCTTCTTTGTCATGGAATACGTGGACGGGGTGAACCTGCGGCAGCTGCTGGGGCGGGAGCGGGTGTCGGCGCGGGAGGCGCTGGCGATCGTGCCGCAGATCTGCGACGCGCTGCAGTTTGCGCATGACCAGGGCATCGTCCATCGGGACATCAAGCCGGAGAACATCCTGATGGACCGTCGGGGGCGGGTGAAGGTGGCGGATTTTGGACTGGCGAAGATTGTCGGCAATGACGGTAGGGCTGACCTGCCGGTCAGCCAAGGCGGGGAGGCGGCGCAGCAGCACCGCCCTACCAATGATTTGACCGACGCCGGGAAGGTGATGGGGACGCCACAGTATATGTCGCCCGAGCAGATCCAAGCGCCGGGCGAGGTGGATCATCGCGCGGACATCTACGCGCTGGGCGTGGTGTTTTATCAGATGCTCACGGGTGAACTGCCCGGCAAGAAGATCGAGCCGCCGTCGAAGAAGGTTTCCATTGATGTGCGGCTGGATGAAGTGGTGCTGCGCGCGTTGGAGAAGAAACCCGAGTTGCGCTATCAGCAAGCCAGCATTCTCAAGACGCAGGTGGAGACGATCGCGGAAAGCGAAAAGACAGTGGGCGAGCAGAGCCTTGCTGGTGCAGCCGCATTGCTCAAGTCTGAACGAGGGCGTATCGGGATTCAGGAGTTTGCCGGCGCGACAATCAAATACCCGACGATGGGGCAGCTCGATTTGTATGCTGACCGGCTGGTGGTGTCGCAGGGCTACTCACAACGGGTCATCCCGCTGGCGAGCGTTCGTGGATTGGGCGAAGCGGTGATGAACTGGTGGATGAGTCCTGCCGGGCATCGTTCGGCGCGAGTTGAATTCGATGAGGCCAGACAGAGAAAATGTTTCTCCTTCCTGCCCGGCACGGCGCTGTTTCGCACCGTGAGCGATTCGCGCACACACTCTGTCGAGTGGATGCTCGCGATTCAACGCGCTGTGAAATCTGCGACCGGTCGGGAACTTGCCATCAATCAGACCCCGGCATTGTTGAGGGTCGAATCGGCATTGAAATGGATATGGCTGGTGTTGCCCGCGTTCTTTGGCGGGCTGCTGATCATCAAGCTTACTTCAACTCCAGTCGTCAGCGGCAATTCGTTGATGGGAATTCTACTGCTGCTGTGGCCGCTGGTGATTTTGCTGCCGATTCTGGCGTGGCGATCCAGGTCTATTCGTGGGAGGAATCATGCAAGCCTCTCTCCCGACAGCAGCGGAGCTGAATCCACTCAAACTGAATCCGAACGCACCCAAACTGGTCAGAGCCTACCCACGTCGGCGGCTACAGGCAAAGAGGGGTGCGCTCTGTCCGCCAGTTCCATATTCCTGCGCTCGGCGGTGGTTGCAGTCATCGTGTGGCTGCTGGTCTTCGCGTTCTCGGCAGCGGTCACGAGTTTGTTGCCGCGCACTCACGTCGCCACGTCGCGGGTCGGTCTGAGCAACACGAATCTTTACGACCCTTATCTGGTTCAAACGCACTTCGAGATGATTCAATCGCCAGAATTTCTCAAACGCGTCGCTGAAAAGTCAGACGTGCGAACGGTTTGGAAGCACATACTGACCGGTAACGAAGAAGCGCGCGATGAACAACTTATCGCTCACCTGCGAAACCGACTGGAACTTCGCCCGGTCCGCAACACACCCTTCATTGACATCAGTTTCTACCACCATTCCAACGACTGCGTTCCCGTTGCCAACGCCATCGCGGAGCTTTTTTGCGAACAGACCGGAGCAACGATGGTGGAACGCGCCGTTGCGCAATCAAGCCCTGTGCGGCCCAAATCGAGGTTGAACCTTCTCGCTGGCGTGCTGGCTGGCGGCGTGCTGGCGTTGATTGCGGGTGGAGCGACCGCGCTCTGGTTATGGAGGAGAAACCGGAAGAATCAGAGCCGACTCACGTCGGCTGCTACAGGCGAGAACGTTCCGCCGTTCTCCTTCGCCATCGCGATCGCCTACGCCGGAACATTCGTTGCCGGATTTTTGAGCGATGCGCTGCCGGTGCTGGGGCGGGGGTATTGGCTGTTCGGAATCTTTTTGCTGCTGGGCGCATGCGCGGTGGTGGTGGCCAGTGCGATCAATCGCCACGCGGCTGCGTCCACGCGGCAAAATGTGCGGCGGCTGGGCGCGGCACTGGCGTGGCTGGCAACTTTGCCCGTGCTGGCACTGGCGATCTATTTCATCTTTGCGATGACACAAGAGCGGGGTGGTTGGAATCCCGGCCCGGCGGAATTCATCCTTGTCGTGTTGTCATGGCTCGGTGTGGTGCTATTGCCAGCAAGCGGCTGGAAGTTGACGCGCGGTCCGGCACGCTGGATCGGGTTTAGCTTCGTGGTCTTGCTGCTGCTGGCGGCGATTCCATTCACGGCAGTGCTGGCGTGGCGGGCGGCGGGAGCGGCGCGGGCAAACCAGGCAATGTTGCAGGCGGAACAGGCCAAGCAGGCTAAAGCGGAAGCAATCCGGCAGAGAGGTTTTTCCTTCGGCCCGGTGGTGGAGCGACCGGTTGACATTGTCCCCGGCCAGTTCGGCAAAGCTTACCGGTTTGATGGTATGGGTAGGCACGTCACATTTCCCGCTTCGGATGCGTTGAACGTGGGCGTAGGCGACGGCATGACGTTCGCGACATGGATCAAACCGGAGACGCTTGGAATGCAGGTCATTGGCGAATGGAACAACGGCACAGGGCGGGAAGGTGCGCACCTGTGGATTTCCGTGGACGCCCGCGAGAAAGGCGACGGCGTGGGAAATCTTTATGCGGAATTTTACGACATACACCGCGTGAGGCATACGGCATTGACGCGGTCGAGTATCATCGAGGCGGGCAAGTGGCAGCATGTAGCGGTGACTTATGACAAGACCTCCGGAATGGCGCGGTTGTTCTGCAACGGCTCGGTGGCTTGGGAGGGTTATCTCGGGACATTCACGCCGCAGACGAGCTACGATTTTCATCTGGGCTATCGCGCGTCCGGGCCGTTTTCCGGCGCGCACTTCAAGGGTTTGATGGAACAGCCGGCCATCTACGACCGCGCGCTCACGGCAGATGAAATCGAATCCATCTATTTCAATGAAGCGAGCAAGCCCGAACCGTCGGTGAACCTTGACCCGTCAAAAGTCGAGCCACCCCCGCCCAATCTTTCCTTCGGCCCGGTGGTGGAGCGCGAACTGACCAACGGCGGCATAGTGGATTTTGATTCGGGGAAACTCGCCATGGAGCTGCCGGATTCCGTGACCGAGCCAAGCAGCCTAGTCGAGAATGTGCTGTCCGCCTTTGATTGGATGCAGCGCGAAGGCTTTGATTTAGCCTGTCTTGAAAATGACGGAACTTTTAGTGTGGGCATGAAATTGAAGACGCTGACGGTTGACGACTGGAATCATTGGTCAGCGACGCAACTGGCGGCCAGCATCACCACGGCGGGCAGCGCGACGCTACAGACCAAGCTCCACTTCAATACAAACGCCCCGGCCATCTTTGGTTTTCAAACCCGCGAAGGCGGCGTGGGTATCCTGCAAATCAGCGCCTACACCGAGAAGCCGCGCGCCGTGAAGATTCGCTACAAGCTGGTGCAGCAAACGACAAACACCCAAGCGCAGGCCCAATCAGTCTTCGATTTGAATCCGGTGCTTGCACTGACCGTTCCAATGGATGCCACCGGCTCAACCGACCTGTTTGATCCGGAGACCGGCAAGATTATACCTTCCCCGAATCCTCATGGCGCGACGACCGGGCCGGGCCGGTCTCTCCAAAAGGGATTGCTCATCAAATACGACGCGCAGGCAAACCGGACCGAACTGGTGGGGATGAATGGCGTCATGACGCAGGAGTCCAGGGCCGACCAATGGGATGAGATCACGAATCTTCAGGCGCTGGAGACACTTCGAAGAAACTACATGAGCGAAGGAGGTTCGGTGAGTGCGGTGGTCAGCGGCAAAGGACTTCATACTTTCCTGTTCAAAACCGGAAGTGGTCGGAT
Organism: Verrucomicrobiota bacterium; assembly: GCA_046346715.1. Lineage (GTDB taxonomy): Bacteria > Verrucomicrobiota > Verrucomicrobiia > Limisphaerales > CAIQOK01 > CAIQOK01. Next base: position 41,450 of record JAXMHO010000016.1, read on the forward strand.
CGGCCTGCTGCAAATCACCGGCTTCACCGAGAACCCGCGCGGCGTGAAGATTCGTTACAAGCTGGTGCAAGACCAGATCACGACGGCAAACCCTATGCCGCCAACCGCTGCGGCAACTTCCAAGTTCGGCCCGGTGATGGAGCGGGTGGTGAACCTGCAATCGCCCGGAACGAATTCGGCGCTGGATTTGGATTCGGGGCGGTTTGTGCCGCATGACCCGATTTCGTTTCAAGAAGGCGCAACGAATCGTGAAACGCCAGCACACGACGAAGAATACATCCGGGATAACGGCATGGATGTTCATGGGATGTTGGAGTTCTTTGAATCCCTGCCAAGTGGCTCCATTAAGCCGAAGGTTGTTCCGTTGAACGGTCTGGCTTGCGTGTTCGGGACGTATGCACAGGAGATTGAGGCTTCAATTTGGAACACGGCAGCGGCTGATTGGGTGGCTGGCAACGCCGAAAGGATAACGCATTTATTTGAACACGGCTCACTGAGTGGCGTTGGAAATTTGCCAAGAACTTATCTGTTCAAAACACGCGAAGGCGGCAAAGGCCTGCTGCAAATCACCGGCTTCACCGAGAACCCGCGCGGCGTGAAGATCCGCTACAAGCTGGTGCAATCGGAAACGAAATGAGCCGGATTACTAACCGCAGAGAGCGCAGAGGTTGATGCCACAGGCGAAATCGGTTTCCCTCTCCGCGCTCTTTGCGTTGTCTGTGGTTGAATCATGACCTCCGAAACCTCCAATCCGGGCGGCAGCGCCGGCGACATCTTCGCGACGACGCATTGGACGGTCGTGCTCGCCGCCGGACGCCGCCAGACGCCGCAGGCTGACATCGCGCTGGGGCAGCTCTGCCAGACGTATTGGTATCCGCTGTATGCTTACGTCCGGCGGCGCGGTCATTCGCGGGAGGACGCCGAGGATTTGACCCAGGCGTTCTTTGCGCGGCTGCTCGGACAAAATTTCCTCGAACATGTGAACAGCGACAAGGGCCGGTTCCGGGCGTTCCTGCTGGCGGCGCTGAAACATTTTCTGGCGAACGAATGGGACAAGACCCGGCGTCAGAAGCGCGGCGGCGGCGTCCCGGCGCTCTCGCTGGACTGGCAGACGGCCGACACGAAGTTTCAGGTCGCCAGCGGGATGGAAACGCCCGACCAGGCGTTTGACAGGGAATGGGCGCTGGCCTTGCTGACGCGGGTGATCAACCGGCTGCAGGAAGATTTCGCCGCCGCCGGGAAGGCGAAATGGTTCGAGACGCTCCGTCCGGTTTTGACGGTGGGCAAGTCGGCGGTGTCCTATCCGGAGGCCGCGACGACGCTGGGCATTTCCGAGGAGGCGGTCCGGGTGGCGGCGCACCGGTTGCGGAAGCGCTACCGGGAACTGCTCCGGGATGAAATTGCCCACACGCTGGCAGATCCTGCCCAGGCAGAGGAGGAAATCCGTGCCTTGTTCGGGGTGTTCACCCGGTAAACCGGTGGTAAAGGGCGGGGAAGTTGCGTTTTACATCAGGCCAACCGCGGCCTATTGTGCGGCACAAATCTGGCTTTGTTGACAGGTTGATTTCGCGCCAGCGGTCTGGCGGCGATTTGATGCTATGCACATTTTTATCCGGCGGATCGGTTGGTTTCTGGTTTTGGCGGCGACATCCTTGTCGGCTGCGCCGCACAAGATTCGCGTCCATGACCGCGCCCAGGCGGAGGCGTTGCAGGCCCAGGGGGCGAAAACCCTCGCCGACTATGGCAGTTTCCAAGTGCTCCAGGTTGAATCACTCCCCGCGACCCGCAGTCTGGCAAATCCCTCCGTGCGTTCGGCGGATGACTACGACCGCATCAAGCTCAACGCCACGACACTTGATACCGCCGGGCATGACAAGTTGGCGATGCGTCGGAACGCCGCCGTGCCCGCCGCAGGAAAGAACTTGCGCCTCGTTCAATTTGTCGGACCGATCAAGCCGGAATGGCGGTTGGCCCTGATCAAGACCGGGGTTCGCATCGTTCATTACCTTCCGAGCAACGCCTATCTCGTTTATGCCAACGGCGCGGTGCTGGAAGGGTTCGAAGCCTGGGCAACTTCGGAACCGGCGGTGCAGTTCACTGGGGATTACACCGGCGACCTCAAGGTGCATCCGGAGGCGCGGCCGGCAAAACTCTCGGGCGTTTCGAGCAATGCCCCGGGACAGCTGTATTCCGTGCAGCTGGTGGACGACGATGGCAATGCGGCGACGCTGCAATTTATCGAACGCATCCGGCTCGGGCCCGTGCTGCGCTCCTCGGTTACGCTGGGCTATCGGAATATGGTCGTCACGCTGCCGCCCGGCGAACTCGATGCTTTGGCCGCTTTGCCGGACGTGGTGTCGATTCATCGTTATTACATTCCCCAACGCCGCGATGAACGACAGGACCAGATTGTGGCAGGAAATCTTTCCGGCAATTCGCCGAACGGTCCCGGTTATCTCGCCTGGCTGGCGGGCAAGGGATTCACCCAGGAACAGTTTGACGCCTCGGGGTTGGTCGTGGACGTGTCGGACAGCGGCGTGGAAAACGGCACGACCGTCCCGGCGCATTTCGCTTTGTATCCCGAAGGCAACGTGTCGCTGTTGAGCCGCGTGGTTTACAACCGCTTTGAACGAACCGTCAACAATTCCGGCGCCACCTTGAGCGGCTGCGACGGTCACGGCACCTTGAACGCCCACATCATCGGCGGCTACTCGGCGTTCACGGGCGGCGTGCACAGTGATGCCTCGGGCTTTCGTTATGGCCTCGGCGTCTGTCCGTTCGTGAAGATTGGATCGTCGGTTGTCTTCGACAACAGCTCGTCCTCGGATTTCACCGATCCCAACTACGCCACGCTGCTGACGCACGCCTACAACAGCGGCGCGCGCATCAGCAACAACAGCTGGGGCAGCGCGGCATCGGGGGAATATGACGCCGACGCCCAGGCTTATGACGGGCTGGTGCGCGATGTGGGCAACGCCAATTTGAACCGGCCGATGCTGGTGGTGTTTGCCGCCGGCAACGAAGGGCCGGGATTGGAAACGATGGATTCGCCCGGCACCGCGAAAAATGTTCTGACGGTTGGCGCCACGGAAAATGTCCGTTCGATCAACAGCCTCAACGGCGGCACGTCTTCCACCGGCGAGGATGGTTGCGGCACCTTGGATGTGGATGCCGACAGTGCGAACGACGTCCTGTATTTTTCCAGCCGCGGACCCTGTGCCGATGGGCGGTTCAAGCCGGACCTGATGGCGCCCGGCTCCCACATTGTGGCGGGCGCGCCGCAGTCGGGATCGCCTAGCACCAACGGCACCGGCAGCGTGATCGGCTGTTTCAACGGTTCCGGCGTGTGCGGACTGAAGACCGGCGGCAACTTTTTCCCGCCCGCCCAGCAGCTCTACACCGTTTCCTCCGGCACCAGCCACGCCACGCCGGCGGTGGCCGGCGCCTGCGCGTTGGTCTGGCAGTATTTCATCAACGAAGGTCTCGAACCCGGCGGCGGCCCGCCAAGCCCCGCGATGACCAAGGCGTTCCTGATGAACTCGGCGCGGTTTATGACCGGCAACGGCGCCGGCGGCAGTCTGCCTTCGCCGCATCAAGGCATGGGCGCGGTAAACCTCGGCACCGCCTTCGATGGCGTGCCGCGCGTGATTCGTGATCAACTTTCCGACGACGTCATCACCAACACCGGCCAGTCCCGGGTGTTCAGCGGTTTTGTTTCCGACCCCTCCAAGCCTTTCCGCGTCACCTTGGTCTGGACGGATGTTCCCGGCAGCACCGCCGCGAGCCAGGTGCTGGTCAATGATCTTGACCTGCGCGTGACCATCGGCGGCGTGACGTATCTGGGCAATGTCTTCAGCGGCCGCCACTCCGCCGCGGGCGGTTCGGCGGACTCCTTGAACAACGTCGAAAGCGTTTTCCTGCCCGCCGGATTCTCCGGGCCGTTCGTCGTGACTGTCGAAGGGGCGAACGTTTCTGAAAATGCCATCGTGCGGTCGGGTGCCTTGCCCGCGCAGGATTTTGCCCTGGTCGTTTACAACGCCAGCCTCACGCCGCAGCCGGCCGTTTCTCTCAACGGCTACTCGGTGGTGTCCGAGAGCTGTTCTCCCGCCAACGCGGCGCTCGACCCCGGCGAGACCGTGACGGTGAGTTTTAATTTTCAAAATCTCGGCACGGCCAACACGGCTGATTTGCGCGTGACGTTGCTGGAGACCAACGGCGTCGTTAGTCCGGGCGGCGAACAGATTGCCGGAGTGCTCGTCACCAACGGCCCGGCGGTTTCCTTGTCGTTCACCTTCACGGCCGCGGGTGGTTGTGGTGATGTCGTTACGCCGACCTTCTCGCTGAAAGACGATGGCGAGGATCTGGGGATGATTTCGGTGGAAATTCCGCTGGGCACCGCGGCGCCGTTGTATGTGCAAAACTTTGACGGCGTCACCGCACCGAGCCTGCCGCCGTGGTGGAGCACGAGCAGGACCGGCTCGCAATCCTTGTGGGTGGTCAGCAAAAAATCCTCCGACACCGCTCCCAACGCCGCGTTTGCCGCCGAGCCGGGCGTTTCCGGACTCAGCACATTGGTGTCGCCGGTGATTCCGCTGCCGTCAGGTCGCGCGCAACTGACCTTCCGCCACAGCTTCAACACGGAATCGGGTTTCGACGGCGGCGTTTTGGAAATTAAAATCGGGACCAGTGGCTTTTCGGACATACTCGATGCCGGCGGCAGTTTCGTTGCCGGTGGATACAACAAAGCCTTGCGGACCTCGGCCGGCAGTTCGTTGGTGGGGCGACCGGCCTGGACGGGAAACTCCGGCGGTTTCCACACCACCACAGTCACTCTGCCCGCGGCCGCGTCCACGAACAACGTCCAGTTCCGCTGGCGCTGCAACACGGACTCCGGCACGGCGGGTTCCGGGTGGTTTATTGACGGCGTCCAGGTCAGCACGTATTTCTGCTGTCCCGACGAAGCGCCGCAGCCGCCGTTCGTGCCGGCCGCCGCCAATTACAACGGGCTCTTTTACGACACCAACGGAATCCAAGTCGTCAGCTCCGGCTCCATTTCGGTGGCGATGACCGGCCGCGGAGCCTATACCGGAACGCTCCGCCTGGGGGCGTCCCGCTATGCCTTCGCCGGAACCTTCGGACCATTGGGCACGGCGTCGAACAACATCGCCCGCGTCGGCGCCACGGCTTTGAAAGTTTCCCTGCGCATGGATACTTCGGACAACGGCCGCATCACCGGCACGATCAATGGCGGAACGTGGCTGGCCTCGGTGGACGCGCAGCGTTCCACTTGGAACGCCCTGACGCATCCCGCGCCGTATGTCGGAAAGTATTCGGTGATTTTCCCCGGTGCCGGCGATCCGAACAACACCTCGCAGCCCCAGGGTGATGGCTACGGGACTTTGACCGTGAGCACCGCCGGCAAGATCGCCTTCAGCGGAACGCTCGGCGACAACACGTCGTTCTCGCAGACGGCAACCGTGTCCGAGAACGGCATCTGGCCGTTGTATGCGTCCATCAACAGCGGCAAGGGACAAATTCTCGGCTGGCTGACGTTCTCCGACTCGGTGCCGCGCCTGGCCGGAGTTTGTGACTGGATCAAGCAGCCCATCGCTTCCTCGAAGTTTTATCCGGCGGGATTTGCGCTCCAGACCAACGCCATTGGCTCCAAGTATGTCGCGCCCGTCACGGGTGCGCCTCTGCTCAATTTTAATCCGGCCATGCTCACGTTGTCGGGCGGAAATGTCTTCGACGTCTTTGCCGTGACGGCGACGAACAAGCCGTCGGCACCGTTGGTTTATCGCGGCACCAACAAGCTGACCTTGACGCTCAACAGCCCGACCTCCGCCTTGTTCAAGGGCAGTCTCGTGAATCCCGCCACCGGCAGGACGGTTTCCTTCAAAGGTGCCGTGCTGCAGGATCAGCAGACGGCGTCGGGTTTGTTCGTGGGCACCAACCAGACCGGCAAGGTCAGCTTCTCGCCCTGACGCACCGGCTGCCACGCCGGTCGTTGCCAAAAATTCCCTGCGGTTTTTTCTCGCCTCGCTCCAAGGCTTCGGGCTTATTGCAGCACAACCGCAACGACTCGTTCAATGCAGTCCGATGAAACCAATATTCGGGCAGAAGACGCCGGCGCAGAAACTTTCTGTGAATCTGGCGCGGGCTGGTTTCGTCTCAATCTTCACTGACAAACTCCATGAAAAATGATCTGACATCCTCCGCTCCGGCTCCCAGCACCCGCCGGGAGTTCATCAAGAAAACCTCCACGCTCGCGGCCGCGGTCGCGGTGGGGAACATTTTCAAAACCCCCGTCTATGGCCAGAACCAGGCGCCTTCCACCGGCCGCGTCATCGGCGCCAATGACCGCATCGCCGTCGCCGTCGTCGGCGTCGGCTACGGCATCGGCAAGGACCATCTTCAGGGCATCCACCAGCAAGCGACCGAGAACAACGTCGTGGTCGCCGCCGCCAGCGATGTTTACAGCAAGCGCCGCGACTGGGCGAAGCAGACCGCCGAACTCAAGGACGCGGATGTGTTTCTGGACTATAAAAAATTGCTCGAACGCAAGGACATTGACGCCGTGCTCATCGCCACCCACGACCCGATGCACGCGCAGATTTCCATCGACGCCATGGAAGCCGGCAAGCACGTCTATTGCGAGAAGCCGATGACGCGCTATCTCGACGAGGCGTTCCGCGTGCATGATGTGGTCAAGAAGACCGGGAAGATTTTTCAGGTCGGCTCGCAGGGTTGCTCCGCCGACGGGTGGCGCAGGTGCGGCGAGATGGTGAAGGCCGGCAAGATTGGCGAGCTCGTCTGGGCGCAGGGCTATTACTGCCGCAACAGCACCGGCGGCGAATGGAACTACGCCATCGAATCCGACGCCACCGCCGACAACATCGACTGGAACCGCTGGCTGGGGCCGGTGAAGAACCGCGCGCCGTTCAGCGCCGAGCATTTCCATCGCTGGCGCAAATACTACGCCTACTGCTCCGGCCTGTATGGCGACCTCGTCCCGCACCGGCTGCATCCGCTCATGCTGGCGTCCGGCGACCCGCAGTTTCCGAAGCGTGTTACCAGCATCGGCACCCACAACGTCCACGCCGACCTCACCGTTTCCGGCACGCCGGAACGCGAAGTGCCGGAGCATGTCCAACTGCTGGCGGAATTCCCCAGCGGCTACATGATTACCATCACGTGCAGCACGGTGAACGCGAAAAGCCCCGGCTTCACCGTCTATGGCCACAAGGCGACGCTGAACATCGGCAGCAGCGGCGAGCGCGTCGAACTGGTTCCCGAGAAGGATTGGTCGGAGGAAATCGATCCGCAGACCTTGACCGGTCTTCAGCCCGAGGACATCCGGGTCCACGAGAAAAACTGGTTTGAGTGCATCCGCGCCAACAAGCTGCCGAACGCCAACATCGACCTCGCCATCCGCGTGCAGACCGTCATCTCGCTCGCCGAAATGTCGAACCGCCTGAACATGACCTGCCTCTTCGACGAGAAGACCCGCAAGATCACCGACGGCAGCGGCAAGGAAGTTCCGGCGATCACGTATGGCACGCTGCCGCAGTCGTGAGGGCAAGCCGAACCCGCAGATTTAGCAGATGTCCGCAGATGCTTATTCCATCTGCGTAACTCCGCGTCATCTGCGGGCCACATGAACAGGCTTCACACCTTCACCTTCGCCCGCCACGCGATGGCGACGCGGTTTGAAATCGTGTTGCCCGGCGACCATGAGCCCCGCCTGCGCGCCGCCGCCGAGGAGGCCTTCAATGAAATCGACCGGCTCGAAGCGCAACTGAGCTTGTTCCGTCCCACCAGCGAGATCGCCCATGTTAACGCCCATGCGGCCGCCGGACCGGTCCGGGTTTCGCCGGAAACGTTTCGTCTCCTGCAACACGCCGCGAGGTTAAGCCGTGAAACCGGCGGGGCGTTCGACATCACCATCGCGCCGTTGATGCGCGCCTGGGGATTTCGGGATGGTTCGGGACACTTGCCCGATCCCATGGAACTCGCCGCGGCCCGTGACTGTGTCGGGATGCAACGGGTTCACCTCGATGGCGCCCACAGCACCGTCCGCTTTGACCGGCCCGGCGTCATGCTCGATCTCGGCGCGCTAGGCAAAGGCTACGCCGTGGAACGCGCGGCGGAGTTGTTGCGCGAGGCGGGAATCGAGTCCGCGCTGATCCATGGCGGCACCAGCACGGCCTACGCCTTGGGGCAATCGCCGGAGGGTTCTCCGTGGAAAATTGCCGTCGAGTATCCCCGCACCAAACTAAACGAGCCTCCGCCACTGCTCGCCGAGATTTCGTTGGTGGATGAAGCCTTGTCCATGTCGGCAGGCTGGGGGAAATCCTTCCATGCCAACGGTCGCGACTACGGTCATGTGCTGGACCCGCGCACTGGGGAACCCGCCGACAATGCGCTGCTGGCGGTGGTCGTGACGGCTTCGGCGGCTGATGGCGACGCGCTTTCGACCGCGTTGCTGACTACGGGAGCCGCCGGCATGGAGTGCATTGCCGCGTTGCGCCCGAATCTCCGCGCGGTGACGGTGGGCAGAGGGAATGGGCCGAAAGGCTACGTTGTTGCGGCCCGGGGCGTGCATGTTTTTCCTTTTCCAAAAGCGGCGTGAGCTTCATTCTGCCGGTCCGATGAACACTGAAAAGCCCCGCACCGCCCGGGAACGTTCGGACGAATTTCTAAAGATCAGCGGCCAGTTCAAGCTCGGTTCGCTGGTCACCGAATCCTCCCATCCCGTCACCGCCAACCTGAGCGACGTGGCGAAGAAGGACATCGCCGCCGCGCTGGATCTACTCTTCCAAGTTGATGGCGACGTCGTCGCCAAGTATCGCGAGTTTGCCGGATCGGGCCGCGCGGAGGGCATCAAGGAAACCGTCCTGCGCGCGCTCAAGAACGGCGGAAAGATTTTCTTCACCGGCTGCGGTTCCACGGGCCGGTTGAGCATTCAGCTTGTTTCCATCTGGCGGGATTTCTGGCAGCGGCAGCATTCCGCCCAAAGCCGGGACCTGGAGCATCGCGCGTTCAGTGTGATGGCCGGCGGCGATTTTGCGCTGATCAAATCCGTGGAGGGCTTCGAGGACTTCACCGACTTCGGCCGCAAACAGATTGGGGACTTGGGCGTTTCGAATAAGGACGTTGTGTTCGCCATCACGGAAGGCGGCGAGACTTCCTTTGTCATCGGCACGGCGTGGAAAGGTGTCGAGGTCGGTGCCAAGGTTTACTTCATCTATAACAACCCGGACGCGATTCTCTGTGAGCATGTCAAGCGCAGCCGCGAAGTCATCCAGGATTCCCGCATCGAGAAGATCAACCTCACCACCGGTCCCATGGCGATCACGGGCTCGACCCGGATGCAGGCGACTTCCATTCAACTGGCGGTGGTGATGACCGTGCTGGAAATGGTCGTGCGGGATTTGACCGGCACCGGCGGTTCGGCGGGAGTGCCGCAGGAGTTTCTGGCCAAGCTTGCCGCCATGCACGCCAACCTGCGGACGCCCGAGGTGCTTTCCCAACTGGCCAAGCTGGTCGCGCTGGAGGAGTCGGTCTATCGCCGCGGCCACAAGAACAATTACTACGCCGACCAGATTGGCATCGACGTCCTGACCGACACCACCGAGCGTTCCCCGACGTATTGCACGCCGCCGTTTCGAAAGTTCGACGACACCACGGCGACGGAGTCGTGGGCGTTTTTGTTTCTGCCCGCTGACGGCAGCGATCAGGCGTGGCGCAAGATCATCAAGCGCGAACCCAACTGCGTCGAATGGGATGAAACCACCATTCGCGCGCTCGTCGGCGAGGAGAAGTTTGCCCGCACGGCGGAGGTGGTGAAGAAAATCAGCCGCGCCGAACTGATGCGTTTCAAGATCGGCATCGAGGGGTTGGCGTATCGGACGCTGAAGTCCGGCGACAGCGCGGTGGGCATTGTGACCGAGGCGGAGAAGGAATCGCTGTTCTCCGCAGGTGGATTTCATCGCGACCAGCTGGAAGCCGCCTGCGCTACGCGACCACCGGCGTCATTTGTTTTGCCAGCGACCTCGCGACGTTTGGGCCACGGCTTCCTACGATGTGTCCGCCCTGGTGCCGCTGCCGCGCACCGACTTTCTACTCAACGGCGTCACGCGGGTCGGCGAAGCTGCTGCTCAATGCTCTCGACCTGCACGATGGTCCGGTTGGGCCGCGTGATGGGCAACTACATGATCTGGGTCGTGGCGAGCAATCTGAAGCTCATTGACCGGGCGACGCGCTACATCCAGCGCCTGACCGGATTGAACTACGAGGATTCCAATCGCCTGCTCTTTGAAGTCGTCGAATACGTCGAGCCGCGGATGAAATCCGACCAGGCCTATCCGCCCGTCGTCGGTCTGGCGGTGATGCGCGCGCGGCACAACCTGACGAACGAGCAGGCCGAGCAAAAACTCAAGGAGACCCAATGAACAAGCTGCGTTGGGGCATTCTGGGCACGGCGGGCATCGCCCGGAAAAACTGGCGGGCCATCCGCGACAGCGGCAACTCGGTCATCGCGGCGGTGGCCAGCCGAGACTCGTCCAAAAGCGCGAAGTTCATCGAAGACGGCCAGCGCGAGCATCCGTTTGAAAAAGCGCCGACGGCCTTTGGCAGCTATGACGAGTTGATCCAGTCGCCGTTGGTGGATGCCGTTTACATTCCTTTGCCAACCGGGCTGCGTAAGGATTGGGTCATCCGCGCTGCGAACGCCGGCAAGCATGTGATCTGCGAGAAACCCTGCGGGCTGAGTTTCGCCGATGTCCTGGAGATGACCAACGCCTGCCGCAAAAATGGCGTTCAGTTCATGGACGGGGTGATGTTCATGCACAACCCGCGGCTGGCGGAAATCCGCCGTGCGCTGGATGACGGAAAGAGCCTGGGGCCGATCAAGCGCATCATGTCCGTCTTTACCTTTGCCGCGGTGGAGAATTTTTTCGACGCCAACATCCGCGTTCATAGCGAACTGGAGCCGACCGGTTGTCTGGGCGACCTCGGCTGGTATTGCATCCGGTTTTCCCTGTGGGCCATGAACTGGCAGATGCCCCGCGAAGTGACGGGCCGGATCCTTTCCCAGCGCGGCAACAAGCTCAGCGCCGCCCCGGCGCCGACGGACTTCTCCGGCGAACTGATCTTCGACGACCAGACCTCGGCGGGCTTCTTCTGCTCGTTCTTTGCCGAAAACCAAAACTGGGTTCACGTCGGCGGCGCCAAAGGTTACCTGCGTGTGCCGGACTTTGTGCATCCGTTCAACATCCACGAACCGGCCTTTGAAGTGAATCGTCGGGAGATTCGGACCCGCTGCTGCGACTGTCCGGGCGAACATTCGGACAGCAAGATTCCCGCGCAGGACTCGCTGATGTTCCGCAACTTTGCCGACCAGGTGCGTTCCGGAAAGCTCAACGAGGACTGGCCGATGTGGGCGTTGAAGACCCAGCAGGTGACCGATGCCTGTCAGCAGGCGGCCGCCAGCGGAAAATCTGTCTTTGCTTGAACTCATAAGGCCGGGTTCCCTTCGCGGTTTGGAGGCTGAAGGCCGCGGCGCATGCATTTCTATCTTCCATCTTCTGTCTCGTATCTCCTATGATTCGCGCGTGCGTTGGCAGAAAATTTCAATCATCGGCGTGGGATTGCTGGGCGGCTCCATCGGGCTGGCGGTGCGCAGGCACCGGCTCGCGCGGGAAATCGCCGGCTACGTCCGCCGGGCGGCGAGCCTGAAGGACTGCGAGAAGGTCGGCGCGGTGGACTACTCGACCACGGACTTGCTCGCCGCCGTTTCCGGCGCAGACCTCGTCATTCTTTGCACGCCGCTGGCGCAGATGCGTTCGCTCGTCGAGCAGATGCGCCCGGCGTTGAAACGCGGCGCGATTGTCACCGATGTTGGCAGCGTCAAGGGCAGTGTTGTTGTCGAAGTGGAGTCGTTGGTTCGCAAGACCGGTGCGCATTTTGTCGGCAGTCATCCCATGGCCGGCGCGGAAAAGACCGGCGTGCTCGCGTCGCGGTCGGACCTCTTTGAATGCGCCATCACCGTCGTCACCCCGACGAAACAAACCCACCGCCCGGCGCTGCGGAAGGTGGAGCAGTTTTGGAGCGCCATCGGCTCCCATGTGATGCGACTGTCGCCGCAGGAGCACGACACCTATGTCAGCCGCACCAGCCATCTGCCGCATGTGGCGGCCGCGGCGCTGGCCAGCCTGGTTCTCAATCCGGCGCATCCCGAGGCGCAATCGGTTTTGTGCGCCACGGGTTTTCGCGACACTACCCGGATCGCGTCCGGTTCGCCGGAAATGTGGCGAGACATCTCCCTGGCCAACGCCAAAAATCTGTCCAAGGCATTGGATGCCTACCTCGGCGACTTGAAAAAATTCCAGACTGCCTTGAAACGTTCCGATGCCAAGGCCGTGGCGAAGTTCTTTGAAACCGGCAAACAGCGCCGCGACAACTGGTGTGCCTGCTGTGCGTCACCGTCTGAGGAATAGTTTTGGATTTTGAGTTTTAAGTTTTGAGTTATGGCCAAAAGCCTCGTACACGAAAAAAGCTTTCTCTTCGCCTTGGAAATCATCGAGCTTTACAAGAAGCTTCAGGCTGATCGGGAGTACGTCTTGTCCAAACAGATGCTGCGAAGCGGGACCAGCATCGGAGCCAATGTCGAAGAAGCATTGGCGGGCCAAAGCCGCCGGGACTTTCTCGCGAAAATGTCGATTGCATCGAAAGAGGCGCGGGAGACTCGTTATTGGCTACTCTTGCTGGATAAATCAAGGCTGGCAAACGTCGAACTGAACCCGGCGATCAAGCAGATTGAAGAGCTGATTCGGATATTGACCGCTATTGTTAAAACCACCGCCGAGAGTTCGGCAATTCAAAACTCAAAACTTAGAACTTAAAACTGAAGTGCTACCGGATCTCATCGAAATCGTTCCGTTGGACAAACCCGTGCGGGCGGAAATCACCGTGCCGGGTTCCAAGAGCATCACCAACCGCGCGCTCATCCTCGCCGCGCTAGCCGACGGCGAAGTGACGCTCCAAGGCGCGTTGTGGAGCGAGGACACCCAGATCATGGTCGACTGTTTGCAGGAACTCGGCTTCATGGTGGACGTGAAGCAGGATCCTGATGAAGCCTGCAACCGGACGATCACGGTTTATGGCAAGGGCGGCGCGATTCCCCCGGGCGGCACGGAACAGCAGCCGATGGAATTGTTCGTTGGCAACGCGGGGACGGCGGCGCGGTTTCTGGCGGCGTTTGTCTGCCTGGGCAAAGGCGTCTATCGCCTGCACGGCGTGCCGCGGATGCACGAACGGCCGCAGGCG
>JAXMHO010000017.1:0-50704 GCA_046346715.1 Verrucomicrobiota bacterium
AGTTTGGCGTTTTAATTTTGGTCTGACCGTAACAGCCGAGGTCGCCGTAGCCGAGATTGTCCGCGACGATCAGGATGATGCTTGGCAGCCTTGGCTTCGGCGGGGGCATCTTGAAATCGTTCGCCGGAGCCGGGATGTTGGTCTGCGCAAAGAGCGGAACGGCGAGCAGGAGAAGGAAAGCGGCCGCCCGCAGCCGGACCGGACCGAAGAGCGCCAAAGAATTTAAAATCATGGTTGGTGGACAGTCTGCGGGACCGAAAAGTTCGCGTCCAACTGAATTTAACCCGCCGGGGATGGACAAAAAAATCGAGGCCCGGTTTCCCGGGCCTCGATGTGAAAGCCTTGAGCTTGGTGAAGCTTAGTAGCGTTCGCGACGACCGCCGCCGCCACCGCCGCCGTAGTCACGACGACCGCCGCCACCGCCGCCGGGGGGACGCTCTTCACGCGGACGAGCCACGTTGACGGTCAACGCGCGACCGTCGAGTTCCTTGCCGTTCATGCCTTCGATGGCCTTCTGGGCTTCGTCGGCCGTGCTCATCGTCACGAAACCAAAGCCGCGGGGGCGGTTGGTCATGCGATCCATCATGAGGTTGGTCTCGGTGACCGTGCCGAACGCGGCGAACGCGTCCTGGAGGTCGTTTTCTGTGGTGTTGAAGGAAAGATTTCCCACGAACAATTTGTTACTCATTTATTTATACTGTCCTAGACTGAACTCTGCTTCGGCCAGACTGTTCCCGCTTACCGGATTTCAAACCATCACTGAACAAGTTCAACTGAAGGTTTACCATGCTCTGGCAGCACCAAGCTATCTAACAGACGGCGGCAAGACTGTCATTTTCGCCGACAATTGCAAGCGCTTTTCCCAGGGTCCGCCTGGCCTTTGGAAAGTTGCTCGCCGTTGGGAACCATTTTGCGGCATAATTTCCCCGCCATGTCCGAACAGCCGCCACCCAGTTCCGCCCCTGTGCCACACAAACGCCGCCCGCGTTATGCCGGCAAAAACCCGCGCCGGTTCGAGGAAAAATACAAGGAGCACAACCCCCAGCGCTACGGCGAAACCATCGCCAAGGTCCTGGCCTCGGGCAAAACTCCCGCCGGCTCGCACCGCTCCATCATGGTTCCCGAAATCCTCGCCGCGCTGTCGCCGCAGCCCGGCCAGGTGGCGGTGGACTGCACGCTCGGCTATGGCGGTCATGCGCGGGAGATCCTCGCCAAACTGCAACCCGGCGGACGCCTGCTCGGCCTCGACGCCGACCCCATTGAGCTGCCCAAAACTGAAGCACGGCTCCGCGCGCTGGGTTTCGGTCCGGAAACTTTCTCTGCGCACCGCAGCAACTTCGCCGGCCTGCCGCAGGTGCTCGTGCAAAACCAAATCGCCGGCGCCGACCTCATTTTCGCCGACCTCGGCGTTTCCTCGATGCAGATCGACGACCCCGCCCGCGGCTTTTCCGTCAAGCTGGACGGACCGCTCGACATGCGCATGAATCCCCAGCGCAGCCAGACGGCGGCGGTCCTGGTGGAAAAAACCTCGCCCGCGGTCCTGTCGCGTCTGCTGACCGACAACGCGGACGAACCCCACGCCGATTTGATTGCCCGCGCGCTGGCCGGCAGACCTTTCGCAACCACCCGGCAACTGGGCGAGGCCGTCCGGGCGACGTTGCCGCAATTGAAAAAGGATGAAATCGACCTGACAATCCGCCGCGTCTTTCAGGCGCTGCGCATCGCGGTAAACGATGAATTCTCCGCCTTGGAATCCCTGCTGCGAAACCTACCGGCCTGCCTCAACCCAGGCGGGTGTGCGGCCATTCTGACATTTCATTCGGGCGAAGATCGGCGGGTGAAGAAAGCCTTCGAAGCTGGATTGCAGGACGGGGTTTATTCAGACATCGCACAGGAAGTCGTGCGGCCCGGCGCCGAAGAACGCCATGCCAATCCCCGCTCCGCGCCGGCCAAGCTGCGCTGGGCACGGCGGGCAAGTTAACTGGCAGGAGCTTCCTTCAGCAACGCGCCCAAATCCAAGGCGCGCGTGAACATCGTGAGGTCCCCACCCGGTGTTCGCGGCCATTGCGACTCCGGGCGATCCCAGTAAATCTCCACACCATTCTGATCGGGGTCCCGCAGGTAAACCGCCTCGCTCACGCCGTGATCGGCGGCGCCATCAAGTTCGATGTTTGCCGCGAGCACCCGTCGCAGAGCATCCCCCAGCAACGCCCGCGTCGGATAAAGAATCGCGGTGTGATAAAGGCCGGTGGTGCCCGGAGGAGGAGGCGAACCGCCCGCACTCTCCCAGGTGTTCAAACCGATGTGGTGATGATAACCACCCGCCGAGAGGAACGCGGCCTGGTTGCCCATCCGCACCTTCAGTTCGAAGCCGAGCACGTCGCGATAAAAGCCCAGGGCGCGTTCGAGGTTTGCCACCTTGAGATGGACATGGCCGATGCGGACCTGGGGATGAATTGGATTCGCCATGACCTTATCTACGCCGGGAATCAAAACCGGCAACAGCTAAAATGTCGCGGCCAATCTCTCAGCGATGCCAGTGCCGGGACCGTCCCGGACGCGGCGCCGAGGAATGACCGCCCTGACCGCCATGCTGCGGGCGTCCCTGACCATGGCCCTGACCATGGCCCTGGTTGCGCGATGGCTGCTGCGATTGTGCCGGGCGTGCACTCGGCGCCGGATTTGCCGCGGGGGCGGCGTTGTAGTCGAAACCTTCGGCTCGCTTGCGGACAATGCCACGGCCGATGAAACGCTCCAGTGCGCGCAGTTCGGCATGATCTTCCAACGTGACGAAGCTGATGGCGTCGCCGATGGCGTTCGCCCGGCCGGTGCGGCCGATGCGGTGGACGTAATCCTCGACGTGCATCGGAAAGTCGTAGTTCACGACGTGCGAAATGCCGTCCACGTCAATGCCCCGCGCCGCGATGTCCGTGGCGACGAGCACGCGGACCGCGCCGGACTTGAAGTCCTTGAGCGCCTTGAGCCGCTGGTTCTGGGAACGGTTTGAGTGGAGCGTCGCCGTGCGCACGCCTTTTTGTTCAAGCTGCCGGGCCAGGCGGTCCGCGCCGTGTTTCATGCGCGAGAACACGAGAACCATGTTCATCTGCGAATCCTTCAGCAGATGCAGCAGCAGCGAGGTTTTCAAATGCTTCGGCACCTCATAGACAAACTGCGTCACCGTCTCCGCGGGATTGGAGCGGCGGCCGATCTGCACGGTCTTGGGCGCGTGCTGAAACTCGTGGGTCAGTCCTTCGATCTCGCGCGAGAGCGTGGCCGAAAAGAGCAAAGTCTGGCGCTGCTTGGGCAACCGGCGCACCACCTGGCGAATCGACGGCAGGAATCCCATGTCAAGCATGCGGTCCGCCTCGTCGAGCACGAGAAACTTGAGGCCGGAGAAATTGCCGTTCTGCCGTTCCATCAAGTCGAGCAAACGTCCCGGACACGCGATGATGATGTCGGTGTTGGAGCGCAGCGCGCGGATCTGGGGATTCTCCCCCACGCCGCCGAAGACCGTCGCAACCGTGAGGTTCAGGTGCTTGGCGTAGGCGCGGACGTTTTCCTCGATCTGGACGACGAGTTCACGGGTCGGCGCAATGACCAGCACCCGGGTGCGCGGGGCGGACAACGGCTCCGCCGCCAGCCGGGTCAGAATGGGGAGTGTGAACGCCGCCGTCTTGCCGGTGCCGGTCTGGGCGATGCCGATGAGGTCGAGGCCGGCAATGATCGGCGGAATGGCCGCGGTCTGAATCGGCGTGGGCTCGGTGTAGCCGGCTTCCTGCACGGCTCGTAAAATTTTGGCGTCAAGGCCAAGACTGTTGAATGACATAATTAAAATTTAGCGGGAAAAAGCGCGGAGGCGCAATCTTCGGAGCCGGTCAAAGGTTGACGGGGCTGATTGGCGGCAGCTTGGGCGAAGCGGAAACGGACGGACTACTTCAGGCGCCAGGTGATGCGCGCCTTGTTCAAATCGTAGGGGGACATCTCCATCTTGACGCGGTCGCCGACGGTGAGGCGGACCCAGCGCTTGCGCATCTTGCCGCAAATCGTGGCGAGCACCTCGTGCTTGTTGTTCAGTTCGACGCGAAACATCGTGCCGGGCAACACAGTGGTGACCCGACCTTCGACTTCAATATGTTCTTCTTTCATGGACGGCTGGAGGACTTGGTGGTCTGTGACAAGGGCAACATCCGGCAGACCATCCGACAGGACGAAGCAAAAGGAAAAGGCGGAGTCCGGTTCAAACCGAACCCCGCCCGTAAATTTCTATAATGGCTTAGTAACGATTGCGACCGCCATCGCGACCGCCGCCGTAACCGCCGCCACCGCCGTATTCACGACGACCGCCGCCGCCGCCGGCCGGACGCTCTTCGCGGGGACGGGCGACATTGACCGTGAGGGCACGGCCATCAATGGACTTGCCGTTCATGCCATCAATCGCCTTCTGGGCCTCTTCGGCAGAACCCATGGTGACGAATCCAAAGCCGCGGGGACGACCCGTGGCGCGATCCATCATCATGTTGGTTTCGGTGACCGTGCCGAACGCGGCAAACGCGTCCTGGAGGTCGTTTTCGGTGGTATTGAAGGAAAGGTTTCCAACAAATAATTTATTGCTCATGTGATCTTAAACTGTCCGACAAACCGCACTTTCCTGAGACTGTTCCCGAACGCCGGGCCTAAAATCATCACTGAACAAGGTTCACTTGAAGATTTACCATGCCTTGAAAGAGACAAGCTATCTAACAGACGGGCGAAGACTCCGCTAAACCGGGGCCAATAGCAACAAGTATTATCAACTATCTTTGGGTCCCGCACCAAGCAAGTCATCGTAAACCTTCGCCAGTTCGCGGGCCTCGCGC
This sequence comes from Verrucomicrobiota bacterium, assembly GCA_046346715.1. Classification (GTDB taxonomy): domain Bacteria; phylum Verrucomicrobiota; class Verrucomicrobiia; order Limisphaerales; family CAIQOK01; genus CAIQOK01. Next base: position 4,857 of record JAXMHO010000017.1, read on the forward strand.
TCCACGGAGAAGTCGCGCCGGACCTTTTCCCGGACGGCTTCGGCGAGCTTGTGCCGGCGTTCCGGGTCGGCCAGCAGGGTTCGCAAGGCGCGGCTGAGCGATTCAACATCGCCAGCCGGGGTGAGAAATCCCGTCCGGCCGTCTTCAATCAACAAGGGGAAGACTCCGGTGTTCGAACCGATCACCGCGCAGCCCGAAGCCGCCGCCTCCAGCAGGGTCAGGCCGTACCCTTCGTACCGCGGGCAGGCCACGGCAATTGCGGAACGTTGATACCAAACCCCGACCTCGTGGTTGGGAATGTAACCGGTCCAGACAAACCGCTGCTCCAAGCCGGCGTCGCGGATTTTGCGGATCAGGCGGTCTTTGAAGGGCTGGTTCAGCGCCAGACATTCCCCCACCACCAACGCGGTCGCGTCAGGAAATTCCGGCAGCACCCGCAGCATCGCCTCCACGAATATGTCGACGCCCTTTTCTTCGCGCACCCGGCCGAACACCCCGATGCCGATGGTTCCCGGCAATCCCGCCTGACGCCAGAGGGCGGCGCGATCCGCCGGCGGATGAAATTTTTCGCAGTCCACGCCGTGGCCAATCACCGCCTTGACCTTCGGACAAAACGTGGCGGCGGCGGAAGTCGTCGCCACGACGGCATCCATCTTTGCCGTCACCCAGCGGACGAAGCGGCCATGAAAACGCTGCGCGGCGGAGGTGAAGAGGATTTTGATTTTGCCGCGCGTCAGCCAGCGCACCAGGAGGGCGATGATCATTTCATGATCCCGGCGCACATGCCAGACGCGGAACTTTCTTCCCGGCGGCCTCGCCGCAAACGAGGTGGTGAAAGCCGCCCACCAGCCCATCGAATATTCGCGCGGCGGCTGGTCCTTTCCCCAGTAGGCGAGCCGATGAAGCTTTCGCTGCGCGGGCAGCAGGGCGAACACCGTCGAGGAAACACCGGAATGACGGCGCTTCAAATTCGTGACGATGATCTCAATCTGCCGACGGTCCTCGTCGAAGGGCCGGAACCAAAGCGCCCTGAACAAAATCCACGACACCTGCGGGCCAACCCGCGCGCGCTGCCAGAGCTTTTTGGCACGGCCGAGCGTCAGCAAGGCTGCCAGCGAGTAGAAGACGGTTTCAAACAAGGAGGTGACCAGTTCCACCCCAATCGTCAGGCGCGCGGAAAGGGGCGAACGATGCTTCCAGACAAACCGGCAAAATCCCCGAGTGATCCAGAGCAGCCGGCGGCCACGGTCGACATTGCTCGATGATGTGGCGTGGCGATGCATGGTGACCACGGCCGGCACGACGCGGAGCTCCAATCCCTCCTCGCGGATCTTGGTCAGCAGGTCGGTGTCCTCGTAATAGAACGGATACAAGGGATCGAAGAAACCGACTTTGCGTCCGACATCGGCGCGGATCATCATGCAGGAACCGGTGAGCGATTCCTGGGGACCGTTTTCGGAAATGCCACGGCGCAGCAGGCTTCGTCCGCCCAGCGCCTGCAGGAGCAGACGTCCCGCCGTCGGCGGCTTGGCGCGCAGTGACCAGAGCTTGCCGTTGGCATCCTTTTCCCGCGGCGAACACGCGCCCACGTTCGGCGAAGCTTCGAGAAAGTCCGCCAGCGCGCGGACCTGGGCGGGCGTGACTTCGGTGTCGGAGTTGAGCAACAGGATGTATTTGCCAGAAGCGTGGGCGGCGGCGGCGTTCATGCCGGGGCCGAACATCAGGTTGACGGTCTGGGGCAGAAGTTTCACCTGCGGAAAATCCCGGCGGACCATTGTGACCGAATCATCCGTGGAGGCGTTGTCCACGACAATGACCTCCAGATCGGCGGGGAGCGAAGCGGCGCCCAGAAATTTCAGGCAGGTGGCGAGCGGCCCGCAGGTGTTCCAGTTCACGATGCAGACTGAAACGTAGATGCCGGAAGGTTTTTCCATCGTCTGCAAGGTTCCCGCGAACGGCTGGCGGAGGAAATGTCAGTCACCGGAAACCGCCCGCCCGCTCCGCCGATCAACGTCCGTAGGCGAGACGTTCTGCCAGGCGCTCCGGCAAGCCGGCCTCGCGGATTTTTCGCTGGGCCGTGGGAATGTCGTAGTCGAGGCGGCGCAGTTCAATGGTGCCGTCGTTCATGTCGTAAACGACGTAGCCCGCCTTGGGATTGTTGTCCCGGGGCTGACCGACGGCGCCGACGTTCACAAAATACTTTTTGCCCGGTTCAACCTTGAACTTGGAGTAGGTGCCGCCGCGGACCATGGTGTCGCGCATGAAGGCGACCGGCACGTGCGTGTGGCCGAAGAAACAAACGGCGGTGTTCTGGTAGGTAAAGCTGGCGGCGGCGGCGAGCTTGTCAAAGACATATCCCCAGCGCTGCGGGGCGTCGAGGGTGGAATGAACAATGGTAAAGCTCGTGACCATCCGCATGTACTTGAGGTCGCGCAGCCACGCGCGATCATCATCACTGAGCTGCTGGCGCGTCCAGGTGACCGCCTCGGCGGCGGCAGGATTGAAGCCTTCGAGCGCGTTGTCGCCCGAGCAGTATTCGTCGTGGTTCCCTTTGACCGTGGGTATGTTCATGCTGCGAACAATGTCGAGACATTCCTTGGGATTGGCGTTGTAACCGACGACATCACCGAGGCAGGCGTAGTGCGTGCATTTCTGGGCTTTGATGTCCTCCAGCACGGTTTGAAACGCCTCCAGGTTGCCGTGGATGTCAGCTATGATCGCAAACTTCATTTAAATTTATTTTACTATTTCAAATCCGCGAAACTCACCGGTGGCTTCGCGCCAGCTCAAATCTTCGTTCTCGATAAAATGATCCATGCCCGAATCCCGGATCGCCTGGGCGAACTCTTTGAGTTCAGCCTCGTTCCCTTCGGCAATCAGCTCCACCCGTCCATCCGGCACGTTGCGCACGGTGCCGACAACTTCAAATCCTGCCGCCACGCGCTTGGTCGTATAGCGGAAGCCCACGCCCTGCACCCGGCCACGGTAATAAATCTGCATTCGACTGCGCTTCATGATGGTGCCGCCGGGAAGGCAATGGGCCATCAACCACCTTGCCAAGCGCGCTGTTCAAACGGCTTACATGAAGCCAAAACCGCCGAAGCCGCGCAATGTTTTTCGGGGAGAAACCTCGCCGACACGGCGATCAGACAACGCAGATGCAATTCTCAGTTCCAAAAGAATTGGGCTCGCGGACGGCGCAACCCGGATCGTCACACCATTGGCCGTCCACCAGAAACCGGTAGGGATGCCGGCCGGCTGGCAGACTGACGACCGCCTTCCATGGTCCAGCCTTCAATTTTTTCAGGGCGATGGGCTTTTCCTGCCACGAGGTGAATTGTCCGGCAAGCTGGACGGACCGGGCATGAGGCGCCACCAAGGTAAAGGTGATCTTTTGCTTTGCGCTTTTTTGCTTTGCCATAAAACGCCTTTCGCTGGGGACTTGCGTCCCGCGAATTCGAGCCTGCGCGTCCCGGCTGGTGTCGTCAAGCGTGAACCCGGCCAAATTAACCCTTGGCTTTTGACCGGTGAACATGCTACAAACACCGTCCGCTTCGTCCGGGAGCGGAAACAATTTAACAACTGAAGACGGAATTTTGATTTATGTCACAGCATCGCAGCCTTCGCGCCGCCGCCACCTTGGGCGGCAAACGGAACGTTCTCAAGCGCTTTGAGCGCACCGAACTGCTCAAGAAACGCGGCCAATGGAAAGACGGCGACCGCATCACCGGCCTGCGCAAAACCAAGCCGGAGGCCTGATCCTTTCGAAACCGGGAATGCGAAGCGCGGCAAATTGGTTGCCGCGCCTGACTTCTTTCCCCCCTTCGCACCCCACCCCTGCTCTTGAGCGTTCGTCTTCAAAAATTCCTGGCTGACGCCGGAATCGCCTCCCGCCGTGCCGGCGAGCAGATCATTCTGGAGGGCCGGGTCACCGTCAATGGCGAGCCCATCCGCCAGCTCGGCGTCAAGGTGGATCCCCTTCACGATCATGTGGCGGTGGACGGCAAGGCGGTGCGCGCCAAGCGCAAGATGTATCTGGCGCTCAACAAACCCCGCGGCTGCGTCTGCTCCCGCAAGGATGAGTTCGACCGTCCGACCATCTACGAACTCCTCCCCGCAGAGTGGGACAACTTGTATTCAGTGGGCCGGCTGGATTACGACACCGAGGGATTGATATTCCTCACCAATGATGGAGAGTTCTCGCTGCGTTTGACTCATCCCCGCTACGCCGTCCGCAAAAAATACGTGGCCATGGTGGATGGCCGCATCGAAGCCGAGACATTGTATAAATTCACCCGTGGCATTTTTCACGACGGCGAAAAGCTCAAGGCGGAAAAGGCGCACCTGATTTCCTCCGGCAAAGAACGCAGCATCGTCGAACTGGAGCTGACCGAAGGCAAGAACCGCGAGGTCCGCCGCCTGTTCGAGTCCGAGGGCCGGACCGTAAAGCGCCTGCACCGCGTGCAGATCGGCAAGATCAAGCTGGGCGAGCTGAAGCCCGGCAAATGGCGGACATTGACAGCGGCTGAGATAAAATCTTTACTGGCATGACGAATATGAAAATGAAAATGAGTTTGATTTTGGCGGCGGTGATTTCCACCAGGCTCGTCGCCCAACAAGTGACCAACCCCCCGCCCCCGCTGGCGCTGGAAGCACCCCTGATGCTGCCGGAAGCCACCAACAAGACGGCGGCCAAACCGGTCAAGAAAAAAGCCGCGACCAAGCCCGCCCCGAAAAAACCGGCGGCCAAATCAGCCGCCAAGCCCGCGGCCAAAAAATCGGCCGCACCGGAATTCAAGTCCACCCCGCTGGTCGCCGGCCCGTCGGTGGTCGTCGCACACCACGTCAACGTGCGCACCCGCCCCGGACTCAGCGGCGAAGTGCTCACCAAGCTCACCAACGGCGAGCCCGTCATCGTGCTCGAGGAAATCAAACTGAAACGCTCCGGCCCCGAGGAACCCTCCGCCTGGGCGAAGATCGCCCTGCCCACCACCACCCATGCCTGGGTGAAATCGTCCTACATTGATCCCGCCACCAAGACGGTCAACACCAAGAAGCTGAACCTCCGCGGCGGTCCGAGCGAGAACTACGGCGTGGTCGGCCAGCTCCTGCGCGGCGATGTCGTGACGGAAATTGAAAAGAAGGGCGACTGGACCCAGATCGCCCCGCCCGCCGGCGCCTACGCATTTGTCGCAGCCCAATATCTCAGCCAGGACTCCGCCGCACTGAACGGCTTGACCGGAACCTCCACGCCGCCGCCGGTTTCCACCACCGTCCCGGAAACACCGACGGCCACCATCGTCACCACCGATGCGCCGCCGGCCATCAGCACCTCCCAGATCATCTCGAACGAGCTCGCCGCCGCCATGGCCCAGAACGTGACGCTCGCGCCGCCGCCGGTGGTCGAAGACGTGCCGCCGCCGCCGCGCATCGTGCAGCACGAAGGCATTGTTCGCGGCAGCACCAGCATTCAATCGCCCACCAAGTATGAGCTGGTCAGCCCCGGCGACCGCCGCCTGATCAACTACCTCTACACTACTTCGAAAAACCTCGACCTCAGCCGCTACAAGGGCCTGCACATCATCGTCACCGGTGAGGAAGGCCTGGATGAGCGCTGGAAATACACGCCGGTGATCACCATCCAAAAGATCCAGGTGCTGGAATAATGTCCGCCGGAAACCTTATCGACGGACGGGCCATCGCCGCCCAAATCCAAACGGAACTGGCCGGCCGCGTGGCGGCGTTAAAGCAGCGCGGCATCCAGCCCGGACTGGCGTTTGTCCGCGTCGGAGAAGATCCCGCGTCGAAGGTTTACGTCGGGCGCAAGGAAAAGGCCTGCGCAGACCTCGGAATTTATTCCGAGACGCACGTGCTGGCCGAAGCCACCAGCGAAGGCGACCTGCTCGCGTTGCTCGCGAAGCTCAACGCCGACGCGCGGCTCCACGGCATCCTCGTTCAGGCGCCCCTGCCCAAACAAATCCGGGAAGCGGTGATCTACTCCACCGTGCTGCCTCATAAGGACGTGGATGGTTTTCATCCCGTCAACGTGGGCAAGCTGATGCTCGGTGATCCCACCGGGTTTCATCCCTGCACGCCGGCGGGAGTGATGGAACTGCTTTCGCGTTCCCAGGTGAACACCAGCGGCGCGGAAGTCGTCATCCTCGGCCGCGGCAACATTGTGGGCAAACCGATGGCGGCGATGCTCTGCCAGAAGGGCCGCAATGCCAACTCCACCGTGACCATCTGCCATTCGGCCACGCGCGACATCAAGCTGCATTGCCGTCGGGCGGACATCATCGTCGCGGCGATGGGCGTGGCGGAATTTGTCAAAGCCGACATGGTCAAACCCGGCGCCGTGGTCATCGACGTCGGCGTCAACCGCGTGCCGGATGCAACCGCCAAGACCGGAACGAAGCTGGTCGGCGACGTGGATTTTAAAAATGTCCAGCCCATCGCCGGCAAGATCACGCCCAACCCCGGCGGCGTCGGACCCATGACCATTGCCATGCTCCTGCAAAACACCGTGCGGGCGGCGGAGATGTCGGCGCGCTAAAGCTCAAACGAATCGAACCCCAACCAACCATGCAACCCACCCGCATTTTACCCGACCTCCAAAGCTCCCTGCTCTGCGAGGAAATCCGCCAGGAAGTCACCGGCAACCTCATTCTCATCGGCGTCATCGGCTTCATCCGCGTGCCGCAGCTGCCCGTCGTGGCGTTCAAGCTGAGCGTCTTCAACCGCTGGACCGCCGGCATCGGCCAGTTCACCGAGGGCGTCCGCCTCATCGCGCCGGACCAGACCACCGTGCTCCGCAAGGGCGAGGTCAAGTTCGCCCTGCAGGACCCGAATCTTCACGCGACCAACGTCACCATGTTCGCCAACGTCGAGTTCAAGGTGGCCGGCACCTATTACATCGAAGTCCTGGTGGACGACGTCATGAAGCTGCGTTATCCCGTGCCGGTGATTCATGCGCCGATGCCGAACCAGCCGGGTCAGCCCCAGCCCCCGGCCACCGGTGAACCGGCGGCCTGATTTCCACGGGGAGCATTTCGGAAAAGAAGAATCTGGTTGGCGGGTGACACCGCCGTGTGCCTATCTTCCCGCTTCCCTTCCCCGGCGACTCCGACAATCCTCAGGCAGTGACTGACTTGCCGGCAAAGAAGCGTTTCGCCTGGGAGCCACTGACCCCGCCGGGCGTGGCCGCATTTGCCCATGCTTCCATCCGAAGGCTGTGGTTCGTGCAGTTGCTCTTCGCGCTGCTCGCCGCCGCCATCGTGGTGTGGTTTCTGATGACGGCCTGGTTTCCTTCCGTCACCACCGCCGTCCGCGCGCTTCCGGTGCAGGGGGAAATCGTGGAAGGCAAACTGAGCTGGCCCGGCGAAAATCCGCAGCTGCTCGCGGACGGGAAATTCATCGCCTTCATGGTGGACCCGGAACATGAGGGACAATTCCGGTCGCCGGCGCACGTGCAGCTCGAATTCGGACGGAAGGATGTCTATCTGTTTTCGCTCTTCGGCTACCAACCGTTCGCCTATCCCACCAACCAGCCCCTGCCCTTCAACCGCGTTGATCTCGAGCCCAAATGGGGCGCATGGCAGCCGCCGCTTCTCTGGCTGACCTTTGGCGCCGTGGTGGCGGGTTTGTTTCTGAGCTGGGCGGCCTTGGCGACGGTTTATTGTCCCGTGGTCTGGCTGGTCGGCTTTTTTGCCAACAAGCACCTTGACCTGCGGGCGAGCTGGAAACTGGCCGGGGCCGCCTTGATGCCAGGCGCAACTCTGTTGACGCTGGCGATTCTGTGTTATGGCCTGGGCGCGCTGGACCTGGTGCAGCTGACCGCAGCCTACGTGGCGCATTTTCTGGCGGGCTGGGTTTACCTGATCGCCGCACCTTTGTTCACGTCCAAGCTGGAGATCACCGATGTGATCCGGAAAAATCCTTTCGTTGGAAGGTCGGAAGCACCCGGGGAAAAAACACCGGGCGCCAAGGACAAATGAGGCCTTGGCCAACCATTCAATGAAGCGAAACAAGTAGAAACACGGCGTGCAGTAATCATGTGGATTGCTCGCCTAGCCCCCCAACAAAAAAACCGGCGGGCCGTTTCCAGCCCGCCGGTCGTGAATTGAATTGGACGCGGATTACTCCTTGTCGTCTTTGATCGCCTCGTCGGCGGCGTCGAAGGCGTGCTGCAGCGCCACGAGGTCTTCGCCGGGCTTCAACGCATCGAGCACGGCCTGCTCGGCCTTGAGCTGTTCGTTGGAGTAGTTCGCCGCCTTGATGGACAGACCGATGCGGCGGTCCGCGCGGTCAATCTTGATGACGCGGGCACTGACATCCTGGCCGACCTTGAGCACGTTCTTGATCTTTTCCACGCGCTCCTCGGTGATCTGGGAGATGTGGACGAGGCCGTCGATTTCGTGCTGGAGGCCGACGAAGGCGCCGAAGCTCGCGAGCTTGGTGACCTGGCCGGTGACGAGATCGCCGACCTTGTAGAGCTGGTCGATCTTGTCCCACGGATCCACGGCGAGCTGCTTGATGCCGACGGCAATGCGCTGGTTGGCCTTGTCGACTTCGAGCACCACCGCCTCGACTTCGTCGCCCTTCTTGAGGACTTCGCTGGGGTGGTTGATCTTGCGGGTCCAGGAGATGTCCGAGACGTGGATCATGCCGTCCAGACCTTCTTCCAGCTCGATGAAGGCGCCGTAGCTGGTGAGGTTGCGGATCTTGCCCTTGACCTTGGTGCCGGCCACGTATTTCTCCTGGGCCTTGTCCCAAGGATTGCTTTCGAGCTGGCGCACGCCGAGCGAGATTTTCTGCTCGTCGCGGTTGATGCCGAGGACGACCGCCTCGATTTCCTGGTCGGGCTTGAGGACGTCGGAAGGCTTCGCGACGCGCTTGGTCCAGGAGAGTTCGGTGACGTGGATGAGGCCTTCGACGCCGGGTTCGATCTCGACGAACGCGCCGTAGGGCACGAGGTTGACGACCTTGCCCTTGACCTTGGTGCCGATGGGGAACTTGCTTTCGATCTTGTCCCACGGATTGGCCATCTTCTGCTTGAGGCCGAGGCTGACGCGTTCCTTGTCCTTGTTGATGTCGAGGATGACGACGTCGAGGTCCTGGCCGACCTTGAGGACTTCGCTCGGATGACCGATGCGGCCCCAGGACATGTCGGTGATGTGGAGGAGGCCGTCGATGCCGTTGAGGTCGATGAAGGCGCCGAAGTCGGTGATGTTCTTGACGGTGCCTTTGCGGATGTCGCCGGGGGTCATGTCCGCGAGCAGCTTGGCGCGTCGCTCATTGCGCTCCGCCTCGATCAGTTCGCGGCGGGTGAGCACGATGTTCTGGCGCTCCTGGTTGATCTTGACGACCTTGAAATCGTAGTTGTTGCCGACGTACTGCTGGAGATTCTTCGGGGTGATGATGTCGATCTGCGAGGAGGGCAGGAACGCCTCGACGCCGATGTGGACGATGAGTCCGCCCTTGACCACGGCCTTGACCTTGCCGTTGATGATGCCGCCCTCGTTGCAGATGGTGAGGATGCGGTCCCAGTTCTGCTTGAACATGGCCTTCTCGTGGGAGAGGACGACCATGCCGTCCTTGTCTTCGAGCTTTTCAATGAGGACGTCGATCTCGTCGCCGACTTTGACGGCCTTGAGGTCGGCGAACTCCATGCCGGAGACGACGCCTTCGCTCTTGTAGCCGATGTCCACGAGGACTTCTTTGGAGCGGACTTCGATGACGGTGCCTTTGACGATGCTGCCGGCGGCAAAGCGCAGATTGCTTTGCTTCAGGGCTTCTTCCATGGTGAGCATAATGTGACTTGTATGAACGGACGAGGAGATTGGGCGAGAACGAGCTTGCCGAATATCCATTGCCTAACTGACCGACGTTGACGGGCAACGGAGGTTGAGGGTTAGGTTATTTGTTAACTGTTTTTTCTCAGCCTTAATGAACATCCGCACACGCGGCGTTCAGGCAGCGTGCAGAATAGGGCTTGCTCCAACGGAGGCAAGCGAAAACTCGCCGGCAACCGGGCCTTCAGGCGAGCTTGCGCAGCTTGGTGACCCGCCCCACCTCGACCCATTCGACGACGAAGAGGTTGCCGTCATGGTCAAAACAGGCGCTGTGCGGCGCGACGAACTGCCCCGGTGTGAAATGGTCGCGGGATTTGGTGCGCAGCCCGTTGTAACCTGGACCGGCACCGAGATGAACGAGCAGGCGGTTGTTTCGATCCAGCAACGTGACCCGCGATTCGAGGTCGGGCACCACCATCACCCCACCGTACACATGGAAATGACAGGGCGCATGCATTTCCTCGGTGACGAAATTGAGGTGCTGCCCGGCCAAGGTGAAGTTTTGGAGACGGCGATTGCCGCGATCCGCCACCACCAGCACCGGCTGCTCGCCGCGCGTGTCCACCATGAGGCCATGGGGACAATCGGTCCGGCCCGGCTCCTTCCCTTTGCCGCCAAAGCTGCGGATGTATTTCGCGTCGCGGTCATATTGGTGGATGAAGCTTTTGCCGTAGCCATCGCCGACAAAAACATCCCCGTTGGGCGCAATCGCAATGTTCGTGGGATTAAACTCGTCCGGGTTGGTGTACCCGTTGCACTGCTCTGGCGCCCATTTGCGCCAGAGTTCCCTGCCCTCGAGGGTGGTTTTGGCAAAAAGATGCCGCTTGGGGTCGCAGAGGTAAAAGAATTCTTCACCGCCCTCCCGGCTCAGGTGCAGGCCATGCGCGCCGCCCTTGTACTGCCTGCCCCAGGATCGCACAAATTTCCCGTCCGCATCAAAGACGACGATGGCGTCCTCAGTTTTCGCGCCCGCGCCCACGGTGTGCTTGATGTGGACATGGCCCTGCGCGTCCACCGCCACGCCGTGCGTGTTGCCATAAACATGGCCGGCCGGAAGCTCGCCCCAGTCGTGGATGACTTCATATTGGTAAGCGCCCGTCCCGATGACCGGCAAACGGGTCCCCGCCTTGTCCTCGGCCAGCACATACGGCGCGACGGCCAGAGCGCCGGCGGCAACTCCAGAGCGCTTGATGAATTCACGGCGATTCAAGTTGGAAGCTTTCATGGGATGTTTGTTTTTATATTTTGGAGCCAGTTCAGGCGATGAGATCGGACACCACCGTGGCCGGCTCGACGCCCGTCAGTTTTTGATCGAGACCGAGATGGCGGTAGGTGAAGCGCTCGTGATCGAAGCCGAGCAGGTTCAAAACCGTCGCGTGAAAATCGCGAACGTGCACACCGTCCTTGACGATGTTGTAGGAGAAGTCATCCGTCTCGCCATGGATCACGCCGGGCTTCGCACCGCCGCCGGCCATCCACATCGTGAAGCAGCGCGGATGATGGTCCCGCCCGTAGTTGTCCTTCTTCAACTCCCCCTGGGTGTAAATGGTCCGGCCAAATTCCCCGCCCCAGACGACGAGGGTGTCCTGCAACATTCCGCGCGCCTTCAAATCCTGGATCAGGCCGTAGCACGCCTGATCCACGTCCTTGCATTGGCTGGGCAGACGGCCCGCGGTGTTCGAATGAGTGTCCCAGTTGTTGTGATAAACCTGCACGAAACGCACCCCGCGCTCGACCAGCCGCCGCGCCATCAGCGCCGTGTTCGCAAAGGTGCCGGGCTTCTTCGCGTCCGCGCCGTAGAGCGCGTAAGTGGATTCCGGCTCGTTCGTGATGGCGGTGAGTTCCGGCACGCTCGCCTGCATCCGGAAGGCCAGTTCGTACTGGTGGATGCGCGTGTGCGTCTCGGGATCGCCCACCTCGCGGTAGTTGATTTCGTTCAAGGCCTTCAGGCCGTCGAGCATCCGGCGGCGCACTTTTTCATTCACGCCCCCGGGGTTGTTGATGAACAGAATCGGATCGCCCGCCGAGCGGAAGGAAACTCCCGCATGTTCGCCGGGCAGATAGCCGGACGACCACAACCGCGCCGAGATGGCCTGGATTTGCTCGGTGTTGGTCGGCCTGGCCACCAGCACCACGAACGTCGGCAGATTTTCGTTCAAAGAACCCAGCCCGTACGAAACCCAGGACCCCAGACAGGGACGGCCCGTGACCATGTTGCCCGTCTGCATGTAGGTGATGGCGGGCTCGTGGTTGATCGCCTCGGTGTGCATCGAGCGGATGAACGTCAGGTCGTCCACCATCTTCGCCGTCCAGGGCAGCAGTTCGGAAACCCACATGCCGTTCTTGCCGTGCCGCTCAAACTGGTATTTCGAAGGCGCGACCGGAAATCGTTTCTGGCCGCTGGTCATCGTGGTGATGCGCTGGCCCATGCGGATCGAATCGGGAAGCTCCTTGTCGAACCAATCGTTCATCACCGGCTTGTAGTCGAACAGGTCCATCTGCGAAGGCCCGCCGACCATATGCAGGTAGATCACGCGCTTGGCCTTGGGCGGAAAATGGGGGCCGATGGCCTTGAGCACGTCCTCCACGGATGGTTTCTTTTTTTCCCCCGCGAACAGCAGCCCGGGCGCGAGCGACGCCAGCGCCGCCGTGCCCAGAAAACTGGCGCCGCGCCGGAGAAACTGGCGCCGCGATTCCGAACGGACGTAATCCTTGAAGACTGGATGGGGGTTGAATTCAGGGAACGGATTCATTTGTTCAGGACTTCATCGAGGTTCATCAGCTGGTTGGCCACGAGCGTGTAGGCGGCGAGCCTGGGCTTGTCCAACGTGGCATCGGCCTCTGATTCGCCGACGGAGACGAGCGCCTCGGCATCTTTGGGCGAGGCCTGATAATGCGCGAGCAGATCCTTCAGGCCGCTGGTGACAATCTTTTTCTCCGCCGGCCTGAGCGGACGCGCAATCAACCGTTCGGCCATGAAATCGATTCGCGCCGCGTCCGCCGCGCCGCCCTCCTTGAGGGCGCGTTCGGCGAGATGGCGCGCCGCCTCGACGAATTGGGGATCGTTCAGCGTGACCAGCGCCTGCAACGGCGTGGAGGTGCGCTCACGCCTCACGGTGCACGTTTCGCGACTCGGCGCGTTGAGAATGTCCAGCGAAGCCGGCGGCGCGGCGCGCTTCCAAAAGGTGTAAACGCTGCGACGATACAAGCTGTCACCGCGGTCGCGTTTGTAGAACCTGGTGTCGCTCGACGGCATCGCCACCGCCTCCCACACTCCGTCAGGCTGATACGGCTTCACGCTGGGGCCGCCAATCTTCCCCACCAGCAGTCCGCTTGCGGACAGCGCGGTGTCCCGCACCATTTCGGCGTCCATGCGGAACCGGGGACCATGGGCCAGCAGGCGGTTTTGCGGATCGCGCGCCAGCTTTGCCGGCGTCGCGGCGGCGGACTGCCGGTATGTGGCGGACATTACGAGCAGTTTGAAAAGCTTCTTGGTGTCCCAGCCGCTCTCGCGAAACTCCACCGCCAGCCAGTCGAGCAACTCCGGGTGCGACGGCATTTCGCCGGCCACCCCGAAGTCTCCCGACGTCCTGACAAGGCCGGTGCCGAACAGCTCCTGCCAGCAGCGATTCACCGTCACCCGCGCCGTCAGCGGGTGTTCGGGACGCATGAGCCATTGAGCCAGGCCCAGACGGTTGCGGGGCAGACCGGCGGGCATGGGGGGAAAGACTTTTGGCGTGTCCGGCGCGAGCTTGTCGCGGCGCTGATCGTACTGGCCGCGGAACAACAGATACGCCTCGGCGGGTGTTTCGCGTTCGTTCATCACATGCGCCACCGCGCCGCGAGATTTGATGCCGCCCGCCTCCTCTTTGAGCTTGTCCCGGGCGCTGACGAGAGCGCGATAGGCTGCATCCTCCGACTTGAGCCAAAACGGATACACCCCGTCCACCTCCTCCTTCGTGCGCTGGTTCGCGGTCCTTGAAGCAAGCCACTTCAGCCGAGGACCGCCAGCGAGGTCCTGCACCTCTTCCGGCGTTAGCACGCGTCCATAAACCCGCAAGTCCTGCAGCCCCGCATTGTCCACCCGCGAGCCGCCGTCGCGCTCACCAATCTTGAACGGCGACTGCGTCCGGATGCCGCTCTTGAGCGCGTCCTTTTCCTTCTCCACGACCTGCGGCTCGCCATCCACAAAAATCTTCACGCCGGCCGCCTTCGACGAACCATCGTAAGTCACCGCCACGTGCGCCCACCTTTCCTTGGGCAATTGCTTCTTGCCGGCCACTTTCAGCGCGTCATCCGGCCACGAATGGACAAGATGAACTGCCGGACGTCCGCCCTCGATGAACAAATCCCAGCCCCGGTGGACCGCATCCTTTTCCGACATCCGGGCAAACAAAGAGCCGTCGCTGTCACCGGCCAGCCGCACCCAGGTGGCGCAACTGAACGCATTCGTGCGCTCGAAATCCCCCACGTCCGCCAGCGTCGGCGAGGTGTTCGTGCTGATGGTGTAGGCGCTGGCCGCCGTGACGCCGGTTTGCACCGCCGGATTGGTGGCGAGCATGACGACCTGGTCCGCACCGCCGACCTGGACGCGCAGTTGGTTTGTCCCACCGTCGTCCAAATTGGCACGGAACAGCAACGGTTCGGGCCGCACCTGCTTATCAAGCTTTGAGAAATCCGACCGGCCCAACCAGGCCTCGAAATCCGGGCGCGCCCCCTTCCGGCGCTGCTCCACCTTGGTTTCGGCGACGCCCATTTCTTCCTGCAATGCAAGCCAGCGCGCCCGCTCTTCCAATTTGGGGAGGACAATGACCGGCGGCGTGTCTTTGACATTTCCGTCCATCGCCTTCTGCGTCGTGTTGTTGAAAAACGCGGAGAGCTGGTAAAACTCCTTCTGCGAAAGCGGATCGTATTTGTGGTCGTGGCAAACTGCGCAGCCCGCCGTGAGGCCGAGCCAGACCTGCGCCGTCGTTTCGGTGCGGTCGCGGGCATAGAGGACCAGATACTCCTCATCGATCGCCCCGCCCTCGCTGGTCGTGATGTTGCAGCGGTTGAAACCGCTGGCCACTTTTTGTTCCAGCGTGGCCTGGGGCAACAAATCTCCCGCCAGCTGCTCGACCGTAAATTGATCAAATGGCAGGTTGGCGTTGAAGGCGTTGATCACCCAGTCGCGGTAGGTCCACATCTCGCGGTAGTTGTCGAAGTGAATTCCGTGCGTGTCCGCGTAACGGGCGGCATCCAGCCAGTAGCGGGCGCGATGCTCCCCCCAGTGCGGCGAGGCCATCCAGCGATCGACCAGTTTCTCATACGCGTCCGGCGACCTGTCGGCGACAAAAGCCGTGACCTCCGCCGGATCGGGCGGCAGGCCGGTCAGGTCATAGCTCAACCGCCGCGCCAGCGTGCGCCGGTCCGCTTCGGGTGCGGGCTGGAGGTTTTCCTTTTCGAGCCGCGCAAGGATGAAACTGTCGATCGGGTTGCGCACCCACTTTAAATTTTTAACTTTGGGCGGCGGCGCTTTGACCGGCGCGATGAAAGACCAGTTCGCCTGATACCTGGCCCCCTCGGCAATCCAGCGCTTCAGCAGCTCTTTCTGCACGGCGGTCAGCAGCTTGTGCGATTTCTCCGGCGGCATCAGGTCCTCGCCGACGTCAAAAATCCGGCGGACGAACTCGCTCTTTTCAGGATGGCCGGGAGCGATGATGACCACGTCATCCTCACGCCGGGCCGTGGCCTCCTCAAAGCTGTCCAGCCGCAGCCTGGCTTTGCGCGAGGCCGAATCCGCGCCGTGACACACGAAGCAATTTTCGGACAGGATGGGCCGGATGTACCGGTTGTATTCAAGGGGAACCGCACCGCCGGCGGGCAGGCCCAGGGCAAATCCAATCCAAAACAAAAATCGCGCGCGGCCTTTCATGGTTGTGATGCTTTGATGTAACACGCTCTGACGCGGTTGCCAAAACCGTATTCACGGGAAATTAAAGTTATCCAGGGTGGCGCCGGAACCGGCCGCGTCTTCGGAGTTCCCCGGGGCAGCAACCACATCAGCGTTTTTGGTTGTAGCCGGCGACCGAGTACTTTTCCCGGATCAGTTCCTCCGCTCGCCGGGCCAGCAGCAAATCGGCAGCCCAGGCGGCTCCGACACCTCCCCATCTCTCTGCGCCGACGGCGCACATCGCCGTTTCCCAGGCCGCTCGTTTCAACGCAACGGGCGGCGGCTGCACCGAGCCCTGGATCAGCAGGCCCTCCCGGGACCGCCGCTGCGCCGCGCCGGCGATTTTTTTCCCACGCCACAGCACATCGGACTTCTCGTGGCCGGCAAAACACTGGCCGGGGGAGGTTTTTTTACAGCACGGCGCCAGGTCCGTCGCCACCCCCAAACTCGCAAAGGCATCCCGGATCCATTCATGAACCCGCTCGTAGCTTTCCGTCGCCTTCAGCTCATACCAGGCGTGATTCGTAGGGAACGCCAGGCTGTACGTCCAGTCCGCGTCGTGAGGCACGATGCCGCCGCCCGTCGGCCGGCGGATCAGGGGCCGCAGCAGTGTCGCCGCCTCGACCTCGGCAATTTTCTGGAAGTATCCAAATGTGGCCGCCGGTTCCGTCCAGCCGTAAAAGCGCAGCACCGGCGTTTGCAGCCGCGGCATGGCTTCGAGCAGGGCGTCGTCCAACGCCATGTTGAAGGCGGGGGCGCACAAGCCAGAATGAAGGAGGAGCCAGTTCATTAAGCCACCAATTTACACGGATGAACCACGGATAAAAACCATTCGCGGAATGTGCCGCTTGACCTGTCGGTGTTCAATCCGTGTTTCATCGGTGGCTGACAGTTTTTACTCCCACCCGCGGACACAGCCCGCGAATCTCGCAATGTGCGCAGTCCGGATTCCGCGCCATGCAGCGACGTCGCCCGTGCCAGATGAGCAGATGGCTCAGCAACGCCCACAGTTCGCCGGGCACCAGCTTCATCAGCTCCTGCTCGATCTTTTCCGGTGCGTGCTGCCGGGTCCAGCCCAGCCGCAATGACAACCGCGCGACGTGGGTGTCCACCACGACGCCGACGTTGATGCCAAACGCGTTTCCCAGAACGACGTTCGCGGTCTTTCTGCCGACACCCGCCAGCCCGTGCAACTCCTCCATCGTGCGCGGGACGTCTCCCTGAAAATCTTTCACCAGCGCGGTGCAGCACGCCTTGATGTTCTTGGCCTTGTTCCGAAAAAACCCCGTGGTTTTCACCACCTGCTCCAGATCCTCGATGGGTGCGTCGGCAAAATCCTTCGCCGTCCGATACCGTTGGAACAGTTCCGACGTGACGAGGTTCACGCGCCTGTCGGTGCATTGTGCGGAGAGAATCGTGGCCACCAGCAGCTCAAGCGGATTGGAAAAGTTCAGCTCGCAGTGCGCGTCGGGATAAGTCCTCCGCAGCGCCGCGACAATCTGCTGGGCGCGGGCGATTCGGTTGCTCTGGCTTTCAGGCGGCACGGCGGAACACCTTAGTTGGAAACCTTGAACATTCAACCTTCAAGTCCCCGCGACGCAATCGGGGTTGAACCCCGCCGCAGGCCTGCTATGGTCGCGCCCGTCCCGGAGATTTTGTTATGGAGAAACCGTTTCCCTGTCTTCGTCACCTGGCGTGGCTGCTTTTGCTGACCAGCTCCGTCGTCGCCCAAATTCCCATGAGCGCCGGAAGCTACTCGCAGAACTTCGACTCGCTTGTGGGCGCGTCCGCTTCCCTTCCCTGGACCAACGGCGTCACCCTGCCCGGTTGGTATGCGTCCAAGACCAGTTCGCCCCACGACGTGACCAACTACAACCTCGGCACCGGTTCCAGCACCGCCGGGGCGCTCTATTGTTTCCGCCTCGGCGGCGCCGGCGATGGCGCGCTCGGTTCGGTGGCCTCTTCTGGCCCGGGCGATCTCGCCTACGGCCTCCGCTTCACAAACGACACGGGTTTTCATCGAACGAACCTCACCGTCTCTTTCACCGGCGAACAATGGCGCGTGGCAAAAACTGAACGGCAAAAACTCACGTGCTGGTATCGCATCGGCACCGGCCTGACCAACGCCGATGCTGCGCAGGCGCAATACTGGACTGCGGTGCCCGCCCTGGACTTCATCAGCCCGAACACGAACGCCACCCAGGCCTTGAACGGAAACCTCGCCACGAACCGCGTTGCCTTCACCAACGTCGCCCTGGAAGGAATCGTCGTGCCGCCGGGCTACGAACTGTTTCTGCGCTGGCTGGATGTGGATGACTCGCCCGGCTCTGACGACGGTCTCGCGCTGGATGATTTGTCGGTGAACTTCGGCGATGGCTTCGTGCCCATGCCGGACACGAACCACGCCTTTTCCCTGCTGACCTACAATGTCAAAGGCAACGGCGCGACGGACTGGAGCACAAACACGCCGCAGGTCCAGGCCATCGCCCGCGTGCTGCAGCATCTGCATCCCGACGTGATCACCTTCCAGGAAATCCCCTTCGACCTGTCCTACGAAATGACGAACTTCATGGCCGTGTATCTTCCCGGATATGCCCTGGCGCAAAACTCCGGCACTGACGGTTCCATTCGCGCCGCCGTGGCCAGCCGGTTTCCGATCAACCGCTCGACGTCGTGGCTCGACGGCATGGATCTGCGCTCCTTCGGTTACAGCAACGCCAACAACAGCCTCGACAACTTCACCCGTGATCTCTTCGAGGCGGAAATCACCGTGCCGGGTTTTCCCCAGCCGCTCCATGTCTTCACCACGCATTTGAAATCCACCGGCACCAACTACGCCGACTCCGCCGCCAAGCGCGCCGCCGAAACCTCGGCCATCACGAACTTTCTCGCCACCAATCTGCTCGCGAAGTTTCCGCTGCGTCCTTACGTGCTGACCGGGGACATGAACGAGTCCGACACCAACGCGCTGGCAATTCAAAAGCTGATCAGCACCCCCGCCGGACTGCGCCTGACCCATCCGACCAACGCCGCCACGGGAAGCATCAACACCTTTTCCATCCGCGCCAGCGTGAGCGAACGCATCGATTACATTTTGCCAAACGCGCTGCTCGGCTCGAACATTTATGCCAGCCAGGTCTTCCGCAGCGACCGGCTGAATCCACAACCGGCGGAATTGGGCGCCGAGGATTCCGCCATTGCCAGCGATCACCTGCCGGTGTTGATGATCTTCGACAATCCCTACACGAAGCCGTTTCGCATCACCTCGATTTCAGCAGGCGCCGGCGGGGCTGCCGTGACCTGGCCGGCGGTTCCCGGACAGTTTTACCAGGTGGAGGCTTCGGCGAATCTGATGGTATGGCAGGCTTTGGCTCCGCCGTTGACGGCCACGAATGGACAGCCTTCCTTTGTTGCGGTCATCACCAATGCGGCCGGCTTTTTCCGCGTGCGTCAGGGTCTCTGAGCGTTCGTCGCCATTGCCTTTCCGGCAATCCATCCCGTCGTCCAGGCCGCCTGAAAATTGAAACCGCCCGTGATGCCGTCGATGTCCAGCAGCTCGCCGGCGAAGTAAAGTCCCGGACACACCCGGCTCTCCATCGTTTTGAAATTCACCTCGCGCAGCCTCACGCCGCCGCAGGTGACGAACTCGTCCTTGTTCAGGCTCTTGCCCGTGACGGCAAAATCGGACTGCAACAGGGTTTCGATGAGCTGGCGCTGGGCGTTGGCGGAAAAAGCCGACCAGCGAACATCGCGCGCAATGCCGGCCGCCAGGACCAGCTGTTCCCAGAGCCGCGCGGTGAGCGGCGAAACAGGGACGTTGACGACCAGCTTGGCCCCGCTGGTCTGGCGGCGGCGCTGGAATTCGGCGAGCAATTCCTCCGATGAGGTTTGCGGCAGCCAGTTCACCCGGAGCGGAACCTGGTAGTTCATTTCCGCCAACTGCCGCGCGCCCCAGGCCGACAACCGCAACACCGCCGGACCGCTGAATCCCCAGTGAGTGAACAGCAACGCGCCGCGTTCCCGCAGCTTGGTGCCCGGAACGGAAACTTCCGCGTCCTCCACCGCCACGCCGGCGAGTTCCCGCAGCCAGGGCGTTCCGACATGGAAGGTGAACAACGACGGCACCGGCGATTCCAGCGTGTGCCCCAAGGAAGCCGCCAACTGCCCCAGCGCGGCGGTGCGGCATCCGCCGGTCGCGAGCAGCACTTGGTCGCAGACGAACTCCTCGCCCGTGGTCAGCTTCAGCCGGAAACCCTCGCCGTCCTTGCCAACCGCTTCCACGCCGGAGTTCGGCCGCAGCTTGACGCCACACCGGCGAGCCTCATCGAGCAGACAGTCCACGATGGTCTGGGAGGTGTTCGTGACCGGAAACATCCGGCCGTCCTCCTCGGTCTTGAGCGTCACCCCGCGCTGGGCAAACCACGCGATGGTGTCAGTGGCCGAGAATTGCTGTAACGGCCCGATCAGTTCCTTGGCGCCGCGGGGGTAGCGCGTGGCGAACTCGCGGCCGTTGAAGCAGGCGTGGGTGACATTGCAGCGTCCGCCGCCGGAAATTTTCACCTTGGCGAGAAACTGCGCGGTCTTTTCCAGGATGACGATTTCCGCGCCCGGCAAAGATTCCGCGCAGGCCAGCGCGGCAAAAAAGCCCGCCGCCCCGCCTCCGACAATGCCAATGCGCTGCGTCATGCCGGCGACAATATCGGTGGGACCGGCGTTTGACAAACCTTCGGCTTCCCGCTTGCGCCGGACGGTCCGATAACTATCCTGTCAACCATGAGCGCACCAACAGTTGACGCGAGCCGCCACTCGAAAATCTCCACCCTCGGCCAGCGGGTTTTGTCCGGCGGACAAATCACACGTGAGGAAGCCCAGTGGCTGTTCAACCTCGAGGCGTCGTCGGACATTCTCGACCTGCTCTCCTGGGCCAACCGCATCCGCGAGCATTTCAAGGGCAACAAAATCCATCTCTGCTCCATCGTGAACGCCAAGGCGGGTGCGTGCTCCGAGAATTGCAGCTTCTGCGCACAGTCCGCCCATTACCAGACCGGCTCGCCGAAGTATGGCTTTGTTGATCCCGAACCCGTGGCGGAAGCCGCCGATGAGGCGAACAAGAACAGCGTCACCGCCGTGGGACTCGTCGCCGCCTGGAAAGGCCTCAACGAAGGTCCGATGCTCGACGAGGTTTGCGACCGCATCAAGGAGCTGAAGGCCGGCGGCAAAACCCGGCCGGATGCGTCGCTCGGCTTGATCAAATCCCAGAAGGTCGCCGACCGCTTGAAGGAAGCCGGCCTGGAATGTTACGGGCACAATCTCGAAAGCTCGCGGCGCTTTTTCCCGCAGACCTGCACCACGCACACGTTCGACGACCGGTTGGAAACCATCGGTTACCTCAAGAAGGCCGGGATCAAGATTTGTTCCGGCGGCATCATCGGCATGGGCGAAACCCGGGAAGACCGTTGCGACCTTGCCTTCGAGCTGAAGGCGATTGGCGCGAACGTCGTACCTGTCAACATACTCAACCCGATTCCCGGAACGCCGTTCGCCAACAACGAGCGCCTGCCGGTGCTGGAGATTCTCAAGACCATCGCCTGCTTCCGCTTCATCCTCCCGCGCCAGGAAATAATGATTGCCGGCGGACGCACGGTGAATTTGCGTGATGCCCAGAGCATGATCTTCATGGCCGGCGCGAGCGCGTTGATGGTCGGCAATTATCTCACCACGCTGAATCAGCCGGTGGAAAAGGATCTGCAGATGTTAAAGGATCTGGGACTGGATCCGGACTGGGACAGCCACGATTTCAGCGATCAGGAAACCGGCGGCTGCGGGTGCGGCAAGGAAAGCTGCGAGACGGCTACGGCTTGAGTCGGACGCTCAGTTCAGGTTTGGTTTGTTGCGACGCAGGCCAACCTCGTGGGCGATGTCGTCGAACTCCTCGCGGCTGACGTTTTCGAGCTGCTTGCCCTTGGCCTTGAGCTTCTCGTTGATCTTGATGACCTTCTCGGTCATCACCTCGTGCGTCTCCTGTGAACCGCCGACCAGGGCGAAGTTGGGACCAGTCGTGACGCGCTTCTTCCCATCCGAATCCAGCCCCACACCAAGCAGGAGCGCCTTGTCCGGAGTCTTGTTCTTTTTCACATTCGCCATGCCGGAGCCTAGATTTGGATTTCCCCAAGGTCAAGTTGCGGCAGCCCCGAACGCCGCGGATAAAATTTCTGGCAACCGCCAGTTGCCGCCCATTAAAATGCGCGGATGACGAATTCCTCTCCGTTCAGTCTGGCCAACGAAACCGCGTTGATCACCGGTGGCGCCACCGGCCTCGGCCTCGCCATCGCCCAGGCCTTCGTGGCGTCGGGCGCGAAAGTCGTCCTGGCCGGCCGGCGCGAAGCCGAGCTGCAAAAGGCCGTGGCGGCCCTGGGCGCGAATGCGGTTTATGTCTGCCACGATGTGACAAACCATGCAGCCGCGGGCGACCTGGTGACTTCCGCAACCAGGCTTGCCGGCACCCCGCCGAGCATTCTCGTCAACAACGCCGGCATTCATCTGAAGAAGCCCGCCGTGGACACGACGCCGGAGGAATTCACCAATGTGCTCAACACGCACGTCATCGGCGCCCACGCCCTGACCCGCGCCGTGCTGCCCGGGATGATCGAACGCAGGCACGGCAGCGTTTTGTTCATCGCCTCGATGGCTTCGCTCTTCGGCATTCCGCTGGTGGTGGCCTATTCCGCCGCCAAGAGCGCGCACCTCGGCATGGTTCGCACCCTCGCCGCCGAAGTCTCGCAACACGGCGTCCGCGTCAACGCCATCGCGCCTGGCTGGATCGAAACCGAAATGTCCCGCAAGGCCATGGAAGGCGATCCCGCGCGCAAGCAGAAGATTCTCGGACGCACCCCGATCGGCAAGTTCGGCACGCCGGCGGACATCGGCTGGGCGGCGGTTTACCTGTCCTCGCCCGCGGCGCAGTTTGTCACCGGCACCATCCTGCCCGTTGATGGCGGCGCCAGCATTGGATTTTGATTTATGAAACTCGGCCTCGGCCTTTACCGGCATCAGCTCAACACCGAACATTTCCAGTTCGCCAAGCAATGCGGCTGCTCGCATGTCGTGGTGCATCTGGTGGATTACTTCCGTTCATCGCGCAGCAACAACCCCGGCGACCAGCCGGTCGGCGACGACTCCGGCTGGGGCCTCGCCGGCGACCCGGACAAGCTGTGGAGCTACGATGAACTGAGCGCGTTGCGGAAGGAAATCAACGCCCAGGGCCTCGAACTCGAGGCGATTGAAAACTTTGATCCCGCCCACTGGCACGACGTTTTGCTCGATGGACCGAAGAAAAAACAGCAGCTGGAAAATCTCAAAGGGCTCATCCGCGATGTCGGCCGCGCGGGCATTCCGGTCTTTGGCTACAATTTTTCCATCGCCGGCGTCGCCGGCCGTGTGAAAGGCCGCTTCGCCCGAGGTAACGCCGAAGCCGTGGGCATGGACGGAGCCTACGACAAACCGATGCCGAACGGCATGGTCTGGAACATGGTTTACGACCGCAACGCGCCGCCCGGCGTGATTCCTTCAGCCACGCCTGAACAACTCTGGGGACGGCTGCAAGATTTCCTCGACGCCTTGCTGCCGGTCGCCGAGGAAGCCGGCGTGAAACTCGCCGCGCATCCGGATGATCCGCCGATGCCGACCGTCCGCGCCCAACCGCGGCTGGTTTATCAACCGCATCTTTACCAGAAGCTCCTCGATCTGCGCCCCAGCCCGAGCAACACCCTGGAGTTTTGTCTGGGCTCACTCGCCGAAATGACCGAAGGCAACATCTACGACGCCGTCGAGAGTTACAGCCGGCAAGGAAAACTCGGCTACGTGCATTTCCGCAACGTCCGGGACAAGGTTCCTTACTACAAGGAAACCTTCATTGACGACGGTGAGGTGGACATGCTGCGGGTTCTGAAAATTCTCAAGCGCAATAATTATCAGGGCGTCCTCATCCCCGATCATGCGCCTCAAATGACCTGTTCCGCCCCCTGGCATTGCGGGATGGCCTACGCCTTGGGCTGGATGAAGGCGGCATTGCAAAGCCTTGACCGATAATGGCCTTGAAATGGATTTTGTGCGGAACTGCTCCCTATTTTCTGGGTCCAAAACTTTTTGCTTAAGTTTTGGACAGTAGTGCCGATGAATGAGGCACAACGATGAAAATCGAACATATCCAGCAAAATAACGCAGCGTCCAGCCTCCCCGCCGCCAAGGCTTCGTCCAAGGCCCCGGCCCCGGCCGCCGCCTACGAATTTTCCGAAACCGACCGGCTCAACCAGACCTTGTCCACCCTGCCCGCCAGCCGGCCGTCGGCCGTCGAGCGCGCCAAGGCCTTGCTCAACGATCCGAACTTCCCCTCGTCCGCCCAGTTGGAACGGGTCGCCTCGCAGTTGGCGACGCACTGGAAATAAAACCGCCCCGCCGTTTGAGCCGACCCGGTGACGCGTCGCAACTTCTCCGGCGCATCACCGGGTTCGGGGTTGAATGTTTTCCGTCCGCTCCTATCCTTGCGCCCATGACAAACTACCCCAACCACTTCGTCCGTGAGGATCCCTGGCGCATCTTTCGCATCATGGCCGAGTTCGTGGATTCCTTTGAGACCATGTCCAAGGTAGGACCGGCGGTGACAGTTTTCGGCTCGGCCAGAACGCCTCCTTCAAATCCGTATTACAAAGCCACAGTTCGTCTTGGCGAAAAGCTCGCCCGCGAACAGTTTGCGGTCATCACCGGCGGCGGCCCCGGCATCATGGAGGCGGCCAACCGCGGCGCCCGCAATGCCAAGGGCAAATCGGTCGGCCTCAACATCGAACTGCCGCATGAGCAGACCGGCAACCGCTACGCCAACGTGCCGGTTCACTTTCATTACTTTTTTGCGCGCAAGGTTTCCTTTGTGAAATACAGCATGGGATTTGTCTTCATGCCCGGCGGATTCGGAACCCTTGACGAGATGTTCGAGGTGCTCACCCTGGAACAGACCGGCCGCGTCACTCGGTTTCCCATGATTCTCTTCGGCAAACGCTACTGGACAGGCCTGCTGCGCTGGATGAAAAGCACACTCGACGAGCAGCACCTCATCAGCAAGGGCGACCTGGACCTGCTGCGCCTCACGGACGACGTGGACGAGGTCGTGCAGATTCTCTGCGACTATCGCCGCGAGGTTGGACCGCCCGAGGAAGTCCCGGCCGCGTTCAAATAATCCCGACGTGGCCTCTTCCAGCATGTATCACGTATCGCAGCTTCCCAACGGCCTGCGCGTGGCCACCGCCGAAATGCCCTACATGGCCAGCGTCAGCCTCGGCATCTGGGTCGGCGTCGGATCCCGCTACGAACCGGCGGAGCTGAACGGCGCGTGTCATTTCATCGAGCACATGCTGTTCAAAGGCACACGACGCCGCAGCGCCGAGGAAATTTCCCAGGCGGTCGAGGGCGTCGGCGGTTACTTGAACGCCTTCACCAGCGAGGAGATGACCTGCTTTCATGCCCGCGCGCACGCCGACCGCTTCGACGAACTCCTCGACGTGCTCGCCGACATGGTGCTGCATTCCAAGTTCGCGCCGGCGGAATTGAACCGCGAACGGGACGTCATCAAGGAGGAGGTGGTGATGTATCGGGACCAGCCCCAGCAGCACGTTCAGGAAATTCTCAACGCCACCTTGTGGCCCGACCAGCCGCTCGGACGATCCATCACCGGCGACGAAAAGGCCTTGGACGCCCTGACCCGCTCCAAGCTGCTCGCCTATTTGAAGAAGAATTACCTCGCCAGCAACACAATCATCGTCGCCGCGGGCAATGTCTCCCACCGCCGCGTCGTCAAAGCCGCCTCGCGCCTCTCCCGCTTCTTCAAGCCAGGCGCCCGGCCCGGCTTCGCACCAAGCCGCAACGACCAAAGCGCCCCCCGCGTCAACCTCTGCTCGCGCAAGGTGGAGCAAACCCAGATCGCCCTCGGCATCCGCAGCTGTTCACGCCACGACCCGCGCCGCCATGCCCTGCGGGTGCTCAACACTTTGCTCGGTGAAAACATGAGCTCGCGTCTGTTCCAAGTCATCCGGGAAGAACACGGGCTGGCTTACTCGATTTACAGCACGCCGAGCTTTTACGAGGACACGGGCGACCTCGTCATTTCGGCTGGCTTGGACACGGAGAATCTTTCCCGGACGCTCCGGCTGATTTTTCGCGAGCTGAAACGCTTCATCGACACCACGCCCACCGTGGCGGAACTGCGGCGCGCCCGCGATTACACGATCGGCCAGATCGATCTCAGTCTGGAAAGCACGGAAAACCAAATGAACTGGCTGGGCGAGCAACTGCTCGGCTACGGCCGGATCTTCCAGCCCGGCGACGTGAAACGGAGTCTGCGGGCCGTTTCCCCGGCGGATGTCCGGGCGGCCGCCCGCGACTTTTTCAGCCCCGACCGGTTCAATCTGGCGCTGGTCAGTCCGCTGAAATCAGACACCCATTTCTTCCGGCTGCTTCAGTTTTAATTCTCCCGCGCTCATTACTCCTCGTCCTCCTCCAAGCCACCAAGGAAGCTTCCCTCGAAGTCGTATCGGAACGTCAGGCACTGCTGGTCGCAGAGCCATTGCAGCAGCGCCGGCGCGCCGACCGCGGGGTTGAAAAACCCGATCCACGAAATCTCCACCATCAGGCCATGGTGGGAGGCCGTTCCAAACGCCGCGCCGTAGTCGGCGGCGCCCGGAGCCGGTTTGGAATCCTGATAGGGCACCTCGCCGAGCTTGCCGGCGATCTCCCGCATCAAGGCCGCACGCTCCGTCCGGTTTGTGTAGTTAAGGTGTTCGAGCCTTTCATGCAGGTCGATCAGCCAGGGATGGGAGGCGTAGGGCTCTTCGCCGCGCAGTTCCGCCAGATGCTCCTTTTGAAGTTCTTCGGCAAACTTCGCCTTCTCCTCATACAGCCGCCTGCTTTCGGCCGCCGCGCCGCGCTTGGAAGCGGCGGCAATGCGCGGACCAAACGCCTTCAACGCCGAGTTGGTCCACACGCGCATCCGCTCGGTTTCGATGCGCCGCCAGGCCCGGCGATGCTCCTCCTGCCTGGCGAAGTCCGCCGTCTGCGCGGCCGGCGACCATGGCGCTGTCAGATGCATGCCGGCCGTGACCTGCAAATAGTCCCGCAGCTTCCGGGTCAGGTTGGTGGCGGCCTCCGCCGTGGGCGCAAGACAGGTCAGGGTGAGATTGACCGGCTGGTTGCTGACGGCGACAAAGCTGTTCGTGGACAAGGTCTGGAATTCATCGAACCACCGCTCGCGCGCGGCATCGTCACCGGCCGGCAAAGCGAGAATCAACGAATCACCCAGGCTCGTCAGGCCCGCATCGGCGGGCAATTGATTGGTGAGCAGCTGAAACTTGGCAAGCGCCTTGGTGCGGTTGGGCAGCGACGCGACGATGAACGTCTGCGGACCGCGGGCGGCCGCACCGGATGGCCAGGTTTGCGCCGTGCCGCATTCGTAAACATGCTGCGGCTGGCGGGTGGCGGCGCGCAAGAAATCGCCGAAGCCGCCCTGTTTGGCGACCAGCAGCAGCGAGCCGAAAACGACGGTGAAGAAAATTCCCGCGCCATGCGCCGCCAGCAAACCGAGCGTGCCCAGCGCGCCGGGCGGCTTGGCATTCAAGGTCTCGAAGACATTGACGGTGTATTGCGCCAGGATCTTGTTGCTGGTGGTCTTGGGCAGGACGTTCTTCAGTTCAGTGATGATGCTTTGCGCCGTGGCCGTGGGAATGCGGTCCTCCTCCGGCGAGGGTTCCGGCAGCGACGCCTTGCGCAGCGAGTCAGTGACGCGTCCGAGCTTCATCGCCACCGGCAGGTAGATCACCATCGGAATGACGATGTAAATCAGCATCCGGCCCAGGCCCATAGCGGCGAGGCCGAGCATGCCGAGGATGGCGAGCACGCGAAAGCCGACATCGAGCCAGCGGTTGCGGCAAAACAGCACCGACTGCAGCACGTGGCCGCCGTCGAGCGGCAGGATGGGCAGCAGGTTGAAGCCGTTCAGGATGATTAGAATGAACGCGGCCTCGTTCAAAAAAGGTTTGTGCAGGATCATTCCCACCATGCCTAAGGCAATGCCCAGCGCGATGCCGGGCAGCGGACCGGCAAGCGACACCAGCGCCTTTTTCCAGCCGGGCACGTTCCAGTTCTGGCCTGTCACCGCCGCGCCAAACAGCGGGATGAAAAACATCCGGAGGTTCCGATACTTGAAGACGCGCATCGCAATCCAATGGCCCGCCTCGTGAAACAGCAGCGCCGGAATCAGCCAGAGCGTGAACTTCCAGTTGTCCCGCGCGACCCCGGCGGCCAGAAACAAAACCGCGGAACCCGCCAGCACCCAGACCGCCCCGCCCCAGCCGGGCTTGCGCTCCTGCAGCTTGTCCAGTTCGGCCATGATTTCGGGATGCTCCAAGCCGCCGGCCTGGGCCGCTGCCACGCTGGCGGCAAATGAATCCGCCTTGGCCTGCTCCTCCGCCGTGCGGCGCCGGAACACTCCCCGCCCGAGATGAAAATCCCGCACGAGCACATGATGCCGTTCCGTCGCGGCGGCCAGGTCCTCGCGCGACTCCGTCCTCACGGGCAGCTTCTGCCGGCCGAATTTCTCCACCAGCGCCAGATGTTTTTGCCAGAGCGCGGGCGTCTTGGCGCGATACATCCGGTTCATCGACACCGTTTCCGGCGCGCTCATGTCAGGTTTGCCCGAGGACGACACGAAGAACGTGCCGTCGGAAAATTCCGTGAAGAACATCACGAACGTGCCGCGGTTGGGCTTGCTGGACTGCTGCCAGATGCGCTGATGGATGCGCGCAAAATGCTGCCCGGATTCATGACGATAGGTGGCCCAGTAAACCGCCGTGCGGGTGCCGGCATCCTGAATGACGTGAAACACCGGGTCAGAAAAACCGGCGGCGGCCAGCTCGTCGGCGGCAGGCGCAAAGCCGGCGGCGACGTCCGGCGGCAATGCCTCCACCACGAACGGCAGGGTGGAGTCGGTGTTGGGATCATCGCTCGAACCTGGGATGCGAATCCGGAACAGCTTGAGGAAGACGGCCACGAGGATGAGCGGCGATTTGGTGCCCCACCAGTATTCGCGCAGACTGACGCGGGTGGAATCGATTTCGTAAAATTCTCCCATGGTTCTGATTTGGTTGTGGGTGAAGACGCCCGGGTTTGTTGTAAGGTGTCCACATTAGGAGGCTGAAGCGTCAGAGCGTCAATCGGATTTTCCTTTGCCAGTCCCGCTGACTTGAGCCTTGCCTGCGACCCGGGCACGGGCTTGAATTCCGGGCGTGCGTCCGTTGATTCACGAAGTTGCCACCGCGCATACGCCGGAGTCGCTCATCGAGCAGCTCCAGGGCGAACCCGGCGTCGTGCTCCTGCGCAGCGCGCTGTTCGACTCCCCGCAGGCGCGCTATTCCTTCGTGACGGCGCGGCCGTTCCTCACGTTCCGTTCGTTCGGGTCAAGGTGCGAGGTCGCTGCCGGCGCCGAATCCCGGCTGCAGTTCGGCAATCCCTGGCAGCTGCTCGACGCGCTGCTGGCCCGCTGCGAGCTGCTGGATGAAATCGACCTGCCCTTCCCGCTCGGCGGCTGCTTCGGCTACTGGGGCTACGACCTGAAAAATTTCGTCGAGCCGCGCCTGCCCCGCCGTGCGGTCAACGATCTGGAACTGCCGGACTGCCACGTGGGTTTCTATGGCAGCCTCGTGGTGTTCGATCATCGCCTCGGCAAAACCTGCGTTGTCTCCACCGGCCTCGCGGCGGACGGCTCCCGCAGCGAGGAGCGCGCCCGTTCACACGCCGATTACTGGGAGGCCCTGCTGGGCGCCGAACCTTCGTTCGCGCCGCGGCCGGAAACGGCCACGCCGATGGCGGAGATCGCGAGCAATGTGTCGCGGGCGGAGTTCTTGGCCAGGGTCGGGCGCATCCAGCGTTACATCCGCGCCGGCGACATTTATCAGGTGAACCTTTCCCAGCGCTTGACCGCCCGCGCCGCGCCGGGCGGCTGGGAAATGTTTCAACGGCTTCACGCCGTTTCGCCCGCGCCGTTTTCGGCCTACCTCGACTGCGGCGGCTTCCAGCTCGCCTCGTCATCGCCGGAACAATTCCTCCGCCTGAGCGGGCCGCACATCCAGACGCGGCCCATCAAGGGAACCCGCCCGCGCGCGGCCGATCCCACCCGCGACGCCCAGCTCGCCTACGAGCTGCAAACCAGCGCCAAGGAGCTCGCCGAGCTGGTCATGATCACCGATCTGCTGCGCAACGATCTCGGCCGCGTCTGCGAATACGGCTCGGTGCAGGTGCCCGAACTGGCGAAGCTGGAACGGTTCGCCCAGGTCCAGCATCTGGTTTCCACCGTGGAAGGCCGCCTGCGAAAAGACGTCACGCACTTTGGCGCGTTCGCGTCCTGCTTCCCCGGCGGCAGCATCACGGGCGCGCCGAAGATTCGCGCCATGGAGATCATCGACGAACTTGAACCCATTTCCCGGGGACCTTACACGGGCGCCATCGGCTACCTGGGCTTCAACCGCGAAAGCCAGTTGAACATCGCCATCCGCACCGCCATCTGCCAGGACGACCGGGCGCACTTCCATGTCGGCGCGGGCATCGTCGCCGATTCGGATCCCGCCGCGGAATACGACGAGACGCTCGCCAAGGCCCGCGGCTTCCTGGAGGCGTTGAACCCCCGCTTCCGCCAAAACGCCGTCATCCACCTCCCCCAGCAGCCATGATTGTTTTTCTCAACGGCCGGTTCGTCCCCGAAGAACACGCGGTGGTGTCCGTGTTCGACCGCGGCTTTCTCTATGGCGACGGCTTGTTCGAGGCGATTCCGATTTTGAACGGCCGGCCGTTTCGCTGGCCGCAGCACTGGCAGCGCTTCCTTCATGGCGCAGCGCTCCTGAAAATCCAAACGCCCTTTGCCGAGGACCGTCTGCGTGAGCTGGCCGCGCAGCTGGCGGCGCAAAACCAAATGCCCGACGCCCTGCTCCGGCTGGCCTTGTCCCGTGGCGTTGGCCCACGGGGCTATTCGCCGAAGGGCGCGGACTCGCCGAACTTCGTGATGACGCTGCACGCCCAGCCCGGCCGACCGGGAGCGGATGTGCCGCCGTTTGCCTTGGTGACTTCCTCCCTGCGGCTGCTGGCCGGCGATCCGCTGGCTCATTTCAAACACGCCAACAAGCTCCCGCAAATTCTGGCCCGCGCGGAAGCCGACGCCGCCGGTGCGGACGAGGCGCTCCTCCTGAACACGGACGGCCACGTGGTCGAGGGAACGACCAGCAACCTGTTCTGGATCGAAGACGGCACCGTGCTGACGCCGCCGCTGGCCGGCGGCATCCTGCCCGGCGTCACGCGGTCCACCGTCTTTGAGCTCGGCCCGTCGCTGGGATTCAAAGTGCGCGAAGAAAACACCTCGGCGGAGCGGTTGATAAAGTCGGACGGGGTTTTCCTCTCGCTCAGTTCATGGGGCATCGCGGCGGCGAAATCCCTGGATGGGTTTTCCCTGCGGAGTTCAGCCCTGACGGAAAAGATTCACCGCGCCTACTGGGAGCTGGTGATCGCCGGGACGAGCCAGTCTGCGAAGTGAACCTAGTTTGAGGCGCCGAACAGCGCCGTGTGAATCCCCGGCACGGGCTGGCTGCTCTGCTTGTCCCAGTAACGGAAGCCGGCGCTCCAGTCCCACATCGCCCAGCCAAGCCGCTGCCGCTCCGCCGCCTGCCGAAAGACGGTGAGATAGCGCAGCCGGTCGGCGGGATTGGCGGCGGTGTAGCAGCCGAATTCTCCGATGTGCACCGGCCTGCCATAATGATCCGACCAGGCGCGGGCGAGGCGCAGCCGGTTCGCAAAGGCCGAGGGACCACTGGGATTCGTTTCAGCCGGGAGCGTGTTGTATTGCTCAATCCACTTGAGCACCCAAGGTTTCAACGCGAGCGCCGGATCAGGCACCAGCGGTCTGGCCGGCGGTCCGGGAAAGCCGATGCCTTTCACCTTTTGATCCGGACCGGCCCAGCTCGCGCCCTGATGGGTGAAGTGAAACGGTTCGTAGCAATGGACGGAGACGATGAGATTGTCGTCCAGCGCGGGCAAAACCAGCCGCTTGAGTTCGTCAATGCTTCCCCACTGTCCGGGTTCCACGAACAGCGTCCGGCGGGGATTGCTCCGGCGAATCTCCGCAATCGTCCGGGCATATAGGGGATTCATCCGCTCCGTGGTCGCCTGCTCGTGCGGTTCGTTGTCCAGCTCGAAGGCGAGTGTTCCGGGGAACTGGGCGTAATGCCCTGCAATCTGCCGCCAGAGCGCGACAAAATTTTCCGCCTGCGCGGCCGGGTCGCGGTCGAGTTCGCTGAAATGATGAACGTTCAGGATGACCGCGAGCTTTGCCGCCAAGGCGTTCGTCACCACGCGGTCCACGCGCTGGAAAATGCCGTTTGAGACCACAAAATCCGGGGCGGGACCGACGTAATGCGTCTAGGCGACCGGCACCCGCACATGGTCGAAACCTTCCTGATGCATCCGGGAAAACTCCGAGTCATCGACGATGATCCCCCAGCCGGCGGGACTGGCTTCCAAATAGTTTCCGAGATTGATGCCTCGTTGAAACTGCCGGGCGGCCTGATGCGCGGGGGAGTTGGTGTCCGCCAGCCGCCGCATCGCCGGGGGATTTTCCGGCACGAATGCGCCGTCGGCGGCGGGGGCCGCCGGGACGAAACCGGCGATGAGAATCAGCCAGGGAGCTTTCATGCCCCGATCGTTTCAGGTTTTGGCAAAGCATCAAGGCGGATTGAGCCGGCTGCCGCGACTTGGTTTGACCTCCGGCGGGGGGGCTGTTAAACATACGCCCGCAGTCAGCGACGATTTTCCAGACGCATGAAAAAAAGCAACCATCCCAAATACAGCCGTGTCCTGCTCAAGCTCAGCGGTGAAGCCCTGGGCGGCGAGAACGGCGCCAGCATTTCCGCCCCGGCGCTGCAAAGCATGGCGCAGCAAATCCGCGAGGTTCGCAAGCTGGGGGTGCAGGTCGTGGTGGTCATCGGCGGCGGCAACATCTTCCGCGGCCTGTCCGGCAGCGAACGCGGCATCGAGCGCGCCACCGGCGACTACATGGGCATGCTCGCAACCATCATCAACGCACTGGCCCTGCAGGACGCGCTGGAAAAAATCGGCGTCGCCACCCGCGTGCAAAGCGCCATCACCATGACGCAGGTCGCCGAACCGTTCATCCGGCGCCGCGCCGTGCGGCATCTCGAAAAAGGCCGCGTGGTCATCTTCGGCGGCGGCACCGGCAACCCCTACTTTTCCACGGACACCGCCGCGGCCCTGCGCGCCAACGAAATCGGCGCCGAGGCCATCCTCAAGGCGACCAAGGTGGACGGCATCTACGACAGCGATCCCAAGAAGAACCCCAAGGCCAAGCGGTTTTCGCGGATCAGCTACCTTGAGGCGTTGCAACGGCAGCTGAAGGTCATGGACTCAACCGCCTTCTCGCTGTGCATGGACAACAAGATGCCCATCATCGTGTTTGACCTGTTCCGCCCCCATAATCTGAAGCGCGTCGTGCTTGGCGAGACCGTGGGCACGCTCGTCACCGGCTGATGCCCGAACTGCCGGAAGTCGAAGTGCTGGCCCGGCATCTCGCGCCGCTGCTGCGCGGGCAGAAAATCCGGGGCGTGCAGGTCCGGCGCGCCAAGGTCCTCCATCCCACGGCGGTTTCGGAATTTGAATCCGGATTGTTGGGCGCCAGATTTAACGACGTCTCACGCCGCGCCAAATTTCTTCGCTTCGATCTGACCTCCAAAGCCGGGCAGCCTTTCCTGCTGCTCGGGCATCTCGGCATGACCGGCCGGATGTATCTGCTGCCGAAGACGACGCCCCTGCCCAAGCACGCCGCCGTCATTTTGGATTTGGGCAAGTGGCGGTTTGTTTACGAGGACACGCGTTACTTTGGCCGGCTGACCTTGGAAGTGACTTCTTTGGCCCAGCTGGGTCCGGAACCCTTGAGCGGGGATTTTAATGTCGCAGACTTCACGGCCGCGCTCAAACGGTCCGTCCAGCCCATCAAGGTCAAACTGCTGGATCAATCCCTCGTGGCCGGCATTGGAAACATCTACGCCAGCGAAGCCCTGTTCCGGGCGCGCCTTTCGCCTCAAACCCGGTCCAACCGCCTGCGCCGGGAGGAAGTCCGGCGCTTGCGGCTGGCCATCCGGCGGACGCTGGCCGACGCCATCAGCCGCGGGAGCACTCTGCCTTTGAATTACGGGCCGGGCGGTTCCCGCGACGGACTGTTTTACTTCGGACGCGCGGACGGCGCGCCGGATTATTATGAGGAGCGGTTGCTGGTTTACGACCGTGCCGGCAAGCCCTGCCGCCGGTGCGGGACGGAAATCCGCCGGAGCATTCAAGCCGCCCGCAGAACTTATGACTGCCCGACGTGCCAGCGCGGCCCGAAAGAGCGAAAATCAGTTTGACGTTTGCGAAATCGATTCGTATTTTTCGCGTCCCTGCTTCGAGCAGTCCGGTGGCGAACCGCAGGGTTTGCCGACGATTCCAGAGTAGCTCAATGGTAGAGCACGCGGCTGTTAACCGTGTGGTTGAAGGTTCGAGTCCTTCCTCTGGAGCCACATTTTACGGTGAAAAACGAAAGGGCTATCCCTCCTCTGCCCATCCAGCAACCCGCCCGCCCCATAGGACTTCAACTTTCAAGACGTTGAAACCTCCGGACATTTCAGTCCGCAAGCGGGATCTTAGTTCAGCCCCACAGGCAGGGATCGATTGCGATATTCCCGCGGCGAGCAGCCGCATTCCCGTTTGAAGACGTCGTTGAAGCGGCTGAGCGAGTTGAAGCCGGAAAGCATCGCCACATCCACCACCTTGCTGTCCGTGGTCGCCAGCAGATGCTGCGCGTGGGACAGGCGATGGCGGGTTACATAGTGGATCAATGTGGTGCCAACTGTTTTGCGGAACAGGCCCATCGCATGGTTGGGATCCAGCCCGGCGGATTTGCCGATCAGTTCCATGGTGATTTCGTCGGTGTAGTTCTGCGCGATGAAGGAGATGATCCGGCGGACACGGTCCACGCTGTTCGGGTCGGATCGATGCGCAGGCCGGGGGATGAACGGTTCCCCCTCCGGATACGCCGCCAGGCGGTTGGCAAAACGCAACAGCCGCGCTTCAATCTCCAGCATGAGCACCCGCTCGCGCCAAGGCGAAGCGGCGGCGAGGTCCTCAATCCAGCGGTTGAACATTTCGTAGTCGCCGGGCGAGCCAGACTCCGGTTCAACCAGCACCTGGCCGCCCAGAATCTGGCGGGTGAAATCCTCCGGCATTTGAAACTGGAGAAACCATTTCAACGGCAAGGTCAGCGAGTAAATCTCCGAATTGCTGCTGGACTCGATGATCTGATGGGGCATCGCCGCCCAAAACACCGCCAACCGTCCGGCCCCCAGACGGATTTCCTCGCCGGAATACAAATACCTCACCAGACCGCTCTTGGTGAGATTGAGTTCGATGCATGGATGGTGGGGCAGGAGGACGCTGGAACGGATGGAACGGCAGCCGCAGGTGGGGCTGAAATCATATTCCGTCACCGCCGGCGATGCCGACATGCTGGAGGCTTTCATAAGCCTCACCATACCGGCCCCCCCGCCGACGCAGCCATCGCCCGGTGGTCG
This sequence comes from Verrucomicrobiota bacterium, assembly GCA_046346715.1. Taxonomy (GTDB): domain Bacteria; phylum Verrucomicrobiota; class Verrucomicrobiia; order Limisphaerales; family CAIQOK01; genus CAIQOK01. Next base: position 40,340 of record JAXMHO010000017.1, read on the forward strand.
GCAGTTCGCCTACGACTAAAGTCGTAGGCGCTGAAGTCTCACTCAATTTGAATGAGCCCGCGTTTGATCGCGGTCGTCACCGCCTGGGTGCGGTCGGCAACCTGCAATTTTTCCAGGATGTTGGTGATATGAGTCTTCACCGTGGCCTCGGCGATGTTGAACGCGCCGCCAATTTCCTTGTTGCTCATTCCCTTGGCAACGGCCTTGAGCACGGTGAGCTCCCGTTCGGTCAGGTGGGACTGGCGGACATGCTCCGCCAGCCGGGCCGAAATGACGGGCGGAAAGTATTGCTTGCCGGCGTGGACGGTGCGGATGGCCTCGACCAAGGTGGGCAGCGGCATTTCCTTCAGGAGATAACCCGCGGCCCCGGCGCGCACGGCGCGATAAACGTCGTCGTCGCCGGCGTACGAACTGAGAACCAGCGCCGCCACCGGACCGAATTCCCGGCGCAGTTCCTGAATCGTCTGCGCGCCGTCCATGCCCGGCAGCCGCATGTCCACCAGCACGACATCCGGCTTGCACTTGCGATAACAGGCGGCGGCTTCCTCGCCTTCCTCCGTTTCGCCCACCAACTCGATGTCCGGATGCAACTGCGACAGCGTCACCAGTCCCATGCGGATGAGCAGATGATCCTCGACCAGCATGACTCTGATTTTCGTTTTCGGCTTGGTCATAAATCAATTCGGCGGACTCGTTTTGTTTTTTTCGCGATCGGCCTTCAATGGCACCACGAGGCAGATGGCGGTCCCCTGGCCCGGCTGACTTTCGACGCGCAACTGTCCCTTCATCTTCCGGGCGCGGCTCCGCAGGTTGCGCATTCCCAGATGCATGCCGGCGGCGGTCATGGCCTGCCCGGGATCGAATCCGCAGCCGTCGTCCTTCACGGTCAGCTCGACCGTGTCGTCGCCGTAGTTGAGCGTGACCCGCACATTCGCCGCGCCGGCATGCTTCAGGGCGTTGCTGACCGCCTCCTGGGTGCAGCGCAGCAGATGATGATCAACGGCGGCCGGCAGCGGTTGTCCGCCCGGAGACACCTCCACGGTCACCGCCGACGCGCAGCCAACGCTCATCTGCCTGGCAATTTCCCGGATGGCCGCCCCGAGATCGCCGTCCTTCAACAGCTGCGATTCCAGATTCCACAGGCTGTGCCGTACTTCAGCGCGGCTGAACCGCACCATGCGCCGGGCCATTTCGAGATTCTCCCGCGCCCCGGCCTGGTCGCTGCCCAGGCGCGAATCCACGCCGTCCAGCTGCATCATGATGCCGCTCAACCCCTGCTCCAGCGTGTCGTGAATCTCCGCGGCCAGGCGTTCCCGCTCGGCCAGCGTCGCCGAAAGTTCCGCCTCCTTTTTCAGCCGGCCCATGGCGATCCGCAGCTCGCCGGTGCGTTGCGCAACGCGCCGCCGCAGGACCCGAATCCAGACAAAGGCGCCGCCCAAAACCGCCAGCAGCAGTCCGCCGACAAAAGCCGTGTGCCGCCACGTCCACCACGGCGGGCGTTCGATCAGCTCCAGATCCGCCGGCGTGCGCAGCAGAATTTCCATCGTCGCCACCAGGGAAGATGCCCCGTCCGTCCCGGGGTCCGGCGAATGCCCGGCCACCTGCAACTGCGTGACTCCCGTCACCTTGACGCGGCTGCCGACGGGCAGCGCGTCAAGCCGGCCAGAAGCGTTCGCCAGCACCGCCTCGAATACGCGCTGGCCGTTTTGCAGCTCCAACCGCTGACGGCCCTCGCGGCTTTTCTGCTCCAGCACCACCCCCTCCAGACAAACCAGCCAGGAGTTCAAATGGCTGTCCAGCAAACCATCCATCATCATTTGAATCGGCACCGGCGGCTCGCCTTCACCCGTCTGGCGCACCAAGGACTCACGCAGCGTGACCAGCTCGCCCTGCTGGTCCGGAAATCCCACGGCCTCAACCCGCGCGCCCACCTTGAGACCGGCGGGAACCCCGCCGTGGACCCAGGCGCCGGCGGTCTGATCCTGCAGCACGAGGCTGTTTTCATCCCGATAGGTCACCACTCCGGCGATCTTGATGCGATGCCGCCAGGCGGCTTCACCCGCGGGCGGCGCAACCTTGTTGATGGGAAACGCCGGCAGCAGGAACGGATCGGCCGGCGCTGGTTCCGTCACTTCGACACAACGCAGGGACGGCACCAGCACCACGGGTTCGGGGGCAACCTGGGTTGAAAAAACTCCCCGGACGGTCACAAGGTCGTCCACGTGCTGCGCCAGGGAATTCGTCGCAGCGAGCCCGCCAATCCAAACCGACACCAGACCGTGCTCCGCCATCACGCGCAGCAGATTGTTGGTCGCGGACCGCACCACGCCCGGCAATTCCACCCAGTGGCTGTCCGTCTGCCGGGCCTTGGTCCGATCGGGATACGGCAGGGGCCGCGGAAATTGTCCCCAGCCAAGGACCGCGCTGGTGTTCAGCCGAAAGGGGGAAAGGCCCGGGGAAAATTGCACGTCACCCTTGGCCTCCACCAGCTGGCCCGGCTCGATGCCGCTCGACCGGAAGGACACCGGCGAGGCCCGGATGAGGGCCGCGCCGGAATCATCCTGCAAAAACAGCAGATCCCGGCCGAACGCCCGGCCAGCAAAGGTGACCACGCCGCGAATCAAATAATTCTCGCCAAGATACTGTTCGCTCTCCGCCGTGGCGGTGGGCAGGTCGGCGATTCGCGACTCACGGGTTTCGGCCACCGCCGGCGCGGCCTGTTCGAGCCGCGCAGTGGAACGCACATAGGCGTCCTTCAGCACCGGTTCCCCGCCCTGCCATTCCAGCAGCCCGACCAGCTCGACGTGCTGCCGGAGGCGGGCCTTCTCCCCCGCGAGCATCTGGACGGCCAGCGTGTGCTGGCGGCGGGTCAGCTTCAGCCACTGGGGCAGCTCGCTGGCTCCCCGGTCCACCGCCTTGGAGGGCAGACGGCGGGCGGATCGGTACTGCAAGTCCAGCCGTGTGCCGTGCGTCATCACCAGCGCCACGTAAGGCGAATCCGCGTTCAATGTCTCCCGCATCATCAGGCCCGCCTTGTCCGAGATGCGCGTGGTGGCGAAGCCCTGCAGTTGCGCGACCATCTCACCCTCCGCGTCAAGCCGCCGGCACACGAACAAACCCTTGTCCTGAGAATCCCAGGCATTGCCCTCCAACGGCCGCAAGATGACGCCGTCGTTGGTGAAAACCGCCCGTCCGCGGGCGCTGCCGCCCAGCCCGGTGATCTTCGCGGCGGAAAGGTCCGGACTGACCCGGCTGAACGTCGCAGCCATCGCACTGGTCTCGGAGACGGAGGCCGCCACCAGGCCGGCGTAGATGGACTCGCCCATCGCGATGGGAACCGGCACGCCGATCGCGCTCCAGTTCTTTCCATCCGGCGAACGGTAGGCGCAGAAGCTGTCGTCCCCGCGCAGACTGGCCCGTCCGGATTTGCTGTCGTAGGCCGTGACGGTTCCCCGGACCAGCACCTTGCGGCGCCAGGCCAGGTTGAGATTCGACGGCACGAGATCGAACATCGGGAGCGCGTCGAGATCCCGGGCATCCCGGTCGGAAAATTCTAAGATGTCGATTTGCTCCGGCCCCGGCACCCAGAGCACTGCACCGGCGGGAGCACCATTCTCATCGAGAACCCGCTCGCATACTCCGCGCACCCGCAACTTGCGGTTGTTCAATGAAGCCGCGGGATACTCCCGGGCGTCCAACACCTGGACGGTCATTCTGGCGAGAGATTCACCCCGACGGTTGCCGGTCTCGACCAGTTCCACCGTCAGGCGGGCATTGTCCGATGTCACGAAGTTCGCCACGCCCTCAACTTCAACCCAGCTGAAATCCCGTCCCTCCGTCCAAGGCCGGTCCAACGGAACCCGCTTGGGCGACGGCAACGCGCCTTCGCCGAGGGATTTCACCGTCGCATTGGCGAGCTTCACCAGGGCGGTCTCCTGCGCCCCCGGCAAAATCACCGACAGTCGCGTGATGAAACAGTTCGTCCAATATTCGCGCAGCACGCCGTTGGTGGGAGCCGTGCCGGTCCCGTAAGCCGTCAAAAATTCGCCGCCGATTACGCGGCGATCAAAACCCGGCCCCTGCCAGGCCACGGACAAATGGTCGTGCCCGCGCCATTCACGCTGACGCGCCTCGATGTAACCGGCTTCGCCGGCCTTGAGGGAGACCGCCTTCGACTTTTGCCCCGGCTCACGCTCCCACTCGTCCTGTCCGGTGGCGCTGCTGACCGAAGCGATCATCGCCGCCCTGGCTTCATCCGCGCCGGAGCTGAAAAACAACTCCGCCTCGTCATCGGCCGCGATCCAAAAGGTGTAGCTGCCATCCGCCGGCGCCCGCAGCCAGGCCCGGAAGCGCGCCAGAAAATGATCCTCTCCATCCGCCGGAGCGCTGAAGGATTCCAACACGTGCCGCCCCGCCGCCCGGTCGGGATAATCCGGAAAGGCGGACAAAAAAGGGAGCAGCGATCCTTCCACCGCCACACGTTCTCCCACGTGAATGTCCGGCAGGCCGCCGTTCACCTTGAAGGCCCGCGCGGAGCTGCGCTCCTGCACCACGAAGAGCTGCCGGTTTGAATCGACCAGCGTGACCGTGCCTTCGACCATTGGCGCGGGCGGGGTTTGAGCGCGAAGCAGGTTCGCCCCCATGAGGACGAACCACAGGCCGGCCAGGCATCTGGCAGTTGAACTTCGCATGCTTTCAGAAAAGGGCGCTTGAAATACTTTGCCCGCGGAAACCGGATCGGACAACGCGATTCTCCCCGGACGGCCCTCTTTCCGGCGGTCATCCGGAGCGGAAAGCTAGCTGAATTCCACGCGGTGCTTGTTCCGGTATTCCTTGGGCGAGCACCCGCACCAGCGCTTGAAGGCTTCATGAAACCGGCTCAATGAGGTGAACCCGGAATCGAAGGCCACCTCGATGATCTTGTCGTTGGTGGTGGCCAGCAGCCGCTGCGCATGGGAAACGCGATGCTGGGTGAGGCAGTCCACCAGCGTGATCCCCAGGGCCTTCTTAAAAACCGACATGGCGTAGTTCGGATGCAGCCCGGCCGCCTTGCTGATCTGCGCGGCGGAAATTTTTTCGGTGTAGTGCTGCGCGATGAACAGGGCCATCTGCTCGACGTGCTTCAATCCGCCGGTCTCGATGGTCAGCTTTCCCGCCCTGTGCGCGTGGCCGGCCACCGGGTCTGGCGGGACCGTCTCCGCAAAACGAAGCAGCCGGGATTCAATTTCCAGAAAAGAAATGCGCCGCTTCTGCGAACTCGGACTATGAAAGTCATGCACCCAGCGTTCGAACATTTCGAGATCGCTGTCCCGGGGAAAAGGCTCGGGATCCAGCACCACCCGGGCATGCAGGATCGCGTCCACAAAATGCGCCGGGAACTGGCACTGGATGAACCACGCCAGCGGAATCGTCGCCACGTAATATTCCGTGTTGTCGGTGGATGAAATGATCTGGTGCGGTATGGCCGCCCAGAACACCGCAAGCCGGCCCGCCGGAATCGTCACCTTGTTCCCGCCAATCAGATAGGTCAGCGAACCGTGCTTGAGCAAATTCAGCTCGATCTCATTGTGCCGGTCCGCCCGCTTCATCGGCACGGGCGTCCACAGTTCACAGGTGAAACCGTATGGCGCGAAGTTCGGACGGGATGGATCAAAGCTGACCATGGATTAGTTCTTTTTGCCTCCCGCCTTGTCCACGGCGACGGCCACCAAAATCACCACGCCTTTGATTACCTGCTGCCAAAACGGCGACACCTCCAGCAGCACCAAGCCGTTGTTCAACACCCCAATGATCAAACAGCCCAGCACCGTGCCCATGATCGAGCCGCGCCCGCCGTTCAACGACGTTCCGCCGATCACGACCGCCGCGATGGAATCCAGTTCGTAGCTCAGGCCCGCATTAGGGGTCGCGGAATCCAGTCGCGCGGTTACCAGCAAGCCCGCCACCCCGGACAACGTTCCGCCCAGCGTGTAAACCAGCAGCTTGATGCGGTTCACGTTCAACCCGCTCAACGTTGCGGCCTTCTCATTGCCACCGACCGCATAGACGTTGCGCCCAAATCGCGTGCGCTTCATCAGCACCACGAACACCGCAATGAGCGCGGCCGAAATCCACACCGGCATCGGGATGCCGATAAAATACCCCGACCCCATGAAGCCAAAGCTGTCGCCGAGCCGCGTGATGGGAAACCCGCCCGTCCACAACATCGTCAACCCGCGCGCGATGCTCAGCATGCCCAGCGCGCGTCGCCACGAACGGCGGCAGCTTGAACCGCGTGATAACGAATCCGACGAACCATCCGAGCGCCGTGCCGGCGAGCAAACTGCGCGCAAGTAAATTGCGCCGGACACCGTCACTTCGATGAACACATCTGTGCCAGGAATCACGATTCCGTTTGCGAACAACCCCGCCGCCACCGCGCCGGACAACGCGAACATCGAGCCGACGGACAAATCAATCCCGCCGGACAGGATGATGATCGTCATCCCGATGGACAGGCACAGGTTCGCGCAAATCTGCCGCGGCACGTTGAGGCTGTTGTCCACCGTGAAGAACTTGTCCGTCATCAACGCCAGCGCGATGACCATCAGCGCCAAGGCCAGCACCGATTGGAAGTGCTTGAACTGTTCGAGTAATTTTCGGTCGTTCGTCATGGGTCAATTGTTCATTCCGCCCGGCAGCGCCGCCTTTACGACTTTCTCCTCCGTGGCTTCGGCACGCGAAAACTCCGCCGTTTTGCGCCCTTCGCACAGCACCAGGATGCGGTCCGCGATGCCGAGAATCTCCGGCAACTCCGAAGACACCATCACCACGCCCAGCCCGCTTTGCGCAAGTTCGTCGATGAGCGCGTAAATCTCCTTCTTCGCGTTGATGTCGATGCCGCGCGTCGGTTCGTCGAGCAGCAGAACTTTCGGCTCGGTCGCGAGCCACTTGGCGAGCACCACCTTCTGTTGATTGCCGCCGCTCAAATTCACGATGGTCTGATGAATGGATGGCGTCTTCACGCGCAACCGGGAGACGTAACCGCCGACCAATTCGTTTTCCATTCGCGGTTGAAGAAACCCAAACCGCTCGATCTTCGACAGACAAGCGAGCGTCGCATTGTGCGCCACGCTCAACCCCAGCACCACGCCTTCAGCCTTCCGATCCTCCGGCACGAGCGCGAGCTTCGCGGCGATGGCATCCTGCGGCGACTTGATTCTGACGGGCCTCCCGTCGATCTCGACCACTCCCGTGGAAGTCTGGGGATGCAGTCCAAAAATGGTTTGCAGCAACTCCGTCCGTCCTGCGCCCATCAACCCGAAGATTCCCAGCACTTCGCCACGTCGCACTTCGAACGACACATCGCGCACGGCAAAATCATTTTCCCGCTCCGGATGCTTCAACGAAATGTTCTTGGCCCGCAGCACGACATCGCCCGCCGTGGTCGGTGATTTCGGAAACAAATCCGCCAGCTCACGCCCAACCATCATGCGAATCATCTCGTCGCGCGTGACTTCGTTGAAGGGCTTTGACCCGACAAACTTCCCATCGCGAAACACCGTGATGTCGTCGGCAATGACCGGCAGTTCATCCAACTTGTGCGTGATGTAAATGAGCCCGACGCCGTTTTGCTTGAGCCGCCTGATCTGCCGGAACAGAACCTCAATCTCATGCTCAGTAATCGCCGAGGTCGGCTCATCCATGATGATGACGCGCGCGTTGAACGAAATCGCCTTGGCAATCTCCACGACCTGCTGCGCGCCAACCTTCAGCTGCGACACCAACGTTCGCGGATCAACGTCCAGCTCTAATTCCCTCAGCAGCGCCGCCGTATCCGCATTCATGCGCGCAAAGTCCACCAGACCGAAGCGATTCAGCGGTTCGCGACCTATGAAAATGTTCTCCGCAATGCTCAACTCCGGCACAAGGTTGAGTTCCTGAAAGATGATCGCGATGCCCGCCGCCTGTGCCTCGCCCGTGCTCTTGAAGCTGACCGGTCTTCCTTCCAGTGTCACCGTGCCCGCATCCGGCGGAATCACACCCGCGAGGATGTTCATCATCGTGGACTTGCCCGCGCCGTTTTCGCCGAGCAACGCATTGAGCCGCCCGCGGCGCACGGTGAGGTTCACACCATCCAGCGCCCGCACGCCAGGAAACGACTTTGCGATGCCCGTCGCTTCGAGGAGCACATCGTTGGGTGGGTGGGCGGTCGCCATGCTAGATTCACTCGGGCTTCACCGAAATGGGAACGAGCTTTAACGGTTTCAGATCAGACTCCTCGTCTGCGACCTCGACACAGCCGGCGAACTGGAGGCGCTTGCCGACTTTCGCCATCTGCTGCAACTGCGGCAGCACGTTCGTCTCGACGATGCTGTTGAGCGCGGCGGAAATGTCGTTGAACTCCTGCGCATTCGGATACGTGCTGGAATCCAGCAAGCCCGTGCCGTCGCGCACCGCATTGCCGAACACCAGTCCGAGCGGCACGACGACTTCCGCGACGTCACCTTCCGCCTTGAGCGAAAGCCCGATGTTGTCATCGCTCGCGCTGACCACGCGCCCAGCTCCGCGCACGAACAGAAAATACGAACTGCTCACGCCGACGGTTTTTCCGAATTGCTCACGGACTTTCGTCGGACTGTTGACGATGACCGCAAGCACTTGCTCCGCGTCCGTCGCTTTAGTCGTCGCAGGCAAAAGTTTCTCACTCCAGAACCGCCCCACGAAGTCCGTCGCATTGAACTGCTGCCCGGCGCGCGCCGCCCGCACCTCCTTGATCGAATGCACCCGGAAAGGCGGGAACACGAAGCACAAGCCGCCCACAACCAGCAGCAGGATGAGCCAGGGCAAAAATCGTTTCATGCGTTGGCGAGCCGGAGATGCTTACTGTTTCTTCCCGTAGTCACCGTATTTGCCGACGTTCTCCGGCATGACGAGGTCCACCTTCACGGGGACTTTCTGCGGGAAGTCGCGCTTGCCTTTGATGTATTGATCCGCGTATTCCGCCGCCTTCTGCGCCATCACTTTCGGGAACTGCATGCCGGTCGCGGCAATCTTCTTTTCGGCGATGAGTTTCACGACGTCGTCTGCGCCGTCAAAACCAAAGACCTTGATCTTGTCCGCCTTGCCCGCGCTGACGAGCGCCTGATACGCGCCCATCGCCATCGCGTCGTTGCCGCAGAACACGGCGTTGATATCGGGATTCTTTTGCAGGATGGATTCCATCACTTCCAACGCTTTCGCGCGATCGAACTCCGCCGTCTGCTGCGCGACCATCTTTAAGCCGGGATAACGATCCACCACGCTGTGAAAACCTTTCGAGCGATTCCACGTATTGTTGTCGCCCACGAGCCCAAGCAGCTCGGCATACTTGCCTTCCTTGCCCACGGTCTTCACGAAGTATTGCCCAAGTGCGACACAGCCGGAGTAATTGTCCGAGAGCATCTGCGACGTCGCGGCGTTGGTGGAATTGATCTCGCGATCAACGCAGAACACCGGCACGCCCGCCTTCTTCGCTTTCAACACATTCGCCACCGAGCCATCCGCGTCCGTCGGATTGAACAACACCGCCTTGTAACCGCTTGCGATCAAGTTCTCGAAGTGCGACGCCTCCTTGGCCGTGTCGTTCTGCGAATCAAACACTGTCGCCTCATAACCAAGTTCAATGGCACGAGCTTTGGCAGATTCCGCGAGCACCACGAACCACGGGTTGTTCAACGTGGACACGACCACGGCGATTTTTTCTTTTGACGACTGCGCGACAGCGGTTGAAGCGAACATGACCGCCACGCAAAGCCCGATGGACAGGATCAATTGTTTCATAGGAGTTTTATTTGGTTTGATTGTTAATCTATAAAAGTCTTTTCACTGTCTCACTCAACCCTTCCATGCTGATGCCGTAATGGCGGAAGATATCCGCCTGCGCGCCGGGAACGGTTTCTTCATCAGGTATGCCCACGATGCGGAACGGCTTGCAAACGCCCGCTTGCAAGAGTGTAGAGGCTACCGCTTCACCGAGTCCGCCGTGCACCATGTGCTCTTCCACCGTGACGATCGCTTTGCATTCGCGACCGGCTTTCAGGATGGCTTCGGTGTCGAGCGGTTTGACGGAGTGAACGGAAAGCACGCGAGCTTGGATGCCGCGTTCGGCAAGCTGTGCGGCGGCGAGGACGGCATGAACCACCGTTTCACCGTTCGCGATGAACGCTACGTCGTTGCCTTCGCGCAGCGTGATGGCTTTGCCGACTTCAAACTTCGTTTCCGGTTTGTGCAGACTATACATCGCGGCTTTGCCGAAGCGGACAAAGACGGGCTTTGTCGCCTTGGCGGCGGCGAGGATGACTTGGCGGGATTCAAAGTTGTCGGCGGGGACGATGATGGTGAGGT
>JAXMHO010000018.1:0-41262 GCA_046346715.1 Verrucomicrobiota bacterium
CGGCGATCAAGGCGTTGCTGTTGTGCGGCCTGATCGGCGGCGCCGGCGTGGGCTACGTCTGGCAGAAGGGCAAGATCAGCCAGCTGAGCCGCCAAATTTTGCGCCACGAAAAGCACCTCGGGGAGCTGCAGTCGCAGAATGAAAAGCTGCGCAAACAACTGGGCCTGATGCGGTCGCCGCAGTTTTTGGAATTGCGCGTGAAAGAACTCGGGCTGGGGCTGGCTGCGCCGTCTCCCTCCCAGGTGTGGCGTTTGAGCGAGCCGACGGTCGAGCCGGTGTCCGCCACGCCGCCGTCCGAGCCGCGCCAGTACGCGCAAAAGGCCGGGACGCAGACCGTGCGTTGAATTTTTGCCGCCGCCCGTGACGCCGTCGGAGAGGAACCGATCGCCGCGGGCGGCTGGCAGTTGGATTTGCGTTCGAACCAAACGAACCGACGATGAAACACATTTTACCGCCGCCCGCGACGCTGTCGGAGAGGAACCGATCGCTGCGGGCGGTTGGTCTTTTATAGATGGCCAGAAACCTTCAATCCCGGCGGTTGACCGTCCTGAGCGTGGCGTTGAGCGTCGCCTTCACGGGGCTGGCCTACCGCTTGATCGACTTGCAGGTCCTGCGTCATGAGGAACTGGGACGCAAGGCCCAGCAGAACACCCAGCAGCGCTACTTCATCGAATCCCGCCGCGGAGACATCCTCGATGTGAAGGGGAACATCCTCGCCACGAGCATCAACGTGAAGACCGTCTGCGCGGATCCGACCCTGATCGGTCCGCGCCGCGCCGAAGTCGCCCGGGCCATCGCGCCGTTGCTGCAGATGAGCGAGGCCGATCTGATGCAGCGGCTCGCGCCGCGCGTCCGCCAGAATGACCGGGGGGAATCCTTCACCAACCAGTATGCGCGGCTCAAGACCCGCGTGCCCGTCGAGACCTGGGTCAAGATCCGTTCGGCCATGACGAATCTTAACTTCGGGCTGGATGAGAAGAAGCTGCTCCGCAAGGAGCGCGAGTTTTACAGCACGCTGCGCGGCAAGTCGGTTTTTGCCGAGGACGATCAGATGCGCATCTATCCCAATCGGGATCTTGCGGCGCATGTGCTTGGCTTTGCCACGGCCGAGGAGAGCAACAAGCCCGACGGCCCGGTTTCGGAAATTGTCGGCCGCGAAGGCATCGAGCTCTTTTTGAATTCCAAGCTCAGCGGCACGCGCGGCTGGCGGCAGACCGAGACGGACAGGCGCGGCCGGGAGTTGGTCACGGCCCGGGAGCAGGACGTGGAGCCGCGGGATGGTTTCAATGTCGTGCTGACGATAGATTCCTACGTGCAGCATCTGGCGGAAACCGCCCTGGCCGACGTCATGGAAAAGCACAGCCCCATCAGCGCCACGGCGATTGTGGGACGGCCCCGGACGGGTGAGATCCTGGCGCTGGCCGTGTTGCCGGACTACAACCCGAACAAGGCTGGTTCCTCCTCCCCGGATGCGCGGCGCAACCGGGTTGTCTCCGATGTGGTTGAGCCGGGATCCACCTTCAAGATTGTGCCGGTTTCCGGGGCGCTCAACGATAATGTGGTTACGCTGAACGACGTCTTCAACTGCGAGCACGGGCACTTCGCCTTCGCCGGCCGGGTTCTCCACGACCATGAACCCTCGGACAATCTGACCGTCAAGGGCATCATCACCAGGTCGTCCAACATTGGCGCGGCGAAGGTCGGTATCAAGCTCGGGCCGGACCGGCTGTACGATTACATCCAGTCGTTTGGATTTGGCGCGCGCAGCGGCATTTCATTGCCGGGTGAAGTTCCCGGCATCGTTCACCCGGTCGCAAAATGGAGCAAGGTTTCCGTCGCCCAGATTCCCATGGGACATGGCATTGCCGTGACGCGGATGCAGATGTTCATGGCGATGTGTGCGATTGCCAACAACGGCAAGCTGATGCGTCCCATGCTGGTTGATCACTTGGAGGACGAGGATGGGAAAATTGTCGCCCGTTACCAGCCGCAGGCTGTGCGGCAGGTGGTGGGAGCCAACGCTGCGCGGGACATGGTCGAAGCCCTCAAGACCGTTGTGGCCGCCGCCGATGGCACGGCCACGAAGGCGGCGATGACGAATTACACGGTGGCGGGCAAGACCGGCACGGCGCAAAAAGTCGAGGGGGGCCAGTACGTCCACGGCAAATACATCGCGTCCTTCATCGGATTTTTTCCGGCGGACAATCCCGAGCTCTGCATCTCCATCGTATTGGATGAACCCAAGGAAGGATACTACGGCGGCATGGTGGCCGCGCCGGTCTTCAAGCAGATTGCCGAACGCGCCGCGACTTATTTGAACATCGAGCCGAACCTGCCGCCGGCAAAATCCGACGTCCTCGCCCGCAACGGAGGAACCAACCAGTGAGCAACCCCATCTCCAAACCGCATCTCTTCGGCATGATCGCCGGACTGTTTCTCGCCGCCGGCCTCGTCTTTTCCGCCATGCTCGGCACCACCGCCTGGGTGAAGATCAAGAACTCGCAATTCATCACCGTGAAGGGCTCGGCGCGCAAGAACATCAAGTCCGACCTGGCCCTGTGGAGCGGCAGCTTCGGCGTCGAAGCCGGCACGCTGCTCGAAGCGCAGCGCAAATTGCGCGAGGATCGTGCCCGGGTGGACGCCTTTCTAAACGATGCCGGCATGACCAATCACTCCTTCACGCCCATCATCATCGAGGAGAAGCGGTCGGTCTTTGAAACAATGGTCACCAACAACGGTTCCTGGAAAATCACCGGCTCCGAGGAGCGCAACGTCGGCTACAAGCTCCGCCAGTCCGTCGAGGTCCGCACCACGGACGTGGACCGCATCGTGCAGTTGGACGGCGAATCGGCGGCGCTGGTGGAGCAGGGGGTTTTATTCACGACGGATTCGCCGCGCTATCTCTACACCAAGGCGGGCGAGGCCAAGATTGAAATGCTCGGGGAGGCCACCAAGGACGCGCGCACGCGCGCCGAGCAGATCGCCACGCAGGGTGGCCGGGCAATTGCCAGCCTGCACGACGCCGACATGGGCATTTTTCAGATCACGCCGCTGAACAATTCCCAGACCAGCGGCGAAGGCATGAACGACACCACCTCGGTGGAGAAGACCATCACCGCCGTTGTGACCACCACCTTTTCCCTGAACTGAATGGAAGCGCGCACCCTTAAATTTGTCGCGGAGGCCGTCGGCGGAAAGCTGCTGCACGGCAATCCGCAGGCATGGGTGCGCCGGGTCTCCTCGGATTCGCGTTCGGTCGCGTCCGGCGATCTCTTCCTTGCCATCAAGGGAGAACGCTTTGATGGACACGACTTCCTCAAGGAGGTCGCCGCGAAAGGCGTAGCGGCGATGGTTGTCGCACAAGGACGCGAGCCCAAATCGGCGACCTGTCCGGTGATTGTTGTCGATGATCCGCGCGCGGCGCTGGGGCGGCTGGCCGCGGCGTATCGCCGGGAGCACTCCCTGCCCGTGATTGCGGTGGGCGGCTCCAACGGCAAGACGACGACGAAGGATTTGATCGCCTCCGTGCTGCGCCAGAAGCTTTCCACGCTCAACAGCGACGCGAGCTTCAACAATGACATCGGCGTGCCGGTCACGCTGCTGCGCCTCGAAAAAGGTCACGCGGCGGCGGTGCTCGAAGTGGGGACAAATCATCCCGGCGAACTCGCGCCGCTGGTGAAGATGATCCAGCCGCGCTATGGAGTCATCACCAGCATCGGCCGCGAGCACCTGGAGTTTTTCGGAGATATCGCCGGTGTCGCGCGCGAGGAGGGAACCCTCGGCGAACTGCTGCCGGGGGACGGGAAGCTGCTCATCAACGGCGACAGTGAATGGTCGCCCGCAATCATCGGCCGAACCCGGGCCGCGGCGCTGCGAGTGGGCGCCGGCAAGGGGAACGACTGGCGCGTGACAACAGTGCGTCATGAAAAGCAGCACCTGGTGTTTCAGGTCGGCGCGCCGTTGAAAGATTTTTCAGGAGATTACCAGATACGTTTGCTGGGACGCCATCAGGCGGTGAACGCCTTGTTCGCCATCGCGCTCGGCGCCGAGCTGGGTTTGAGCCCGGCCGAGATCCGCCGCGGGCTGGAGCTTTGTGAGCCGGCGAAAATGCGCAACCAGTTGTGGGAGGTCGCCGGCGTGCAACTGCTGGAGGACTGCTACAACGCGAATGCGGATTCAATGCTGGCGGCCCTGCAGACGTTGATGGATCTGCCCTGCAAAGGCCGACGCATTGCGATTCTCGGCGACATGGCCGAGCTCGGCGCGGCCAGCGAGGCGGCGCATGCCGAGGTGGGGCGTCGCGCAGCGGAGCTGGGTGTCGGACAATTGATCGCCGTGGGCCGCATGGCCGGCGTGATGGCCGGCGGCGCGCGGTCGCTGGACTTGAACCGCGTGTTTGAGTTTCCCGACGTGGAAGCAGCCGCGCAGGCCGCGAAGGACTACGTGAAGGCCGGGGATCTGGTGCTGTTGAAGGCCTCCCGCTCCACGCGGCTGGAACGGATTGCGGAGGCTTTGCGCAGCGAAGGGGTGAGGAAAAGCTGATGCTGTATTATTTGAGCCAGTGGCTGTTGAAATGTGCGGCGGGCACCGAATGGGCCGGCCGGCTTTCGCCGTTGCGCCTGTTCAACTACATCACCGTCCGCAGCGCCGGCGCCGCCATCACCGCCCTGGTGCTGAGCTGGTGGCTGGGGCCGAAAGTCATCCGCGGATTGAAGCAGTTGAAGTTTGGCCAGGAATACTCGGACATCGCCAGCCAGCAGGGCGACCTCAAGTCGCGCATTCTTGACAAGCGCGGCACGCCGACCATGGGCGGAATTCTCATCGTGCTGACGCTGAATCTTTCCACGCTGCTCTGGGCGCAATGGAACACTCTCGTGCAGTTGTCCCTGTTGTCGGTCATCGTGCTGGCGGCCCTGGGCTTTTATGACGACTACGCCAAGATCACCAAGCAAAACGGTCTGGGCACGCCGCCCAAGGTGAAGCTCTGGGTTCAGTTTGGCCTGGCGTTGTTTGTCGCGCTGTACCTCTGGCGCCTGCCGGTGCAGAGCATCCTGCATCTCCCGGAATACAAAACCCCGCTGTCGCAAAACCTGGTCAGCTCATTGATGCTGCCGTTTTATAAGTATCCCATCGTCGTGGGCGGAATTGTCGGCGTGCTGCTGACGATGCTGGCCATCACGGGCAGCTCCAACGCGGTGAACCTCACTGACGGTCTGGACGGCCTGGCCATCGGCTGCACGTTGATCGTGGGGTTTGTTTTTCTGGTGTTCACCTACGTCGCATCGAATGTGAAGGCGGCCACCTACCTTCAGATGCCTTACGTTCCCGGGGCGGGGGAGTTGACGGTGTTCTGCGCCGCGCTGATCGGGGCCGGACTGGGGTTCCTGTGGTTCAACTGTCATCCGGCGCAGATGTTCATGGGCGACACCGGGTCGCTTTCCCTGGGTGGCGCGCTGGGCATTGTGGCCGTGCTGATTCATCAGCCGTTCGTGCTGGTGATCGCCGGCGGGGTCTTCGTGATGGAAGCCGGATCGGTGATTTTGCAGAAGGGCTATTTTAAGTGGACGCGGAAACGCACCGGCACCGGGCAGCGCATCTTCCTGATGGCCCCGATCCATCACCATTTCGAGAAAAAAGGCTGGTATGAATCGCAGGTCGTCATGCGGTTTTACATCCTGTGCTTTTTATGCGCCGTGGTGGCGCTGAGCACCTTGAAGATTCGTTGAAATCAAACGGCAAATGCACGTCATCGGCCAGCGCAAAATATGTTTCGGTTTGAACCGTTTTGTTCCTTGCACGGTGAAACATTCATTGTTAGAAACAGTCATTGCAGTGGCAGATTCTGCGAGAACGGGTGACACCAGCCCGCTTCAGTTGTTCGAGCTTTTGTTGATTTCAAAACCGACCGGCAAAGCCGGCGATGAATTTGCCCGGAATTGAAATCAATTAGTTGGGGTCGGTTGCCGGCCTGCCCCAAGATGCATGGTGAAAACTTCGGCCCGGCGGCGGTGATGAAAGCCCGTTCCGGAAATTAAAATTTATTTTGCCCCGCGTTTTTTTGAGGGAAAAGCACGAGGCAAACAACCAGATAAAACAACCTCACAGAAAGGCGCCAGCGAGCGTCCGCACGAAATGAATAATCCGAGTCCATTCAATCCGCAGAGTCCCGAAAGCTCCCCGGTCGAGCAGAAGAACCAAAACCGCGTCCGCGTTCGCACGGCGGTCACGCTGGTGTTCATCGCCAACTTCATTGCGCTCATGGCGCTGCTGTTGATCGGTTTTGGCTGCCGCAAGCCGGCTGAGCCGGAACCGCTGCCGGTTGAGACCAACACGATGACCATGCCGGAGTTTGACACGAACGCCGTTCCGCCGATGGATACCAACATCGTGAACTCGGCCACCAACGCCTACGTGCCCCCGGCCCAGCTGCAACCTGTGGTCGAGACGCCCGCACCGACGACCCAGGAATATACCATCGCCAAGGGCGACTACTTTGAGAAGATTGCCAAGGAACATGGCGTGACCACCAAGGCGATTCAGGAAGCGAACCCCGGCGTCGATTCCAAGAAACTGAAGATCGGCCAGAAAATCCAGATCCCGGCCGCCGGCGCCGCTCCGGCTCCGAACACGGTCACTCCATCTGTGGTTGACGGCGGTTCCGCCGAGCAAATCTACAAGGTGAAATCCAACGACACGCTCACCACCATCGCCAAGCATTTCGGCGTGAGCGTCAAGGCGCTGCGTTCCGCCAACAGCCTGACCACCGACAAGATCAAGGTGGGCGACAAGTTGAAAATTCCGGCCAAGAGCACGCCGGCCCCGGTCGTCACTGAACCCGCTCCTGTGGTTCCCGCGGCTCCGTCCGCTGCGGCTCCGAAACCGATTTGATCGTTTTCCAGCCGCCGGGTGCCTCAGCCCGGCGGCTCTTTTTATTGATGAAAGTGGCCGTTACCGTCCTGACGTTCTGCGTCGCCGCCCTTCTCTCGCTGGGGATGGTGATGCTTTACAGTTCGAGCATCGACTCGCTGGACCGGCGGACCCACACCGAGATTGGCGCGCATTATCTGGTAATGCAGCTGATCTGGTGCGGGCTGGGGCTGGGGCTGTGTGCAGCGGCGGCCTTGACGAATTCCAAGCTGTTGAAAAAATTTGCCTGGCCGATCCTCGGCTTGATGGTGGTGCTGCTGATCCTTGTGGTGATCCCTCATGTGGGCAAGCGCATCAACGGCGCGAGCCGCTGGTTCAGTTTTCACGGCGTCAGTTTTCAGCCTTCCGAGTTTGCCAAGATCGCGCTGATTCTCGCGCTGGCCTGGTATGGCGAACGTTTTCAACGCCACATGCACACCTGGTGGCGCGGCATCGTTTATCCGGGGCTGTTCATCGGCCTGACCCTGGGCCTGATTTTCATTGAGCCGGATGTCGGCAACGCCCTCCTGCTCGCGGCGGTGAGTTCGGTCATGCTGCTTGCTGCCGGAATCCGCTGGAGATATTTTCTGCCGCCCGTCCTTGCCTGTCTTTTCGCCGTCGGAGTGTTCATTTACAAAAACCCCATGCGGTCCGAACGCATCTACTCATGGCTGCACCTTGAGGAGACGCGCCGCGACAAGGGCCTTCAGGCATATCAGGCGCGGATCGCGCTGGGTTCCGGCGGATGGACCGGTCTCGGCCTGGGCAATGGCCGCCAAAAGCTCGGCTGGGTTCCCGAACACCACACTGATTTCATTCTCGCCATCATCGGCGAGGAGCTGGGCCTCATTGCCACGCTGCTGATCATCGCGGCCTTCATTGCGATCGTGACCTGCGGGGTTTACATCGCCCGCCATGGACGCGACACGTTCAGCATGCTGCTGGCGACCGGCATCACCTTCCTCATCGGCGTGCAGGCGATGATCAACATTGCCGTCGTGACGAATACTTTCCCGAACAAGGGGCTGCCGCTGCCCTTCATCAGCTATGGCGGCTCCAACCTGCTTGCGATGCTCACCTGCGTCGGTTTGCTGCTCTCCGTGGCGCGGCAGGGGCGGACGATCGAAAGCCGCGCCGGCGATGACCTGGACGTGATCGAACCACAAATCGCATGACTCCGGAAACCGCACCCAACATAGCCATCGCCTGCGGCGGCACGGGCGGTCATCTCTTTCCCGGTCTGGCGGTGGCGGAGCAGCTGCTCCGACGCGGCGCGCGCGTCACGCTGCTCATCTCTCCGAAGGAAGTGGATCAGCAGGCGGTGAAAAACCTGACCGGCATGGAGATCGTCACGCTGCCCGCCGTCGGGCTGAGCAGCGGAAAAAAAATCGCCTTCCTCCGCGGATTCATCCGGTCCTATCGCGCCTCCCGCCAGTTGTTCAAAACGAACCGGCCCCATGCCGCCTTGGCCATGGGCGGCTTCACCAGCGCTCCGCCCATCCTCGCCGCGAAACAGCTCGGTGCCCGGACCTTTCTCCACGAATCCAACACCATCCCCGGTCGCGCCAACCGCTGGCTGTCCCGTTTGATTCATCAGGCCTTCATCGGTTTTCCGCAGGCCGCCGAGCGACTGCACACCCGCAGCATCACCGTCACGGGAACCCCGGTGCGTCCGGATTTTCAACCTGCGGATGCCGCCGCCTGCCGCACCGCGCTCGGTCTGGATCCGCAACGTCCGGTCCTGCTCGTCGTCGGCGGCAGTCAGGGGGCGACGGGCGTGAACAACGCCGTCATCAACGCCCTGCCGCAGTTTCCTGCCGGGCTCCAGTTCCTGCATTTCACGGGGCCGCAGGACGAGGAGCGCGTCCGGCGCGCGTACGCCGAACGCAGCCTGCCCGCCGTCGTTCACGCCTTCTTTCATCAGATGCCGCTCGCGCTGGGCGCCGCGACGCTCGCGATCAGCCGCGCCGGCGCCTCCTCGCTCGCGGAAATGGCGGCGATGCGTGTGCCGTCGGTTTTAATTCCCTTTCCGGCGGCAACGGACGACCACCAGTATTATAATGCGCGCGCCTTCGAGGAAACCGGCGCCGCCCACCTCGTGTCGGCGAAAGGCCTCCCGCCGGAGGCAGCGCAGGAAATAACCCTCCAGACTTTGAAGGAGTTCGTCGTGCGCCTGGTTGAGAACCAATCCGTACGCGAACAGATGCAGGCGGCTCTGGCCCGCTGGCACGCGCCGAAGGCCGCCGAGGCCATCGCTGAAAACATGCTTCAGGCCGTGGTGCGGGAACTGGGATGCCCGGTCAATGGAGCCGGTGGATCGGCCGCGGCAACAAAGGCAAACCAATCGGCCCGGTTGGTTTGCGAAACCACCGCATGAGCGCCGCCGCTGTCATCTTGGAAAAACCGATGTCGAACGGCTCCCATATCGGAACGGAACTCGCCGGCTGCGTGTCCGCCGCGACGGTGATTCGCCGCGACGAACCGCTGGCCCGGCGCACGACGCTGCGCGTGGGCGGGCCGGCCGATGTGCTGGTGGAGCCGGCGTCTGAACAAGACCTCGCCGCCGTTCTGAAATATTGCGCTGACCGCGCCTTGAACTTTTTCGTGCTGGGTCGGGGCTCCAATCTGCTTGTGCGCGACGGCGGGTTTCGCGGCGTGGTGGTTTCCCTGGCGCATCCGCATTTTAGCCGCGTGGAGATTGTCGGCGAACGTCTGCATTGCGGCGCGGGCGCGCGGTTGAAGACCGTGGCGGTAGACGCAAAGCGCAACGGACTGGCCGGGCTGGAATTTCTCGAAGGCATTCCCGGCAGCATCGGCGGCGCGCTGCGGATGAACGCCGGCGCGATGGGCGCGGCCACCTTTGAGGTCGTCGAGTCGGTTCGCCTGATGGATTTCAAGGGCCAGCTGCGGGAAGTCGCCACGCCGGAAATGAGCGTGGAATACCGCTCGTGCGGCACGCTGAAAACCCACGTGGCGCTGGGCGCGATTCTCCGGGGGCGTCCGGATGACAGCGCGGCGATTGAGAAGCGGATGAACGACTACAGCCAGAAGCGCTGGAGCGCTCAGCCGGCGAAGCCCAGTGCGGGCTGCGCCTTCAAGAATCCGGCGGCGATGCCGGCGGGCAGATTGATTGATGAACTCGGCTTGAAGGGCACGCGCGTCGGCGGGGCGTTTGTTTCGGCGGAGCACGGCAACTTCATTGTGAACGACGGCAGCGCGACGGCCAGCGACGTTTTGAAGCTGATGGAAATTTTGAAGCAGCGGGTGAAGGCCGAACGCGGCATCGAGCTGCACACCGAGGTTGAGATCATCGGCGTGGATTAAAGTCATGGAAAAGAAATTGAACATCGCGGTGATGCTGGGCGGCCCGAGCGCCGAGCGCGAAGTCTCCCTGAGCACCGGCGCGGGCGTGGCCAAGGCCCTGCGGTCGCTCGGACATGCGGTCACCGAGGTTGATCCGGCGGAGGGGACCTTCAAGCTCGGGGCCGGCACCGACGTCGTGTTTCTCGCACTGCACGGAACGTATGGCGAGGACGGCACGGTTCAAAAGCAGCTTGACGCGCTCGGCGTTCCCTACACCGGCTGCGACGCCGAGGCGAGCCGTCTGGCGTTCGACAAGGTGCTGACCAAGCAGCGCTGCCTCGCGGCCGGCGTGCCCACGGCAAAATTTCTCGTGGTGGACTCGGACAAAACCCCGTGGCCGATGGGCTGGCAGCCGCCGCTCGTGGTCAAGCCGGTGCGGCAGGGTTCGAGCGTTGGTCTCCAGTTCGTGGAGCGCGTTTCCGAATGGAGCGACGCCCTGCGTGAGGCTTCCCGGCATGGCTCGGAACTGCTCGTGGAGGAGAAAATTGTCGGGCGCGAAACGACTGTCGGCATTCTGGAAGACCGGGCGCTGCCGGTGGTGGAAGTCCGGCCCAAGGCGGGCGGCTACGATTACCGCAACAAGTACACGCCGGGCCAGACGGATTATTTTTGCCCGGCGGATTTTGACGCGGACACCACCGCGAAGATTCAGGCGGCGGCCCTGGGAGCGTTTCGCGCCGTTGGCGGCCGCGACTATTCGCGGGTGGATGTGATGGTCCGGGCGAACGGCGAGCCGATTGTGCTCGAAGTGAACACGCTTCCGGGCATGACGCCGACGAGCCTGCTGCCCAAGGCGGCGGCGGCGGCGGGGATTGGTTACGAGCAGCTGTGCCAGCGGATGGTGGAGCTGGCGCTGCGGCGGTCCCGGTAAGTTTAACTTTTATACGTAAACACTGTGTTTGGCTTTAAACGCAAATCAAGAAACCGCCGGTTGTGGCGGCGGCAGGACGTTCTCGAAGTGAAGGTGCGCTCGAAGGTGGCGCGCGCGGCTCGCACCCGGCTGGCGGCGATCTCCCTGGGCGTGGTCTTTGGAACGCTGTTCGGCCTTTACGCGGTGTGGCGGCTCGGCGAGTGGACGCTCGACCAGCTGGTCTATGACAACAAGTCCTTCGCCATCCAGCAGGTTGACGTGCACACCGACGGTGTGATCTCCCCTGAGCAGCTGCGGCAGTGGACCGGCGTGCGTCCCGGACAAAACCTGCTGGCGCTGGACCTGGCCCGCGTGAAGCACGATTTGGAAAACTGGCCCATGATCAAGTCCGCCTCCGTGGAGCGGGTTCTGCCGGAGACCTTGCGGGTGCGGGTGGTGGAGCGGGAACCCGTCGCCCAGGTCACCGTGCTGCAGCCGCGGGAAGGCGGCGGCATTGACCAGCGGATTTTTTATCTGGATGCCGAGGCGTTTGTGCTGCAGCCGCTCGACCCGCGCCAGCGGGCGGTGCCGTTGGGACAAGCGAGCGATCAGCTCCCGGCGATCACGGGATTGAATCCCATGGAGCTTCAGCCCGGCCGCCGGCTGGAAAGCGTGCAGTTGCTGGCGGCCCTGCGGCTCATTGCCGAGTTCGAGCAGTCGCCCATGGGCGGGCTGGTGGACTTGAGGCGGATCGATGTTTCCGCTCCGCAGGTGCTGGTGGTCAACACGGTGCAGGGAAGTGAAATCACCTTTGCCCAGGACAACTTTGAAAAGCAGCTGGCCCGCTGGTGGAAAGTCCACGAGCAATGCGTGCATGACAGCAAGTCGATCGCCTCGCTGGATCTGGCGGTGAGCGATTATTTGCCGCTGCGGGTGCAGGCGGCGGGCGCCCCGCCGCCGCCGCCGCTGAAAAATCACAAACCCTCCAAAACCAAGAAAAAAAATGTTTGATTCATCCAATGTCATCGTCGGGCTGGAGATTGGCACCTCCAAGGTCTGCGCTGTCGTCGGCGAGATGAGCGCCGAGGGCATGCTCAAGATCGTCGGCCTGGGCCAGGCGCGCTCCCGCGGCGTCCGCAAGGGCGAGATCTGCGACGCCGCCGCCGCCGAGGAGGACATCCGCAACGCGATTGTCGAGGCCGAGCAGATGGCCGATGTCGAGATTCGCAGCGTTTACCTGGGCGTCACCGGCGCGCATGTGCGCGGCTGCAACAACCGCGGCGTGCTTCAGATCGTTTCCGCCGACCGGGAAATTTCCGAGGAGGACGTCCAGGACGTGGTGAAGAATGCCAAGGCCATCAGCCGTTCGCAGGACAGCCATGTGGTCCACGCCATCCGCCAGCATTTTCTGGTGGACGGCCAGGATGGCATTGTGAATCCCGTCGGCATGCTGGGCTCCCGCGTGGAGGTGGACATGCACGTGGTCCAGGGCAATTTCAACCGCCTGCAAAATTCCGTCCGCGCCGTGAAGGGCCTCCAGCTCGAGGTGGACGAAATCGTTTTCAACGGCCTTGCCTCGTCGCTCGCGCTGCTGACGCCGGAGCAAAAGGAGATGGGCGCGCTGGTCATTGACGTGGGCGGCGGCACCACGGAATACGTGGTCTTCTCCAAGGGCGTCATCAAGCATATCGGCGTGCTGGCCGTCGGCGGCGACCACGTGTCGAACGATCTTGCCTACGGCTTGAAGGTTCCGCTGGGACGCGCGGAGCAGCTGAAATGCGAACATGGCAGCGCGCTGGCGGAGACGGCGGTCTCCGGCGGCGGCATCACCATCCCCCAGGAGCCGGGGCTGCCGCAGAAGACCGTGAGCGCGGAGAATCTCCGCCGCATCATGTCGCTGCGTCTCGAGGAGATCTTTCAGCTCATCGCTCAGGACGTGGATCAGGCCGGCGTGCTGGATTATTTGCGCGCCGGAGTGTTTTTGTGCGGCGGCGGGGCGCGGATTCCCCAGATCGCCACCCTCGCCGAGCGGGTGCTGCAGATGCCGGTGAGCATCGGGAAAACCAATTCGATCGGCGGCATCAAGGCGGCGCTGGACCAGCCGGAGTTTGCCGCAGCCATCGGACTGGTTAAATTTGGCTCCAGCCAGCAGCGCAAGCGCGTGCCCAAGAAATGGCCGGTGGACCTCAAGGAAACCCTCAAACAGTTCATCGGTCGCGCCTGAGAAAAGGAATGCCATGGAAACGAATCTGAATCCTGAAAGCACCGGGACGCCCGCCGAGAAAAAGCTGCTCGTGAAAATTTTTGGCGTCGGCGGCGCGGGCATCACGGTTCTGGACCGTCTGGCGGCCGCTCCGCTGCCCGGCGCGTCTTTTTGCGCGCTCAGCGCGGACGCCGAGTCCCTGCAACGATCCACGGTCACGGAGCGGATTTCTGTTGAGACCAAGCTGCTCCGTGGCCTGGGCACCGGCGGCGACCCGGAGCGCGGGACGGCGGCGGCGGAAGAATTTTTTCCCACCTTGAAGGACGCCTGCTCCGGAGTTTCGGCCGTGTTCATCGTGGCCGGCCTGGGCGGCGGCGCGGGCACGGGCATCGCCCCGGTGCTGGCGCGCGCGGCCAAGGAGGCGGGCGCCCTGGTCCTCGCGTTTGTGACGTTGCCGTTTGAGTGCGAGGGCAACCGCCGCCAGACATTGGCGCGCAACGGCCTGGAAAAATTGAAGGCCGTGGCCGACGGTGTCATCTGCCTGCCCAACCAGAAACTGTTCAAGCTCATCGACGAGAACACCAGCGTGGTGGACATGTTCAAGGCGACGGCCGGTTTGCTGGCCGACGGGGTGAACGGCGTCTGGGGGCTGATGGTCCGCCAGGGGCTGATTGAAATTCATTTTGCCGACCTGTGCGCGCTGCTGCGGAACCGACATGGGGAAAGTTCCTTTGCCACCGCCCAAGCCGCGGGCGAAACCCGCTCCCGCGAGGCGCTTGACCAGTTGTTTGCCCACCCCATGCTCGACGGCGGCAAGGTGCTGGCGGAATCCGACGCCGTGCTCGTCAGCCTTACCGGCGGACCGGATCTCACCATGGCGGAGGTCAACCGTGTCATGCAGCACGTCCAGGGCAAATGTCCGCTTGCGCAGGTGATCATGGGCGCCGCCATTGACGAGGCGTTTCGCGACCGGCTGGCTATCACATTGGTCGTGAACCGGCCCGCGCCGGCGGCGAAGCGGGCTCCCGCCGCCATCAGCGATGCTGTCATGGGCGATGATTTGGAAACCACGGAACGTCCCCAGTCGCGGTTTGTGCCGCCGCCGCCGGCGATTTCCCCCGAGGACGCCCGCAAAATTTACGCGGGCAAGACTCCCGGCGGCCGGGCGCGCAAATCGCAGTCGAAGATGAGCCAGGGCACCCTCCAGCTGGAGATCATTTCCAAGGGCCGCTTCGACAAGAGCGAGCCGACCTATCACAAGGGCGAAGACCTGGATGTGCCGACCTACATCCGTCGCGGCGTGTCCTTGAATTGACCGGTCGCCGTCGCGTCACCACCGCCCGCAGATGTCGGAACGTTTTGTTTTACATCCTGCCGCAAAAGTTTTGTAATCGCGGCAGATGAAGCCAGTGACATTTTGGATCACCGGCCAGCCGGGGTCCGGCAAAACCACCATCGGCCGGGCGTTGACCGAGCATCTGCGCCGCCTGGGTTTGACCGTGGTGCATCTGGACGGGGATGACTGGCGTTCGCTTTCCGGCAACATCGACTACTCGGCGGAAGGGCGGAAACGGAACGTATTGAGCGCGCAGAGCATGGCGGCGAAGCTGAATGAATCCGGGGTGTGCGTCGTGGCCTCCTTTGTCTCCCCCATCCGTGAAATGCGCGAGAACTTCAAGGCCGCCCGGGCCGCGGTGGAGATTTACACGCACACGACCGATCTCCGCGGACGGGAGGGTTACTTCGTAAAAGACTACCAGCCGCCGGAATCGAACTTCATCGACCTCGATACCACCGGCAAATCTGTCCCAGCTGCCTTGGAGTGGCTGTTGGAGTGTCTGAAATTAAACCGGTGAAGTGAGGTGACATGAAAATCGGCAGGCCTGAAATTCGACAGCTTAACGGGGAGACGACCTATTCGGTCCGTGTCGAATCCTCCGAGGGGGCGCAAACGCTCTGGTATCGGGTGGAGAATGAGTATGCCGAGTTTCTGGCCACTGCTTCGGACGCACCGCTGCTGGCCTTGCTGATCTTCGCCATGACGCTGGGCGAGGATATTCACCTTGATGGAGAGGTTTCGGAGCGGCTGTGGTTCAACTTGGCCGGTCCTTATCAGCGACTGCTCCGGCAGACGATCCCGGCTTTGCGTCCGGTCAAAATCATTCCGTCCGGCATCTATGCACCGGCGCGGCGCGGGAAGGCGGTGGTCACAGGATTTTCTTTGGGCGTGGATTCCTATTGTGTGCTGGCGGACCATCATTACGCGGCTGCGCCGGTTGGCTTTCGGCTTACCCATCTCCTGTACAACAATGTGGGCTCGCATGGCAAAGGGGGAGAACGGCTGTTTCTGGAGCGTTGCGAAAATGTCCGCCCGGTGGCCGCGCGAATCGGTCTGCCGTTGATCCGCGTGAACTCCAATCTGGCCGCGTTTTACCAGACCAAGCATAGTTTCCAGCAGACCCACACCCCGCGCAACGCCAGCGTCCCGCTGCTGCTGCAACAGGGTGTCGGAACTTTCCTCTACGCTGCTTCCTACCAGTTTTTGGATTGCACCTTCGGTTCCACCCCGGACATCGGACGGTCGGACAATGGTGCCTTGCCCCTTTTCTCCACGCCGACGGTTGAGATGCACAGCGCCGGCTCCGAATATACGCGGGTGGAAAAAACGATCCGGATTTCCGACCTGCCAGACACTCATTCATCCCTCGACGTCTGCGTCGGCAACGAGCGGGGGGGCAACTGCTCCCAGTGCCGGAAATGCCTGAAGACGATGTTCACCCTGGAAGTCGCCGGTCGCCTCGACCGGTATTCTCGGGTGTTCGATTTGGAGCTTTATCGCAAAAAGCGCGACGCGTTTCTGCCCACGATCCTGGTCGGGAAACATCCCTTGCAGAAAGAGATCGCGCGCTTCGCCAGAAAACAGCAGTTTCCCATCCCCTGGCCGGTTTGGATTCGCGCCTGGCTGTTCCGGCCTCAGGAAGAAAGATAGTCGTTCACACCGCCCCACAGCAGATACCAGCAGGGCAGTTGCAGCAGCGTCCGCGCCTTCCGGCCAAACTCACGGATGCCTTCCATCGCAAGTTCGCGCCGCGGCACCGACTCCACCTTGCCGAGGGCCTCCGGCAGCTCGGCGAGCGAATTGATGACCAGGCCGTTGCCGTAGTGCAGCCCTAAGGCCCGCAGCTTCTCGTCGGCGGCCAGGGCGATGTACGGAATCCGCAGGGCATAGGCGATGATGGCCCCGTGCAACCGCGTCGCCACGACGAACCGGCTTTTCTGATAGCGCTCCCGGATGATGTCGCCCGTTCCAAAAGCCGGCGTCTGCTCGTTGTCGGTGTGGAGGAATTTCCCCCGGAATTGCTGCGAAAGATGCTTTCGGATTTCGCCGCTGAGCTGCGGACCGGTCAGTTCGGCGTGATCCGCAAAAAGCACCTGTTCCTGCGCTCCCGGCAGCGCCGGGAAATTGTTTGCCACATAAAGCACGGCCGGGCAGGCGGTGATGATCGCGTTCTTCAGCCCGAAGGTTTCGGCGGTGACATCATCCCGGACATTGCACGCCAGACAGCGAGGCAGGGCGCGCTTTACCGATTCCCGCGCCAGCGGCTCTTGGCTTCCATCCGGAAAGCATCCGCCCAGACCCCACATGACGAACGGCAGCCGGCAGCGTTCGGCAAAGTCTCTCCAGAACCGGTTGAATGCCGGATGCAGCAGGCCCGCGCCGCCTATGACGGCCGCCCGGTAATGGCGGTGGATGAAATCATAGTCGATATGCGGATCATGCACGTTCCAGCAGTCCAATGGCTGCCCGACCATTTCATGAATGGCGGCGACGGGAAGATAATTGCCGATGTTCGGCGCGGCGGAATAGAACTGGATGACCCTGCTGCGGGGCGTCCGTTCGCCTTGGCTGAGATCGCGAAACAACAAACGACGATCCGGCGGCGGCGCTGGCCCGCGGCGGGCTTTCAGGGAACGGAAAGGCTTGGTGAGAAAGTTCCAGGTCATTTTAAAATTCCCATCCGGTGATAAACCGCGGTGAGATCCTTCAACTGCCGCTCCGGCGTGAACTGGGCGAGCCGGTTTCGGGAATAGTCGGTGATGTCCTGAAAGCAGGTTCCCTTGGTGAACATTTCCTTTAGGGCTTCAAAAAGGGCGTCGGCGTCCCGGTCGGGAACGATGCGCGCGAACGGGCCATCGCCGCCGACGATTTCCGGCATGCCGCCGGTGCGGGTGATGATCACCGGCAGCCCCACCGCCAAGGCTTCCAAAATGGCCACGCCGAAGCTTTCCTCCTGAAACGTCTTCGGATCTTGGATGGAAGGCTGGATGTAGATGTCGCTCTCGGAGAGATGCCGCGGCACTTCATGATGTGCCACGCCGCCGGCAAACATGACCTTGTCCCGGACGCCACAGTCGCTGGCGAGCTGCTTCACGGCGGCCAGGGTTTCGCCTTCGCCAATCAGCGTGAGCTGGGCGTTGGGGTGAACTTCGCGGACAAACCGGGCGAAGGCTTCGATCAGGTAGCGCTGGCCTTTCCATTCGATGAACCGCGCGGTGTTGATGAGCCTGAGGCGGTCGCCCGGGCGGAAGAACCGCTTTTTTCGATGCTCGGAAAAGACGTCGTTGAAGGTGAGCGCCACCGGGTGAACTTTTTCCGCGGGCACGCCCAGCTCGATCAGCTTCCGGGCGAGGAACTCCGAGTTGGCCGTGAAGAGCACCTTCGGCGCGCGGGCCATCTCCAGCAGGACAGTTTTGCAATCGGGATAAAGCCGCGGGTTGGAGCTGATGTCGGAACCGTGACACCGCACGATGAGCGGCCGCCGATTCTGCTCGCCCAGGAACTTCAACGCCTGCCACAGCGTCACGCCATTCCAGCCGAAGTGCGCCTGCAGGGCGTCCGTTTTCGGCAGTTGTTCTCTCAGAAAAGCGCACAACGGAAAATGCTCCCGGGGGATGCGAAGACCCTTGACGCGTCGCAGGCAGCGGCGGTGCAAGTTCTGCAGAAACGACGGCGACTGGTTGAGCACCTGGACGCGCGGAAACGGCCGCTCCACGGGAAGCTGGCGGTGAAAGGTCGCGATGAGGTTTGCTCCCGGCCAGGTTTTTTCCATGGCCAGCATTTCGTCATAGATGAAAGTCTCGGACAGCAGCGAGAAGTGGGAGAGAAAATGCAGGATGTTCATTGCCGGGCGCCGCGTGTCATGCCGGCCAGAAAATAAGGGCCGGCTGGCAAAAAGCAAAAATTAAAAAGCCGCCAGGTCCGGCGGCCGATTTTTATCAAGCCCGCATTGCCTCTGCGGCGAAAAGAAAATATAAACAGGCATGCGCAACATTGCCTCCGTTGTTTTCATCCCCGCCCTATGAGCCTCGGGCGATTGCTCCAGCGGCTGTGGCCGGGCAAAAACACGCCCGCAGAGCTCCGGCACTTCGACTGGAAGTTTTACGTGCGCTTCTATCCGGACCTGAAACGCAACGGCGTTGATTCCCGCAAAAAGGCCGAGCTGCACTGGCTGCAAACCGGCCGGGCGGAGGGGCGCATCGGCGGGCCCCACGATCCCGCCTGCCGGAGAAACTTCCAGGCCCTTACGGATTATCTCCAAACTGTCGGGCGGCGGGCTGCGGAGGCGCGCCGTGTTCTTGCGAACCGCACTCCGCCGTTGATTCACATCCTCACCCGCAGCAATCAGCGCCCCCGCTTTTTTCAGGAGAACCGCGCGTCGGTCGCGGCGCAGACCTACCGGTCTTTCCGGCAGCTGGTCTCGTATGAAAACCCGGAGACGCTTCGTTATCTGCAACGGGCGGGCGTGCCGGAGAGCGACGCCATCCATGTGACACGCAAGACCACGTCGGCAACCCATCCCTACAACCTGTTCGTGAACGATCTCATGGGCCGGGTTGAGGACGGCTGGATTCTGTTTCTGGACGACGACGACTTGTTCACCACGCCAGAAGCGCTGACGATTCTGGCCTCCCGGCTGGTGGATGAAAATCAGCTCGTCATCTGGAAGGCCTGGTTTCCCGATAAGATCGTTCCCTTCGTGAACGACGCCAAGGCGATCCAACCCGGCGGTATGACCTCGTGCTGCTTTGCCTTTCACGCCCGGCACAAGGCGGACGCGCAATGGCACGAGCACAAGGCCGGCGACTACCGTTGCTTTGACCAGCTGCGGAACAAGCTGCCGGCGGTGATTCTCGACGACATCTTGACGCGGGTGAATTACACCGATGCCAGCGCCGGCTGGGGTGAGCCGCGCGATAAGAAATAGGTCAGCCTGCGGTTGTCACATCGTTTCCACCCCGCCGCCGCCAACGCTTTTGCAGGGAGAGAAAGGCGTTCTCAAACGGACGATAAATCCGGTGAGCAATCCAATACGCCCCATACAGCGGCTGGGGAATGCGCGAACGGACGTGGCGATCAAAGACGAGGTATTCAGGACGTGGACAGACATTGCGAAGTTTGCGCAGCGCCCGCAGCATGTTCAGGCGCGTCAACGCCGGACTCGCCAGATACCACGGCCGATCCGCGCAGGTGGAGAAGAGCATCAGCAGTTCCTTGTGGCCGATGAGCGAGGCGCGGTTGACTGCCGTCTGCTGCGCGCCGTGGACGCGGAAGCAGCAGAGCGCCTCGGACGTGTAGGCGAGGTCGCCTTGTTCGAGCAGGTGAAACCACATTTCGAGATCCACGATCTGACGGTAACGAGAATCAAAGCCTCTTCCCGAAAACTTCCGACGGAACATCACCGCGCTGGGTTCGCCCAGCAGGTTTTGATTGGTGCGCAGGCATTCAAACATCACCGCGCGACCGTCGTGGCAACCATTCTTCCTCCAATCATCCCAGGTGGTCATCGGCCGGGAGGCTTCGTCGATGATCTTTCGGGCCGAGGTCGCCAGAGTTGCGGCGGGATGCGTGTCGAGGAGTTGGACCAATGTGCCGAGTGAGGTGGGTTTGGCGAGCGCGTCGTCGCCGAACAGGTATTTGACGTATTCACCACGCGCCTTGGCCAGGCAGGCGTTCCAGTTGGCGACCATGCCGAGGTTGGTGGGGTTCACGGCAAAGAAAATTCTCGGGTCGCGCCGGCAAAACTCCGCCATGACCTCGGCCGTGTTGTCCGGCGAACGGTCGTCGAGCACGATGACCTCGAAGTCGGTGAACTCCTGGGCGAGCACAGACTCAAGGGCCTCCGGCAGAAAACGCGCGTAGTTATAGGTCGGAATCAGGATGCTGACCTTTGGCGAACGGGAGTTGTGGTTTCCGGAATCGCTCATGGCAGCCAGGGTTTGCACGTGCGCGGCGGGCAGGCGTAGTCAAAATTTTCCGCGAGGTTGCTCAGGTTGGGATTGTAGCAGGGATCGTGCTTCAGCCGTTCGCCCCATTTGGAAACCATGAACTGAACCTCGCGCTGAAAGCGCGGGGCGGCTTCCGGCGCAGTGTCCGGACCGCGCGATGCGGATTCGAGGTGATAGAGTTCGGCATAGGGGGTGAAGACGTTCCAATAGCCGCGTGCCTGAATCTTCAGGCACAGATCCACGTCGTTGAAGGCCACGGCGAGGTTCTTTTCATCCAGGCCGCCGGCCTCGTCGAACACGCTGCGCCGGACGAACAGGCAGGCGGCGGTGACGGCGGAATAATTGCCCACCACGTTCAAGCGGGCCATGAAGCCGAATTCCTTTCGCGGCCGGTATTTGTGCGAATGTCCGGCGACGGGTCCAATGCCCAGCACAACGCCCGCATGTTGGATTGTGTCGTTGGCGTAGTAGAGCTTTGCGCCGACGGCCCCGACCTCCGGACGAATTGCCTGCCGCACCAGCTCCGTGAGCCAGCCGGGGGAAATGACCTTGAGATCATTGTTCAGCAGCCCGACGACTTCGCCGCGGGAAGCCTGGACGCCAAAATTGTTGATGGCCGAGAAATTGAACGGCGCGTCGTATTTCACAATGCGCACGCGCGAATCTGTCCGCAGTTCGTCGAAGTATCGGAGTGTTGCCGGCTCGGAGCTTTGATTGTCCACGATGATGACCTCGAAGTTCGGATAATCCGTTTCCTGGAGGATGCCATCGACGATTCCGCGCAGCAGGTTCACCCGGTCACGCGTGCCGATGATGAGGCTGACCAACGGTGCGGGCGTGGGGAGCGGATGCAGGATGCGGTGATAGCCACGAAAGCCTTCCGCGACTTCCACCTGCCGGCCGGTGCGCGAAAAATGTTCCTGCAAGGCGCGCCGGGCGTTTTCGTGGGCGTAATTTTTCTGATCACCACCGAGCGCAACCGAACCCGGGATGGCCCGCCAATGGTAAAGGACGCGGGGAATGTGACGTATGCGTTCCGGCCGAGTCTGCTCGCTGAAGCGCAGGACCAGGTCGTAATCCTGGCTGCCCTCGAAGCCTTTGCGCAATCCGCCGAGGCCCCGGACGAGGCTGGTGCGGAAAACGGAAAGATGGCTGACGTAGTTTTGCGAGTGGAGCAGGTCGGGGCTCCAGCCGGGCTTGAACATCGGGAAGGACAATTCGCCGTCTGGGCCGATGCGGTCCTGGTCGGAGTAGAGGAGATCGACGTCGGGATGCTGGTTGATTTCCTCCGCCACGAAATACAGCGCGTGCTCCGTCAGTTCATCGTCGTGGTCGAAAAACGCAACGAACTCCCCGGTGGCCATGGCGAGGGCGTCGTTCGTGGATTCGGAGATGTGCCCGTTTCTTTCGCGCAGGCGGACCTTGATGCGCGCGTCCTTCTGCTGATACTCCGCCAGCGTCGCGCGGACGTGGGGGCGCGGCGAGCAGTCGTCCACGACGCACAGCTCCCAGTCGGGATAGAGCTGGTTCAGGACTGAATCCAGCGCCAACCGCAGCCAGCGGTCGTCAATGTTGTAAACCGGCAGGAGAATGGAAATGCGCGGTCGGAGCGGCAGCCGGGTGATGCGTTCATGGATTTGCCGCCGGTCGTTTTCGGAAAGCGTCTCGAAGCGGTCGAACCACTCGGCATACTTGTATCGCCTGCGATGGAAAAGTTTTCCGATCGCTCGACGAAGGCGGCTGGTCCAGGGTTTTTGCATCCGGCCGGGCAGGGGATCAGGGATAGGATTGCTGGCGGCCAAAGCGGCGCGCGAGGTGGCGGCTCAGCTTCATGCAGGGCCGGGCGATTTTGTAGAAGGGCAGCCACGCCCGGAACTTGCCAAAGCCC
The DNA here is from genome assembly GCA_046346715.1 of Verrucomicrobiota bacterium. GTDB lineage: Bacteria > Verrucomicrobiota > Verrucomicrobiia > Limisphaerales > CAIQOK01 > CAIQOK01. The sequence continues at coordinate 22,498 of JAXMHO010000018.1, forward strand.
AGCGAGTCGTTGATGCGCTGCTCCGCCTCGGCGCGCGTCATGGTTTTCTTACGGTAATATTTCCAGACGAAATAGCAGTAGTCATAGGCGATGCGGCGGCGGTCGAGCGCGCCGAAATGCAGGTAAGGCTTGGCGAGATAATCTTCGAAGATGAGGACCATGTCGTCGAGCGTGACGTTCGAGCGGCTGTTGTGCTCGGACTGCTGGTCGGGATGGCAGCGGAAGGCGCAGAGCGGTTCGGTCAGATAAACGAGCCGGCCCTTCTCCAGCAGGTGATACCACATCTCCAGGTCCACAATCTGGCGGTAGCGCGCATTGAAGCCGCGGCCGGCGTCGGCCTTGCGGAACATGACGACGGTAGGTTCGCCGATGAGGTTTTTCTGCTCGAACACGCAGCGGCGGATGGCCTGGTCGCCGGGCATGATGAGGCTTTTGCGAAAGCTGGAGCGGGTGCGGGAGAACCTGGATTCGTTGTCGATGATTTTCCGGGCGGAGGCCACGAGGCTGACGGACGGGTTTTGCGCGAGCGGCTCCATCATCTTCGAGAGGGCGTCGCGGGAGCAGAGGACGTCGTCGCCGAAGACATACTTGATGTATTCACCGCGGGCGCGTTGGAGGCAGAGGTTCCAGTTGTTGACCATGCCGACGTTGGGCGAATTCACGCTGAAGAGGACGCGCGAATCCTGCGCGGCGTAGCGCTGGACGACCTCGGCGGTGTTATCCTTGGAGCAGTCGTCAATGATCAGCAGCTCGAAATTCGTGAAGTTCTGGTTGAGAATCGATTCGATGGCCTCGGGCAGATACCGTGCGTAGTTGTACGTCGGAATGCAGACACTCACTTTGGGTGGCGTCATAGCGCGGATGAAACTTTCTCGTGCGGCATCATCGGGTCAAAGCCGGTTCAGGGTTGCGGCCGGTTTTGACCATGATGGTTTTCCCCTCGTTCGCTTGTCAAGAAAGCCATCGCCGCGTTTGCGGCTTGCCAGTTCCCGGGGCGCGAATAGAGTTGAGCCATGAAAAAATCCGGTTTGATGTTTGTGCTCTGGCTGCTGTCGTTGGCTGGTGGCACGGCCCAGGTGACCCTGCAGCTGAGCCTGGAGCAGGAGCAGTTTCTGCCGGGGGAAATCCTGCCGCTGGCGGTGCGGATCGTGAACCGCTCCGGCCAGACCATCAACCTCGGCGGCGACAACGACTGGCTGAAGTTCACCGTGGAATCCCGGGATGTGCCGGTGGTGGTGCGGACCGGCGAACCGCCCGTGGCTGAGGACATCGTGCTGGACTCCGCGCATGCCGCGATCAAGGAGGTCAACATCGCGCCTTACTTCAACTTGAAAAAGCCCGGCCATTATACCGTGTCGGCGACGGCGATGCTCAAGGACTGGAACCGCCAGATCAGCAGCGCGCCCATCAGTTTCGACATCGTCAACGCCGCTTCGCTCCGGGAAATCGAGTTCGGCGTGCCGCTGCCCGCCGGGGTGTCCAATCGTCCGCCGGAAGTCCGCAAGTATGTGCTGTTGCAGGCGAACTACCTGAAGAAGCTGATGCTCTATTTCCAGCTCTCCGAACCAACCGGCAAGCACGACAAGGTTTACACCCTGGGGCAGATGCTGAACATGAACTTGCAGGACACGCAGCTCGACCGGCTGAGCAACCTCCATGTGCTCTACCAGGTCGGGGCCCACACGTCGTCTTACGTGATGATCAATCCGGACGGGGAGCTGATGAAGCGGCAGACGTATGAGTTCACGACGCGTCCGCGGCTCAGAATCGAGGATGATGGGCGGGTGGTGGTCGTGGCGGCGGCGCGCGTTGAGCGTCCCAACGACCTGCCGGTGTCGTTGCCGGAGAAGGCCGAGCCGGTCAGGCCGTGACCGCCGAGGCGCCTTGCAGGCTGAGGATTTTGTTCACCACCGCAGCCAGGTCCGGCAGCACGAAATCGTGATGGGCATCGCCGGTCCACGGTGATTTGATGAGAAGCGAGGTGCAGCCGACGGCGCGGGCGGCTTCCGCATCCTGCCATTTGTCGCTGATCACGAAGGAGCGGTCCAGGTTCAAACGCCATTTGAAGGCGGCCTCCGAAAACAGCCCCGGCTTGGGTTTGCGGCACGGGCAATGGTCGTTGTCGTCGTGGGCGCAGATCAAAAGGTCGTCGATGGGCAGGCAGCGGCGCAGCAGATCGTGCATGCGGTCAAGTTCGCGGCGCATGAGGTAGCCGCGCGAAATGCCCGGCTGATTGGTGGTGACGATGATGGTCAGCCCGGCCGCTTTCAGCTTCTTCAGCAAAGGCGCGGCGGCCATGTTGATCTTGAACTCCTCCAACATCAGCGGACTTACCTGATGGTTGTGCTCCACGCGCGCCTGATTCAAGACGCCGTCCCGTTCGATAAATACGCCAAGCTTCATGCCAGCGTGATAAGCAAAAACCTCGCCGACCCGATGCTGTCCCAAAACCCCCAAGATTTTGGGACCATGTTGTCCCAAAATGTTTCTCTACCGTCTCAAAAGGGAGAAATTTGCCGGGGCTTGGCAGGGCTCCAGCGCATTTTAACCATCATTGCAACAGGTCATCCAGCGATTGCACCTGCGTCTGGATTTTCTTAACGATGGGCTGCGCGCGGACGAGGGCGTTGTCTTCGGTCTGACCGATGAACTTTTTCATCTCCACCGAGACGGCGGCCATGACGTCTCCGTTGTGATCGCGCAAGGGCAGAACCACGGTGACGGTCTGTTTGCCTTTGCCGAAGTAGGAATGGCCGGTGCGGATGACGTCGGCCTCCACTTCGGTTCCCGGCCTGCCCAGTTCCTTGACGTCGCCGCTGCCGATGATCACCGGATCTTTGGCGCCATCCCGGATGGCAAAAATTTTCAAGGCCACCAGCCGCGAATACTCCTTCAGGGTGTCCCGGACAATCTTCTCCGCGAAAGCCTCCTGGGCGGTGAAGGTGATCCTGCCGTCAGTGAAATAGGACACCGCATCGGCCTGGGTGCAGAATCCCACCTTGCCGGTGATGTTGGCCGAGGCGTTGTCCACGAGCTTCACCAGTTCGGTTCCGTCGAGCGCGCAGGTGATGCGCGGGCCTTCGCAGCGGACGGCCATTTCATGCCATTCGCCCTTGGCAAGCTTCACCTCTGGACCGATCGGGGGCTTCATGATGCCGTCCACCATCTTGGTGCACCGAAACGTCCCGCTCACGGCGCTGGCCTGGACCACGTAGAAGTTCGAGGCGTTTTGGAAATGGAAAACAATTCCCGCCGACTGCTCCAGCGCACCGCCGACCAATTTGAAGCGGGTGACGAACTTGAAATCGCGAAACAGCTCGTTGTCGTAGAGCAGCAGGGGCAGCCGGTTGGAGAACGGTTCGCGGGTTTTCTGCGAAAGCACGGCGCGGCTGGAGGTGGAGGTTGCCTTGGAGGTCAACGGAACCAGGGCCGACGGGACTTCATCAAGGATGACCCGCCACTCGGCCGGTTTGCCCCGGCCGACGACCAGGCTGGTAAAATTGGTGGGGGTGGCGTCGGCGGTGAAATCATTGAAATCCAAAAGCCGTTCCGCGGCCATCGCGGACACGGCGCAGCACCACACGACAAGATAAAGATGGAATCGCATTCGGCCGCCAGCCTAACAGAACCAGGACTTGCGACAAGCCCCGCCAACCATGTGGTTTGGATCATGAACAACCGTCGAATATTTCACTTCCCTTGAAAAAGCCGACCTGACACAGTTCGGTTCAGGACTTGCAGCAGAGGGCGATTTGGATGAAAAAAATTCTCTATGTCGAAGATGACGTGTTGATCGCGCGTCTTTACAGTCAGAAGCTGGCCTCCGCGGGATTTGAGGTGGTTGTGGCCGAGGACGGGCTGGCCGCGGTGCAACGACTGCGGGAGTTCACACCGGATCTGGTTGTGCTGGATTTGCTGATGCCCAAGCTGACCGGCGTGGATGTGCTGAAGTTCATGCGCCAGCAGCCCGCGCTCAAGGACATCCGCATCATAGTTTTTTCCAATTCCTTTCTCAGCAACCTGATTGAACAGGTCGCCAGCATCGGCGTCGAGGAGGCGCTCATCAAAGCCTCGGTAACGCCCGCCAAGCTGGTGGATGTGATCAATAAAACACTGGCGAATCCGCCGCGCTCCTTTCTCACCGCCGAAACCCTCGAAGCCCACCTTTCCGAAGGTGGCGCGGTGCCGCCCGGGGCGGCGTCCTGCCCGCCGCCGGCCGCATCGGTTCCGCCGCCGGGACCGCCGAGACCGGTCAGCCCATCAGCTCCCGCGCCCGTGGTGCCGGATTTTGAAAAGAGCGCCCAGAAGGAGTTTCAGGAGCGGTCCCCGAACATCCTCCGGAACGTCCGGCAGATGTGCGTGGAACTTCTCGACTCCAGCGATACGCCCGTCGAGGCGCGCAAACTTCAGGACCTGCGGCGTAAGATTGGTTTTGTTTCCCAGACTCTGGGCATGATGGGACGACATCGGCTGGCCCAGCTCTGTTCCGCCTTGGAAGCCCTGCTGTTTGAGATGGAGGAGAAACCCGGCAACCTCACGGATTCAATCCGGCACACGATCGCCGCGACGGTTTCCCTTTTGTTCGAGCGGTTTGACCAGCCCGGCGATGCAGCCGCGGAAAAGCAGGTGGCAGGTCAAAAGGTGCTGGTGGTGGACGACGACGCCATTTCCAGCCGCGCGGTCGTGCTGGCGCTGGCCCGCGCGCAGCTCAGCGCGGTGGCCATCAATGATCCGTTTGACGGGCTGAAAAAGCTCCAAGAAAACGCCTACGCCCTCGTCCTGCTCGACATCAACATGCCCGGTCTGGACGGGCTGGCGTTGTGCGACCAGATGCGCGGGCTACCGCTTCATAAAAAGACGCCGGTGATTTTTGTCACGAGCCAGGCGGACTTCAAAACCCGCGCCCGGTCCATGCTCAGCGGCGGCAACGATCTCATTGCCAAGCCCATTCTGCCCACCGAGCTTTGCATCAAGGTCATGTCCCACCTGATCAAGGCGGGCTGACCTCCGCGGTCTGCCACTTCAAATCGCGAAGTCGGTGTATTCCGGCTTCACCGCTTCCGTCGGAGGAAACAGCATGCCCGCCGCCACCGTGGAGTTGGTGCCTTGTTCGATGAGAATGAACGATCCCGTGAGCCGGTTGGTCGTGTAACCGTCGAAGATCAGTGGCTTGGCGGTTTTCAGGCGGATCACGCCGATGTCGTTCATGGCCAGCGCCGCCGGGTTTGGTTCCGGCTCAAACGCATCCATGTTGATGCGGCTTTCCAGCGTCGTGACCATCGCCTGCACCGTCTGGGTGGCGTGGCGCAGGAAGTATTTCTTGCCGACCTGCAACGGACGCTGGTTCATCCAGCAAATCCTTGCGTGCAGCTCACCGCTGCGGCCCGGCAAATCGTCGAGACCGACAATCATGTCGCCGCGGCTGATGTCGATGTCGTGCTCCAGGCAGAGCGTGACGGACTGCGGACAGAACGCCTCGGGCAGCGAGCCGCCGTAGGTCCAGATGTCCTTGATGGTGGTTTTGAGGCCGACGGGCAGCACGACGACCTGCTGGCCTTTGCGGACGATGCCGCTGGCGATTTGTCCGCTCAAGCCGCGGAAGTCATGCAGGGAATGATCGGTCGGATTGTTCGGCCGGTTCACCCATTGAACCGGGAAACGCAGCGCGCTCATGTTCCAGTCGCTGGCGATGTGGACTGTTTCCAGGTGCGCCAGCAGGGTGGGGCCGGGATACCACGGCGTGTGCTTGGATGTTTCGACGACGTTGTCGCCGTTCAAGGCGCTGATCGGAATGAACTTCACGTCGCGGAACACGTCGAGCTTCGGCAGAAAAGCCTCGATCTCGTCGCGAATTTCCGTGAAACGCTCCTCGCTCCAATTCACCAGGTCCATCTTGTTGATGGCGATGACGAGGTGGGGAATCCCCAGCAGCGACGCGATGTAAGTGTGTCGGCGGGTTTGTTCGATGACGCCCTGGCGCGCATCCACCAGCACGATGGAAAGGTTCGCCGTGCTTGCGCCGGTGACCATGTTGCGGGTGTATTGCACATGGCCCGGCGTGTCGGCGACGATGAACTTCCGCTTCGGTGTCGCAAAATAACGATACGCGACGTCGATGGTGATGCCCTGTTCGCGCTCGGCGCGCAGGCCGTCGGTGAGATTGGCGAGATTGATCTGACCGCCCCCGGTGATGTCGGCGCTGCGTTCCAGCGCTTCGATCTGATCCTCCATCAGGTTCTTGGAGTCGTAAAGCAGCCGGCCGATGAGGGTGGACTTGCCGTCGTCAACGCTGCCGCAGGTGTTGAAGCGGAGCAGTTCGATGGGATGTTGGGTGTGGGGCATGGTTCAGAAATATCCGGCTTTTTTGCGGTCTTCCATTGCAGCCTCGCTCGCCTTGTCGTCGGCGCGGGAACCGCGTTCGGTGACACGGGCGGCGGCGACTTCCGCGATGATGTCATCGACGCTGTCCGCGCGGGATTCAATCATGCCGGTGCTGATCATGTCGGCGATGGTGCGGACGCGGACGACGAGCTTCCTGATGGGTTCGTTCGGCTTGGGCCGGGCGCCGGCGTAGGGGTCTGGTTTGGAGTTGTCGGTGTGAGCCGGCGGCACGGGCAGCCATTGGCCGCCGCGGCGGAAACATTCGCGCTCGTGGCTGAAGTAAATGCTCGGCACTTCGAGCTTTTCCTTTTTGATGTATTCCCAGACATCCATCTCGGTCCAGTTGGAGAGCGGGAACACGCGCATATTTTCGCCGGGATTGAGGCGGGCGTTGTAGAGGTTCCAGATTTCCGGGCGTTGGTTTTTGGGATCCCACTGGCCGAAGCCGTCGCGGAAGCTGAAGAATCGTTCCTTCGCCCGGGCTTTTTCCTCGTCGCGCCGGGCACCGCCGATGGCGCAGTCAAACTGGAATTCCTCGATGGCTCCGAGCAGCGCGGGAATCTGCAGTTTGTTGCGGCTGATTTCACCGGGGGCAAGAATCGCCAGACCTTTTTTCAGAACCTCATCCACGGTGCGGACGATGAGCTTCGCGCCGAGTTCCTTCGCGCGGCGGTCGCGGAACTCGATCAGTTCGGGAAACTCGTGGCCGGTTTCGATGTTGAGGAACGGCATCGGAATGTCCGAGGGGCGGAAAGCCTTCTCGGCGAGGCGCAGGATGCAGATGGAGTCCTTGCCGCCGGAGAAGAGCAGGGAAGGACGCTCGAACTCCGCCGCGACTTCGCGCAAGACATGGATGGCCTCGGTCTCGAGGTATTGCAGATGGTCAAGATGGTAGCTGGTCATAGTTGTGCCGTGCTTGCCGCGGATGCGCCCGGGTGCCAATTGAAATCGAAATCCGGCGGCGAATCAATGTTGCGCTGCCGCCTTGCCGCCCCACGCCGCGTGGAGTCCACACTCGCGCTTTTCATCGGCCTTGGCGGGATCGAAATAGTCCCATTCGTTCGGCAGGTTGTGCTGCTTGAGATAGTTTTCCATCTCGGCATCGCTCCAATAGAAGACCGGGCTGACCTTGATGGTGTTGAAGTTCCGGTCCTCAACCACGATGTCGAGGCCGGCGCGGTTGGGGTTCTGAACCTTGCGCAGCGCGGTGAGCCAGATGGTGGGGGCAAGTTCCTTCATGCCGCGCATGAAGGGTTCGAGCTTCATCACCGCGCTGAACTCCTTGATGCGTTCCTCGTTTTCCGGCGTTGGTGCCGGCGCGCCGCCGTGGATGGCGTCATAATGCGCGGCGGTCATCTTGGGGACGAAGGCCTTGATGTTGAGCTTGAGCTGTTTCTTCAACGCCTCGGCGTGCTTGTAGGTGGCCGGACGATTGTAGCCGTGGTCCGCCCACAACACTTGAATGTCCGGCTGCGCCTGGGTCGCGAGATGCAGGATGACGGCTTCGTAAGGGCGGTAATTCGTCGAGACGATGGCGCGGCCCTTGGCCTGGGCGATGGCCCACTTCACGATGTCGAACGCGGATTTGTTCCGCAACTCGGCGTTGGCTTTCGAGATCTGGTCGGGTGTCATGGTTAAATCAAATTACAATCAATGCTTGGGAAAACTGCCCGTTGGCGGCGGCGTCGGATTCAGGTCCTGCACCAAATCCACCAGCCCGCGATGATAGATGAAAATCAGCGTCGCTCCAACGACGATAAAACCAATCGCCGGCACAGCCAGGCAGGCCGGTCCGAAACGCGCATCGGCCAGCTGCCCCAGCCAGCAGCCAAAGCCAAACGCCAGCACAATGCGAATCAGAAACCGTAGTTTCCAGCCTTCGATCTGCCGGTGGCGCAGCCAGTGGCCAAGCATCACGCCAATGTCAGTGACGATGCCGGTGACGTGAGTGGTCCGGATCATCAATCCGCAGTAGCTGCTGGACATGGCATTTTGCAAACCGCACGCCATCGAGACGGCGGGCAGCGCGAGTCGGTGTTTGCCCATGAACAACCAAGTCGCCGCGCCTAGCAGGCAGCCTTCCACGATCATCGCCACCCCGTAGCGCTGGCCAGGAATCAACACCCAGGCGCCCACAATCATCCCGGCCAGCATCGCGCCGGCCAGGAAACCGATGACGATGTTCAGCGACGCGGCGGCATCCGGCCAGCGGGCCGCGGCGACGTTCATGCCAAGGTGCGAGATGCCACCCGTCATATGACTGACGGGCGTGAGAAAGAATCCCAGCGCCACGGAATTCACAAATCCCGCCGCCGCCGCGAGCGACAGCGAACCAAACAGAAGCAATCGCACCTGCTTGAAAGCATTGTGCTTGGCGACGGGTTGGGGATGCGAATAGGGCATGGCAGCCAGCAGATGTATTATCGCAACGAGCCGAAATCAGCTCGTCGGCGCAGCCTCGCGGAGAAACACCCGGTCGCACCAGTCGCCGAAGCGTTCGTTGGCGTTCCGCTCCTTGGCAAAACGCGCGAGCACCGGGCGCAGTTCGTTCTCCATGTCGGGATCTTTGATGACGTCCTTCCACATCCTGTTGAGGCGCGTGCCGGAGGCGTTGCCGCCGAGCCAGACTTGATAACGCCCCGGCGCTTTGCCGACGAAGGCAATCTCCGCCATGTAAGGCCGCGCGCAGCCGTTCGGGCAGCCGGTGGAGCGGATGATGATTTCTTCGCCGCCAAGACCCAGGTCGCCGCAAACTTTTTCGAGCCGGTCAATCAAGCCGGGCAAGTAACGCTCCGATTCCGCCAGGCCCAAACCGCAGGTCGGCAGGGAAGGGCAGGCCATCGACGCGGCGTGGAGCACGGTGGTTTGATTTTCGGTTTTCACCGCCGCCGCGTTGAGCAGCGAGGTGATGGCGGCTTTGTCCGCCTCATTGACCCGGGCGAGGATGACATTTTGATTGGCGGACAGGCGGAATTCGAGGTTGGGAAATTTTTCCGCCACCTGTCGCAGCGCCGTCTTCTGCGCATCCTTGACACGACCCATGTTGACGAACAGGCCAAGGAACCAGGAGCCGTCCACAGCCTTGTGCCAGCCCAGGACGTCCTGCATGGTGGTGAACTGATACGGACGATTCGGCGCAAGCTGAATGCCTGCGCGACGGTTGACCTCATTGCGCGCCCATTCAACGCCGCGTTCGGCGATGACATATTTCAGACGGGCGTGCTTGCGGTCGGTGCGGTCGCCGAAATCGCGGTGAATGGTCAGCACGGCCTTCGCGACCTCCACCACCTTGTCCGGCGTGAAAAAGCCGATGACATCCGCCATGCGCGGGTAGGTGGCTTCATTGCCGTGGCTGCGTCCCATGCCGCCGCCGACGCAGAGATTGTAGCCGACCAGTTTGTCGTTTTCGATGATGGCGATGAAACCCAGGCAGTTGGTGAAGATGTCCAGGTCGTTCACCGGCGGGATGGCGAAGGCGATCTTGAATTTTCGCGGCAGATAGGTTTTGCCGTAAAGCGGGTCCACGAAGTTTTTGTTCTCCGGCTTCTCCAGATCAAGCTGCTCACCGTCGATCCAGATGGAGTGATACGCCTTGGTTTGCGGCGCCAGGGCCATCGCGACCTTGTGGCAGTCGGCAAAGACTTCCTCGCGTGCCTTCGTGTAAGCTGGCGTCGGCGGGGCGAGGACGTTGCGGTTGACGTCGCCGCACGCCGCCAAGGTTGAAAGGAGGGACTCGTTGATCTTCTTGATCAACGGCCGCAGGCCGGTTTTGACGATCCCGTGAAATTGGATGCTCTGCCGTGTCGTGATGCGCAGGGTGTTGTTGCCATAGGCGGAGGCCAGGTCGTCGAAGACGCACCATTGCTTTGACGTCATGACGCCGCCGGGAATCCGGCCGCGCACCATCATGATGTATTTCTTGCCGGTCTTGCGGAGGTCGCGGTCGTCCTGCTGATACGAACCGTGGAATTTCAGGAATTGATTGTCGTCATCCGAGAAATGGTCGGCGTTCGGATCGGCAATCGTGGCGGCGATGGTTCCGGCCAAAGTCGGAATGGCGTCCTTGATGACCTCGTTGTGGGACAAGGCCGTCTTTACTGGCGTATTTTCAATCATAAGTGACTTTACGAACTTGTTTATTTTCGCTGATCCGCTTCAAGAGTCAATCGCCGATTTGCGAGCGAGGGAAGGTAGCGGAAGCGTGGGGTGATTGAAAAACCTTTTCTGCGGTGAAGTTGTTTGAATACTATCGCGGTCTTTCGCCGGATTTGGCGGCGGGAAGTTGAGCATCCTAATGAGCGAGCAAAAGTTTATTTACTTCGACAACAATGCCACCACGCGGGTCGCGCCGGAGGTGTTGGAGGCCATGTTGCCGTATTTCACCCAGCTTTGGGGCAATCCGTCCAGTTCGTATCACTTTGGTCATCAGCTCGCCAAACACATCGAGACCGCCCGCGAGAAGGTCGCGGCCTTGATCAATGCCGAACCGCGGGAAGTCATCTTCACGAGCTGCGGCACGGAAAGCAACAACGCCGCGATTCATTCTGCCCTCGCCACCCATCCCACCAAGCGGCACGTCATCACCACGGCGGTGGAACATTCGGCGAACATCAAGTTTGCGGACTATCTGCGCAAGCAGCATTACGATGTGACCCTGTTGCCGGTGGAATCGGATGGTTCACTGGACATTCATCTGCTTGAGAAAAGCATCCGCCCCGACACGGCGATTGTCTCGGCCATGTGGGCGAACAACGAAACCGGCGTGCTGTTCCCATTGGAAGAAATTTCCGCCATCTGCCAAAGCAAGGGCGTGCCGTTTCACACCGACGCCGTGCAGGTGCCGGGAAAACTGAAGATGGATGTGAAGGAACTCGGCGTGGATTTCCTCTCCATGTCGGCTCACAAGCTGCATGCGCCGAAAGGCGTTGGCGCGCTTTACATCAAGCATCACACGCGCTATCAGCCCTATGTCATCGGCGGCGGACAGGAACGCGGACGGCGCGGCGGAACGGAAAACGTCGCCAACATCGTTGGCTTTGGAAGGGCGGCGGAACTCGCCCACGTGAATCTCAAGGAAGAGCAAACCCGCGTCCGCCAGCTGCGAGACAAATTGGAACAGGGCATTCTCAAGCACATCCCCGACACGGTGCGCAACGGTGATCGCGACAACCGCCTGCCCAACACCAGCAATCTTTCCTTCGGCGGCGTCGAGGCGGGCGACATCCTGAAAGCCTTGGACCACGTCGGCGTCTGTGCGTCGAGCGGTTCGGCCTGCACGACCGGTTCTTTGGAGCCTTCCCACGTTTTGACGGCGATGGGCATGGGCGCCGCCCGTGCGCAGGGGAGCATCCGGCTCAGCCTCGGCCTCTACAACTCCGCTGCCGAGGTGGATTACCTGCTCGAACAGCTCCCGCCGATCATCGCGAAATTGCGGTCGCAGCCGCACGGCAAGCCGTCGCCTGCCCGGCCCATCTCGGCTTGACGGGCGCGCGGATTTGATCCGCCGGTTGCGCCCCCATGGGAGAAACTCGCGGAATTAATTGCGTGGCCCGTTAAAATAAGTTTTCACCCTGCGGGCATTTCGCTATTCCTTTCCGGTCAACACGACGCAACCAATATGCTCAAAACTGGAATCCTGAATCCGCACATCCTCTCGTTGCTCGCGCGCGTTCGTCACACCAACACCTTGGTCATCTCCGACCGCGGTTTTCCCTTCTGGCCGCAGATTGAAACCGTCGACATCTCGCTCGTGGACGACCTGCCCACGGTCTTGCAGACGCTGACGGCCCTACGGCCAAGCTTCGTCATCGGCAAAGCGTGGATGGCGCAGGAATTTCTGAAGGCCAACGATGCCAAGACCCGGGCGTCCTTTGCCTCGGCGCTCAAGGGAGTCCAACTCACCCACGAACCGCACGTTGAATTCAAGAAGCGGGTTCCCCATGCCATCGGTCTGATTCGCACCGGTGACACCACGCAGTATGCGAACATGATCCTGGAATCGGCATAGGACCTGGAGCACAAGGTCGCCACGATTCAAAATTGACTTTGGCGGGTTTACCCGGATGTTAACCCCGTTCGTCCAGCAGTAACATTGGATGAATTAAAATTTTAAAACGGTCAGAAGGTTTTCCGTCAAAAATTAAACCCCAGCATCCGAAACATTCTGAAAAGGACAGCCCGTTGTTTCAAGCCGCGGTTTGAAAATGACGCGACCAAAGCCATGAAAACAAAAATTCGTCTCCGTGCCTTGGCGTCAGTCTTTTTAACCGCCCTCGGCCTTCATTGTTCAACGTTTGCCCAAGGCTCCCTGTCTCCCGCGGGACCTCCTGTGCCGACCATGAAAACGCTCGATCAGATCGAGCCGCGGGCGGCGATTTCCTCCCTGCCGTTCACCATCGCCGCGCCGGGATCATACTATTTCACAACGAACCTTGCCGCGTTGGTCGCCAGCAATGGGATCACCATTGCGGCGAGCGGAGTGACGGTGGATTTGATGGGCTTTGAACTGGTCGGTGGCTTTGTCGGGTTAAACGCGGTTGCTGTTTCCGGCTCCCGTTCAAACATTGTGGTTCGCAACGGTCTGGTGCGAGACTGGGCTGCGGACGGTGTGGATCTCCTGTCGGCGGTGAACAGTCAAATCCGCGACATCTGTGTCCTTCGTTGTGGAAGAGGGGTTCGGACCGGCTCTTCTAGTGTGGTCCAAGGCTGCGCGGCACGAACGAACACTCTCGGTGGCATCGTCACCAGCGTCGCCAGCATCGTCATGGGATCGGTGGCATCGGGCAACGGTTTCGATGGCATTTCAGTCGGGGTCGGGTCCTCGGTTCTTGATTGTGTCAGTTACAACAACAACTCGGACGGCATTCTTGCTGGAAGCGGATGCACGGTCCAGCGATGCCAGGTTTACAACAACAAAGAAGCTGGAATCCATGGTTCAGACAATTGCCTGGTCGAGAACTGCAATGTGTACAACTCGACCACTTCCGGCATTTTTCTTCTTTCCGGTTGCCAGGTCAGGGGCTGCAATTCCTCGGGCAACAATCTGCACGGCATCAGCCTCGCGAGCGGCGGCAACGTCAGCGATTGCACCACCTACAACAACACCGGCAGCGGAATCTTGGCCGGCTCGGGCTGCAAGGTCAGCGATTGCGTTTCCGGCGTCAACGACGTGGATGGAATCGAAGCTTCTTTCGGGTCCTCGATCATTGACTGCGTGTCGTACAACAACGCCGGCCGCGGCATCAATGCGGGATCGGGGAATTTGGTCCGGGGAGCGGCCGTTTACAGCAACACGGGCACCGGCGTCAGCGGTGCCGACGGATGCATGATTCAACAGTGTTCCGTCTATGACAACACCACCAACGGCGTGGCGGTCTCGGTTGGCGCAGTGGTGTCGGGCTGTGTTTTGCGGAACAACGGCGGCGTCGGCATTCGCGCGAGCAGCAGCAGCCGGATTGAAAACAACCAATGCACCGCCAACGGCGTCGCGGGAATCGAAACCACCAGCACGGACAACCGCATTGATGGCAACCATGTGTCCGGCGGAGGATTTGGCATTCATTGTCTGGCCTCGGGCAATCTGGTGATCCGCAACAGCGTGGCCAGTGCGGGCACGAATTTTGAACTTGTTGCCAACAACCGCGTGGGTGTCGTCATCAGCGCCACCAACAGCCCGGCCATTTCCGGATCGTCGGGTGTCAGCGGGTTTGGCACCAGCGATCCCTGGGCAAATGTCTCCTTTTAAACCAGGTTTGTTCCTCTGAAACATCGCGACCAAAAATCTATGAAAGCCAAAATCCTCCTCAGTCTTTCGTTGCTCGCCTTTCTTCATTCAGCCGTCGGACAGGGAGCCTTGACGCCACCGGCCGCCCCGGCACCGACGATGAAGACTCTCGCGCAGATCGAGCCGCGGACACCCATCTCTTCCATTCCAACCACGATCAGCGTTCCGGGTTCATATTACTTGACCACGAACCTGGCCGGCATCGCCGCCTCGGCCGGCATCGCCATCTCGGCCAGCGATGTCACGTTGGATCTCAATGGATTCACGCTGATCGGCGTTGCCGGTTCGACGGATGGCATCAACATCTCCGGCGCGCGGACCAACATCACCATTCGCAACGGCACTGTTCGTGGCTGGGGCGCCAACGGTGTCGATGGCTCCTCGATCGTCAACAGCCGTCTTGTGGACTTGAGCGTTTCGTCGAATGGCGGGCGGGGCATCAACATCGGCAGCGGCAATGTCATCAACGGCTGCACGGCGCGAAACAACGGGTCGGATGGGATTTACACGGCGAACTACAACGTCATCAGCGGGTGCGCGGCCCACAACAATACCGGTCATGGGCTGCGGGTGGCCACGGGCGGGCGAATCGTGGACAGCGTGTCGACGGGCAACGGCTCCAATGGAATCGAAGCCGGCTTCGACAGCAGCGTCAGTGGCTGCTCGGCATTTGCCAATGTTGCGGACGGCGTGTCGGTGGGTGACGGCAGCACGGTCATCGGGTGCGCCTCACGCAGCAATCTGGTCGACGGCATTGTCGGAACCGTCTCCTGCCGGGTGGTGGATTGCACCGCGGCGAGGAACATTGACGATGGCGTGGACTTGGGCACGGGAGGCAGCGTGAGCGGCTGCACCGTGTATGACAATGCCGACCGGGGAATCAATGCCGCCTTCGGTTGCACAGTCTCCGCTTGTTCGGCTTACTCCAACACCGGCACCGGCATTTTTGCCAATTCGGGGTCTTCGGTTTTCCAATGCGCTTCCTACCAAAATCCCACCAACGGGATCACCGTCAGCAATGGCCGGGTGTCGGGCTGCACCGCGCGTGGCAACTCCGGCAATGGCATCGTGGCCGACAGTTCACTGGTGGAGAACAACAACTGCATCGGCAACACGCTCGCCGCGATCCGGATCACCTCCAGTCAAAGCCGCGTCGAGAACAACAACTGCGGCGGCGGACAGCGCGGCATTCACGTGCTCAATCCCGACAACATCATCATTCGCAACACCGTCACGGGCGCTTCCGTGCTCGCCTATGACATCATCGCCGGAAACAGCTACGGCACCATAAATAGCATCGCCGGCGGCGCCATCATCACCACCGGAAATTCCTTTGCCAACTTTGAGTATTGAACCCTGCGGAAACCGGTTATGAAATCTCAACGCTTGTTCCGGGCCAGCCTTGCGCAGTTAATCTCAGCTCTCGACTCTCCACGCCCAGGGCGGCGCGGCGTGCCCACGCCGACGATGAAGTCGCTCGTGCAAGCGGGCGGAGCAAGTCCTTCAAGAACCAGCCAGCACCAACCTCAAATGCAACCCCTCCTATGAATTCCAACCGCCGTCATTTCCTCGCCGCCGCCCTGCCGCTCGCCGCCCTCGCTCTCGCCCCGCGCCGGCTCCTTGCTCAAGGCGTCCTCACTCCGCCCGGCGCACCTGCACCGACGGGCCGGACATTGGCCCAGATTGAACCACGCACCGACATCAGCACCCTTGCCGGGACTGCGACCACAGTTTATTCCATCACGGTTCCGGGCTCATACTATCTGACGACCAATCTCGCGGGAGCCGCCGGGAAAGACACCATCGTTGTTTCCGTCGCGGGTGTGACCATCGACCTGAACGGCTTCTCGTTGCAGAGCACGGATGCCACCCGCGCCGCCATCCTTGGCACGTCCGCGCCCTCGCTGACAGTGCGCAATGGCCGCATCCAGGCCGGGACTTACGGGGTGCGCGGCACCACGCGGCTGGCCTGCTACGATCTGGTGGTCGAGAGCGCCACCACCAGCGGCATCTCCGGCGGGACCGATTCCGTGGCCGAACGCTGCCGGCTGAGCGCCTGCGGCATCGGTTTCTTGGACCGGGGCCGGGTCGAGCAATGCACGGTCGCGGGTGCCCAGGGCATCGCCGTTGACAACCACGCGTTAGTCCGCTTCTGCAGCGTCACGACGGGCGGCATCGCCTGTGAGGCCTACTCGCAGATCCTCCATTGCACCGTCAACAGCGCCCCGGCCATCGGCATCAGCACGAACGACTTTGCCATCGTTTCGCATTGCAACGTATCGACCTCGGTCCGGAGCGGCATCTCGGTGCGCTTCAATGCGCGAGTCGACAATTGCGGCGTCACGGCCGCGGGCACGACGCCGACGGCGGGCGATGCGGGTTTCCTGTCCGGCATCGAATGCAACTTCGCGAATTGCACCGCCAATCAGTGCGGCGTGCCGGGCTTTGTCACGACTTCGTCCACGCATTTTTCGCACTGCCTCTCCACGACCAACACCGGCAACGGTTTCAGCTGCTCCAACCAGTGCCGCCTGGTTGACTGCACCGCTTCGGGCAATTCGGGGCTAGGCATCTCGACCGGCAATCGCTGCGCCCTGACCAGCTGCATCGCCAACGCGAACAGCGCCGGCGGCATCTACGCCACCGGCAACGGCGCGGCCCTCGACCGCTGCATGGCCATCGGCAACACCGGCGGCGCCGGTTTGCGGGTCGACACCGGCTCAGTGCGCGATTGCGAAGTGCGCGAGACGCAGGGCGGCCCGGGCATCCGTTGTTCCACCGGCAGCCACCTGCTGCGCAACACCTCCAACGCCAACGGCATCGCCGCCACGCCGCAGGACGGCTTTCTGATCGAAGGGGGCCGCAGCCGGGTGGAAGGCAACCACGCCTACAACAACCTGGGCAACGGCTACACCGTGACCAACACCGCCAGCACCAACTCCGTGCTGTTCATCGGCAACTCGGCCGGCTCGAATGACGTGGCCGAGTTCAGCATCGGCGCCAACAATGCGGCCGGGCCCATCCTGTCGCCCGCCGCCGTCGACACCACCACCATTCCGACGGCGAATTTTAATCTCTGAACGCTCACGCGCTGATCATCAACCCTTCCTCCGTATCATGAAAAAACCTTTTCTGATCCTCTTCCTCGTCGCCACAGTTCAGACCGCCAAGGCCGCCACCACCATCAATTCCGCGAACAAATTTTCCTACGGCGCAAACATCGGCTGGATAGACTGGCGCGGCGACGCCACCAACGGCGCGCGCATCGGCCAGTACGTTTGCTCCGGCTACATCTATGGCGCGAACGTGGGTTGGATCAATCTTGGCGGCGGTGCGCCGACCAACGGCATCTTTTATCAAAACGTTTCCGCGAACGACTTCGGCGTGAACAACGACGGCCTCGGCAATTTGCGCGGTTACGCCTACGGCGCCAACATCGGCTGGATCAACTTTGAAAACACCAGCGCCCCCAGACTGGATCTCAAGACCGGACGACTGACGGGGTTTGTTTTCAGTGCGAACTGCGGATGGATTTCCCTGAGCAATGCGTTCGCGTTCGTGCAAACCGACACGATTGCCCCCGCTGCGGACACTGACGGCGACGGCATCGCCGACGCGTGGGAATACCAAAAGTTCGGAAACCTCACCGCCGCCAATGCCGGCAGCAATGCTGATGGAGATCCGGCGACGGACTTGCAGGAATATCTTGCCGACACGAACCCAAACAACGCCAGCAGCCATCTGCGAATCACCGCCTATGCCACCGCGCCGACCGGCGTCACGAATTTGCTGACATGGACCAGCGAGCTGACGCGGAATTATCGGGTGGAGGCGACGCTGAGCTTGAATCCTCCCGCGGTTTGGTATGGCAGCGGACTGGGGCTTGTCTTCCCCGACGGCACGTTCACGACCCGCAACGTCACCGACACCAATTCGCCGATGCGGTTCCACCGCATCCGGGCGGTTATCCCGCTGTCACCCTGACAATCCGCCCTTCGACGGATATCACATCGTGTTCCAACGTTGACGCCGAAAGGTTGGCTCATAGAATCTTTCCGCCGACACCCTAACATGAACTGATTATGCCAAAAAAATCCGACGCCACCTCGATGCTGCACGAAAGCCGCGTCTTCAAGCCCTCCAAGGAATTTTCCAAACGCGCGCACATCAAGTCGCTCGCGGAATACAAGAAGCTCTACAACGAGTCCATCAAGTCGCCGGAAAAGTTCTGGGCCAAACAGGCCAAGAACGAACTGGTCTGGTTCAAGCCCTGGAAGAAAGTCCTCGACTGGAAGGAGCCGTTCGCGAAGTGGTTTGTCGGCGGCCAGCTCAACGTCAGCACCAACTGCCTCGACAAATGGCTCGGCACGCCGCACGCCAACAAGGCCGCCATCATTTGGGAAGGCGAACCCGCCGCTCCCGGCAAGCCCGGCGAGGAACGCACGCTGACCTACAAACAGCTCCATCACGAAGTCTGCCTGTTCGCCAATGTCCTCAAGCGCAACGGCGTCAAGAAGGGCGACCGCGTCTTGATTTACCTGCCCATGATTCCCGAGGCCGCCATCGCGATGCTGGCCTGCACGCGCATTGGCGCCATTCAT
>JAXMHO010000019.1:0-40669 GCA_046346715.1 Verrucomicrobiota bacterium
CGGCGAGGCGTAATCCACCCCGGATAATTTTCCGCATGCAGCACCGTCCTTTGACTTGAACGATTATCTGTCACAGTTTTCCTCGTTTTATGAACACGAACCTTATCCAAGCCGCCGCCACCGCCACGTTGGCTGGAACGAAACCGTTTCCGGAAATCGTCGGGATGCTGCTCGCAGCGGGCGTGGAATATTACCACGTCGATTACGTCACCCTGCGGAAGACCTTTTACAGCGCCGCCGGGGTCGCCGTGACTGCGCCCATCCCGTACGAAGGCCTGCCCGACGTGGCGGCGGACTTCGATCTCGCGGCGCTGCAGGCGGACATCCTGGACAGCCAGCGGAACGGGCAGAAGTTCCGCGACTTCACCCGCCGCGCGATGCAGGCGGGCGTGCAGGGCTACTTCGCCTTTCTGCGCGGCCAACGCGTCACGTATTTCGGCCGGCAAGGCGATCAACACACCGAATGGTTTCCCGGCTCTAAATCTTGAACCACAGAGACACGGAGGCGCGGAAGGGAGACAGGATTAACAGAATGAACAGGATTTTTCGGTAGGGCGGCGTTGCTGCGCCGCCTTGGTGGGCGTCCGCAAAGACCACGAAGCCAAACCGAACCCCCAACGGGGTGAAATCAATTAGCCCAGGATGCTCGCACACCGTAAGAGCTACCCTGGGTAAACGTCCTACAAAACATTCCTTCTCCCATCGGATGGGAGAAGGTGGCCGGAGGCCGGATGAGGGTTGGAGCAAGTAGGCAGATGCGTCCGCCGGCATTGACCGGTCACACTTTGGGCGGTAAGATCTGCACATGGCAACAGCCACTCAAGTGCAGAAAAACCTTCAGATGGCGATGCGGGAAGCCCTCCGCATCCAGGATCGTTTTGTGGCCGAGCCTCTGTTTGCCAAGACCGGCCGCGGCCATCTCAAAAGCGAAGGCGTTTCCACCATCTCAAAGATCAAAGCCAACCTTCGCCGCAAATCCGCACGGGCAAAATGAAACGGCGCTGGTTGAAGGACTGGCCATGGGAAACGGTCGTGACCATCAACGCCGGCTTGTGCAAGGAGAAGAACGCGCTGCATAAAGCCACCTCCGACGGTTACGCGCCAACGCAAAAACTTTGGGAAACCTCCCGCGCCCGAGAACTCACCTTGCGCGAGACATTGGACATCTGCCGCCAGTGCCACAAACTTGCACCGTTCTGCTTCTACAACGGCAACACCTTCGTCGCCATTGGCCGCACGATGATTCAGGATGTGCTAAAGAGGATGTCGCCGGTGAAAGCACAAGGCTTTCGCAGCGTCGTGGGTCATTACATCGCGGGCACAACGGGCGCGGAAGAACTGGCCAAAGTGCTCCACGAGTTGGATTGAAGTGCGTGCCGCACGGGCAAATCTTCTAACTACGGTTGGCGGCCGGTGAACCCACCCGCCTCCCCGTCTCCCGCTCCAGACTCTCCAGCACCTCGCGTATGAACTTGGAGTGGATTTTGCCGAGCGGCAACAGCCAGCCCAGCAGCACCGCCAATCGCCCGGTGGCCACCACATCAATCTCATACGCCACCCGCGTGCCGCCGGGCGCGGCGTCCAGCCGCCACTCACCTGTGCCTACGATGAAGTCGCCCGGATAACGCAGCCGCAGCCGGCGCGGCGCTTCGAGCGACTCCACGCGACAGCGAAATGCGCGTCCAGCCCGGGGCCGCAGCTCCACCTCCGACCCGATCCCGTTGGCGGTGACCGTCCGCACCTGCAGCTGCAGCGACGGCGGATACCACTGGGGATAACCGTTCACGTCCGCCAGCACCGGCCAGATTTGGTCCGGCGCAAACGGCAGCACCCGCTCATCCACCGCGCGAATCGGCGTGGTCAACATGCGCCCACTACTGACGGAGAACCGGTGGCCGTTCAAGAATGGAATTCGATTCGCGCCAGTGCGAGTCGCACGGGCAAATGTTTTAACCACGGATGAACACAGATTGTCGTGTGATTTGCATAAACAAGCAAATCATGGTAAAAAGTATGAAAACGACAACATATCCATTCGTGAAACGTAACTGCTACAGCTATACGAGATTCAGCAGCTCGGCGCAAGCCGAGGGAGATTCCTACCGGCGGCAGATAGAAAAAACCCTGGAGTTTTGCCAGAGGCATAACCTCGAACTGAACGAGACGCGCTACGCGGACTTGGGCGTGTCGGGCTGGACGGGCGAAAACATCGAAAAGGGCGCGCTGGGTGATTTCATCGCAGCATTGAAGGCGGGAAAAATTCCCAAGGGTTCGGTGCTCATCGTCGAAAATTGGGATCGGTTTTCGCGGCTCAAGCCAATGGACGCCTACACGAAGTTGGGCGAAATCATCAAGGCCGGGGTGGATGTGGTGACGCTGGAAGATGGGAAATTCCACACGGCGGAAAATTACAACGAGTTCACCACGCTAATCACGTCGCTGGTCATCATGGAACGGGCGAACGAGGAAAGCTCGCGCAAGAGCCGGCTGATTAGCGCGGCGTGCGAACAAAAACGGAAACAGGCGATTGCAGGCAAAGGCATTCTCAACGGAAATTGCCCGCCGTGGCTGAAAGTCAACGCGGACAAGACGGGCTTTGAAGTGAGGCCGGATCGGGTCGCCATCGTCCATCGCATCATCAAGCTTATCAAAGAGGGCAAAGGCAAACGCGAAATCTCGCGGATGTTTGACGCGGAAAAAGTGCCGACGTGGGGCAGCGACAAGAATTACAAAAACAAGAATTGGGCGAAACGCTGGCGCGACAATTATTTATTGGAGGTCGTGAAATCGCGGGCATTGGTAGGCGAATTAAAATTGCAACGGCGGAAGCGCGACACCGGCGAAGTTATCAAGGGCTACTATCCGGTGGTGATTGATGAGGCGACGTGGCAGAGCATCCAGCCGAAAAAAATCAAGACGTTCAACGCGGGGCCGCAGAGCGATGCGAACAACCTTTTTTCCGGTCTGCTTTTCGATGGCTACCACCCGGATTTCCGCATGAAATTTTTCATGCAGGACAAGTCGAAGGGCTACATTTACCTGTCCAGCGATTACGCGACGGTTGACCCGCTTTATCTAGAACGGCAGAAATTGATAGCCAAAGGGGGGAAGCCCGGCCCGCGTCCGTTGTCGGGCGAAACCATTCGCTACAACGAATTCGAGGAACATTTTCTGCGGCACTTTTCGGAGATAGATTTATTTCAGGCATTGCCGGAACGGACACCGGCGGAGTCGTCGCGGATTGGTCTGCTGGAAAACGAGCAGAAGGACAACGACAAGGCGCTGGCGAATCTGGTCAAGGCGCTGGAAAGCGGCGAGCCGTCGGCGGTGGTGATGGAGCAGATCAACAAGCGGGAAGCGACGGCGCGGCGGTTGGCGAAGGAACTGGAAGCGGCGACGGACAAGGAACGGCGGCAGAAATACACGATGGACAGTTTCGAGGAAGAACACCAGCGCATCCTTGAACTGTTGGGCGCGGAAACGCGCGAAGCGCGGCTGTCGCTGCGGACGCTGTTCCACCGGGTCATCGAGCGGATTGAAATTTTCCCGGCTGGGCTGCTGGACGTGCCGGATGATTTGCGAATCGCGGTCTATCCCAACCGCTACGGGATGATGTGTTACAAGGTGAAGCTGGTGGGCAGTCATCCGATTTGGATTTGGTGGGATGGATGTCAGGCATGGGAGCAAGGCGAAGGCCAGTTGCCAAGCATCCATGAGCCGACGCCGGAGCCAAAGCGCGGCAACGTCAAAGCAAAAATAGAACTCCCGGAAGAAATTCTGGCGGAAAGCCATCGGCGGCAAATTCCCAAGCGCAAATCAAAATTGGTGCGCGGGCTGTGACTCTGCGAATTGCCAATAAACTCGGCGCGCTCCTGCGGCCATGATGCGTGGGGTTTGGGGACGGCGCCCGTCCCCAAAAAACTGAATCGCGGCTGGACCTCGCTAGAGTCCACCCCCCCCCCCCGCGACTTTTTTCAAGGCCGGTCAAAACAGAACTTCCTCGCGGGATTCGCGGAGCGTGTAGGCCAGCGTGTAGGTGCCGGATTTGCCCTTGCCCTGCTTGCGGATGTCGGCGGCAATCATGGCCGCTCCATGCTGCCGCTTGAGTTTGTCGCGCTCGTTCTCGGCGCTCATACGGTCGGGGATGAGCACAAGACGGCGGCGGGTTTCAATGGTCACAATGCGCGTGAGCCGCAAAAGGAATTGCCGCCAGCGTGGAGACTGTTCGCTAAAGTCAGTGATGGGATTTTTCATGGTGTGAAGTGGCCGCGCCCCGAGACGGAGCGCGGCCTGTGGTAGTTCAATCCTCGTCCGGCATCATTACCGTGATGGCGGGTTGTGGGTCATCCATGTCAAGCGGGCCGCAAGTGGCGATGAGTTTAACCAGCTTGGCGGCGCGGTTGTCGTTGCGGACATACAAGGCAACGGGGATGCGGTCAACGCCGGGACGGGCGCGGATAATCGCAAAGCGCGTCATCCACACAATGTCCCAAAGGCGTCCGGCTTCATCCTGGCCGGTCACACCTGCCGGCACGGCAACGTAAGCATCAAAAACGGTGCGCGTGAGAAAGACCGGGAACTTTATTCCCGCCTCCTGCGCGGTCTTGGTGATTTCGACTTGGTAGCCGTCGGCGATGGCCTGCGCTCTGGTGTAGGCAAAAATGACTTTGCCAAACGGTGATTCGTTGTGGTTCGTGTTCATGGTGATTAGTGGTTAAGGATGGAATCAGACGGCAAGTGAACGGTGGTCGTGAAGCGGTCGCCGGTGGTCAGCACCCGGAATTCTTTCCCGTCCGGCGCGTGATACACCGAAAGCAACGGCGAGTCGGTCAGCAGCGCGTGTTCATTCTCGGCGCGTGCCTCGGCGGAAACATTTCCCCAGATTCCGCACACATGATTGTCTATGGCGTGGCAAATATCATCCACGGGGACACTGGTGAGCGCGGCGGGCGTGATGGCCAAACGGCCAAGATTAAATTTCATCATCGCGGGAAAAATCATAAATCCTCCATTCAAGCGGGTTTCACGTCGGCGGCGAAATAGCTGCCGTATTTACTGCGGGGGTCGCCGATGAAAGGCTCGTCGCGGAAAATTCCGCAGGGATGCTGCCAACTCTGGCGGACGTTGTTCCAATGAAAGCCAAGCTGCGCCAACTGCTGCCGAATCTCGGCGGCGGGCTGTTCTTGGAACTGAACCCAAACCCATTTACCGACAACCTCGGCAACGCGATAAGCATCCGGCAGGCTCGTCAACAAAAGGTTCAACACCTTCGGCGTCGGCAACGTCCGGTTTTTCTTTCGTGCCTCGGTGTCAATCGGCAGGCGATTGTCTTTGCGCTCCGGCTGCGCCGGGGCCACCGCTGCGGTGCTGGTGTTACTGCTCAACAGTGCGGATCTGCTCCCGAGCCCAGATTTATTATTTTGATTTTTCGTTTTCATGGTCTTTTTTTTTCTGCTCTGCCGTGCGTCTTCTGTCCGTCGCCCTTCACGAAAAAGCAGAGGCCCAAGCCCTCCCCCGTGGAAGTGCGCTTCAGAAGGAGCCACGAGGGGCGGGCTTGTCTGTGGCCGAAGCCGTGAGGGCGATGGAGAGAAACGTCGGGCAGAAAAAGCCGGACCTGAAAACAAGCAAGCGACGTTGTCGCCTTTTCGATTCGAGCAACGCGAGCCAACTTTAACCGGAGCATCGCACAGTCGCTTTAGCGCGAAGCCAAAGGTTCTGACTCTCCGCTGTTGGAGCGAAACGCTTGGCTGGCTGGCTTGGGGTAGGAGGAAAGCCGGGACCAGACGGGCGTGTAGCCCAACAGCGGAGTGTCAGACTAAAATCGGGGGCGGCAGTGAGGACAGGCTGGCGCGACAAATGCCGTCACGCATTCTGGCGTGCCAGTTTGCGCTCACGCCGCCGGGGAAAAGCCTGTCTCCAGACTGAACCACGCCGAAACGGAGTGTAGCGGCGCGAACTTGCGAGCGGGAAGCGGAACGGAGTGTGGCGGGGTTCAGGTCTGGAGTCAGGCAGAGTGTTCGGTGGCAGTCTGTGATTTTCTGCGGACGCACAGCGGGAGCAAGAAGGTCACAGTCTGCCACCGTCGGCACAAGAGTGCGGCTCGTTAGCTGATGCCTGGCGGCTTGAACTTGGGTTTCAATCGCTGTGGTTTCTGCTGGCGCACCGTCCTTGCGTGAACTTCATCCATCAAGAATTGCGCAAGGAATCCGAGAGGGTTGCGACAGCGTCTAATTGCTCGGTCAAAGGCTGTAGCGATTCGGACAAAGCCTGCAAGCGTAGCTGCAAGTCCTGAACTTGCTCGGTCAAGTTCGTCAATTTTTGTTCCCACTGCTGTTGCTGTTGAGCAAATAGCTGTTGTTGTTGTTTCTGTTGCTGTTCGTGATCGCGCACCAGCTCTTCCAATTTGCCCAAGAGTATCCGCGTCAATTCCGTCTGGTTGTTTTTCATGCTTCAATTCGTTTTCTGGAGTTCGATGAATATTCGGTCTTTGTTTGTGACCGGGTTTCCGAGCGGAATCAGTTTCTGTTCGCGCAAGGTCGTGAATGGATCGGGGCTTTGCGACATCGGCTGTGGAACTGGCGGCAGCGTGATGTATATCTGCCGCGCCGACCACATTGCCGCCAATATCAGGACCGCGCTGAACAGGACTGCTGCCGCTGTCACCGCCAGCGCCACTCGAATCAGAATTTTCAACCTTCGTTCGGTGGCGGCGATATAGTTTTTGAAACTTTGCGACTCGGCCAGCAAGGAGCTTTGAAAATCGCTTTTGAACTTCTCCAAGAGTTTCTGGCTTTCCTGTGTCTGGGTCTGCTGGCGCTCCTGCTGGGCCTGTTCCAATTCCTTTGATAGTGAATCCGCGTTCATAGAATAATCCTTTCAGTCGGGTTCGGTTTCCTTCCTTGTCTTCGATGGTGATGTAATCCTTGCCTTGGCGCGGCACCGACATCCCCGCACGCTCAAGAAAACGAATCACGTCTGCGCGATTATCAATGTTCCCTGCCTTGGCCTCGGCCAAGATGAACTTGTCAATCAGGGCCAGTTGCTTTTTCCGGTCTTTGCCAAGCTTCTTTGGAATGTTGATGGAGCGGCGGCGTGCCGGATCGTCGGGACGGCTGAAGCCATGCTTGATGTTGACCATGCGTTCCCAAGCATAAAAAAGCGCATGATCCTTGATGTGCTCGTAAATCGTAACGTGCTTGCCGGTGTGAAGCTCCGTTTCAACCGCCGTGATGTGGTAATCGGGCCGGACTTTCCCGGTGCCGGGGTGGCGTTTGTCCGCGTGACGGACAACCAGAATGTCCAGCGCGTCATCCTCCAACCCGCCGCGAATTACGTTGGTGAGGCCATCGAGTATCTCGGCTTCCTGTTCCGGGGAAATATCCTCCTCGAAGCTGAGAACCATGCCGCAGTAGGTCTGGGAAAAATGGGAGGATTCAATCAACCGCTGCGTCAGCTTTGGATTGCCAAAAACCACCTTGGCCGTCTTGTTTTTCAACTGGTATTCAATGGAGGCTTTCTTCCCTCCGAGCGGCTTGAAAACCATAACTATAGCTTTTCCAACGCATCTTGGATTTCGACCAGTTTGGTGTGAATCCTGACGGCCTCAATCTTCTCCCCTGCCAGATTGGCCCGGTTGATACCGCGGGCGATCTGGTTCAGGTTGTTCCCCAGCCTCGCCACCGCGAGCAATGTCTCGCGGCGGGCTTCGAGCGCCGGGCTGCGGCGCGGGGCTTCCTGGGCCAGCGCTAGAGCGCGTATGGCCGTTCCCACCTTTCGCTTGGGGAACGTCGCGTGAATCTGCTTCCACTCATCGTCCGAGAAGCGGATTTTCAATATATGTTCACGGCGCGTTCCCATGTCGCTGTCGCGGGCATTGTGTTATAGTCTGCCCGCGACCGGCGCAGGGGCAGGACTGCGCCACAGGGGTAGGTCAAGGAAGGGGGCGAAAGCGCCCCAATCCTTGCGAGCGTCGTGTGCCACGAATGTGGCCACACGACTATGCTCGCCACTGATGCTTTTTACCCGGAGGCTCACTGCGGTTTTATCTGACTATTCACGAGCAGGGCGATGACAATTATGACGACAATGGCGAGCAATCCCATGAACGCCCACTGCCACCACTTGTTGCCCTTTGGCTCCCGTGTCACGACGATGGTGTCCGGCAATGGACGGGGTGGCGGCTTCGGTGGCCCGTCCGGGTCGGTCTGAGTTTGCAAAGGCTGGGCCGCCTTTGCCTTAAACTGATTTAACTCGGCCAAGAGCGTTTGCTTCTCAAGGGCGAGGTCTTGGATTTGCTTTTGGGCCGCCGCAAACTTGGCGGGCCAGTTCACCACTTTTTGAAAGGCAAAAACCGGGAACTTGCTCGTGTCATCATAATCATCGTAGGTCTTCTCAAGAAAGCCGCGTTTCAAATCCCCCAAACAGCCCGATACAATCGCCTTGGCGATTGCCCTTAATTCGTCTGCTTTCTGGATTAACAGCACATGCTCCTTGCTGATGTGGGACGGGAAGCTCAAAACCCAGGTTTGCGGTCTGTCACCGTTAAGCGGCACTTGGTGGAAAATGAGAGCCGGGGCACCAGCCATCACCGTCATCCGCATATTGTGAATTTCGGCAACGGAAAAGAACTCCGCCTCATTGCCCCCAAGCCAGACCTTCTCCGCGCTCTTGCTCAAAATCAGCCCGGACTTTTTGATGAAACCTTCATCCTCGTTGCTCAACATTCCCGGCTTGATCACTTCGGACTGTAATTTCATAGGGATTGGGGGGACTTGGATTTTTTTGCCGCCGAGCGGCGACAACTCCTGTGAAGGCATGTCTGGCATATTTTTTCCTCAGTGTAGTTCCGGTCAGAAACCCACTGTTGGCCGTTGAGGATGCCAGACAAGAAAAGAATCGCTTACCCTCTATTGACTATGACTTTGCGGAAATTGCCCAAGAAAGTTGCGCGATTTGAACGTCAGATTTGGATAATCGAATTGCACCTGCGTTATTCCTGCACGAAACGGCCCCGGCGTTGTTACGCCGGGGCCGTTTGTCTTTAGGCAGAATGCTACTTCTTCAACCGATAAATCTTGAAGTTGTTGGTCATGCTGTTGGTGATTGCATATTGCCCACTCACAAGCGATGGAGTGGCCGGATTTGAAATCCAGATCGAAACCGGCAAATTGGTTGCATATTCAAGCTTGAACGCGGGGTCGTTCGTCGGCCAGGTTAAGATCAGGTTACTGCCCTGACGCGTTACTGTGATAATTGGCGGTCCGCCAGGGGCAGAGTAGTTAACACTGATTTGCTGAGTCGTTGAGTTGTTCAGCGAATCGTAAGCGACAACCGTAACCGTGTTCTGGCCAGCACTTAGTGTGATGGCGGCGCTCCAGTTGGCGGTGTTCGCTCCCGTTGCGCTGCCGCCACTTGCTGCCACCCCGTTGACCGTCACGCTTGAAATGCCATTGTTGCCTCGACCACTGTCAGATGCGTTGCCAAGCACTGTCAGGCTCGGGTTGCTGACGGTTGCGCCATTGGCGGGCGACGTAATGTTCAACGTCGGCCCTTGAGCATCTTGCACTGTTAGGGTCTTGTTGGTTAAGGCAGACCATGCGCCTTCGTCGTCCTGCACGCGGTAGCTGATCGTGAAGTTGCCCGGTTGCGTCGGAGCAGTGAGGGTGTAGCTGCCAATTGGATTGGCCACCACAGTCCCGCCAACACTCAATTCACCCGCAACGACTGCTTGATTGTTTTCGTCGTTGTCCTGGCCGCCAAGCGTAAGATTGATGGCCGCCCCTGGCGATACCGGCACGCTCGGCACTCCGGCCATTGTCGCAGTTGGGATGGCGTTGTTGACGGTCAGATTTGCCGTGACCGGTGATGACCAATTTCCTTGGCTGTCCCGCACGCGGAAACTGATTGTGTGGCTGCCGACGGTCAATTCACGCGCCAATTTCGAGAACGTCGCGGTTGAACCGATGACACCGTTCAAGCTCGAACTCCATTCGTATGCTGAAATGGATGCGCCGTTCACCGCGCCAGAACCTTGGAACGAAATATTGTCTTGGGGCGGCTGCGCGGGATTGGGCGTGATCGAGACGATTTGCGAGCGCGGCTCGGTGAACATCAAGCTGGTTGCAAAACCAAGTCCGCCGAGTGTGGCGCTATTACCTGCGTTACAGCCTTCGACGCTTCGCGCATACCAGAGAACCGGGCCAGAATGCTCGTCCATTGTGCCGTTGTCATAAAGCGGCGCGAAATTTCCATCCGCGTCTAGTTGCCGATTTATGTTCCACCCACTGAAATCAACCGATGTCTGCCTGTAAGCTAAGTCGGTGCTTGTCGGAGCTTGGTTGTTTCCATCAATAACGTAATAGTTGTCCAAAACTTTGGGCGACCACCCGCCACGGCTCATTTCATCGAATATCTTGACGTTTGCGGGCATATTTGCAAACGCGTATGCGCCACCACTTGGAATGAAAGCATCAAGCGAGGTAACTTGTATGTCCGCATTCGGGAAGCGAGATTTGAGGTAACGCGCCGCGCCTCTAGCCACCCAATTTCCGGCGCTATGGGCAATCAATTGAACTTTCTCCAAACTGGGATACTTGGATTCAAGTTCTTTGCCGAGGTGCAAAGCATGAGCGGTCGCGGCGTCGCGGCTGGCCACAGCGTTGCCTTGCGTCGTCAAGCCACCTGCTGGTCCTGTTGCGGCATCTTCGACCCAATTATATCTCGTTACATCCCACCCGGTGGTTGCATTTTTTGCTGCGATTAGGGCATCGCTCAACGTGACCCAATTCCCTCCGTAATGTTGCGCGAAGCTGAGTCCGTCAGGATTCCATCCGTGGATCATAACCACAACTTTGCGGTTGTTATTTGGGCTTGCAGGAAGTGGGTTTTCAATAAGCGACGTGAAGTAGGTGATGACGACATCCAAGCGGGTGAACGTGACATTGCCTTTCCCTGCGGTCATGTTTTCCACTCTCACGCCCCACTCTCCGGAATCGGCAGAGAAGCCATCAGGAAATGCGTCGCGGTCAAACGAAATGGCGCTTTGCCGGTTTGCGTTGGTGAGCTTAATTGTTCGGGACTTTGACCAGCCTGGCCCGTAGCAGGTCAGTTCAAGTTCATTATCCGCGTAGGAACCAAGGTTCAAATCCCAGATAAACGCAACTTGAGCGAGTTTCGCTCCCGACGGACGGTCGTTCGCACTCCAGTTGAACGGCACAGTTGGGCTTGCTGGGGTAACGACTCGGTTCTCCGTGAATCCCGAGCCATGCCAAACCCGGCGGGTTGTGATGACAAGCTCTTCTCCAGCGCTCTTGCCAGATTTCTTTGAAACGCCGCCGCTGGCCGCTTCAAAATAGAACTCCGGATCACCGCTCTGATCGTTCTGCCACTTCGTAATCCAAGTGGCGTCCACGTAGAACGTGCCGTTTGTGGCATAGACTGTTCCTGTGAGGTTTGTCACCGTGTCGTCATTTAACAGGCCGTCATCCTCGAAAATCGTGAAGTTGAAACTCGTCCCCGCTGTGTAGCCATATACCTCGGCACGCATTGTCACCAAAGTTCCCTCGGGAACGGTCATCGGCGGCAACCAGTATGCGGACACGATTTCCTTTACGGCACGAGTCGTGAAGGCGGGGTCAAGTTCACGCCAACTGCTAATTCCGCCCTTGCCGTCATTGGCTCTGACGCGCACCACATAGGTTGTAGCGGGGCAAGGCCAGACAAACCTCTCGATGTGCTGGCTGTGCTTCCCCCTGAAGTCCAACTCAGCGTATTGTTGATGCCGTATTCGACTTCGTAGGTGATAGCATCTCCATCTGAGTCAGTTGATGCACCCCAAGACATTGTTGCACTATTCGAAGTCACACCCGAGATGACAATAGTTCCCGGCTGCGAAGGGGCATTGTTTACCAAGTCGAAATGCCATTCTGTGGAATAGGCGCTGATGTTCCCCGCTCGATCCACCGCCCGAATCTTCCAGTAGATTGTGTCGTATGGGATGTTGCTGGCGGGTGTGAAAGTTGAAACCGTGGTTGTGGTTGAAATGTCGCCCCAAGTGATGTCTCCGTCGTAAATTTCAACCTCGTATTGGTAAAAGCCCGAACTGGCGTCGGAAGAATCACTCCAATCGAATGTAGGTGTCTGGTCTCCAGTTGTGCCGCCATTGGCCGGTGAAATCAGCGAAGGCACGCTCGGCGCGGTAGCGTCAACCGTAAAAGCCAAACTGCTGCTGCTGCTGTAATTATTGGCGTTGTCTTTGGCACGCACATAGAAGGTGTGCGCCCCTTCACCGGCACTGATGTCGGTTGACGTTGTGTTTCCTACGGAAGTCCAACTGCCAGCATCAAGCCTCCATTCGTAGCCGGAGATTCCTGTGCCGCTGTCGGTGCTCGCCGACCAAGCAAACGTCAGCCCCGATGTATTCTTCGTGATGTTGTCTGTGTTTGAATACCCAGTATCGTCGCCGCTGTTCAAATCAGGTGTCCCTGGGGTTGTGGGCGCGACATTATCAATGATATTGAGCGACCATTCAGTCGAATATGCGCTGACGTTTCCGGCCCGATCCACGGCGCGTATTTTCCAGTAAACGGTATCGAATGGAATATCCGTCCCAGGCGTAAACGTTGAAACCGTGGTGGTCGTAGAGATGTCTCCCCAAGTGATGTCGAAGTCGTAAACTTCAACTTCGTATTGGTAAAGACCGGAACTCGCATCGGTCGAGTCGTTCCAGTCAAAAGTTGGCGTTTGGTCGCCGGTTGAACTCCCGTTAGCCGGTGAGACGAGTGTTGGGACGCTTGGCGCGGTGGCATCAACTGTGAATGCAAGACTGCTTGCGCTGCTATAGTTGCCGGAATTGTCTTTGGCACGCACGTAGAAGGTGTGCGCCCCTTCACCCGCAGTGATGTCGGTAGAAGTCGTGTTCCCGATGGAATTCCAAGCACCGCTGTCTAACCTCCATTCGTATCCCGACATGCCCGATCCGCCGTCTGTGCTGGCACTCCACGAAAAGGTCAGGCCTGATGTATAGCGCGTGATGTTGTCCGTGGAAGAATACCCGCTGTCGTCGCCGCTGCTTAAGTCGGGCGTTCCTGGTGTGGTCGGCGCAGTAGTGTCAACAATGTCAACTGACCATTCTGTTGAATAACTGCTGATATTTCCGGCTTTATCAACCGCCCGTATTTTCCAGTAGATTGTGTCGAGTTCAATGTTGCTCGACGGTGTGTAAGTGGAGCTGGTGGTGGTTGTAGAAATGTCTCCCCAAGTAATGTCGCCATCGTAAATCTCAACTTCATATTGATAAAGGCCAGCACCACCGGAGTCCGTCGAGTCGTTCCAGTCGAATGTGGGAGTTTGGTCGCTTGTGGAACTGCCGTTGGATGGAGAAACGAGCGTTGGAACGGAGGGCGCTGTTGTGTCCACCGTGAAAGCAAGACTGCTGGCTGATCCATAGTTGCCCGCGTTGTCTTTGGCGCGCACATAGAAAGTGTGGCTTCCTGCTGCCGCAGAAATGTCGGTCGAAGTGGTGTTTCCGATTGAAGTATATGTTCCGCTGTCCAGCTTCCATTCATATCCGGCCACGCCGGTTCCGCTGTCAGTGCTCGCGGTCCAAGAAAATGTAAGCCCAGAAGTGTATCTAGTAATGTTGTCCGTAGATGAGGAACCGCTGTCGTCTCCACTATTCAAATCCGGCGTGCCAGGTGTTGTCGGCCCGGTCACATCTACCGTCACATTCCACACGTGCGACTCGTGGAGCACGGAAAAATCCGAATTGTAAACGAGCGCTTTAATTACCGTCGTGCCTGAACTGAAAGTGTAAGTATATTCGGGGTCATTTGCCAAAATGCCTGAGTAGTCATTCTGCGCGGTGCCCGTGTAAACACCATTCACATACCACTCAGTCCATTTATATTGAGCGATGCCATCAACTTGAAATGCGTGGCTAGCCCCCGATGCTGACGTGATGTTCCACGTCCGGCTTGCACCGTAAGCCGAGTAGTATGTTGTAGCCTTTGCAGTCAGACTCCCCAGCAACAGCCCCGCTAAAATGAACGCCGCAATTACTATTGGTTTTTGAAGCGTCAGACTTCGCGTCAGACTACTCCTTGTCGCCTTAATTTGATTTGCATGCATGCGTCTGTCCTCGCCTTCTGATAGCGTGGCCGTTCTGGTTTCGCCGGGTAGCCACTGGATTGCCGTTTCCGACTCGTCGGAATTTTGACAGATTATACGGCTTTGAAAAGTCGGCTATTTGGCCTACACTTGGCCTCAAGGTGAGTGACAAAACACCTTTTGCATTCTACGCTTTACTGGGTTTTTCGGGCGGGTTGTGAAGGCAACAACCGCCAGCGTGATGATGGTGGCAAATGGGGGGAAGCACGCCGGTCTCAGATAGCGTGAGGCCAATCATCTGCTCCATGATTCGCAGAACAAGCTCGGTTCGGGTGGTGACGGTGAGCTTTTTGAATAGGCGGTTCAAGTGCGTATGCACGGTGTGTTCCGAAATATGGAATCGCTTGGCAATTCCCGCCTCTGGGAGATTGTCGAAAACGCTTTGGACAATCTGCAACTCGCGCTTCGTCAGGCCCAAGGCCCGAGCGATTTCAAACCAAGCGTGGTCGCTGAGCATGGAAGCACCCCGCAGCTTGCGGTGTAAATCGCGCCCAGATTTGTCGTGAGTCCCGCTTGGCGATTGGCATTTCATGTTTTCTATTTTGGAACTCAGCCCTGTCCAAAACAAAAGGGGCGTGACCTACTCACGCCCCAACTCAGGCACTGGTATGCCTTCAACGGAACGCTTTCAGGCACGCCCGAGTGGGCGTGCCTCGAAAGCTGTCCGTTGAGTGAAATTACCAGTTTCGAGTTGGACAGCAGCCGAAGCCGCAAATTTATGATTATTTTCGTGGTTACATAAGTCTGTTTACTGAACGGTTGAATTGAAACCGAAATGCTCGGTTTCAGCAACGCCAGATTTCGAGTCAGCCGACTGGAAGACGAGGATTTTGCCGAGCAATTGCGGGCAAGTATTTGCCAAACGACGGTGAGCAATCCTCGCAGCATACTCTACATGCTTTTCTGTATGAGTGCTCAAAGGCACACAATTTCTCCGCCCGGGGAATTCTTGGAGGCAACATGAAGATCACCACAAAAATCACCATTGGAACAGCGGCGCTGATGCTGTTGGCCACGCTGCACACATTCGCCATCGAGGGGCTGCAAATTTCCGTGCAATGCAGCAATGTCTTTTTGTCCTGGCCCAGCACGAACGATGAAATCTTCATCGTGCAATACCGGCCCACACTTGATCCAAGCACGCCGTGGCAAACGCTCACGGCGTCATGGGCCGCAGACACAGCAACGAACCGCACGGTTTTTGTTCACTCGAACATCGTCCAGTTTCCGAATTGCGGGGACGACTCAATGATGATGAGCATGAATGAAAGCGCCGCGCTATCCGCGAAGTCGGCTACGGATGAGCCTACCGAGCCGGTCGCGGTGCGGATTGACGATGAAAAATTGTCGCCGGTGCCATTGAAACTCTATCCACCCGGCTTTGACCTGTCGAATTTCCTGATTTTTGATCCTGCCAGTTCTGAGTGGTTCAAGGGGACTGCCGAACTCACTGCGGCGCTCAATTCCGTGAGCAGGGATGTCCCCCAGCCGCAGGATGGCGATGGCCCGGGCGACGATAGCACGCCGCCGGAAACCGGATTTTACCGCGTGGTGCGCAACGGCGTGCATCTGGTCGGCATCACAAACGGGATGACGCTGTCGGGCGTGGTGTCAATTCCTGTGGAAGTCGGTGCTGAGGCGGGCGACTTGGTTGCTTTGAGTGTGAGAGAAGATGGTTCGCCTGTGGGGAACTCACCCGCAGTTGCACCATTCGATGCTCCGTTGCATGTTGTGCTCGACACAACCGCCATGAGCAACGGCGTTCATCAAATTTCCGGCTTCGCGTCATGGAATTCTGGCGGCGATGAGGGCAGTGGAATTGGTGTGGATGCCGAATCGCCAACGATAGCCGTGACTGTTTACAACGAAATCACTTTCCCGGCTTGGATTGAGCATTACGGCGAACTCTACGACGCGGTCTTGATCACCGCTCAGTCGGCGCACACCAACGCGGATTGGTATGTTGACATTTACGGGAGCGACGCTGGCTACATCGGGACTTTCGGCGGGCATACTGACGACGGGAACATTTATGGCTGGTGGGACCTCGTGGGCCCGCCACCCACGTATCAGTCTTACGCGAGCGAACGGTATTTTGATTTTGTCATTACGACCGAGTATGACGACGGATTGGCGCGGGCTCAAAAAAATGGCCCCCAACCGCAAGGTGCCGCGAGTAGCACGAGCGGCGCGAAACGCACATACCGGCAAACTGACAACTGGACGAGCAAGGGAATGTGGGTGGTCGCCAATCAACAAGCGTGGGAGGGCACGCTTGGAAGCGATATGCTGGACATTGCGAGCGATGGATTTGCGGGCATGGCCGAAGGTTTTGGTTTAACTGTCCGGCCAACCCGTCCCTCCGGTGAGTCATTCAGAATCGGATTCGGTGACGGCATCCCGGCATCAACGAGAAATTCACAGTGGGCTTCGTTGAGAAGTGCGCTCTATCATCAGGAGTCTCGAAATTTCTTCTACCTCGGGCATGGCTCACCCAACGGAATTGGTGCGGGCGTGTCTAACCGCTTTATTTCGGCTTTCGAGATTTCAACCAATCTGCACACAATCCCGGCCGGTCAAACTAACCGCCACGGCTACCGCTTCGTCTTTTTGTATGGATGCGAGACGGCGAGCGGAACTTTGCCGGAATCCTTCGGCATCATTCACAAGGAAGATGTCCCTGGAATTGATTACGCAAATGCGGGATTAACTCCCGGGACATTTGTGGGCTGGAATCATAAGCAGTCGGCGGCGATAGCTGCCTCAATTTTTACCGACAATGCTTATTTCCTCCAACATTTTCAGTATGAATGGCTGAATGGATACGGCGTCAACGACGCGCTAAATCGGGCAAAGAACAATTATTCGGATGTCGGATTTATCAACCGGAGCAAGCTCAAGGTTTTCGGCAACTGGGACCTTCGTCCCCTGAGCTTTAACAGGTGACGATTTTATGGAAGAACTGATACACATCACGGCCACGTATTCAAATGCGCTCCTTGTAGCCATTCTGCCGCATATTTCCGACTTCGCGCAGAAACTGGACTTGCCGATCACTCAACCGATCACCACCGCGCAAGTTTTGCGATTCAATGCAAACCCGTATAAGGGGCATCTCTCGGGAACAGTGGTGCTGACAGATCACTCTTGGTTTTCTTTTGACCAACGGGGGTTTGTGGACAGCTTCACTTCCCCAACGAACTGGTTTTCCGAACAAGAAGATTTCACTGCAAATCTTCCGCGCTACTTGGGCCAGACCAAAATGACCACAAATGAAGTCGTCGCGTTTGCGCGGGACGCATTGGCCAAACTTGGTTACGGGCCGGAGTTGACTCACGCCGATACTGCGCCTGTGTTACAAGGCCCGTTTAATCCAGAAAAGGGCGGACACGTTCCGTTCTGTCGGGTTTTGTGGGAACCCATAAAAGACCAGGACAATGACGGTTACAGCAGAGTGAAAGTGGAAATCAACACGCAGCAAAAATCTGTGGTTGGCCTGTATCTTGGATTTGCGCGGACGAACAAGATCGGGACGCCGCTGAAAATTGATGTCGAGCCGGAGACACAGGCCGAATTCCGAAAGCGCACAAAAGCCGCCATGTTTTTCCGAACTAATGCTCCACCGCGTGCGCCCGGGAATAGTCCTTCCCCACCGTCGTCCAAAACGTCTGATTAGGTAGCCGGTTCGGGACTGTGGACCGCTGGTCATGCGATGGCATCAAGAATGATTTCGGTGGGCTTGGGACGACGATGACATGACCGGAAAGCTACTGGCTGCGGTTCGCAATGTTTTGCATTTTTCCTTCAATTTCGCTTGCAAAAGCGTCAATAAAGCGCGATACTACTATTTAAGTAAATCACACGAACATTTACCGATGAACACGGATTAAATTCAATTGTTGTCACCAAGTAGTGCGAACTAGTTGTGAATTCATGTGCACAAAATGTGCGTGCGTAGATTATGCAATTCTGAAATTCTATTTCTATGGCAACGCATCCTCCATTCCTCAACAACTACGGCACAGTTACAAATATCCTGACTAAGGCTAAGGCCGCTGCAACCCCCGAACGCTTTACACAGGATTTTTTAAAAACGCACCTTGGCTTCAAGTCTGGGAATGCACAAGCATTCATCCCATTGGCAAAGCGACTAAAACTTTTGAATTCTGATGGGACACCAACAGACATTTACAAAAGCTTCCGCAATCCGAACCCAACAGTATCCAAAGCTGCCATGGCGCAAGCAATCCGTAGTGGATACGCTGATCTCTATGCGAGAAACGAAAATCTCCATACCCTAGACCGTTCTGCGCTTGAGGGTTTGATCGTAGAGGCAACCGGGTTAAGTCAGGACAGCCCAACGATTCGCGCAATTGTAAAGACGTTTGAAGCATTAAAGGCATTCGCTGACTTCGGTGCAGCACCACCTGCATCTGATGACAAATCCAAAGATAAAGAAAAACATAAGGAAAAGCAGGGTGGTGCTAGCGAGGACGAAGGCGTTGATTTACGTCTCTCTTACACCATAAACCTAGTTCTTCCAAAGACGACAGATGTCGCCGTCTTTAACGCGATCTTTAAAAGTCTAAAAGAAAACCTCTTGCGGAAATGAAAACTGACGAAAGCATCAAGCTCTTCGGGATGTCAGCCCAAATGGTTGAACGAGAGCTCGACAGCATTGAAGCTACCCACAAGCTCGATTTGCAGCGTGGCGTCGAAACTGACGATGCAGATGAGGATTATTATCCGCAGTTTGATGAAAAAGTAAGGCGTGAGGCGTCAGCAATGGCGGCACATTACGAGATGTTTTATTGTTTAGAGCAATCTATTCGAGAATTGGTCGGTTCTAAACTAGCTGACCAACATGGAGAAAGTTGGTGGGCGACAGCAGTTCCGCAAACTGTGCGCGAGAACGTTCGCGTTAATATGCAACGAGAGCGCGACTCAGCAGTGACTCAACGTTCGGAGCGTGAGATTGACTACACAACGTTCGGAGAACTTGGGGACATTGTTCGTCAAAACTGGCAAACGTTTAGCGACACGTTCAACACTGAAAAGGCATTTACGCGAGTCATGAACAATTTGAACGTTCTTCGC
This sequence comes from Verrucomicrobiota bacterium, assembly GCA_046346715.1. Classification (GTDB taxonomy): domain Bacteria; phylum Verrucomicrobiota; class Verrucomicrobiia; order Limisphaerales; family CAIQOK01; genus CAIQOK01. The sequence goes on from JAXMHO010000019.1 coordinate 19,264, forward strand.
GGTCCGATCGCGCACTGTTCTCCGCTAGCACCCGACGAAGTCGTTCGATTAAGACTTACGGTTCGAGATTGGTTTCGATTGATGGAATGAATTATGTCCAGCATCTACATCCAAAGCGGCGTTGCTCCGGGAGTAACGGGTCAAGGCGATTTGGGCTACTTTGGTTTGAACTCAAATGACGACCCTTGGAAGCGCTTAGATGTTCATTATTCCAAATTGAAGAAGGGCAATCATCCGCATCCGGAAATCCAAAAGTTCTATAACGAACGCGGAGAAGGCTTCATTCATCGGGCGATCATCATCGAATGCGACGAGTATTATCTAAACACGCTCGAAAAAGCTTACATCTATCACGGCAACACCAACCAGAAGCTCAATCCAGAAGGCTGGAATCAAACTGCGGGTGGCGAAGGAGCGAAAGCGCATAAAATTCCGTTTTCTTTCATCAAGGATGGAGTAATCCATCAGGGAAACGACCTTCTCCAGTTTCTCAAGAAGGTCGCCGGTCAAGCAGAACCCGGTGGTTTCGTTGAACTTCTGGACGGCAGGCGCAAGGAATATTTAGGTTACACTCGTTATCCCTAGAAACTATCTGGAGAAAACCTACTTCTGCTTGGTTGGGAAAGGCAATTTCCCTCCACAGTCTTCGAGCATTTTGACCAGAGAATGTTTGAACCACTTCAGACCTCGTTCTGCTTCATCAAGCGCTTTATCATCTACGCCGAGATCAAAAACGGTCTTTGGATGCATCAGCCTATTTCGCAACTCGAAGGCATTACACAATTCGGTAAATCCTTTAGTGTTGAAATCCGTGTTCGACGAAAGCGTGTGTGCTTTGGCAAAAGCTTTGAACGTTTCTTTTACGTTATCCCGAAACGGCAAAAAGGCGGGTTTTGTTTTCTCGACCCCGTTTTCAACATATGTGCGGCGTTCGGTCAGAATTTTCATTTCCAAGGAAGTCAAAGCAACGTCAAAGAATTCCGCGCAGTGTGGTGTGACTTGCTTCAATAAACTCAATGTCCCCTCAACTGAGGCACAGCAGCATCGCAAAAGCATCCGTCTCCAAAACTGAGAGTCTGGTGATTTTAACCAGTGTTCGCGGGCTGTGTTAACGTCAGAATCGAGAACGGCAACCGCTTGCAGCAATCCCTGACGAAGCTTCTTTTGAACTTCATTTGCTTTGCGCTTTTTCTCTGCATCCATCTTCGTTCAAGAGTAATTTTCCATCCCCACGCACGAGCAAACAGGGTTGCGGTCGCCGAAGACGTTGTCCACGCGGGCGACGTGCGGCCAGAATTTGTATTCCAGCAGGCTCTTGGCCGGGAACGCCGCGGCTTCGCGGCTGTATGGACGATTCCACGCGTCACTGGCGATCTGGTCGGCGGTGTGGGGCGCGTTCTTGAGCAGGTTGTTCTTCGCGTCGGCTGAACCGTTTTCCACGGCGGTCATTTCGGCGTGGATGGAAATCATCGCGTCGCAGAAACGGTCGAGTTCGTATTGGGATTCGCTTTCGGTGGGTTCGACCATCAGCGTGCCGGCGACGGGCCATGAGAGCGTCGGCGCGTGAAAGCCGTAATCCATCAGTCGCTTGGCGACGTCTTCGGCGGTGGTGGCTTTGAAGCCGCGCAGGTCGAGGATGCATTCGTGCGCGACGAGATTGTGGTTCTTGTAGAGCGTGGGGAAATAGTTTTCCAGCCGCTTGGAGATGTAATTGGCGTTGAGGATGGCAAACTTGGTGGCTTCGGTGAGGCCGGTCGCGCCCATCATGGCGATATACATCCAGGAAATCGGGAGAATACTCGCGCTGCCCCACGGTGCGGCGCTGACCGCGCCGATGGGGCTTTCGCCGCCGAGATTGACGACGTTGTGGCCGGGCAAAAACTCGACGAGATGCGCCGCCACACCGATCGGGCCGACGCCTGGTCCGCCGCCGCCGTGCGGGATGCAAAAGGTTTTGTGCAGATTCAAATGGCAGACGTCCGCGCCGATGAAGCCGGGCGAAGTGAGGCCGACCTGCGCGTTCATGTTCGCGCCGTCCATGTAAACCTGTCCGCCGTTCGCGTGGATGATTTCGCAAATCTCGCGGATGGTTTCCTCGAACACGCCGTGCGTGGATGGATAGGTGATCATCAGGCACGAGAGATCGGCCTTGTGCGCGTCGGCTTTCGCGCGCAGGTCGGCGACGTCAATGTTGCCATTCGTGTCGCACGCCACGGCGACGACTTTCATGCCGGCCATGACGGCGCTGGCGGGGTTCGTGCCGTGCGCGCTAGTGGGAATGAGGCAAACGTTGCGATGCGCTTCGCCGCGCGATTCGTGATAGGCGCGGATGACGAGCAACCCGGCGTATTCGCCCTGCGAGCCGGCGTTGGGCTGGAGCGAGATGCCGGCGAACCCGGTGCATTCGCTGAGCCAGGTTTCGAGTTGCTCAAACATCTTCTGGTAGCCGCGGGTCTGTTTGATGGGCGCGAAGGGATGGATCTTGGCGAACTCGGGCCACGAGACGGGGAACATCTCGGCGGCGGCGTTGAGTTTCATGGTGCACGAGCCGAGCGGGATCATGGACGCGGTGAGCGAAAGGTCGCGCGATTCGAGCCGCTTGATGTAGCGCAGCATCTCGGTCTCGGAGTGGTAGCGGTTGAAGACGGAGTGATTAAGAATTTCCGATTTCCGATTTCCGATTTCCGATTTAACGCTGGCAGCAAGGTCATCCACGGTGAAGGCCGCAGCCTTGTCGCCGTTGAAGATCTGCCAGAGTTCGGCGACATCGCCGGCGCTCGTCGCTTCGTCGAGCGAGATGCCAATGGTCTTGTCATCGATAGCGCGCAGGTTGATGCGATGCGCTTCGGCAATCTTGATGATGTCGGCAGATTTTTTATCACCGAGGTTCACGCGGACGGTGTCGAAGCGCGCGGCGTTGCTCGGTGCGTAGCCGAGTTTTTCCAGTCCGGCGGCGAGCACGGCGGTCAACTTATGCACGCGGGTGGCAATGGTTTTCAACCCTTCCGGTCCGTGATAACAGGCGTAGAGCGAGGCCATGTTGGCAAGGAGCGCCTGAGCCGTGCAGATGTTACTGGTGGCTTTCTCGCGGCGAATGTGTTGCTCGCGCGTGCCGAGTGCCAGGCGCAGGGCGGGCTTGCCGCGGGCGTCCTTGGACACGCCGACGATGCGGCCGGGCATCTGACGTTTGAATTCATCGCGCGTGGCGAAGAACGCGGCGTGGGGGCCGCCGTAACCCAGCGGCACACCGAAACGTTGCGCGCTGCCGACGGCGATGTCCGCGCCGAATTCGCCCGGCGGCTTGATGAGCGTGAGCGCCAGCAGATCGGTGGCGACGGTGACCATCGCGCCCGCAGCGTGGGCTTTTTCGACGAACGGAGCGTAATCGTGGATCGCGCCGAACGTGTCGGGATATTGCACGAGCGCGCCGAAGACTTTGTCGGAGAACGCGAAGGTTTCGGCGTTGCCGACGACGGCTTCAATGCCCAACGCCTTGGCGCGGGCGGAAACGACTTCGATGGTCTGCGGATGGCAGGTTTCAGAAATGAAATAGACGTTGCGACCGTCTTTCAGGCGCGAAGACATCGTCATGGCTTCGGCGGCGGCGGTGGCTTCGTCGAGCATGGAGGCGTTGGCGATGTCGAGGCCGGTGAGTTCGGCGGCCATGGTCTGGAAATTCAGCAGCGCTTCGAGGCGGCCCTGGGAAATCTCGGCCTGGTAGGGCGTGTATTGCGTATACCAGCCGGGGTTTTCGAGAACGTTCCGCTGAATGACGGGCGGCGTGATGGTGTCGTAGTAGCCCATGCCGATGAACGAGCGGCAGACCTGATTCTGCGACGCGATGGCTTTCAATTCGCGCAGGGCGTCGAATTCGCTCTGGGCCTCGGGGAGATTCAGCGGCTTCGGCAGGCGGATCGATTTCGGCACGGCGGCATCCGCCAGAGCGTCCACGGAATCGTAGCCAACGGCCTTGAGCATGGCGGCGGTTTCGGCGGCATTCGGGCCGATGTGGCGGCGGACAAATTGGTCGGGATGAGCGAGCGATTTTTCAGTCAAAGACATCCGGCGAAATTAAAGTTCGCGAGAAGCAAAGCAAGCCGGATTTCGAGCCAGGATGGCACGGGCGACAGTTTTTAGCAGACACAACATATCCGGTTAGCAAGTAAAATTCTCCCCTAGTAATGGTATTTTCCACCCAAAATTCCCGGAGATAATCATTGTGTGAAATGGCCGTGTTTTCTATTCTTTGCGACATCCTGTTTGCGTCCCCAAACCGACGCCGATTGCAATAGAATTTATGTCGAACAGCTCTGATTTAGAGGCCGAAAAAAACGCGCCCTCCGACTCCACCATCAAGGGAGATTACGGCGCGGCGCAGCTTGGCAAACTTGAAGGTCTCGAAGCCGTCCGCAAGAAGCCCGGCATGTACATCGGCGGCACGGACGAACGCGCGCTGCATCATTGCGTGAGCGAGGTGCTGGACAATTCCGTGGACGAACATCTCGCGGGCCACTGCACCAAGATCGAAGTCACGATCCATGTGGACGGCTCCATCTCGATCCGCGACAACGGCCGCGGCATCCCGGTGGACATTCATCCGCAGTATAAAATTCCCGGCGTCGAAATGGTGCTGACGACGCTTCACTCCGGCGGCAAGTACGGCCAGGGCGGCTACAAGTTTTCCGGCGGCACGCACGGCGTCGGCGCGAAGTGCGTCAACGCTGTCTCGGAATGGTTCGAGGTGGAAGTCTCGCGCGGCGGCGAAGTTCACCACATGGAGTTCGAGCGCGGCAAGACGGTTCAGAAGCTGCACGTCATCGGCAAGGCCAAGCACACCGGAACGTTGATCACCTTCCTGCCGGACAAGGAAATCTTCCGCGAGACGACCGAGTTCAAGACGGACATCATCGCCCAGCGCCTGCGCGAGCTGGCGTTTTTGAATTCGGGGCTGGAGATCATTTTTGCCGACGAACGCCAGACGGACAAGCCGGCGGAACGTTTTTACTACAAGGACGGCGTCGAGGAGTTCGTCAAGCAGCTCAACAAGAACAAGGAGCCGATTCATCCCAAGCCCATCGCCTTCCGCAAGGAGTCGAAGGAGAAGAACGACGACAAGGAGATCGAGGTCCACGTCGAGGTCGTGCTCCAATACAACGACAGCTACAACGACCAGGTGCTGTGCTACACGAACACCGTCCACAATCCCGACGGCGGCGCGCATCTCTCCGGCTTCCGCAGCGCCGTGACGCGCGCGATCAACCAATACGCGAAGTCGAACGAGTTATTGAAGGAGAAGGACCCGCAGATCACCGGCGACGACGTCCGTGAAGGCCTGACGGCGGTCATCTCCGTGAAGCACAGCGATCCGAAGTTTGAATCGCAGACCAAGGTGAAGCTGCTCTCGCCCGAGGTGGAACGCATCGTCGGGTCGGTTTCCTACGAAGGCCTGATGAGCTACTTCGATACGAATCCGCCCGTGGCCAAACGCATCGTGGACAAAGGCCTCAACGCCGCCCGCGCCCGCGAGGCCGCGCGCAAGGCCCGTGAAGCCGTCCGCAAGTCCGCCCTCACCGGCGGCGGGCTTCCCGGCAAGCTGGCGGACTGCTCCGACCGCGACCCGGCCAACACCGAGATTTACATCGTCGAAGGTGATTCCGCCGGCGGCTCCGCCAAACAGGGACGCGACCGGAAGTTCCAGGCGATCCTTCCCATCCGCGGCAAGCTCATCAACGTCGAGAAGGCGCGGCTGGACAAGGTGCTTCAGAACAATGAAATCCGCACCATGATCACCGCCATCGGCACGGGCATCGGCGACGGCGAAGGCGAAGGCGCGTTCAACCTGGAAAAGCTGCGCTACCACAAGATCATCATCATGACCGACGCCGACGTGGACGGCTCGCACATCCGCACGCTGCTGCTCACGTTCTTCTACCGGCAGATGCCGCAGCTCGTGAAGCAGGGCTTTGTTTACATCGCCCAGCCGCCGCTTTACTCGATCACCCGCAAGAAGAAGACCGACTACATCGACGACGACGCGCAGCTCAACCGCATCCTGCTGCAAAACGGCGTGGAGGAAGTGAAGCTGAAAAACCTCGCCGACGGGAAGGAATTCAACCCGAAGCAGCTCGAGGAGATTCTTTCACTGCTTGAACAACTCGACAAGCATGCCACCTACCTCAAGCGGCTCGGTGGAGATTTCGCCAAGTATGTCGAGCAGCGCGACAGCGACGGCACCCTGCCCCAGTCGATGGTGAAAGTCCGTTCCGGCAATGATGAGACCGTGCATTACTTCATCACGAACGACGAGCTGGAAGGCTTCAAGCTGAAGAACGGCGACCTGTTCGGCACCGACACAGAGTTCGAGCGCAAGAAGGACACGCCGACCCGCCGGGCGAAGGTTTCCGACCTGCATCTGGAGAGCAAGGCCATCAGCGACCTGCTCGGCAGGCTCAGCAAGAAAGGTTTGGACGTCGAGCATTACGCCGCGCAGGACAAGCCGCTGTTTGAACTGATGGAAGGCGAAGGCGACCGCGCCACCGTCACGCCGCTGTTCTCCATCCCGGAAATTCTCGCCGGCGTCAAAGCCGTCGGCAAAAAAGGCATCCAGATGTACCGCTTCAAGGGTCTGGGTGAAATGGACGCCAAGGAACTCTTTGAAACGACCATGAATCCCGCCAAGCGCAAGCTCCTGCGCATCGACCTCACCGACGCCGTGGAGGCCGAGGAGATGTTCGTGAAGCTCATGGGCGACGAAGTCGAGCCGCGCCGGCAGTTCATCGAAGACAACGCGCTGAACGTGCGCAATCTGGACGTTTAACCTCTTTAACTTTCGCAACTCCGCACCATGCCAGACGAAACCGAATCCAATCCGCCCTCGCAGCCCCAACCCCAGCCCAGCGGCGGCGCCTACACCCAGGGCGAGAAAATTTCCAAGATCAACGTCGCCGACGAGATCAAGAACTCGTTCCTCGACTACTCGATGTCCGTGATCATCTCGCGCGCCCTGCCCGACGTGCGTGACGGCTTGAAGCCCTCCCAGCGCCGCATCCTGTACGCGATGGAGAACCTGTCGCTGTTCCCCGGCCGCAAGCACATCAAGTGCGCCAAGATCTGCGGCGACACCTCCGGCAACTACCATCCGCACGGCGAGGCGGTCATCTACCCGACGCTCGTCCACATGGCCCAGCCGTGGGCGATGCGGGAGAAGCTCGTGGACGGCAAGGGCAACTTCGGTTCCGTGGAAAACGACCCGCCGGCGGCGATGCGTTATACGGAAGCCCGCCTGACGCATCTCGGCGCGCTGCTGATGTCCGACATGGACAAAGACACCGTTGATTTCGTCCCGAACTACGACGAACGCCTCACCGAGCCGAGCGTTTTCCCCGCGGCCTTTCCGAACCTGCTGGTCAACGGCGGCACCGGCATCGCCGTCGGCATGGCGACCAACATGGCGCCGCACAACCTCGGCGAGGTCATCGACGGCATCTGCGCGCAGATTGACAACCCGCAGATCACGATCCCGCAGCTGATGAAGTTCATCAAGGGTCCGGACTTCCCGACCGGCGGGTTCCTGTGCGGCGTCGAAGGCATCAAGAACTATTTCGAGACCGGCAAGGGCAGCGTCAAGCTGCGCGGCCGCATCGGCGTCGAGGAAATGCGCGGCAACCGCGAGCAGCTCGTCATCACCGAGATTCCGTTCAACGTCAACCGCGCCGCCCTGGAAGAACAGATCGCCAACCTCGTCAACGAGAAGGTCATCACGGAAATCTCCGCGATGCGCAACGAGTCGGACGAACATTGCCGCATCGTCATCGAGCTCAAGCGCGACGGCAACCCGAAGGTGGTCATCGCGAACCTGTTCAAGCACACGCAGCTGGAAATTTCCTTCAGCGTCAACGCCCTGGCCATCGACCATGGCCGCCCCAAGACGCTCAACCTGAAGCAGATCATCCAGTGCTACATTGAGCACCGTCGGGAGGTCATCCTGCGCCGCACGCGCTTCGAGCTGAAGAAGGCCGAGGAGCGCGCCGAACTGCTGGAAGGCTACATCATTGCGCTCTCAAACCTCGACGAGTTCATCCACATCATCCGCTCCAGCAAGACGCGCGATGAGGCGAAGATCAAGCTGCTGGCTTTTGAGTGGTCGCGCGAACAGGTCGAGAAATGGGGCGTGCTCATCCGCCAGGAGAGCCGGCTGCAGGCCGGACGTTACGCCCTGACCGAACGGCAGGTGGATGCCATCCTTGATCTGCGCCTGTATCAGTTGACCGGCCTGGAAATCGACAAGGTGGACAAGGAATACAAGGCCCTGATCGAAGTCATCAAGGACCTGCTGGACATTCTCGCCAAGGAATCGCGCGTCATGGCGATCATCAAGGCGGAGCTGCTGGCCATCAAGGAAAAGCACGCCACGCCGCGCAAGACCGAGATCGTGCCCGACGAGGGCGAGATTGCCATCGAGGATCTCATCGTCAACGAGGGCGTCATCATCACGCTCACGCACAGCGGACTGATCAAGCGCACCAACGTCAGCCAGTACACGGCCCAGCGGCGCGGCGGCAAGGGCGTCATCGGCATGACCACGCGCGAGAGCGAAGGCACCGAGGACAAGGATTTCGTCGAGCACCTTTTCACCGCCAGCACGCACGACTACCTGATGTTCTTCACGAACACCGGCCGCGTTTATGTCGAGCGCGTGCATGAGATTCCCGACATGGGCCGCGCCGCCAAGGGACGCAGCATTGCCAACCTGCTCGAACTGAAGGAAGGCGAGAAGGTCGCCGCCATGATCCGCGTGCTTTCCAAGACCAATGAAAACAAGGAGGACGTCACCTGGTCACAACCGGGCTTCCTCTTCTTCACCACGCAGCAGGGCACGGTGAAGAAAACCGCGCTCGAAGATTTCAGCAATGTCCGCAAGGGCGGCATCATCGCCATCGGCATCGAGCCGGGCGACACCTTGATGGACGTGAAGCTCACCACCGGCTCGAACGAGGTCGTCATCATCACCAAGGACGGCATGAGCATCCGCTTCAACGAGGAGGATGTTCGCTCCATGGGCCGCCCGGCCGGCGGTGTCAAAGGCATCACGCTCGAAACGGGCGACGCCGTGGTCGCGGCGTCGATTGTTGTTCCCGATGCGACGCTGCTGGTCGCCGGCGAGAACGGCATCGGCAAACGGACGCCGTTCGACGAATACCGCATCCAGTCCCGCGGCGGCAAGGGCATCATCACGATGAAGACCGGCGACAAGACCGGCGGCGTGGTGGGCGCGCTGACCGTCCGTGACACCGACGAAATCATGCTGATCACCGTGGGCGGCCAGATGGTGCGCACAGGCGTGCAGGACATCCGCGAGGCGGGCCGCAACACCATGGGTGTGAAACTGGTGAACCTCGACGCCGGCGACAAGCTTCAGGCGATTGCGCCGGTCATCAGCGAGTCACAGGAAGCTTCCGCCAGCGGCGAAGCGGTGAGTGGGAAATAACTTCTCCCGTCTGGATGGCTGGCTACGGAAGCCGCTTTAAAAAGCGTCCGGCCTTACGCCTCTCCCAACGGCGCGAGCGGCTGGCGCTTCCAGCTCCGGAGCTCCTGCTGTTTCATGAGCAGCTCGGTCCGCGTGGAATCCGCCGTATCAGGGTGGTTCAACTGCTGCGTCAACGCCAGCATCTGCCGGTCGATGAATAAATTCCGAAGGCGCAGCACCACGTCCGCCATTTGGACCCCAGGATCCTTGATCGGCCGATCCTCGGTGGCCGCCTCCGTGATGAGGCTGCGCATCGGCATCGAATCGCATTGGTCCAGGAAAGCACCCAGCGTGGTCCATCCCTGACTTCCCTCCACCGCCAGCCGGCTGGTGATCACCTCGCGGGCCATGGGATTTTGAATCCAGCCCGGGTCGAGATGCGCCAGCGCCCAGCTGGCCAGTTCCTCGTGGAGAAACAGCAGCTTGAGCAGCCAGAATTCATGAGCTGAAGGACGTGCCAGCTCTTCAACTTCGAGCGGAGATTCCTCCGAAACATTTTCAATGACTGGCTGATGCCGGGAAACTTTTTTGAACTCCGCCCGGACGGCATCCGCGGTCACGCCCAGACGCAGGGCCGTCTTTTGCGCGTATTTGTCGATCAACACCGCGCTGCCGGTCTTGTGAACCGCGTCGCCCATGCTTTGGAGCACGACGAGACGACCCTTGTCGGTCGCGGTGTCGTTTTGAACGCACAACCGCTTGAGGTAGTAGTCAAAGAAGCCGTCTGCGCCCGCGATCAGCTGCTTGAACGCCTCGCTGCCGTTCGCCTTGATGAAACTGTCTGGATCATGCGGCCGGGGCACCACAGCCACGCGCACGGCGAGACCGGAGGCAATCAGATGATCCAAGGACCGCACGGCGGCATTCTGTCCGGCTTCGTCGGAATCAAAACACAGCACCACCTCGTTCACGTAGCGCTTCAAGATCCGCGAATGCTGTTCGGTGAACGCCGTGCCCTGCGGCGCGACAATGTTCTGCACGCCCGCCATGAAACACGCGATAAGATCGAGCTGACCTTCGCAGATGATGGCAAAGCCGGCGTCGAGCAGCGCCCGCCTGGACTTGTCGAGACCGAAGAAGACCTTGCTCTTCGTGAAGATCGGCGTTTCCGGCGAGTTCACATACTTCGCCGTCTTTTCATCGCCGGACAAAACCCGCCCGCTGAAGCCGATCACCCTGCCCTGCTCGTCGCAGATTGGGAACATCAGGCGGCCACGGAACCGGTCGTAGTAACGGTCCGTGCCTTCCTTCTTGATGATCAGCCCGGCCTTCTCGACCAGTTCAAGGTCGAAGTTTTTGCTGCGCGCCCAGTTGACCGTGTCGTCCCACGCTTCCGGTGCGGCGCCGATGCGAAAAAGCTTGATGGCCTCGGCGGACACGCCGCGCTTGGCCAGATAATCCCGGGCAACCTGGCCCGAGGCCTCGTTGGCGAGCGCATTCTGCCAGCGCTGCGTCAGCTGGTCGTGAATCTCCAGCAGCCGGCCCTTGAGGTCGCGGGATTCCTGGGCGCCGGGAGAATTGTCGAGGTCGAGGGGAATCTTCGCGCGGTCGGCGAGGCGCTTCACCGCCTCGGGAAAGGTGAGGTTCTCGTATTCCTTCACGAAGGAAAAGACGTCGCCGCCCTTGTGGCAGCCGAAGCAGTGGAAAATCTGCTTGTGCGGATTGACGTTGAAGCTCGGAGACTTTTCCTTGTGGAACGGGCACAGCGCGACAAAGTTCGCACCGGCGCGTTTGAGGGGAATGTAGGTGCCGATGACATCCACGATGTCGCTGGCGGCGCGGACACGGTCGAGGGTGGCGGGGGAGAAGAATCCGGACATGGCGTCAGTCTCCGGCATTGGCCGGGCCGCGCCGGGCGGTCAGGGCACGGAAAATTGCTTGCGCGCGAGCTGGGTTTTCTCGGGCGTCGTCGGCTTGATCAGCATGAACTGGAGGTCTTTCTTTATCCACGGGCCGGCAAAGGATTTTTCAAACACTTGCGACTGAATGGTGTAAAGACTAGGGAAAAAATCGCTGCCGTAAACGTCATTCTGGTACTTCTGCTCGGCCTTGATTTCGGCGGGGCTGAAATAACGGCAGTTCAGCAAGGCCAGGCCGGCCAGGAGGATGCAGGTGAAGCGCACCATGCCCGCCACCATGCCGAGGTAGAATTCCCCGTTGCCGAAAACATCGCTGCCGACCAGCTTGCCACCCGCGGCCTTTTTCAAAAATGTAAAGAGGCTGCCAACCAGGAGAGCCAGGGCGAAGTAGGCCATGAGGTTGGCGGTGAACGCACTGAAGACAGGGGAGCTCGAGGTGATGAAGTCGGCGACCGGGGCGTAGCCAAAGGCGCACGCGAAGACGAGCACGAGCCATTGAAGGGAGCTCAACAGCTCCTGCGACATGCCATTCTTGCGGCCGCGCTGAATCCCGATGAAGAGCACCATCAGGAGCGCTATGTCAAACCAGTTGAATGGCAGCTTGTCAAAACTCATAGTCAGACCACCATCGTATCGGACTGAAGGAACCGGAACTTAACCGGAAAGTCAGCGGAAGCCGTGCCGAAATTCAGCGCGGATTGGAGACGAGCCATTCCCGGATGGCGGCGGATTGCGGGTTGCGCGGTTCCAGCTCGAGCACCTTCAAATAATGCTCGCGGGCCTTGGCCGGCTGGTGAAACTGCTGGGCATAGAGGTTTCCCAGGGCCAGATGGGCCCGGGCTTCGCCGGGACTTTTCGCGACGACCGTGGCCAGTTCATTGGCGGCATCGAAGTAAAAGTTCACCTGCTTGAGCAACTGGGCAAAATTGAGACGGGCATCCACGGAATCAGGACGAATGGCCAGGGCATGCTCGCTGGCGCCCAGGGCCTGGGGAATGTCTCCCGCCGCCCCTGCCGCCAGACCCAGGTTGTAAAAAGCTTCAAAGTAGGCCGGATCCTGGGCGGTGGCGCGGTTGTAGGACTGGATGGCCGCCGCAAGATCGCCATTGCGCTGGCTTTGGAGGCCTTGGAGAAATGATTTCTCGGCCGCCAGGCGATTGCCCGGAGAGGGTTTTGTGATGGAATGATACTTGTAGCGGGGCACATTGAGCACGGGCGGGGCCGCCGGAGCCGCCGCCGGTTCGGAAGTCACCCGGGGGGAATCGTCCACGGTCAGCGCGGGTGCCGGCGGCAAGGTGGAAGACTTGGCGGCGTTGGTGGTTGAATTGCGGTGAAACAACTTCTGGAAAAACCCGGGCTTGGCGGGCTTGGATGAATCGTCGGGGCTGGACTCCGCCATCACAGTTCCTGCGGTGGAGGAAGTCTCCCGCGTCGTTCGTGAATCTGCAGGCGGAGCCATACGGGCTGTCTCGGCGGAGTTGGTCGGGCGGGTCGTGGCAGCGGCTTCCGGTTTGGCGGCGGCGGTCCGGGTCACGAGGTTCGTGCGCGCGGGAGGATTGGAAGCGACGGCCGCATTCACCACCGGTGCCGGCCGGGTAATTCCCTTGATGTCCTGTTCCAAAGCCGCCGCCGCCGCATTGACCGCCTCCCAGTTTGCGGGGCGCGCCGGCAAGGACAGGTATTCGCGATATTTTTGAAGGGCGGCAGCGCGGTCATTGAGCGAATACTGGGAGACTATCGCCAGGTTCAACAGGGCGGGCGCGTAGTCCGGCTGCTGGCGCAGGGCGGCATCAAAGAACGGGACGGCGTCATGGGTGTTGCCCCGCTGCATCTGCACCAGCCCCAGACCGTTCAAGGCCTCGGGATGCTGCGGGCTGCAGCGCAACGCCTCACGGTAGCTTTTCTCGGCGGCGGCGAGTTCGCGGGCGCGCAGTTGAATGCTGCCCAGCCTGAGCCAGCCGGCGGCGACATTCGGCCGGCGCAGGGTGAACGCGGAAAATTCCGCCCGCGCATTTTCCCCACGGTTCTGTTCAAGCCACAGGCAGCCGAGGTTGAAATGGGTTTCACTGAGGTCGCGGTTGAATTTCAACGCCTGCTGATAGGCCAGGATGGCGTTGGTGACATCGCCGGAACGATGATAGGCCAGCCCCAGATGATTCCAGGCGATGGCGTTGGTGTTCAGCAGGCTGACCGCCTCGCGCAATTGTTCGACCGCCTCCGCATTGCGCCCTTCGTTGAGCAAATGCTGTCCCTGCAACAGCGCCCGCGGACCTGGCGGCGTACAGGCCGTCAACGCCAAGGCCAGCGCCAAACCGGTCAGAATTCCCTTTGAAATCTGGGGAAACCGGGAGAGCCCGGCCGGCTTGCGGCGGTCAGCCGGTGCCGTTTCAGAACCGTCACCGGGACGTTTGTTTTTCGTGGCCAGCATGGGAGCCCGTGTTAACATCCGCGCCTTGCTGTGTCAAGAAACGCACACGAAAAACCGACACCAACAGTCCTGCACGAATGATCAACCGTTTGAATCGCCATTGCCTGTCTTTGATCTTGATGTTTTTAACCGGATGGGTGTGCCGGGCGGAGAGCACGGCCGCCGCCACCAACCGCCTCACCACGCTTGCCCCGCCGACCACGGCCCGGGTCTTTATCGCGCAGGACACCGAGGCCACCCGGAACTTTGAACCCCGCGCCGACCGAATTCAGTCCCTGGTGGACCGGGCGATGAACAGCCTCACCGCCAAGTCCACCACCCGGGACGCCTGGCTCAGCCTGGTCTCCACCCAGGACACGATCGGCATTAAGGTCTTTGCCGAACCCGGCCCCAACAGCGGCACCCGCCCCGCCGTGGTGGCGGCGGTGGTCAACGGACTGATCGCCGCAGGCATCCCCACCAACCACATCATCATCTGGGACCGGCGGCTGATCGATCTCCGGCTGGCTGGCTTTGTCACCCTGGCAAAACGTCTCGGCGTCCGCGCCGCCGGCAGTTCCGAAGCCGGTTACGACGAGGCGCAGTTTTATGAAACCGCCCTGTTGGGCAACCTGGTGTGGGGAGATCTGGAATTCGGCAGCAAAACTCCGGGGGTGGGCCGAAAATCTTTCGTGTCCAAACTGCTCAGCCAGCAAATAACCAGGATCATCAACATCACGCCTCTGATGAACCACAACGAAACCGGCGTCGCCGGCAACTTGTTCAGCTTGGCGCTCGGCAGCGTGGACAATGTCGCGCGGTTTGAGTCCGACCCCGACCGGCTCGCTCGCGCCGTGCCGGAAATCTACGCCCTGCCCGCGCTGGGCGACCGGGTGGTGTTGAACATCGTGGACGCCCTGATCTGCCAGTATGAGGGTGAAGAACGCAGCCTGCTCCATTACTCCACCAGCCTGAACCAGCTGCGCTTCAGCCGCGATCCCGTGGCCCTGGACGTCCTCTCCATCAAGGAGCTCGAAGACCAGCGCCACGCCAACCAGGCCCCCGCGGTAAAGGTCAACTTGGACCTCTACGAAAATGCCGCACTGCTCGAACTGGGAGTGAGCGAGCTAAAACGAATCCAGCTCATCACCGTCCCCTGACCTTTCCCGGAAGTCCGGCGAAACCCCGTTCCGTAAAAAGAGCTTGCCAGCACCGGCCCACCTGTTACTTTATTTCTGTCAGGACAGAAATTACCGTAACATTGAAAGGATAAACATGAACTGGACCATCGTTACCTACATTGCCTACCTCACCATCAGCGTGGCCCTCACCGTCTGGGTGGCGCGGACCCTTCACAAGAACGGCCGGGTTTTCCTCGTGGACAGCTTCCTCGGCAACGAGCAACTGGCCGACTCAGTTAACCACCTGCTCGTGGTCGGATTCTACCTGATGAACATCGGCTACGTCGCCCTGGCGTTGAAGCACGGCGTCGCGCTGGTTAATGGCCAGGAAGCGATTGAAGTCCTCAGCACCAAGGTCGGACTGGTGCTGCTGGTGCTGGGATTCATGCACTTCTTCAACCTGGCCGTGTTCACCCAGATGCGCCGGCGGGGATTGAATCACCGGCCGGCGGTGCCGCCGTTCCCCGCCCCGCCCACTTTTGGTCCTGCCCGATAAACAAAAAAGGCCGGGCGGCCCTCACGGACCGCCCGGCTTTGAGAATTTCGGTGCTGGCGGGTTATTTGCCGCGGCAGTTCTTGAATTTCTTGCCGCTGTTGCACGGACACGGATCGTTGCGGCCCACCTTCGGCCCCATGCGAACCGGCCTGGCCTTTTCCACGGCGTCCGCCGCCTGGCTGACGATGTCGCTGGCCGCTGCGGCGCCGGCCTTCTGCTCCGCCGCCGCCGTCGGGGCGTTGCCGCCAAAGGCGCTGGTGTTCTGATGCAGCGTTTGCTGCGGCACGTTGCGCAGGAAGTTTTCAAACGCCATGAGGCTGGACGCGCTCCGGAAGATGTTGTGGCAGATCTCCGTTTTGATGTTGATCATCAGCTCGTCGAAAATCTTGAACGCCTCGGCCTTGTATTCGATCAGCGGATCCCGCTGGCCATGGGCGCGCAGGCCGATGCTGTGGCGCAGGCTGTCCATCTCATACAGGTGCTCCTGCCAGAGCCGGTCAATCGCGCTGAGGATGGTGTAGCGTTCCACTTCCTTCAAAGCCTCGGGCTTTTCAAAGCTGATCTTCAGCTCGTAGGCCTTGCGGACACTGTCGGAAATGAAGTTGCAGGCGGCAAATTGAGCGGGGCTCAGGCCGTCAAAGATGGAACCCGGCACCGGCTGTTCGGTTCCCGACTTGGCGGCCTTGACGATTTCGCCTTCCGGCATTCCCAGCGGGAAGTTCAGGTTCACCCAGTCGGCCAGGCCGCGGACTTTCCAGTCGCCGGAATCCAAATCACCGGCCGTGAACTGCTCGGTCTTCTGGATGACAACCTCCTCCATGATGTCCATGAGCCGGTCGCGGACATCCTCGGCGTGAATGATCTCGTTGCGGAAGCCGTAGATGACTTCGCGCTGCTTGTTCATCACGTCGTCATATTCGAGCGTGCGTTTGCGCTGCTGGAAGTTGTGGCCCTCGACGCGCTTCTGAGCGGTCTGGATGGAGCGATTCAGCAACGGATGCTCCAGCTCCTGACCTTCCTCCAGGCCCATCTTCTCCATGTATTTGACGATGCGATCCGACCCGAACAGGCGCATCAAATCGTCTTCGAGCGAAATGAAAAAGTGCGAGGAACCCGGATCACCCTGACGGGCGCAACGGCCGCGCAACTGCCGGTCGATGCGCCGGGACTCGTGGCGTTCCGTCGCGAGGACGTGCAATCCGCCCAGTTCGGAAACACCGGGGCCGAGTTTGATGTCCGTGCCGCGGCCCGCCATGTTTGTCGCGATGGTGACCGCGCCGCGCTGGCCGGCCCGGGCGATGATTTCCGCCTCCTGCTGGTGGAACTTGGCGTTGAGGACGGAATGGATGATGCCCTCGCGCTTGAGCATCTTGGAAAGCATTTCGCTGACTTCGACAGAGATGGTGCCGACCAGAATCGGGCGGCCCTGGGCATGCACCTCCTTGATTTCCTTCAACGCCGCCGAGTATTTCTCGCGGCGCGTCTTGTAAACGGAGTCGTTGGCGTCCTTGCGCAGAATCGCCCGGTTGGTGGGAATCACCAGCACGCCGAGCTTGTAGATGTCATAGAACTCCTGCGCCTCGGTTTCGGCGGTGCCGGTCATGCCGGCGAGCTTCGTGTAGAGACGGAAGTAATTTTGAATCGTGATCGTCGCCAGCGTCTGCGTCTCGCGCTCGATCTCCACCTGCTCCTTGGCCTCGACGGCCTGGTGCAACCCGTCGCTCCAGCGCCGGCCCGTCATCAGACGTCCGGTGTTCTCATCAACAATGATGACCTTGTTGTCCTGCACGACGTACTGCACGTCCTTCTGGTAAAGCGTGTAGGCCTTGAGCAGTTGGGAAATGGCATGGATGCGCTGGGCCTTGGATTCAAAGTCCTGCTGAACCTTCGTCTTGGCCTCCATCCGCTTGCGGGGATCCGTCTCCGCACCGGTGTCGATGTCATGCAGCATCGTGGTCAGGTCCGGCAGCATGAAGGCGTCGGGATCCTGCGGGCTGAGGAAATTGCGGCCCTTCTCGGTGAGATCAGCCTCGTGGCTTTTCTCGTCAATGGCGAAGAACAACTGTTCCTTCTCCGCATAAAGCTCGGTCTTCTTCTGGTCCGCGTGCAGCGAAAGCTCGCCCTGAAGCATCAGGCGCTGGTTCTCCGGGTTCTCGAGAACCTTCATCAGGCCCTC
The DNA here is from genome assembly GCA_046346715.1 of Verrucomicrobiota bacterium. GTDB lineage: Bacteria > Verrucomicrobiota > Verrucomicrobiia > Limisphaerales > CAIQOK01 > CAIQOK01. Next base: position 36,909 of record JAXMHO010000019.1, read on the forward strand.
GGATTTCGGCGTGCCGGTCTTCACGCGGAACAGCAGCAGGCCGATTTCCCGTTCCAGCGCCTCGGCGTTTTGGACGTTGGAACCATCCGTGGGATGCAGTTTCTTGATCAGCTCCTCGGCTTCCTTCAGGAAGCGGTTGCACAGACGTTCCTGGGCCTGAAAGATCGATTCCACCTGCGGACGAAAGTTGGCGTATTGCTCGTCGTAGGTGACAACCGCCGGACCGCTGATGATGAGCGGCGTGCGGGCTTCGTCGATGAGGATCGAGTCCACTTCGTCCACGATGGCGAAGTAATGTCCGCGCTGCACCTGATCCTCGGCACGGGTCGCCATGCCGTTGTCGCGCAGGTAATCGAAGCCAAACTCGGCGTTCGTGCCGTAGGTGATGTCGCAGGCGTATTGTTCGCGGCGAACCTTCGGCGGCTGGTCGTGAAGAATGCAGCCGACGGTCAGGCCGAGAAACTTGTAAACCGCGCCCATCCATTCGGAGTCGCGGGCAGCGAGGTAGTCGTTGACCGTGACGACGTGAACGCCGCGACCGGTGAGGGCGTTCAGGTAAACCGGCAACGTGCCGACGAGCGTCTTGCCTTCGCCGGTGGCCATTTCCGCGATCTTGCCCGCATGCAAACCGTAGCCGCCGATGAGCTGGACGTCGAAGTGGACCATCTCCCATTTTAACGGATGACCGCGCACGATGATTTCCTGTCCGCACAGACGGCGGGCGGCGTTCTTCACCACGGCGAAAGCCTCGGGCAAAATTTCTTCAAGCCGCCGGGCCAGTTCCGCATTGTCCTCGATCTTGGAAAGCTCCTCCTTCCAGGAGGCGGTTTTCTGGCGCAGGGCGTCGTCGGTGAGTTTCTGCAAATCAGCCTCCAGCGCGTTAATGCGCGCGACAATGGGCCGGATGCGTTTGAGTTCGCGGTCGTTCTTTGAACCGATGATTTTTTTGACAATAAACCCGATCATGATGGCTTGTAAAAAAGCTCCTTACGCTACGGGAACGAGGGGCAATCGTCAAAGTTTTTGAAGGCGCGGCGAGGGTGCCGCTTTTATGAAAATGAAAGGTTGAATTCGCGTTGCGGCTGAATACTATTTGCGTCCGCCTTTCAAGGCGGATGGATCGGGGCGTAGCGTAGCCCGGCTAGCGCGCTTGCTTGGGGTGTCAAAATCGCAGTTTTTGCTTCTTTTAGCTATCGTTTGCAATGGTGATTATAGCCAATGTTTACAATGGTTTGATCCACATCCAGCATTTACTGCCGTTTGCCTCTTTTGGCTCTGAAAACACCATATAGTATAGAACAGCAGTATAGTACCTTCCCCCATTTGCGACCGGTTACGGGTTCAATAATTGACTTCAAATTCCAACTCCACGACAGGCTTTTGTTCGTAGTTTTCGCCATGTGCCTCAATTCGCCAACGGCCACTTCTTCACAACATGTCGTCTTGGATATTCCGGCGAATGCCAACCAGAGATGGTTTTGTCCTGTTCTACAAATTCAACTCGCTGAAGAATTGCGAAACTACGCTAAAATGCTTTTCCATGTCCAGTTCGAGGTTACATTCCACCGCCATTTCTGTAAACGGTCCGAACCATGAGGCCGGTGGCGGAATGAGTGCGGACGGAATTTCGTGCGTTTTGCGACGCTGAAAGGTTTCACGAATTGCCTTTGGCAAACGGGCGGCATTCAGTTTGGTATGTTCGATCAGGAGAACCAAATCAATCAGGTCTTTGACGCGGGAATTCTCCCGACCCACGCGCGTCAAAGTGTAGGCATGAATTTTTTCGGCAAATTGTTCTTCCGGTGAAACTGCCGGAAACTTTGCGCTGGCGATTCCGGCAAATCCAAGCCAGTCCCGACCCGAAAGTGTTTCATAAGGCTCGCGCAGAACATCGCCCGTACTCACGTCTAGGTGGAATTTTGCAAAGGTTCTCCCGGCCAGTCTAGCGTCCACGGAAAAACGCGCTCCGCCGTAAGGAGCAGCGTCGAGATCTTGCGTCGCATTGCCAAAAATAAAGGTGAAGAAATCCTGCAAGTCCAGCGTTCCCGCTTCGCGCAATGATTCCAGCACATCCGAGACATTGGCATCCCAATCGGACGAAGCGATAGGAAGTTGCTTCATGGCCAGATCAATGTCGCGCGTAGTTCGGGCGGTCTTCAACCGCAATTCCATCGCGTAGCCGCCTTTCAGCAACCACGGAGCATCCGGCCCTGCGAACAGGCGGCAGAGCAAACGATCAAATGCCGTCTGCCGACGCACGCGCTGGAGATCGAAGCCGTCTTCTTGAGCCATCATTTTCAGGCGGTCTTCCAGCGCGACTCGAAAGGCGGTGGCGGACGCATACTTTCTCGGAGGCTTCATCGTTCGTTTGTCACAAGCAGGTTATCAAACCACTTCGGGAGATTTTCTTGTCGCCGCAGTTCCGCCACTTCTCGAACGGTAATCAGTCCACGTAGCCGCCCTTCGGTCAAGGCTTGCTTAACGATGTCTCGTGAGACGGATTCTGCTCCCACCAGATCAGCAATGGTGCGAAGCGGACGAGTGACAGCAAACCCCTGCCGTTGTTCAACGTCCTTCTCATAGAGAGTTCCGCGGTGCAGATCGAGTATTTTGGGCACTTTTGCGCTTCGTCGAAATGCGGACGGAACGGTCATGTGAAGCTTGGCGGGATTCACATCTGAAAGTTCATGGACGCTGAGTGCGGTCTGGTGGGAAAAAACACCTTCCGGTTCGCCCGCGCGATTGCGTGACCAAAGGGCATAGATGACCAATTGTTCTTCGGATGATTGAGGGAAGCGTGCCAGCCGATAAATGCCCCGTTCAACTCGCACCCAATTCTCAGCCTTGACATGATACGCCTGACTGCCGAGCAGGTATCCGGCATCCATCGCCTGCTTGGCGGTAAAATAGCCCTGCTGACCCTCTGCTATAGCGTAGAGGGCATCAATCACGGTTTGTCGAACCTGACGGCACATGTCACAAAGCTACAAAATAGTTGTATAAACATGCAAATCTGCATTTCGATGGAGTTGGGCAATGGCCTTAAAAGATCAACGCACTTGTGCCAGCGCGTGCCGTCGTCGGCTAGGATCGGATTTCTCTTCTGTTGCTGCCGTGCAGCGATGCGAATGGACAAAGCCGTTGCTGACAGGTTGCATTCGATCTGCTTCACCGCGTCACTCCCGGCGGCGAACTGGTTCAGGTCGTTGACGAAGTGTCGCATGGTTGCAATATAGGCCTTGTCCTCCAATGAGGTCGGACGGCGACGATCAAAAGGATTATTGTTCATGGAAGTGTTATTCGGGTTTCAATAACTTGAGCAATTCGGAACGAGGGACGAGCAACTTGCCACGCAGAGCGCGGCAGACTTTGAGTTTATCGCGTTGGATGAGACGATAGACGCTGAAATAATTGACGCCCAAAAGATCAGCCGCTTCCTGCACTGAGTAGGCGAGGCGTTCAGGTGTGACAGTCAGCCGTGGTTCAGGTGTAGAAACAGTTTCCATATCACGTCCGTTCGGATTTGCGATGAGCAATGACAGCCGTGGGTGAGCATTGGTTGCGATTTTTCGGGTGAGCTTCATAGCGTTGACGGTTTTTTTTGATTTTCTTTCCGCCAGCGACTTCACTGCCGATCACGATGCAACGATCTCACAAACACCAAAAGCGAAGATGTGTGTGATACACAAAATGCTATGAAGTCCCTGCTATGGGTAAGGGATGGACAACGCAATCAACCAAACATCCCGTTGAGCAGCGAC
>JAXMHO010000002.1:0-249948 GCA_046346715.1 Verrucomicrobiota bacterium
CAGACGCGTGTCCGCCGGCATGACTTGCTGAACGTGGACGAGGCGATGTTCCGCTTCTACGCCGAACGGCTCCCGGGCGTTTCCTCGCTGCCCGAACTCAACCGCGTGCTCGGCGCGCAGCCGCGGGACTTTCTGTGCGTTGATGAAGCCGCGCTGGCCGGCGGTCGGGAGTTGAGCTATGACGCGAACGCCTTTCCCGACGTGGTTCCGCTCGGGGGCCAGCCGGTGGCGTTGAGCTACGCCTACCAGCCCGGCGAAGAGCAGGACGGCGTCACTGTGAAACTCGGCTTCACGCTGGCGCAGACCATTTCCGGCGCAAGCGTCGAATGGTCCGTGCCGGGTTTGCGCGAGGGACAAATCACCGAGTTGCTGCGCGCCCTGCCCAAGGCGATCCGCAAGGAGCTGATGCCGTTTCCACCGAAGGTCGAGGAGATCGCACGCGAACTTCAGCCCGCCGGCGAATCCTTGAAGCACGATCTCGCCGTGTTCATCCGGCGGAAATACGGCGTCGAGATTCCGCCCAACGCCTGGCCGGCGGACGCCGTTCCACAGCATCTCCGGCCGCGCATCGAGGTGATCGGACCGGATCAGAAACCGCTCGGCACCGGCCGCGACCTGGCCGAACTGCGCCAGAAACTCGAAGGCACGAAGGTGGAACCGGTCGCCGACGATTCCGCGTGGTCGCGGCTGGCGTTGAAGTGGGAGAAGTTCGGGCTGACGAGCTGGTCATTCGGTGAGTTGCCCGAGCAGCTCGTCGTTCACAACACCGGCCCCGTCCCGGTGCTGGCGTGGCCAGGCTTGCAGTTCGACGACGACTCCGTAAGCGTCCGGTTGTTCCGCAGTCAGGACGCCGCGCGGCTGGCCAGTCTCGGCGGCCTCCAGCGGCTGGTGGAGCTCGCGTTGCAAAAGGATTTCGCCTGGATGCAGAAAGACCTGCGCGGTCTGTCGCAGTTTGCCGCCCAGCTCAACGGCTGGTGTTCGTCGGAGGAATTGCAGGAGACGGCCTTCGGCAATCTGCGACGCGAGGTTTTGCCCAACACCGTTTTTCCGGCGTTGACCCACGCGAACTTCGCCGCCGCCGTCGAACAAACCCGCGCGCAGATACCCGGTCTGGCCCTGCGGCTGATCAACCAGGTCGGCGTCATCCTCAAGCTGCGGCAGGAAATTGTCCGGCGTTCCGGTCCAGCCGTCGTCGCCGCCGCGCCGGTGAAGCGGACCCTGTCCGACCTCAGCCAGCTCGGAGCCGTGGCTCCGGTCAAGCGCCCGGCCAATGCGTGGGCGGATTTGCTGGATGCGCTGTTGCCGGCGAATTTTCTGGAAACCGTGCCGTTCGGCCGGCTGAACGAACTGCCGCGTTATCTCAAGGCGCTGCACACCCGCATCGAACGCGCCGCGTTGAATCCGTTGAAGGATGCCGAACGGGCGCGCCAGGTGGCGCCGTATCTGGAGGAATTCAAAAAGCTGAAAGCCAAACCGCCGCGCTCGGCGGAGGGATTGAAGCAGCTCGAAGAATTTCGTTGGATGATCGAGGAGTTCAAGGTGTCGCTGTTCGCCCAGGAGCTCGGCACCCGCCAGCCCGTTTCCCCGCGCCGGCTGGATGAACAGTTGGAGCGCGTGCGGCAGACGCCGTGATTTTCCCGGCCGAACTTTAAAATAAAAACGCCGCCAGCGGTCGGGCCGCTGGCGGCGGTGGGAGATACTCCGAATTACGGCAGTTTCAACAGGTAGAACTTCGCCGGCGTCGCCGAGGACACCGGGATGCTCACGCTGAATCCGCCGCCGGCGCCAAAGGTGCCGGAGGTTTCCAACGTCCAGCTGGCGCGCGGCGTGGTGAGGCTCGTCGAGGAATAGACGCTGTAGCCGCTGCCCGCCGTGCCGTTCGTGCCGTTGATGACGATGTTGCCGCCCGCGATCACGGTGGAGGTGATCAGCGGCGGTTGCGTGGAGACCAGACCGGTGACGGTGATGCTGCCGTCGCCGGCCAGGTTGTTCGCCCAGGTGGCGCCGCCGCCGGTGACGGTCATGGCGTTGCCGTTGAGCAGCGGCTGGCTGAAGACGGTGAACTTGTTGCCGATGGCCAGGGCTGCGCCCAGGTTCGCCACCGTCAAGGTGCCCGTGCCGCCGTTGGTCAGAACGCCGCTAACCGTGACGACGTCATTGGACGGCGAGAGGGATTTGTTCACCTCGATGGCCAGGTTGCCGTTGATCGTGAGGTCGTTGTTGATCGTCAGCGTGCCGACGGAAGCACCCGGGGCGAGCGAAGCGCCCGGCATGATGACCACCGGTCCGGCAATGGTGCCAATGCCGCCCAGCGCGCCGTTGCTGACGATGGTGGGATTGGAGTAGCTGTTGTTGCCGTTCAGGTAGAGCGTGCCGCTGCCGGTCTTGATCAGGCCGCCGTTGCCGATGTCGCCGGCGAAGACGGTCTTGCCGGTGTTGTCCACCTGGAGTGTGCGGTCGCCCGCGAAGAAGTCCACCACGCCGGTGAACGTCAGGTCGTTGGAGCCGCTGATGATCCACGGCGAACCGGTCACGGTGTTGGTGTAGTTGATCGGGTTGTCCACCGTCCGCGCCCCGCCGGAGGCATACATGCCGACCGACGCGCCGCCGGAGTTGATGGTCAGCGGTCCGGTGCCGAGTGCGCCGGAATCCACCGTTGGCGGAACCGTTGAGACGGAGCTGATGCCCACGCCGATGGTGCCGTTCTGCAGCCAGGTGCCGCCGGAGTAAGTGTTGGCGCCGTTCAGGATCGTGACGCCGTTGCCGCCGTTGCGGGAGATCATGCCCTGCAGACCGCTGATGACGCCGTTGAACATCTGGGAGCCGCCTGTGTTGTTGCCCGCGACAATCAGCGTGGTGCCTGCGCCGACCGCGATATCAATCGGACGGCTGAAGCTGATGTTCGTATGCGTGAGCTGAATGGTCGGACCCGCGGTGGAGGCGTTGCTGAAGGTCAGCGTGCCGCCGGTGCCGGCGAGGTCGCCGTTCAAGGTCAGCGCGGAACCCGAGGTGTTGCGGACATCGATGATGCTGTCGGCCGTCACCTGCACGTTGTTCGCCACGCTGGCGAGCGCGTTGAAGGTGTCGAGGATGCCGCCAGCCATGGTGATGGTGCCGCTGCCGAACGCGGTGCCGTTGTTGAAGGCGATGATGCCGTTGCTGATGGTGGTGCCGCCGGCGTAGGAGTTGACGTTGTTCGTCATATAGAGGATGCCCGTGCCGGTCTTGAGCAACGAAGTGCCGGGTCCGGAGATGTTGCCGCCGGGACGGAAGATGTAGTTCTGCGTGCTGTCCACGCGGATCTGCGTCGGGCTCAGGAGCGGGCTGGCGAGCCCAACGGAGGTGTTCGCGGATGTGTCATCAAAGACGACGTTGTCGCCGAAGTTGAAGTTCGTGGTGTTCACGCCGTCGTTCCAGTTCAAGGACGTGGCGATGTCCCACAGGTTCGCCGCGCCGTCACCGACCCAGATGAGATCGGCCGGGGTCTTGATGGTCAAACCGACACGGGAGGAGGTCGCCGCCGGGGAGCAGCTGCCGCTGACCACGACATCATAGCCGTTGACCGAGGTGGCGGCATCGGTGCCGTCCGCCGGATAGATGGTGAGGCTGGCCGTGGTGACGCCGGCGTAGTGGCCGCCGTTGGAAAGATTGACGCCGTTTTTGCGCCATTGATAGCTGAGCCCGTCGCCACCGGCCGTGACGGTGATGGTGCCCGCGCCGCCGGAAGCGACCGTGATGGCGGAAGGCTGGGTGACAATGCTGGGCGCGGCGAGATTGGCGACCGCCACAGAGCCGTTCATCCAGCCCACGCAGGTGGAAACCGTGTTGCTGGCGAGCACCGAGTAATTGGCCGTGGCGGTCTGCGAGCCAAAGCTGATGGCGCTGCCCGTGCCGGCAACCGTCGCGCTGTAAACGCCGTTGGTGAAGAGGAGATAATCCACACCGGCTTCCGAGCCGGCCAGGCCCACGGGGAATCCGGAACCGGCGCAGGCGGTGCCGCCGCCGGTGACGGCGAACGTCGCGCCCGGGGAGCAGTTCGTCGGCGTCACGTCCGCCCAGTTGGTGCTGACGCGGATTTCATCAATGTAATAGAGACCGACGCCGGCGTTCGCCACGGCGTTGTTCTGGAAGTAGGCCACGCTGTTGAACACGGCGACGTCGTTGTTGTTCGTGGTGGACAAGATGGGCGCCGGGACCGCGGCGTTGTTGCCCAGCGAGGTGGGGTTCAACCAGAGGTCCACCGAGTCATCGGCGGAGCTGCCCGTGTTGTATTTGTAGCGCAGCACCACCAGATAGGTTGTGTTGGTGGAAAGCGCATAGGTGTTGGTCAAAGCGGGCGTGGCAGAGTTCTTGGCCACGGACAGCCGGCGCTGGGTGTCCAAATAAATCACCGCACCATTCGCGCTCACGCTGGTGCCGCTGAGGGTGGGGCTGAGACCAAAGAACCTGGAGGTCACCAGATTCGTGGTCTGGATGTTGAAGAGAAACGACGCGTAAAGGGTGACTCCGGAAGGAATGGTCAGCGACGCGCCGCGATCCTTGGCGCCCGTGCCTGCCGGACGGGACATGATGCCCTTCGACGCAGCGGTGTCCGTGGTCAGCCCGGGATAACCCTGCGCGGCCACGGTGGCGGTGCGTCCGGAGGAAGAACTGGCGCTATTGCCAAAGTCCCAAACGGTCAAACTGGGTGCCGCTCCCAAGTTGCCGTTTTCGGTGTAGGCAGTTGGAAACGGCTCATAAAACGGCAGTGAGGACGTGGCGAAAGCCGCCTGACTCAACAACGCCGCGCCAACGGCGGCGACTGCGGGACGTAGGGTGATCAAGTAGCGGGCGAAACCGCCCAAGGAACGGAGGGGGGATTGGGGATTTTTCATAGATCTCTGCGTTACAACTGAACTATCTGCGGGGTTTAACTGCTCGCAAAAGCACGCACGCGGCCGGGGGACACTGGCATGGTTGGGTGCCATTTTGTTGCATACGATTACGACTTCGGGTTCAGCTTCATCGATAGCAGACCTCGACAAACCTGTCATTGGCGGGGGTTTGCAAACCGGTTTGAAAATTGGGCACGAACCGGACCTTGCGAAGGAAAAACGGCTCCGTTGTTTTGCGGACAAGCGCCCGGCTATTCGGCAAACAACGCCGCGGCGAACTGCTTCGCATCGAAGGGCTGCAAATCGTCCGGCTGTTCGCCCAGACCGATGAACTTGATGGGCAGGCCCAGCTCCTTCTGAATCGCCACCACCATGCCGCCCTTGCTGGTGCCGTCGAGCTTGGTGACGATGAGGCCGGTGAGCGGCACGGCCTTGTTGAATTCACGCGCCTGGTTCAGCGCGTTCATGCCGGTGCTGCCGTCGAGCACGAGCAGCACTTCATGCGGCGCGCCGGGCAGCTGTTTGCCGATGACACGATGCAGCTTGTGCAGCTCCTGCATGAGATTGTGCTTGGTGTGCAGGCGTCCCGCCGTGTCAATGAACAGGTAATCCGCCTGCCGCGCCTGCGCCGCCGTCACGGCGTCATGGGCCACCGCCGCCGCGTCCGCCCCGTAGGCTCCGGCGATCACCTCGACCTTGAGACGCGCGCCCCAGAGTTTCAACTGCTCAATGGCCGCCGCCCGGAACGTGTCGCAGGCCGCCAGCAGCGCGGTCTTTTTTTGCGACTGAATCAAATAGGCCAGCTTCGCCGAGGTGGTCGTCTTGCCCGTGCCATTGACGCCCACGATGGAAACCACCGTCGGACCGCTTGGCGCCCTGAGCAAGTCGGCCTTGTTCGCCGCCAGGCTCTTTTCAATCTCAGCCCGCGCGATGGCCAGATAGTCCAATCCCGCCGCCCCCTGCGACTCGTAGGATTTCTTCACCGCGTCCACGATCTGCGCGGTCATCGCCATGCCCAGATCGGCGGCGATCAGGGCCTGTTCAATCTCCTCCAGTGATTCGGCGGTGAGCTTGGGGGAGCGCGTGACGATGCGCTTCAGCTCGTGGGTGAGCTTGGCGTGGGTCTTGGCAAGACCCGCTTTGAATTTGGCGAAGAGACCCATGGACTAGTTGCGGTTTTTTTTCGCGGCCTGAAGTTTTTCGAGGTAATGGAACGGCAGCCGCACCGAGCCGACCAGCGGACGTCCCTTGTTCAACCCGTGGCAGTCCGATCCGCCGGTGACGAGCAGCCCAAAACGCCGCGCCATCTGAAGGTAATGCTCCGACGTCGCCTTCGGATGCTTGGTGTGAAAGCATTCAATCCCGTCCAGGCCGGCGTCCACCAAATCCGGAATGATCTCGTCGGTGCGATTCAGCCCCGGGTGCGCCATGACGGCAAGGCCGCCTGAGTGATGAATCAGTTCAATGGCGTCCTGCGCGGAAATCTTGGACTTGGGCACCCAGGCGGGGCGGTTCTTTTTCAAAAAACGCTCAAAGGCCTCGTCGAGGCTTTCCACCAGGCCCGCCTTCACCAGCGCCCGCGCGACGTGGGGACGCCCCGGCGCCCGGCAATTGGCCAGCGCGAAGACCTCCTCGACATCCAACGGGACATGGATCTCGTTCAACCGCGCGACCATTTCGCGGATGCGGTTCTGGCGGATGGCCTGGAACTTGGCCGTCTCGCTCAGCAGCCGTTCGTTTTGAACGTCGAGGAAATATCCGAGAATGTGAATTTCGTTGTCGGCCTGTTCCGCCGTGAGCTCCGAGCCGGGGATGAACTGGAGGTTTGCCGCGGCGCAGGCGGCGGCGGCGCGGGGGCAGCCTTCGACGGTGTCGTGGTCGGTCAGGGCGATGGCCGACAGCTTGTGCTGCGCGGCGTGCGCGACCAGCTCCTCCGGGGTGAACGTGCCATCCGAGAAATTCGTGTGCAGATGGAGGTCGGCGAACATCACTTCACGATGCGGGCCGGACGCATCAGTTCGCTCTTCACCTTGTCGAGGAGGCCGTTGACGAACTTGCCGCTGTCCTGGGTGGAAAACTTCTTCGCGATGTCCACCGCCTCGTTGATGCTGACGATCGGCGGAATGTCCTGGCGGTAGAGCATCTCATAGATGGCCAGGCGCAGGATGCTGCGGTCCACGGCCGCGATGCGGTGCAGCTCCCAGTTGGCCGCGTATTTCTTGATCTGCTCGTCGATGGTGTCGCGATGCTCGATGGCTCCGCGGATCAACGGCTCGGCGAACAGGCGCATCGCCGCCTCCTGAGTCGTCGGCGGCGGCAGTTCCGCTTCCTGCCCCCAGGTCGCCGCCCCGCCCTTTTCCTCCGCGATGGCCGCGGCGCGCTGGGAAGCCCAGAAGTGCGCCAGGGCGGCATCCAGGTTTTCCGGCGGATTCAGGTCGTGCTGAAACAAAAATTGAACGGCGCGTTCGCGCGCTTCACGTCGCTTTCCCATAACGAGCCCACAATGCCGCAGAAACGGCGGCGGAGAAATGAAAATCTTCGTTTGCGGCGGCTTGCGAAATCTTGCCGTTGACTTGCGAAAGGCAACTCGCCGCTTGCCAGAAAATGGTTCCCCGTCGAGAATTGCCCCGGTCAAACCAGCATGTCCGCCACCGCCCAACCACATCCAGAACCTGCCCGGTCCGGCGCGGCCTTCACCGAAAGCGCCGCCTGGCGCGATGTCGGCGGCGGCTGGCAGCCGCTGTTCGGCAATTTCCGCGGCGCGGGCTTCAGCATCGAGTGGCATGACTTTTTCGCCCGGCGCGAGTTCGACTGGGCGGCGAGCTTTCACCCGGGCTGCGTCGAGCTGTGTCTGAACCTCGCCGGCCATGGCTTCGTCGAAAGCGGCAGGCACCGGACGGAATTCGCCCCGAACACGGTGGGCTTTTATCATCGCCGCGAAGAAGCCCTGACCGCCCGGCGCACGGCGGACGAGCAGCACCAGTTTCTGACCGTGGAATTTTCCTGCTTGTTTCTCGCCAAGCATCTCGCCGGCATGGAACCCATGCTGCATCCCGTGGCACGGGCCGCGGTGGAGAATCGTCCGTGCGAACAGGTCTCCGGCTCGACGGTGCGCCTCAACGCCGCGCAGCAGCAGCTCATCACCACGCTGCGGCAGCCGCCCGTTTACGCCGCCGCGCAGGCGCTCTGGTACCAATGCAAGGCGCTGGAACTCGCCGTCACCTTCCTGCTCCAGCCGCCGCCGGAGAAGGAGCTGTTCTGCTCCCGCCAGCAACGGCTCGCGCAGGACCGCGTCGAGCAGGTGATCTTCCTGCTCAAGCAAAATCTCGCCGAGCCGCCGACCTTGGAGGAGCTGGGCAAGAAAATCGGCTGCAGTCATTTTTACCTGAGCCGCGTCTTCTCCGCGCAGACGGGCCGCACCATCACGCAATGCCTGCGGCAGCTCCGGATGGAACGCGCCGCCGAACTGCTCCGCGCCCGCGAGCACAACGTCACCGAGGTCGCTTTGGAAGTCGGCTACAACAGCCTCAGCCATTTCAGCCACGCGTTTCAGGAGACGTTCGGCTGCTGCCCGGGATTGTATCCCATGGCCACCACCTCGCAGCCGCTCGCCAAACGCGGAAAGCAGTCAGCGCAGTTTTGACCCTGTCCGCGCGCGCAGCACCGAGAGCCGCTCACCGGCGATGCGCAAGTCCCCGAGCCGCGCCAGCAGCCGTTCGAAGTCCGGCGTATTCATCGCCTTGAAGCCGTCGCGCTGAAGATCCTGCAGGGAATGCCAGATGGCATTGAGGGCCGTGGCCTGCATCAGCACGCTGTCGCCGAAGGCGCCTTCGGATTCTGCCGGGTCAAGATTCTCGAGCAAAAACTCCACCAGAAAATGCGGCTGATGGGCCTGAAACGCCCGGCAGCCGAAATGAAACAGCCCGGCCACCTCCGGCCGAAATCGACGCTGCCCGCGCGTCTCCCAGTGCCGTCCCAAAGCCATTCCCTCGTCCACCGCGTCCGTGGCCTCCGCCAACAGCTCCAGCCGCGCCGGCACACTGTCCGATCCCGTGATCAAGATCGCCAACGCCTGACATAAAACGTGCCGCGCCTTGAATCCCACCTCGGCTGTGGCCTCGTCGTCACGCTCAACTGCGGAGATGACCGACAACGCCTGCCTTGCCGCCGTGCGTGCCGGCTCCGCCTGGGCCGGCCCCAGCCGCAGCAGGACGATGCCCCGGTTCAACCAGGCGGCGGCCAGCAGCGGACGGGCTTCCTCCGGACAAAGCCCCAGATAGTTTTTGGCCGCGGCCACCGCTTCGGCAAAACAGTCCACGGATTGACGCAAGGATCCGCCATCGCCCCGTTTCATGAACGTCAGCCCGCGGTTGAGCCAGGCGATGGCCAGGCGCTTGACGAACAGGTGGCTTTCATTCATCGGCAGTTCACGCAACTGCGCCAGCGCCTCGTCAAAGCAGCCCAAGGCTTCGTTGAGATTATCGGCCGACCCGAGCCGTGTCAGGGCGTCGGCGCGGTTGAGCCATCCCGCGATGAGTCCGTAGCGAAACCAGGGATTTGCCGCCAGAGGCAGCTGCCGCCGCAGGGTGATGGCGGCATCGAAACAGTTCACGGCTGCCACCAAATCATCGGGAGCGCCGGCCTCCAACCGCGCCAGCCCACGAAGCAAGTGCGCGTTCGCCTCCGCGTCCCGCTGCTTTGCGGCGGCCCAGTCCGCGTCTGAAATGTTTCCCCGCATCGAATCACTGCTTACGGCGATTGCAGGCGATAGACAAGCCCGATGTGCGGGATTGCAAGCCAACGCAAATCTTTGGCAATGGGCCGACAGCGGGGGCCGGCGGGATTCCCTAGGCTGTGCCCATCATGAACGAACAACGACTCAAGCCTTTTGCCGCCCTGCTGCTGGTGCCCGGCCTTTCTCCCGCACTTGCCCAGGACACCAATGCCGTGGCCGCGACGCCCGCCGCCGTCAACACCAACGCCGCGACGCAGCTGCCGGAAATGATCGTGCAGGGCCAGAACGAGCCCGCGTTCAAGTCGGATCAGGTGTCGTCGCCCAAGTTCACCCAGCCGTTGCTCGACACGCCCCAGACCATCGTCGCCATCCCGAAAGAGGTCTACACGATGCAAAGCGCACAGACGCTGACCGATGTGCTGCGCAACACTCCCGGCATCTCCTTCGCCGCCGGCGAAGGCGGCAACGTGGCCGCCGGCGATTCCTTCTTCATGCGGGGATTCGACGCGTCGGGAAACATTTTCGTCGATGGCGTCCGGGACTCGGGCGCCTACAGCCGTGACATCTTCAACCTCGAGCAGGTGGAGATCGCCAAGGGACCGGCCGGCGCGGACAACGGTCGCGGCGGCAGTTCAGGCTACATCAACCTGGCGACCAAGTCCGCCATGCTGCAACGGGCCTATGCGGGCACGGCCAGCTATGGCAGCGCCGAGACGTGGCGCGGCACGGTGGACATGAACCAGCCGCTGGGCCTTGGATCGAAGGGCGATTGGATCAACGGCAGCTCGCTGCGATTGAACGGCATCGCCCAGGACGGCGGCGTGCCCGGCCGCGACTATGTGGAAAACAACCGCTGGGGTGTGGCGCCGGCCCTGGCCCTCGGACTCGGCACCCCGACGCGGCTGCATCTTTCGGCTTCCTGGCTCGAACAGCAAAACCTTCCCGATTCCGGTCTGCCGGTCGCCGCGCTGCCGGGCGGCGTTCTGGGAGCCGTGCGGCAGAATAATTTCTATGGGCTGGCCCGCGAGGATTACGACCACGTCACCAGCCTGCGCGTGACCGCCCGCGCCGAGCATGACTTCTCAGAGGACTTCACCTTGCGCAACCAGTTCACCTATTCGCGCAACGACCGCGACGCCCTCACGACCTACATCCAGAACGCTTCCAGCATCAACACAAACTCCGGCGTGGTCACGCCGCGCCGGATCCACCTGGACGCCCAGAATGAAATTTTCTCCGAGCAGCTCAACGGCACCTTCAAACTCTACACCGGCAGGCTTGAGCACGATCTGAGCGGAGGCCTGGAGTTCACCCGGGAAAGCCAGTTTTCCCCCACGTGGACGGCGGTGAACGGACCGGGCACCGGCGTTTATCTGCCGAACCCGTTCCGCGCCGCGACGCCGGGACAGCTGCCGGTGCTGACGAACAACGCGTTTACCGACAGCTCCATCGACACGGCGGCCGGTTATATTTTTGGCACCACGAAGGTCAACGATCATCTTCAGCTCAACGCCAGCGTCCGCGGCGAGCACTACCAGACGGAATATCGCAGCCGCAGCACGGCGGGCGTGAACGGTCCCAGCATCGAGACGGACGACACCCTGCTCAGCTGGAAGGCCGGCATCGTTTTCAAGCCACGCGAAAATGGCAGCGTCTATTTCTCATACGCCAATTCCTTCACCCCGCCCGGCACGACGTTCACCCTGTCCACCAACGCCAACAACGCGAACAATCCCGTCTTCGAGCCGCAGGAGAACATCAACTACGAGATCGGCACGAAGTGGAACTTCTTTCACGACCGCCTGTCCACCAGCCTCGCGCTCTACCGCTCGGAAAATCTCAACAACATCGTGCAGGACAGCACCACCCAGGACTACCTCCAGGACGCAAAGAACACGGTGGAAGGCGTCGAGTTTGGCATCTCCGGCAAGATCACGGAACGCTGGATGGTCTTCGGTGGATTCGGCTACGCGCACAGCGAGTATGCGGCGCCCTCCTCCTCCAACAGCGGAACCAACAGCGGCGCGGCCCTGCGCTTCACGCCCGAATGGTCGGCCAACCTCTGGACCGCCTACAAGTTCAAGTCCGGCCTGACCATCGGTGGCGGCGCCCAATACTCCTCCTCGGTTCTGCGCAGCACCGGCGGCTCGCTGAAACCCACCGCCACGGCGGGCATCGAGGCCCCCGATTACCTGGTTTTCAACAGCATGCTGGCGTACGAGTTCTCGAAGAACTTCTCCGTCCGCCTCAATGTGAACAACCTGTTTGCGGCGCAATACTACCGGCTCAACAACAACGGCGGGCGCTATTACCCCGGCACTCCGCGTTCCTTCACGCTCGCGGCCGAATGGAGCTTCTGACCGCTTATGATGCTGGACATTCCCAATGTGCTCACGGCGGACCAGGTCCGGGAAGCCCGTGAGATTCTTGAACGGGCGGAATGGGTGGACGGTCGCGACACGGCCGGACACCAGGGCGCCCGCGTCAAAAACAACGAACAACTCCCCGCCGCCTCCCCGGCGGCGCGCCAGGTGGGCGAGATGATCCTGCAGGCGCTGGGAAAAAATCCACTGTTCATGGCGGCGGCCCTGCCCTTGCACATCCTGCCCCCCATGTTCAACCGCTATGCCGGCGGCCAGACCTTCGGCACGCATGTGGACGGATCCATTCGCACCGTCCCCGGAACCGGGCATCGCATCCGCACCGACCTCTCCGCCACGCTTTTTATCGCCGGGCCGGACGAGTATGACGGCGGGGAACTGGTGGTCGAGGACACTTACGGCGTGAAAAGCGCCAAGCTGCCCGCCGGACACATGATTCTTTACCCGGCCACGAGCCTGCACCGCGTCAATCCCGTCACGCGCGGCATCCGGCTGTGCTCGTTCTTCTGGATTCAAAGCATGATCCGTGACGACGCGAAACGGGGACTGCTCTTCGACCTCGACATCGGCCTGCAACGGCTGGGCGCCGATGTTCCGGCCCATCCCGGCGTCGTCCAGATCACGGGCGTCTATCACAACCTGCTGCGGCAATGGGCGGAAATGTGAACGGCACCGGGCGCAAAGTTTTTTTCTGGCTGCACCTCGTCCTCGGCCTTGCTGCGGGCGGCGTGATCGCCATCACCGCCTTCACCGGCGCGACGATGGCCTTTGAAAAACAAATCGTCGGCTGGCAGGAACGCGACCTCCGCCGTGTCTCCCCGCCCCCCAAGAACGCCCCGCGGGTTCCTCTTGATGAGCTCGTCGAAATTGTAAGGGAAGAAAATCCCGGCATGCGTCCCTCGGAAATTGTCCTGTCCCGCGACCCGGCGGCGGCGGTCGTGATCCAACTCGGCCGGACGAATGTCCTGTATGCCAATCCCTACACCGGCGAGATGCATCCTTCGGGCGCACAAAAAACGCGCGCCATTTTCCAGCTCATGCTCCGCTGGCATCGCTGGCTCGGTGCGCCGCAATCCTCACCGGTTGAACCCGCCGTTGGCGCGGCCGCGCCGGCTGCGCGTGAAACCCAAGGCGGCTGGCGTCGGGTTGGCGGCACAATCGTCGGCGTGTCCGCCTGCGTTTTCCTCACCCTCTGCCTTTCGGGATTGGTCCTCTGGTGGCCGCGCAACCTGGGAGCACTGCGCCAGGTGGTCTGGTTCCGCCGCGGGGTTTCAGGCCGGACCCGGGATTGGAACTGGCACAACACCATTGGATTTTGGAGCCTGCCCGTCCTTGTGGTCATCACCTTCACCGGCATCGTCATGTCCTTCCGCGCCGTGGGCGACTGGATTTACAAACGGCCGGAGAATGAAAATGCCGGATTGATCATTGCCGCTCCCGAAGCTGGCGCGCGGCCGCTCGGCCCGGAGGCGTTGCTCGCGGCCGCCCAGGCCGATCTGCCCCAATGGCAGACCATCACGCTGCGGCTCGGCGGGCGACGCCAGCGTGGTCCGCGCAATGCCGGCCCGCCCGCCGCATCAGAAGCCAGCGGGGAGCAACGCAACAATGGCGGCGGCGAGGGGCGGAATCCGCCACCGGTGGGAGTTTCCGTTGTCGTTGAAAACGCCCCGTCGGCCGCTCCGACCCAGCTGCAGCTCGACCCTTACACAGGCAGCGTCCTGCGCCGGGAAAGCGTGGCTGACTATGGATTTCGAAGGGCCTTCCGCACCTTGAACAAGGTCATTCACACCGGGGAAGCGGGCGGCATCTTCGGGCAAACCCTCGCCTTGGCCGCCTCATTGGGCGCCTTGGTGCTGGTGTGGACGGGCTTTGCCCTGAGCTGGCGGCGCTTCCTCGGACGCGACCGGGGCTGACCTGCAAATTTCCGCTAACAATCCGCAAACAGGCGACAGCAGGCTTCCCACACCCGCCCTAATGTCAGAGGCGTATTGAGAACTGATGAATGCCGTCCTGACCATCACTAAAACGGAAGCCTTTCCGGCGGTGCCAAAGGCGTTTGCGCCGGCGCCTTCCCATTCCATCTCTTTGGCCCAATTGACCACGCTGATTCTTTGGCTGCTGTGCGCCGGCGTGGGCGGGTTTGGGTTTCTCCGGCCTTACCTGCGGCCGCAACCGGCGGCTCGACCGCCGGTGACGACAGTGGAAATGCTGAATGTGCAGCTCAGCGCCGTCCCGGAAGTCCAACCGGCCCCGCCCGGCGGCTCGCCCGCGTGCGCCGCGCCCATGAATTTGCCCGCGGTTCCCCAACTGGCCATGGTCGCCGAACCTTCCGCCGCCATCGCCTTCGCGCTGCCGGCCGAATCCGTTTCCGTCACCTCGGAAGCCCGGGCGGCCAGCCACTTTCAAGCTGCGCCGGCACGGAATTCTTCGCCGACGGTGCAGCAGATCACTTTCGGTCAGGGCGAAGGAAGACAGCCCGCCCCGGATTATCCACCACGCGCGCGGCGCGAAGGCCAGCAGGGAACCGTGGTGGTGCGGCTGACCGTCGGCGAAAGCGGAGGGGTGCTGGCAGCGGAAGCCGTGAAGCCCAGCCCGTGGCCGTTGCTGAATGAAAGCGCTGTCCGCGCCGTGAAATCCCGCTGGCTGTTTGCCAGCGGACGCCCCCGTGTTTACGAAGTGCCGATTCGTTTCGAGCTGAACTAAAATCATGAACCCGATGCTTGCGAATGTGGTCGTGGATGTTTTCCTGCGCGGCGGACCGGTGATGTGGCCCATACTGTTCTGCTTCATCGCCGCCCTGGTGGTGGTCTGCGAACGTGCGCTCTGGTGGTGGGGACTGCATCGGCGCACCCGGCCGGCAGACTTGAGCGAAACTTTTGAGGCCGTCAGCCAGGGACGTTTCGACCATGCCGTGAAAATGACGCGTCAGTCCAGCGATCCCCTGCTCGCCACGGTGCACGAGGGGCTGCTGCACGCGCACACATCCCTGCTGGGATCGATGCAGCTCCGCGCCACGGACGAGCTGGAGCAGGCGGAAAAGCGCCTGTGGATGCTGGGGACATTCATCACGCTGGCGCCCCTGCTTGGGTTGCTCGGCACGGTGACCGGCATCATGCATTCGTTCAACTTCGTGGGGAATGAGGACCTCGCGGCCGTCAAGGTCAGCGGCGGCATTGCCGAGGCGCTGATTGCCACGGCCTGCGGACTGGGCATCGCGATCCTCTGCCTGCTGCCCTACAATTTCTTCAACCGTCGCCTGGTTCATTTTCGTTCCCGCCTCGAACGCACGATCAATCATGTCGAGCTGCTCGTGGAGGCGGCCCGGCATCATGGCCATGACCTCGACGGTTTTGCCCGTGAACGGGCGATGGCCTCCCCGACGCCCGTCCATTGAGGCGACCCCCATGCCTGTCAAACTAGGTTCCAAACTGCCCCCCGAAGAGGGCGCGCGCATCGAGATCATCCCGCTGATCGACATCATGTTCTTCCTGCTCGCGGCCTTCATGCTGGTCAGCCTGAGCATGGTGAACCTGAAAAGCGTGAAGGTGAGCCTCCCCACGGCGACCGTCGCCAGCCGGGAGACCAAGAACGACTTCCTCAACATCACCGTGGACAAGGCCGGCATGGCCTATTGCGACAAGCAGCCGGTGGGGCTGCACGAACTGGCGCAGGCCCTGGCCCAAACCACGCGCACCAACGAAAACCTCCGCGTGTTCATCAGCGGCGACCGCGATGCGCGGCATGGCGATGTCATTCAGGTGCTCGATGTGGTGCGCGGCGCGGGCGTTCAGAAGGTGGCGTTTGAAATCCGCGAGCCGGCCAAATGAACCGCGCCCTGCCATATCTCAACCTCTGCGGCGTGGTGGTGCTGGCGCTCCTCTGCGGGCTGCAATGGCGGCAGAACCGGAGACTGAACCTGGATTTGAACGACGCCCTCAAGACCCGGCTGACCCAGGAGCAGAAGCTGGCGGAAAGCGAGCAAAGCCTCCAGGGCGTGAACGAGGACCTGGCCCGGTTCAAGACCCAGTTCACGCGGACCCAGGAGGACCTGACCGCAGCCCGCGAACAGCAGCGCTCGGCCGAGCGGGCGCAGGAACTCGCCACCGCGGAACGCGACCAGTTGAAGGCCGGGCTCACCAACTGGATGCATGCCGTCGCCGAACGCGACACCCGCCTTCAGGAGGCCAACGACCGGATCACGGAGGTGGCCGGACACCTGCGCGAGTCCGTGCAGAAGTTCAACCTGCTGGTGACCAACCACAACGAGGTGGTTGCCCGCTATAACGAGCTGGTTAACAAATCTTCGGCGGAAGCCGGCAAGTAACGGAGCTCCAATCGTCCGCCGGCCTTGCCATCATCGCGAAAGCTTCGCCGTCGGCTTCATGGTCAGCGGATCGCGCAACGGCAGGTCAATCAGCTTTCCGTTGGCAAGGTCGGTCAGTTTCACGGCGTGGTTCGGATGGCCGAGCAGGATGTCGGCGCGGTTGCCGACGATGAGGATGGCGAGCTTTTCGGGCGTCAGATATTGCTTGGCCACGCGTTGCACATCCGCCGCGGTGACGGCGTTGATCTTGTTGCGGTAGTTCTGGTAGTAGCCAGGGTCCTTCGCCAAGCGGCCGGTGAATTCCTCGGAGGCAAACACGTTCGCGATGGCCGATTTGCTGGCGAAGGTCCGGGGGAACCTTTCGATGTAGGCGCGCTTGGCGATGTTCAGCTCCGCCTCGGTGACCGGCGCGGTTTTGATCTTCTCCAGCTCCTCCAGCACGATGGACGTCGCATACGCCACGGTGCGGGACTTGGACTGGAACAGCGCCGTGAAGGTGAACGGAAAATAAACGCCGCCGTTGAACCGCGACCCGGCGGAATAGGCGAGGCCTTCATCGGAGCGCACCCGGTTCAGGATGCGGGAGGTGAAGCCGCCGCCGCCGAGGATGTCGTTCATGATGGTGATGGCGTAGGCATCCGGGTTGTCACGCTGAATGCCCGGGAGGAAGATCGAGACGCGGCCTTGGTTCACGTCGGGCTTGTCAACGAGGTAGATGCCCGGCGCGCAGAAGACGGTGTTGGTCGGGATTTCGCCCGGCGGCGGCTCGGCCGACTCCTGGCCGGCAAAAAGCTTCTCCAGCTTGGCCACCATTTCCGCGCGGTCGAAATCACCGCTCACGGCGACGATGAAATTCTGCGGATGAAACCAGCGGCGATGAAACGCGGCGATGTCCTCACCGGTGATTGATTCGACGGAAGCCGCCGTGGGATAGCGGTTCATCCAGAAGTCTTCGCCGAACGCGAGGAACATTTTTTCGCGTCCCTCGATGCTCGCGGAATCGTCGTTCCGCTGCTTCATGTCCTGCAGAATCTGCTGCCGGCGCAGGGCAATCTTGTCCGCCTGAAATCGCGGCGCAAAGAGGACATCGCGCAGAACGCCCAGCCCTTCGTCGAGGTCCTTCGACAGCAGGTTCAGGCTGACACCGCCCTGGGTGTCGCCGATGTTCGCGTCGAGGTCCGCCGCGAGAAACGCCAGGCGCTCTTCGAGTTGTTCGGCGGTGTTTGTGCCCGCGCCGCCGTGGGCGAGCAGCCAGCCGGTCAAGTCCGCCAGACCTTCCTTGCCCGCCGGTTCCAGATATTGGCCGGTGCGAACGTAAAGGCCGATGTTCACCAGCGGCAGCGTGCGGTCCGGGACCACGTAGGCCACCGGACCGGACTTAAGTTGGACGCGATAATCCGCAGCTTTTGGCGGCTCGAACTTAAGGGGCGGGAAGGAAAGCTTTTCGGGACGTTCCGCCAGACTATTGGCCGGAGCCGAGTTGCTAACACTCACCGCCGCCGGCGCGGGCTGGACCGGCACATGACCGCAAACAACGGCTTGATGGCGGCAGCCGGCGAGAGTTCCCGCCGCGATCACCGCCAAGACTGCTGATAAAACAGGTTTCATGAAATTCATTCTGGGTGAAGAGGCGTTCATTGCTTGGCCTCCTTCTTCGCCGTTCCCGGCTTGCGCGTGTAGGTCGCCACGGCGCGATTTTCCTTGGTGAAGTATTGGTTCGCCACGCGCTTCACGTCGGCGGCGGTCACCGCCTGGATCTTGCCGGCAAAGCTGTCAAACTCGCGCCAGTCGCCGTTGCCGTCGTATTGCACCAGGCCCATCATGATGCCCATGTTCGACTGGAGCTTCCGGTATTCGCCGGCGGCAAAATTGTTCTTCACCTTCTGCAGTTCCTCCGCCGGCACCTCGGCCTCCTTGAGCTTGTCCAGCTCCGCGTAAACCGCCTGCTCCACCTCCGCCGGCGTGTGGCCGTCTTTCGCCTCGGCGGTGATGTCGAAGAATCCCGCCCACTTCTGCGAGACCTGCATGGCGTTGGCCTCCGTCGCGACGCCGCTGCCCAGCACCAGCCCCTTGTAAAGACGTCCGGTGGTGTTCGCGAGCAGCTCGCCCAGAATCTTCAGGGCGTAGGAATCCTTGTGCTGGAACGGAACCGTGTGCCAGACAATGTCCACCTGCGGGTTGGCGTCAGCCTCGCCGTTGAGCCGCTTCTCGCCAACCTGTTTCATCTCCAGCGTCACCACGTCAGGAATGGGATTGGTCCCGCGCGGAATGCGGCCCAGGTATTTCTCCGCCAGGGCGACCACTTCGTCGGTCTTGAAATCACCGACCAGGCAGACGGTGAGGTTCTGCGGCGAATAATAGGTGGCGTAGAATTCATCCGCCTGAAGTTTGGAGATGGCCGGAATGTCGGAAGGCCAGCCCACGGTCGGCCAGTGATACGGATGCGACTGCCAGAACATCGAGTTGAACTGTTCGTTCAACAAACCCAGCGGCGGGGAATCCGTCCGCATCCGGCGCTCCTCAAACACCACGTCGCGCTCGGAGTAAAACTCGCGGCGCACCGGATTCAGCAGGCGGTCGGATTCCATCCACATCCACAGCTCGACCTTGTTGGCGGGGACGTTGCAGAAATAAACCGTCATGTCCTCCGACGTGAACGCGTTCATGCCCGACGCGCCATTGGCGGAATAGATTTTGTCGAACTCGTTCTTGACTTGGATTTTTCGCTGCCGTTCCACGAGCTGGTTGAATTCCTTTTCCAGCTCCTTCCAGCGCGGCGTTTGTTCTCGGGCTTCTGCCAGTCGTCAATTTCACCGCGACGCCACATGGCGCGGAGCTTGACCTCCTCGGCGCGCATCAGTTCCCGGACGCGTTCCTGTTCGTTGATGATCTCCAGATCCTGCGCGTAATCCTTGGTGCCGATCGTCTTCGTGCCCTTGAACATCATGTGCTCGAAGAGATGCGCGATGCCGGTGATGCCGGGCTTTTCATTCGAGCTGCCGACATGCGCCACCCAGCCGCCCGCGACGGAAGGCTCGTCGTGGCGTTCCACGAGCAACAGGCGCATGCCGTTGCCGAGGGTCTTTTCGACGATGGGAACCTGTTGCGCGCGCGCGGAAAAAGCCAGCGCGACGGTGAAGGACAAGACGAGCGGAAGGGTTGAATGGCTATGTCGCATGTTCGGTGAGACAGAATCTAGGCAAAGGCCGTTCAACCGCAAACCAAATGATTCACCCGGCCAACCGGCCATACTTGCCGGGTAAATTTGTAGCTGCACGATTAGAACCGATGACGCAAACTTCGCCGACAACACAAAGGAACACTATGAACCGAATGCACGAAATTGATTACGAGATTCACGGGGACGCCATGCAATACGTTGAGATCGAACTCGACCCGAACGAGGCCGCGGTCGCCGAAGCCGGCGGCATGATGTACATGGAGGACGGCATCGAGATGGAGACCATCTTCGGCGACGGCTCGCAGCAGAACAGCGGGTTCCTCGGTGCGCTGCTCGGCGCGGGCAAACGACTGCTGACCGGCGAATCGCTCTTCATGACCGTGTTTCAAAACCGCGGGCTGGGCAAGAAACGCGTCGCCTTCGCCGCGCCCTATCCGGGCAAGATCATTCCCACGCATCTCGCGGAAATCGGCGGCGAACTCATCGCCCAGAAGGATTCCTTCCTGTGCGCCGCGAAAGGCGTCAGCGTCGGCATCGCCTTCAACCGGAAGATCGGCACGGGCCTGTTCGGTGGTGAAGGCTTCATCATGCAGCGCTTGCAGGGCGACGGCTGGGCTTTCCTGCATGCCGGCGGCAACATGCGTGAACGCGTGCTGGCACCCGGCGAACTTCTCCGCGTGGACACCGGCTGCATCGTGGCGTTCCAGCCCAGCGTGGCCTACGACATCCAGTTCGTCGGCAAGATCAAGTCGGCATTGTTCGGCGGCGAGGGGCTGTTCTTCGCCACGCTGCGCGGACCGGGCAAGGTCTGGCTGCAATCCCTGCCGTTCAGCCGAATGGCCGACCGCATCGCCGCCGCGTCCGCCAAGCACGGCCGCGAGGAAGGTTCGGCGCTCGGCGGACTTGGCCGCTTGCTGGACGGGGATAATTCCTGAGGCGAGAAGCGCGGCTGGTCGCCGACACATCCACGTTCCCCGGCCTCGACATTCCCCGCATTTCTGTCTGAATGTGGGTTCATGCGGATTACGAATCTGAATCCCGATGCGAACATCGGCGCCAGCGCGTGGCTGGTGGAAATGAACGGACACCGGCTGCTGCTCGACGCCGGCACGCATCCTAAAATCGAAGGCCGGGCCAGCCTGCCGCTTTACGACGCCGCCGGCACCACGGACGTGGACGCCATCGCGCTGTCGCACTGCCACCACGACCACGTCGGCTCGCTGCCCGTCGCGCTGCAGCATTTCCCCAACGCCCACGTGCTGATGCCCGAGCTGAGCTACTACATCATCGAACGCGTGCTGCACAACTCCGTCAACGTGATGACGCGGCAGCGGGAGGAACTGGGCATCCGGGAATATCCGCTCTACACCCACGACGAGGTCGATGACATCGCGCCGCTGTTCCAGGGGTTCAAATACAACCGCGAGATCGAATGGGCGTCTTTCCGGAAGACCCGCGCCGGGTTCCAGTCGCCCACGCTGGAGTTTTTCGATGCCGGCCACACGCTCGGTTCGGCCGGCGTCCTCATCCGCGGAAAACAGGAGCGGCTCTTCTACACCGGCGACGTCTGCTTTCACGACCAGACCATTTTGAAGGCGGCCCGGTTCGACAACGTCCAGGCGGACGTGCTGATCATGGAAACCACCCGGGGCAACCGCGCCACGCCTCCCGGCCAGACGCGCGCCAGCGAGGTGGAACGCCTCGCCCAGGCCATCGAACGCGTCCAGGCCCGCAAGGGCGCGGTGCTCATTCCCGCCTTCGCGCTCGGCCGCACCCAGGAAATCCTCGCCATGCTGGCGTTGATGATGCAGGCGGGCCGTTTAAAGAAGCAGCCGGTGTTCATTGGCGGCCTGGGCCGCGTGTTCACGGAGATCTACGACTTGGAATCACACCGCGCGCACCGGCAGCTCCCCGACCTGCAACTGCACGAGGCGTTGAACCTGGTCGTCCTCGAAAAGGGCCAGGCGGAAAAGATGCGGCTCACCGGCGGCAAGATTTTCGTCATCACCGCCGGCATGATGAGCGAGAAAACCGCGGCGCACGATCTCGCGGCACGCATGATCGGAGACAAGAAGCACGCCATTTTCCTGGTCGGCTACACCGATTCGGAAACGCCGGGGGGACGTCTCCGCGCCGCGAAGGACGGCGAGACGTTCGTGTTCAGCCCCAGCGCGGGCCGCGTCACCCGGCAGTGCGAGCTGCAGGAGTTTGATCTGACCGCGCACGCCAACCGCGAGGACCTGCTGGACTTTGTCGGCCGCGTGAACCCGCGCACGGTGCTGCTCGGGCACGGCGACGAGGAAGCTCGTAAATGGTTTGCGGAACAGATCCTTTCTCGACATCCGAAGATGAAAATCATCCAGCCGGGTCCGGGAAAAGTCGCGGAGGTCTGAGGTCAGTTCGGAGGGCGCGCGGGAAATCCCGGAACAAAGCCCTCCGCCGGCGTGGCGATTCCGAAGCGAGGGCGGAAGTCACCAAGCCACATCCAACGATTTCTGACATCCTCCGGATGATACCGCGCCGGGAGGTTTGTTCCCGGGGAAGAATCTCAAAGATGCCGGGCCAGAATCGGCTTCAACTCCGCAATGGTCTTCTTCGGCCAGAGCTTCTTGTCCGTCATGATGGCGTTGGTCAGCGCGGAATGACACGGCCAGCTGGGTTCGGCGGGAATCAACGGAATTGTCCGGGCGATGATCGCCTTGGCCATGGCCGCGTTCTTCGTGAGGTTCTCAATGATCATCTCCACGGTGACGTGCGCCTCGTCCACCTTCCAGCAGTCGTAGTCCGTGATCAGCGCCATGGACGCATAGGCAATCTCCGCTTCGCGCGAGCATTTGGCCTCGCCGAGATTCGTCATGCCGATGACGTCGTAGCCGAGCTTGTGGTTGGTCAGGGATTCCGCCCGCGTGCTGAAGGCCGGGCCTTCCATGTTCACGTAGGTGCCGCCGTCGTGGACGCGCGCCTTCAAGGCCCGTCCGCTCTTGACCAGCAGCCGCCGCAGTTCATTGGACACCGGATCGGCAAAGGCCACGTGGGCGACAATGCCGCGGCCGAAAAAGGTGTGCTCGAAATCGCGCTTGGTGCGGTCCACGAACTGATCCACGAACACGATGTCGCGCGGCTGGTATTTCGCCTGAAGCGAACCGACGGCGCTGGCGCTGATGATCCAGGCCACGCCGAGCTTCTTCATCGCCCAGATGTTGGCGCGATGATTGAGCTCGCTGGGAAGAATCCGGTGCCCGCGGCCGTGGCGCGGCAGGAAAACCACCTCACGTCCGCCGAGGGTGCCGGTGAGAAATTCATCCGAAGGACTGCCGAACGGGGTCTTCACCTTGACCCACTTCTGGTTGGTGAAGCCTTCGATATGATAAAGCCCGCTGCCGCCGATGATGCCGATGCGATGCGAAGTCATGAATGAACTGGTTTCGGTGATGCCGGGGAAAGCCTGCCGGTTATTTTTTCTTGAAGAGGTCGCCGATGCCTTTGCCGAGCTGTTCCGCGGCGGCGCTGTTGGTTCCGGCCAGGCCCTTGACGAGGCCCGAAGCGCCTTTGACGAGGTCGCCCGCATGTTCGGCGGCGACCTTGGCGGCGACGCGTTCCACCTCGGTGAGCACGCGCTTCATGAGTTCGGCGCCGGTGATGCCTTCCGGACCCTGGCCGAGGTTCGTGAGGTGAATGTCCGGCAGGGTGATGCCCGCGGCGGCCACGCCGGTGAGGTTGAGATTGAGCTTCGCGCCGGTGATGAGAAAATCATCCACCTGCAGTTTTTTTCCGGGCTCGTTGGAAGCCGGCGCGGGCGTTGCCGTCGTGTCTTTGCCGCCGCCGGTGGTTTCGTTGAGGTTGTTCAGAATCTTCTTGAGGTTGGTGCCGTTCAATCCAGCTTCGAGCGTGATTTCAGGAGCTTCCACACGCACGACGCGCACGACGACCTTGTCCGACATGAGGGAGGCGGGCTGCACCACGAGCCGGCTGCTCCCCACGCGGATGGCGTGCGGCGTCTTGAAGCCCTCCGGATTGCCGATGACGAGGCCGTTGACCTCGCCGCCGCCGGAAAGCAGCGAGAGCTTCACGGCGTCCAGCTTCACATCCACCTTGGTGAAGCGCGGGCCGACGGTTTCCACGCTGCGCTTCACCAGACCGTCCAGCGACAGGCCGGCGACCACCAGGCCGGCGATGAGCAGCACGACAAGCACGGCGACAATGACCAAAATTTTCTTTTTCATAATCAGGTGATCGCCACGATAAACGCTCCGGCCTGAATTACAAGACACGGCGCGCGACTTGACGCCGGCTGGAAGCCCGGTCCAAAGTCTCCCCATGTATCGCATCCTGGGAGTTGACGGTCGCGAATACGGCCCCGTGTCAGCGGAGCAGCTGCGGCGCTGGGTCGCTGAAGGCCGCGCCGACGCCGAAACCAAAACCCGGACGGACGCCGGCGGGGAATGGAAGCCCCTCGCCCTGTTTCCGGAATTCTCGCCTCTGTTTCCCCCGCAGTTCGCGGGGTCTTCCCCGCTTCCCGGCCGCCGGACAAACAGCTTTGCCGTCACCGGCCTGATCTTCGGAATTTTGTCGGTGACCGGCGGACTGTGCTGCTATGGACTGCCGTTCAACCTTCTGGGCCTGATTTTTTCCCTCATCGGCCTGGCGCAGATCAACGGCGCACCGCAGACCTACACCGGCAAAGGAATGGCCGTCGCCGGCGTGGTGCTTTCGGTGCTGGGACTGTTGCTGATGCTGGGACTGATCACCTTCGTCCTGCTGAGTTCGCACTGGAACTGGTCAGGCCGGCATTTTCACCGTCTTTAAACCATGCGAACCGCCGCCATGAAAACGTGGGGAGCATGCCTCGTGGGACTCGCCGTGGTGACGGGAGCGTTGACGTTGTTTCTCTTCGACCCGGCGCGGGTGCCGATTTATCCCCGGTGCGTTTTTCATCAGCTCACCGGCTTGAACTGCCCCGGGTGCGGCATGCTGCGGGCCTCGCATGCGCTGCTGCATGGCGACGTGTTCGCGGCGCTGCGCTTCAACGCCTTTCTGGTGCTGTCGGTGCTCCTCTTCGCGGCCCTCGGCGCAGTCACGCTGTGGCGGCGCTGGCAAGGCCGGCCCGGTCTGCAGATCAAACCCGTGTGGTGGTGGATTTACCTGGCGGCGCTGGGAGTTTTCGCCGTGGCCCGCGACCTGCCGCTGCCGGTGTTCGCAACGCTGGCACCTTAGGGATTGCGCCGCGGAACGGAATGAACACAATGCCTCGAAACCGGAAAAGGAAATCTAGTCATGTATAAAATCATCGGAGCGGACCACAAGGAATACGGCCCCATCACGGCGGAGCAGCTGCGCTATTGGATCAGCGAAGGCCGCGTCAATGCGCAGACGCAGGCCCGCGCGGACGGCACGAATGATTGGAAACCACTGGGTCAGATCCCGGAATTCGCCGAGGCCCTGGGCCTCGACCCGGTCGCCGTCGCCGCCGGCAACACACCGTCGACGGGCTATCAAAGCAATGATTCCCGCGAACAGGCTTTGAATTCCGTGAAGGGCCCATCGATTGGATTAAAAGTCACCGCCGGACTGGGCATGCTGGCCGTTTTGATCGGCTTGGTCTTAAACGTCTGTTCGCTCGCTGGAATCCAATTGATACCGCAAAACGGAGACCCGCAGTTTCAGAAGGTCTTCAGCCAGCTGTCGGGTGGCATTGGAATTTTCCAGAATCTCATTGGTGCGGCCATTGCCGTCGTCATCTGGATGGCCGCGTCACACTTGGACCGTTTGGAAAAGCATCAGTTCGTGGTGACCGGTTCGATCTTGGCGTTGCTGCCATGTCTTTCCCCCTGCTGCCTGTTCGGCCTGCCGTTCGGCATCTGGGCCCTGGTGGTGATCAACAAGCCCGAAATCAAACGCTGGTTCCGTTGATCGATTTCCATGCCACCGTCTCCCAGCAAGCCCATCGGAGTCAGAAGGGCGGTCAGTTGCGCATTGGTAAACCTGCTGGCGACACCGGGGCTTGGCTCGTTGATGGGCCGGCGGTTTATCGTCGGAAGCTGCCAGCTTGCGCTGGCCGTGGCGGGATTCCTGGCCATCACCTTGTGGATCGGTGCGTTGTTCTGCCAGCAAATCGCCGAGGCCATGGAAAAATCCCCGGCCCTGCAAGCGCGCAACTGGATGTGGCAGGTCGGACTCGCCTTGTTCGGCGCCGCGTGGCTGTGGTCGCTGGTCACCAGCATCGATTTGTATCTGAAGGCCAAGGCCAACGAAGCGGCCGCAACTCCGCCCCGGATTACAAATCCGCCGGACAAAATATAATGGCGGCGGCGCCGGTTTTTGCGATGCTCGTCCCCATTCGAAAGGCTGCATATGTATAAAATCATCGGAGCAGACGGACAGGCCTACGGGCCGGTGAGCGGGGAACAGATCAAGCGCTGGGTGGCCGAAGGCCGCGCCCGCTCGGAGACGCTCGTGCAGGCCGAAGGTTCCACGGAATGGAAACCCCTGGGGAGCTTTCCCGATTTCACCGCCTCCGCCAGCAGTCAGCCCCCGACCATCTCCACCCAACCGCCAACCCTGACCTCGGCGACCGACCGCACCATCGCCGCGAAGGCGTCGAACAAAGTCGCCGCCGGCATCTGCGGAATTTTGCTGGGCGGCTTCGGCGTTCATAAGTTCATCCTTGGCTACACGGGTGCCGGACTCATCACCTTGCTGCTGACCATTCTCACCTGCGGCATCGCCGGAATCGTCACGCACGTCCTCGGGCTGATCGAAGGCATCATTTACCTGACCAAGACCGACGAGGAGTTCGTGCGCATCTATGTGGATGGCCGCAAGGAATGGTTCTGAGCCGCGTGCCGGACTCTGGCAATCCATTTTTCATCGTGACGTGCGGGCGGAGTTGTGCCCATTCTTCGCCATGTCGAAATTGAAAGCCGCGCAGGTCAAAACCGCGCTGACCGGAGTTCCGGAGTGGAAGAAAAAAGGTTCCACGATCACGCGGCATTTTCAGTTCAAGGATTTCCCCGCCGCCATCCGCTTTGTCAACGCCACCGCCCGGCTGGCCGAGAAAGTCCAGCACCATCCCGACATCGACATCCGCTGGAACAAGGTCACACTCACCTTGACCACCCACGATGCCGGCGGCCTGACGGAAAAAGATTTCGCCCAGGCCCGGCGCCTCGACCGGCTTTGAAACCCCGCCCCTTTTTTTCCATGACCAAAACAGAAATCCTCGACGTCCAAGACCTGTTCAAAAAACATTTTCAACACCGCGCCGCCCACACCGTCTGCGCGCCCGGCCGCCTCGAGCTGCTCGGCAACCACACCGACTACAACGACGGCCTCGTGATGGCGCTGGCGGTGAACCGTTACATCACCATCGCCGCCGAACCCCGCCACGACGGGAAGATCGAGCTGATCTCGTCGCTGTTTCCGAAGCCGGAAATCTTCCCGGCGGACGAGTTCAAGAAGAACCCCGCCGCGTCCTGGGCCGATTACGTGAAGGGCACCCTGGAGCAGTTGCAGAAGCGCGGCGTGCATTTCAGCGGCTTCAACGCCGCCATCCACGGCACCATTCCGATGGGCGCCGGGATGAGCAGCAGCGCGGCCCTGGAAGTCGCCACCGCGCTCATCGTGCGGAAGCTTTACCCCTACGCGCTCACCCTTGGTGGTCTGGGCGCCGCGCCGAAACGCGATGCGAAGGGCGAACTGCCTGCATTAACCCCGGCCGAACGACTGGAGACCGCGAAGGTCTGCCAAGCGGCGGAAAACCAGTTCGTCGGCGTGAAATGCGGCATTCTCGACCAGGTCTCCTCGCTGTTCGGCAAGGACGCGAGCGTCATCGACATCGACTGCCGTTCGCTCACTGTGGAAAACCCGCCGATGCCCGGCGAGGCGATCATCGTCTGCAACTCGGGCGTGAAGCATCAGCTCATCGGCGGCGAGTACAACGAACTCCGCGAGAACTGCGAAAGCGCGGCCCGGAAGCTCGGCGCGAAGTTTCTCCGCACGGTGGAGCTCAAGGATGTGGTGGCGAACCGGTCAAAGCTGACGCCGCGCGAATTTGAATGCGCCCATCACGTGGTTTCGGAAATCGCGCGCGTCGTGGCCGGTGCGAAGGCATTGCGGTCCGGCGACCACGCGCAGTTCGGCCAGTACATGTTCCAAAGCCACGCCAGCTCGCGGGATCACTTGAAGAACAGCACCAAGGAGCTCGACCTGCTCGTCGCGCTCGCCCAGAAGCATCCGGCGTGTCTCGGCGCGCGCCTGACCGGCGGCGGCTTCGGCGGCGCGACCATCAACCTGGTGAAGCATCACGAAGCCGAAAGCTTTATTGCCCACATGACCTCCGCCTACGAAAAGGCGAGCGGCATCCAGCTGACGCCCATCGTCTGCACGATTGTGGACGGCGCGGCGTGAGCTGACGCCGGATTTTTTCTGGCAACCTTCGGCGGTAGGGCGTATGAGTTCTTCCATGCGCTCCCCTGATTCCTCCCATCCCATGGGCCGGCGGTCCTTCCTCAAAGGCGTCAGCGTCGCCACCGCCGGACTGCTGCTGGATCCCTCCCTGCCGGCGGCCGAAACCAACGCGCCGTCCGCCACGGGCCCGGTTGCCGCAAGCGTTCCCCGACGCAGGCTTGGCAAAACCGGCGAGATGGTCTCCATCATCGGCCTCGGCGGACACACCCTGGCGACCGCAAAAGACGAGGCGACTTCCATCCGCATCGTGCATGAGGCCATCGATCAGGGAATCAACTTCATGGACAACGCCTGGGAATATCACGGCGGCCGTTCGGAGGAAGTCATGGGCAAGGCGCTCAAACACCGGCGCGAGCGGGTGTTCCTGATGACCAAGATGTGCACGCATGGAAAAGGCAAGGACGTCGCGATGCGGATGCTGGAGGAATCTTTGAAGCGCCTGCAGACCGATCATCTTGACCTGTGGATGATTCATCAGCTCGACGATCAGGACCAGGTCAAGGCGGCGTTTGCCCCGGGCGGTTCGGCGGAGGCGCTTGATGAAGCCCGGAAGCAGGGCAAAGTCCGTTACGTGGGTTTCACGGGCCATCAATCACCGGATGTCCACCTCTCCATGCTGGCGCACGATTATCCGTTCGACGCCGTGCTGATGCCGATCAACGCCTTCGAGACACATCGGTCCGGGTTTCGGACGCGCGTGCTGCCGGAAGTTCACAAGCGCGGCCTGGGCTCGTTGGGCATCAAAAGCCTGGGAGGCAATGCCCGCGCCATCAAGGACGGCAGACTGACGGCGCGTCAGGCGATTCGTTTTGCGCTCAGCCAGCCGCTGACGGTGCAAATCGTCGGGATGAATTCCGTCGAACAGTTGCGGGACAACCTGGAGATCGCCCGGACCTTCACGCCCATGCCGGCCGAGGAACAGGAAAAGCTGACCGCGCAATGCGGCACTCCAGACACGAGCCACTACTGCCTTTACCGGCGGCCGGGCTATTGCGACGGCGACGCCACACGGCTGGCCTGAGCCGGATTACTTTTTCTCAGGCGCTTCCTTTTTGCCGGTGGCGTCCTTGGGTTCTTCCTTTTTGTCGGAGTCGCCCTTGGCTTCGGGAGCCTGCTTCGCGCCTTTCATGATGTCTTCCGCCGGAAGAATGATGGCGGTGAGATTGGGGCGTCCGCCGCCGGAACCGACGGCGCGCATGACGAAGACGCCGAGGAAATTTCCGTTGATCAAAAACGCCGGCGAACCCATCGTCGTCGCGCTCATGGTGCTGTCGGGAATATAAAAGGTCCGGGGCTTCTGCACGACGGCGGCGATGCGCTCGACCGACGCCGAGTAGGCGCGGCTGGCGGCGCTGTTCAACCGGTTCAACGCCACCACTTCATCCAAGACCTGCGCCGAGCCGGACTTCGCCACATCCACGGCGGTCATGGGGCTGGCCGGCTTCGCCTTTGGGCGGATGAACGCGAGGTCGAGGTCCTTGTCGCGCAGGACAATTTCCGCCGGCAGTTCCGAACCGTCGGACAGCATGATCTTCAGGTCGGTGACTTCGGTTTCGACCTTGTAACGGGAATCCATCCGCGCATACATGTCGGCCGGGTCGCAGGCGGAAAGCGCCAGCACCGTGAGGCCGGACGGATCAATCACCGTGCCGGTGGCCTCCTGCTTCGACTCCTGCGCCGAGGACTGGCCGCCGCTGGAATAGGTCAGCTTGAGCACGATGCTGACGGTGACGACGGCCTGGTTGTTTTTGGTGAAGACGGCGCGGCCCTTGTCGCCAAGCTCATCGGCATGCAGCGGCGCGGCCAGCAGAACTGGAAGCAGGGTGAGGACACACAGGAGTTTCGAGGTGGGTTTCATGATTTTATAAAGGTCAGTTTTTCCAGTTGGGTTCCAGTTCCAGGAACAAGGTGTGGATGCCCCGCATCACCTTGATGGTGACCACGTTTTTTTTGTCGGCGGCAATCTTTTCCATTACCCGGCGCAAGTCATCGACACGCGCGGTGCCATGTCCGTTCACTTCCAGAATGAAATCACCGACATACAACCCGCCGAGCTCGGCCCAGCTGCCGGACTTGATCTCCTCAACCAGCGCGCCGCCCTGGTCGTCCTTCAACTGCTCGTCGGCGGCGTCGAAGAAGGAGACGTCCCGGACGGTGAATTCAAAATCGTTGTTGCGATACTTCTTCATCTCGCGGCGCAGATGCGGCGAGCGGGCCAGTTCGACGGAAACCTTCATCCGGCTTTTGCCGCGCAGCACGGAAAGCTCGACGGTCTTGCCGACGTCATACTGGCGGATCAACGACGACAGCTCGTCTTCAAACTCCGGACCGGTCGCGGTGAGCTTCTCGTCGTCCACGGCGGTGATGAAGTCGCCGGGCTTCAATCCCGCCTTCGCGGCGGTGCTGTCGGCAAAGACCCGCGTGAGATAAAATCCCTTCAAGGAGGAATCACCCAATTGCCGGGCGATGTCGCGGCTGATGACCTGCGTCTCGACCGGCAGCCACGCCTTGGTGACTTCGAGGCCGGGATCCTTCAGCTCCTGGAGGCCGACCTTGACCACGGCGAGAAAGCGCGCCGCCTTGCGCTCGAACGTGGCGATGACGGGCACGGGTTCGGTTTTGCCGTCGGTGAGTTTCCGGGTGAAGTCCGCCAGGGCCTCGGCGCTCTTGATGGGCTCGCCGTTCACCTCCACCAGCACGTCGCGGGGTTCCAGCGCCGGTTTGGCGTCACCAACCGGCCCGCCGGGACGCACGGTGGCGATCATGACGCCGTCGGTGCTGGGACGTTTCATTTCGCGGGCGATGATGGAAGAGACATTGCGGCCGGTGAAGCCCCATTGCTTGAACTCTTTTTGCTTCGGGAAAACCTCCTCGCGTTCGGCGGGCTTGAAGGTGACCTTGATCTCCTTGCCATTGCGGCGAATCACTCCGGGAACCTCCTTGCCGATGGCCAGCCCGGTGGTCAGCGCCATGAAGCCCGGCAATTGCTCGTCGTACCGCACATCGGTCGCGGTGCCGTTCAGCCGCAGCAGAATGTCGCCGGCCTGCAAACCCGCCGCGCTGGCCGGGGAGTCTGCGATGACGCCGCTGATGAGAATGCCATGCTCCTCGTCGGAGTGCTTGAACAACGGCTGCACGTCCACGCCCAGCCAGCTCCGCTGCACGCGGCCGCGGGCGATGATCTGCCTGGCGACGTCCTGGGCGAGGTTGCCCGGAATCGCGCCGCTGAGGCCGTAGCTGATTTCGTTGATGCCGATGATCTCACCCTTGAGGTTGACGAGCGGGCCGCCGGAATTGCCGCCATAGATTGCGGCGTCATGCGCCAGCCAGCGGACCAGTCCCCCAACATTTTCACCGTCGAGCTTGAAGGCGCTCGACCCGCCCCAGAAACGCGGGATGACCATCTCGGTGTTGCTCAGAATGCCGAGCGTGACGGATTGTGACAGGGCCATCGGACTGCCCATGGCGAGGACGGCGTCGCCGACGCGGACGAGGGAGGAATCGCCAAAGCCCACGAAGTCAAACGTGCGGGACTTTTCCGGAATGAGCTTGATCACCGAAATGTCCGTCAGCGGATCGGTGCCGATGAGCTCCGCCTCCACCTCCTCACGGTTCCACAGCGTGCAGAACATCCGCGCGGCGTGGCCGGCGACGTGATGGTTGGTGATGATGTAGCCATCCTTGGAGATGATCGCGCCGCTGCCCACCGCCTGCTGCTTGATTTCGCGGCCTTCGCTGAATTCCGTGGAGACGACCCGGATGCGCACCAGCGCGGGCTTCACCCTGGCGATGGCGGCGTCCATCTGCGCCCGCATCACGGCGGGGATTTCCTTTTCCTTGGCCATCGCGGAAGGCAGCAGCAGAACCGCCGCCGCCACCAGAAAAACTCCGCGCCACCCGGGGAAGGAAAAGGATTTGCTCATGTATGTCGGAAAAGCAAACACGGCGGGCCGGAGACTGGCAAGCATGGAATCCTCCCGCCGGGATGTGGCGGCGGCCTGTGACCATCGTGATTGAATCATCGCAGCCCAAACGTTCCTCACGCCAAGGGCGCAAAGGACGCAGAGATGTTTGGTTGTTCCTTCTTTGCGTCCTTTGCGACCTTGGCGTGAGCCATAGTTTGTTGAGACCGTTCTAAGTGAGTTCCTGGCTCACCAGCACTTTCAACGACGCGGGCGTCGGATGCGCGGCGAGGTCCACCGCCTGCGCGGTTTCGTCGAGCGGATAGCGGTGGCTGATGAGCGGGCGGACATCGAGCCTCCGCGAGAACACCAGCCGTGCCACCTCGCGCTGCAATGTAAAGTCCGCGGAGTAACTGCCAATCAAATCCTTTTCATCCACGCAGATCGACGCCAGATCCAGTTCGGTCAACGCACCCCGCTTGGTGTGGGCGAACAGCAGAACCTGCCCCGCGCCGCGAACGGCCTGCATCGCCTGGGCCAGCGCCGCATCTGATGGCACCGCCAACACCGCCGCGCTCAAGGGCAATGCGGAACTCGGAACCTTGAACCCGGAACCCGCCGGATTCAACGCCCATTTGGCGCCAAACTGTTTGGCCAGCCGCAGCCGTTCGGGAATCAGATCCGTGGCGAGGACATTCATGCCGCACAGTTGCAGCAGACGCGTGAACATCAAACCAATGGGGCCTTGCCCGGCGACCAGCACGTTGTCTCCGGGCAGCAGCGCCAGACGCTTGACCGCCTTGAGCACGGTGTTGACCGGTTCGAGCATGGCGCCTTCTTCAAAGGAATTTTTCGCCGGAATCTTCACCACGCCTGGCAGCACGAATGGCAGGACGCGGACGTATTCCGCAAAGCCGCCGCCGGCGGGCTCGAAGCCGGCGGTGATGCCCGTGCGCTTGTATTGGTCGCACTGGGCGAAGGCGCGGTGACGGCACGCGTGGCATTTCAGGCACGGCACGTGGTGATGCAGCGCAACGCGTTCACCGGGCTGGAATCCTCGCACGCGCGCACCGACGCGGACGATGGTTCCGGCGGTTTCATGGCCGAACACGCGCGGGGGCGGCACGGTGCCGAAATGGATTTTCTTGATGTCGGTCGGACAGACGCCGCACGCCGCCACCTTCACCAGCAGGTCGCCGGCGCCGAGGCGCGGGACGGGCAGCGTTTCAAGGCGGAGCCGGTTGGCGCCACGATAAACCGCGGCGCGCATGGTCTTGGGAATGGCAAACACGCGGCGAAGATACCGAAAGCCGACGGACGGATGGAAGTTGAAATGCGGCGGCAACAATTCAGTTGGCGGCGGAGAATTCTGGACTACCTTTTTCACCGCTGTTATGGATCTGCCGCATCTCATTCCCTGGCTCGCCGCCGGAATCATCGTCGCCCGCCTGGCCGCGGAGCTTTTTCTCAGCCAACTCAACCGCCGCCACGTGCAGGCCCACGCGGACGCCGTGCCGGAGGCGTTCAAGGCCATCGTGGACCCCGAGACTTACGCCAAATCCGTCCGTTACACTTTGGCGAAGGGCCGGTTCGGGCAAATCACTGACACGTACAATGCCGTCGTGCTGCTACTCGTGCTGTTTAGCGGTTTGTTGCCCTCGAGTTTTCAATTTCTCGCCGAACGTTTCGGCACCTCGCCGTGGGCGGCGGCGGGCAGTCTGTTTGTGATTGGCGTGATGCTTTCCCTGCCCGGCCTGCCTTTCGACTGGTGGGAGCAATTTCGTCTGGAGGACCGGTTTGGCTTCAACACCACCACGCCCAAAACTTGGTGGCTGGACCGCTGCAAAGGACTTCTGCTCGCCGCTGTGCTGGGCTATCCGCTGCTGGTGTTGATCCTGAAATTTGTCGAGTGGACCGGCGGCAACTGGTGGCTGTGGGCCTGGTCGGCATTGCTATCATTTCAATTTCTCATGATGGTGCTCGCGCCGGTTTTGATCATGCCGATCTTCAACAAGTTCACACCGCTGCCCGAGGGTTCGCTCCGGGAACGCCTGCTTGCCCTTGCGCGGCGCACGAGTTTCCAGGCCGGCAACATCCAGATCATGGACGGCAGCAAACGCTCCCGGCATTCGAATGCGTTCTTCACCGGCTTCGGCCGGCTGCGCAAGATCGTGCTCTTCGACACGCTGATCCAGCAGTTGAACGAGCCCGAACTCGAAGCCGTGCTCGCCCACGAGATCGGCCACTTCAAGCGGAAGCACATACCCAAGATGCTGGCGTTCTCCGCCGTAAGTTCACTGGCGGGCTTCGGGGGGGTTTCCATGCTCGCGCGGCAGGAATGGTTTTATCGCGGGTTCGGTTTTCCATTTGCCGAAGGCAACATTGCCCCCGCGCTGCTGCTGTTCTCGCTGCTGTCCGGCGCGGTGATGTTCTGGTTTTCCCCGCTGGCCCATTGGTGGTCGCGCCGTCATGAGTACGAGGCCGACGCCTTCGCCGCCGAAGTCACCGGGACCAGCGAGCCCCTGATCGGCGCGCTGCGGAAGCTGAACGAGAAAAACCTGAGCAACCTCACGCCGCATCCCGTTTACAGCGGCTTCTATTATTCCCACCCCAGCATGCTGGAGCGCGAGAACGCCTTGAAGCGCCTCCAACTGCCCGCCGGTCCGCAATCTGTCTAAACTGCGGCAATTTCGGGTTGGTTTTTTCCGGGTCGCGAATCCATCCTGTCTCCATGGGTGCCACCAAACTCAGTGAACTGATTCCCGTGCTGCAGGTCGCCGTCGGCCCGGTCATTTTGATTTCCGGCGTCGGACTGCTGCTGCTGTCCCTGACCAACCGGTTCGGCCGCGCCGTGGACCGCTCGCGGCAGCTGGTCCGCGAGATGCGCGACGCCACCGGCGCCGACCGGCAGCGACTGTCGGGGCAGGTTGCGATTTTGTTCCGTCGCGCGCAGTTGATTCAGCGGGCCGTCATTCTCGGGGCGACCAGCGTCCTGTTTGCCGCGGTCTTGATCATCACCCTGTTCTTCACAGCGCTGATGCATCTCGAGCTGGCCGTGCCCATAAGCCTGATCTTCATCTGCTGCCTGACTTCCCTCATTGGATCGCTGGTGGCGTTCATCATGGACATTCAGTTGTCTTTGAAAGCCTTGAAGCTGGAACTGGGGCACGAGGCGCAGCCCGGCACTGCGTCGTGAAAAATACACCCGCCGGTTCCCGAAAAGGCTGTTGACTTCATTTCCCTCTCTGGTAGTTTCTGCGCTCCTTTGACAGGAAAACAGATGAAAACGCATTTGCCGAAAGTAAATTTAGACCAGCGTAAGTGGCATGTCATTGATGCCGATGGAGCCGTGCTGGGCCGCCTTGCGGTCCAGGTGGCCGACACGCTGCGCGGAAAAAACAAGCCCGTCTTCACCCCGCACATGGATGCCGGTGACTTTGTCATCGTCATCAACGCGGAAAAAGTCCGCGTCACCGGCAAGAAGGAAACGGACAAGGAATACATGACCTACTCCGGCTGGAAGGGCGGCGAAAAGTACACCACCGTCTCCCAGCTCCGCGATCGCCACCCGGAAATGCTGATTCATCGCGCCGTCCGCGGCATGATCCCCAAGAACCGCCTCGGCCGCCAGCTGCTGACCAAGCTGAAAGTCTTCAAGGGACCGAAACACGACCACGCGGCACAGCAGCCCGCCCCGCTGGCCCTGGCAAAATAATTTAACCCGCACTATCCATGGCAACCAAAGCTCCTGAATTCCTCGGCACCGGTCGTCGCAAGACCTCCGTGGCCCGCGTCCGCCTCGCGGTGGGCTCCGGCAAGATCACCGTCAACGGCCGGACCTTTGAGAACTACTTTCCGATGGAACTGCAGCGCGGCACCGTCCGCCAGCCGCTGACCATCACCAACACGGCCGACAAATACGACGTGAAGGTCAACGTCACCGGCGGCGGCCCCATCGGCCAGGCCGGCGCGGTGCGCCACGGCATTGCCCGCGCGCTGCTGACCGCGGACGCCGCCCTCCGCCCTGCCCTGAAGGCGGAAGGCCTGCTGACCCGCGATCCTCGCATGCGCGAGCGCAAGAAGTACGGCCAGCCCGGCGCGCGCAAACGCTTCCAGTTCAGCAAGCGTTAATCGAACTGCCCTTTGCAAGACCCCGCTGGCCCACGCCGGCGGGGTTTTTTGTTGCCATGAAACCTAACGCGACACTCGATGGATCCCTGTTGATCTCCGACGACAAAACGTTGTTGGATCGAAAACTCATCCATCGTTTCTTGAGCAAAGACAGCTATTGGGCCAAGGGCATTTCCCTGGAGCTCGTGAACCGTTCGATTGACCACTCGCTTTGCTTCGGGCTTTACCTCGAAGGAAAGCAGGCGGGCTTTGCGCGGGTGATTTCGGACTTCGCCACGTTCGCCTGGCTCTCGGATGTATTCATCCTGCCGGAACATCGCGGACATGGTCTGGGCAAACGGCTGGTCGCGGCAATTCTTGCCGATCCCCGGCTTAAGGACTTCCGGCGTTTCATGCTGGCCACGCAGGATGCACAGGGACTCTACGCGCAGTTTGGCTTCACCGCCGTCAAAGAAGTGGAACGTTTTATGGAAATTCACCGGCCAAACCCTTACATATAACCGCCAGCGAAATTGCTGAACACCGTATTAAAATGAAAACCAAAAAAGTCGCCATCGTCGGTGCGTCCGGTTACTCGGGCGAGGAACTCGTCAAGCTGCTGCTCCATCATCCGCAGGCGGAACTCACCGCCGTCACCTCGCGCCAATACGCCGGACAGACGCTCGCGCAGATTTTCCCCAAGTTCGCCAATCATCCGAAGTCCAAATCCCTGCGCTTCACCGAGCCCAACGCCGAACTGCTCGCCAAGCAGGCCGAGATCGTCTTCCTCGCCCTGCCGCACGGCGTCGCCGCGGAATTCGCGGTGCCGCTGATGAACCAGGGCTGTGTGGTCATTGATCTGAGCGCGGATTTCCGACTCAAGAGCGCGGAAGTCTACAAGGAATTTTATGCCCATGACCATCCCGCGCCGGAACTGCTGGCCAAGTCCGTCTATGGTTTGCCGGAAGTGTACCGCGACCAAATCAAGCAGGCGCTCCTCGTGGCGTCGCCGGGATGCTACCCGACCAGCATTCTGCTGCCCCTGATTCCGCTGCTGAAGGCCGGGCTGATCAAATCCAACGGCATCATCGCCGACTCCATGAGCGGCGTGAGCGGCGCGGGCCGCAAGGCGGAACTCGATTACCTCTTCTGCGAGTGCAACGAAAGCGTCCGGCCCTACGGCATTCCCAAGCACCGTCACCTGTCGGAGATTGAGGAACAACTGTCGCTCGCGGCCAAGACGCCGGTGACCATTCAGTTCACGCCGCATCTGATCCCGGTGAACCGCGGCATTCTCACGACGCTCTACGTCGCGCCGGAAAAACATTTCTCCACCTCCGCCGAGATGTTCACGCTCACCGGCCAGATCACCGAATGCTACCAGAAGGCTTACGCCAACGAACCCTTCGTGCGGCTGCTCGACGGCAAGGCGCTGCCGGACACCAAGAATGTCGTCGGCACCAACGTCGTGGAGATCGCCTGGCGCCTCGACCCGCGCACCGGCCGGCTCATTGTCATGAGCGCCGAGGACAACCTCGTCAAGGGCGCGAGCGGACAGGCCGTGCAAAGCATGAACGTGCTGTGCGGCTGGCCCGAAACCGCCGGCCTGATCTGACCGCTCTCCGCGATGACCCGAACGGCCGCTTCAAAACCTACCGCGCGTCCCGGGAAAATCACCTGGGACGCCGCCGCCTATGCGGCCAACTCCGCCGCGCAACTTTCATGGGCCCGCGAGCTCATTGCCCGCATGCGGCTGGGCGGCGGCGAACACCTGCTGGACGTCGGTTGCGGCGACGGCAAGATCACGGCGGAAGTGGCGCGATCCGTCCCGGAAGGTTCCGTCACCGGCATTGACGCCTCGCCGCAGATGATTGCGTTTGCCGAACAGACCTTTCCGCAAAAGCGCTTTCCAAACCTCCGTTTCCAGGTCACGGACGCGCGGGCGGTTGATTTCCGTCCCCGGTTCGACGTGGTGTTCTCCAACGCGGCGCTGCACTGGGTGGATGATCATCCGGCATTTTTGCGCGGCGCGGCGGCGGCGTTGAAACCCGGCGGCCGGCTGTTCGTCTCGTGCGGCGGCAAAGGCAACGCCCACGATGTCTTTCTCGCGCTGCGGCCGGAAATGCGCCTGGCCCGGTGGCGGGAATTTTTCCGCCGGATGCCGATGCCGTATTTCTTTTT
The DNA here is from genome assembly GCA_046346715.1 of Verrucomicrobiota bacterium. Classification (GTDB taxonomy): domain Bacteria; phylum Verrucomicrobiota; class Verrucomicrobiia; order Limisphaerales; family CAIQOK01; genus CAIQOK01. The sequence goes on from JAXMHO010000002.1 coordinate 38,155, forward strand.
CGCGCCGTCCGACTACGAGAAGTGGCTGGCGAAGGCCGGATTCAAAATCACCCGGCTGGAATTGTCGCCGAAGGACTCGACCTACGAAGGCGCGGAAGGTTTTGCCACCTGGCTGCGCACGACCTGGCTGCCGTTCACCCAGCGCGTGCCGGAGCCTCTCCGCGAGGAATTCATCGCCGCCGTGACCCGGCGTTACGTGGCGAAACATCCGCCCGATGCCGATGGCCTGATCCACGTCCGCATGGTCCGCCTGGAGATCGAGGCGGGGAAAATTTAGCCGCAAAAATAATTTGTTCCCCTGTTTCTTTTTTGTTCAATTCGCCCCAATGAAAAAGCAGTTTAAAGAAATCCCGGGCTCCATCATCGCACCCGCCGGCTTCCAGGCCAGCGGCGTGTTCTGCGACATCAAACGGCTCGGCACCGGCAAAGGCTCGAACAAAGGCCCGAAGCGCGACCTCGCTCTGATCGTCTCGGAGACACCTGCAACCGTCGCGGGCATGTTCACGACGAACCAAGTCTGCGCCGCGCCGGTGAAGGTCTGCGTCGAACGCGTCAAGACCGGCACGGCCCGCGCCGTGGTCGTCAACTCCGGCAACGCCAATGCCTGCACGGGCCGCCAGGGCATGGCCGACGCCCGCGAGATGGTGAACTTCACGGAACGTTCTTTGAAACTGCCCAAGGGTTCCGTCCTCGTCGGCAGCACCGGCCGCATCGGCGTCACCATGCCCATGGACAATGTCCGCGCCGGCATCGTCGAGGCGGCGGTTTATCTCGGCAGCACGCCGGAACACGCGGCCAACGCGGTCGAGGCCATCATGACCAGTGACACCAAGCCGAAGGAGATTGCGGTGGAATTCAAGCTCGGCGGCAAGGCGGTCCGCATCGGCGGCATCTGCAAGGGTGCGGGCATGATCCAGCCCGGCATGAGTGCGACTGGCGCGCGGCCCGCGGCCCTGCCCCACGGCGGCCTGCACGCCACCATGCTCGGCTTCATCACGACCGACGCCGCGGTGGACGCGAAGACGCTTCAGCTCGCTTTGCGCGAAGCCGTGGCCCACAGCTTCAACCGCATCACCGTGGACGGCGACATGAGCACGAACGACACCGTGCTGGTGCTGGCCAACGGTCTGGCGGGAAACAAGAAGTTCGGCGTCCGTAGTCCGGAGTTCGCGGTCTTTCAGGCGGCGCTGATCCACGTCTGCCTGGAGCTGGCGAAGAAAATTGTCCGTGACGGCGAAGGCGTTCATCGCGTGGTGACCGTCCGGGTTTCCGGCGCAAAGACGATCGAAGACGCCGATGCCGCGGCGCGGGCGGTGGCGAACAGCTCGCTGGTGAAGACCAGCTGGCATGGCGGCGACCCGAACTGGGGCCGGATCATTGATGCCATCGGTTACTCGCCCGCCACGGTGGTCGAGGAAAAGGTGGACATCGGTTACAGCGCGCCGGGTTCGCGGAAGATTCTCTGGAGCCTCAAACGCGGCCAGCCGACCAAGGCGACCTTCAAGGAATTGTGCGCCGCCGTGGCCCCGAAAGAGTTCGAGCTTCACATCCAGCTCAATCTCGGCAAGGCCGCCGCCGTCATGTATGCCGCCGACCTCACCGAGGAATACGTGGACTTCAACAAGGGCGACGTGACTGATCCGACGACGTTGGGGGGATGAAGGTTTTCCCAAGCGCTCGCAGCCGGTTTTAGATGAAACACGTCCGCGTCAGGACCTCAACGCTCACAACTTGTAAAACTGCTCCCAGCCCTTGCGCGGCGGCACGCCGTCGAGCAACTGGTTCGCGAGCTTGTGGTTGGTGATTTTGCGGCGGCGCGGATTGAAGGTCAGCTTCGCGTTCACCCGTTGGGCAATCACTCCGAGAGCCATCGTCTGGCACAGCGGACCCGCCACTGAGAACGGCGAGCGGCATTTCTCCTCGCCCTTGCACGCGAGCAGGAAGTTCTTGAAGTGGTTCGACGGACTCTTCGGCACCTCGGGCAGCTTGGCCGCCAGATCCTTCGCCTTCGCCTCGGGAATGATTTGCAGCGTCGAACCGTGCGACCCGCCCTTGAAGGTCAGGCCTTCCCCGTAAATCACCTTGCCCGGCGGACGTTTCTTGGTGTCGATGGAACCGGACGACGGCGGCGGGATGTTCGGATCCACCACGGCGTCGCCAAAATCCTCGGGCAACGACGGTAGGTTTTGCTGACCGTCATACCAGGTCAGTTCCACCGGCGGCTGCTGGCCGCGCGCCGGAAAACGGAACGCCAACGTCGAGGCCTGCGGGAAGATGAACGGGCTGTGTCCCTCGAGCCTGACCGCCTCAACTTCGGTCGGCAAACCGAGCTGCAAAAATTCATGGGCGGTGTCGAAGATGTGCGCGCCCCAGTCGCCGAGCGCGCCGTTGCCGAAGTCATACCAGGAACGCCAGTCGCCGTTGACGTAGCCCTTGTTGTAGGCGTGGAACTGCGCGGTCGCGAGCCAGGCGTCCCAGTCGAGCGATTCCGGCACCGGCTGTTCCGGCAGCAAGCCCGACACGGTCATGCCGTGCCAGCGGCGGGAATTGTTCATGAAGGCCGTGATGTGCGTGACATTTTTGATGATGCCGGCCTGCGTCCAGGCCTTGAACTGAAAGTAGTTGGCTTCCGAATGCCCCTGGTTGCCCATCTGCGTGGCGACCCGGTAACGCTTCTCCGCCTTCATCATCAGCTCGATCTGGCGGTAGCTGTGCGCCATGGGCTTCTCGCAATAGACGTGCTTGTGCTGCGACATCGCCAGCATGGCGATCGGGAAATGGGAAAAGTCCGGCACGCCCACGCTGACGGCGTCGAACTCCCGGCCCAGCTTGTCGAACATCTGCCGGAAGTCCTGAAAGCGCGGGACGTCGGGAAACATTTTCAGCACCGCCTGGGTGTGCGGCGCGCCCATGTCCGTGTCGCACAGCGCCACGACCTTCGCATGACCGGTGGCGTGCAACGCCTTCACCACCTCGGCGCCACGGTTGCCGATGCCGCAGCAGGCCAGTCGCACTTTCTTCTGGTCCGGCAGCACGGCAGCCGTGTTGGGGCCATCCGCAGCCAGGGAAAGCCGCGGGGCGATCAACGAAAAAGCGCCGGCGGCCAGACATTGCTTGACGAAGGAGCGGCGCGGAAGCTCACGGCCGGAAGAAGTTTTGGAGGATTTCATAAGCAGAGGGTTCGAGGGTTACTTCTGATCCAGCGGACGAATCTTCACATTTCGGAAAGACACTTCGTTGCCGTGTTCCTGGAGAAGAATGTGTCCGTCGGCCCAGGTGGGAAACTCCTGGATGTTGTGGAACTTGCTCTCGGCAAACGCGGCCTTGAACGCGGGGGAAGTCCGGTCGTATTCCAGCACCTTCACGCCGTTGAGCCAGTGCTCATTGTGGTCGCCGCGCACGATGATGTGCGCCGTGTTCCATTCGCCGATGGGGTTCGGTTTCTTGGTGGTCGCGGCGGGAAGCAGATCGTAGAGCGATGCGAGCGTGCGGTTGCCGTTGTGGCCGAGCTTGGCATCGGGATGCAGCATGTCGTCGAGAACCTGAAACTCATAGCCGATGGCCGAACCAACGCTGGCCTTCGCGCCGGTGCCGGTCACGGGGTCCAGGTTGGGATGAACGAAATACTTGATGCCGCTGTTGGCCCCGGGCGTCAGCCTGAAGTCCACCTTCAGCTCGAAGTTGGAAAATTTTTCGCGGGTGATGATGTCGCCGCCGCCGGCGGATTCCTGGCCCTTGTTTTCGTTAACGGTCAAAATGCCGTCATGCATCGTCCAGCCCTTGGCGGGAAATTCCTCGCCGCGCGCGCTGCGCCAGCCCTGCGTGGTCTGGCCGTCCCAGAGCAGCCGCCAGCCCTCTTTCCGTTCCGCCGCCGTCAGGGTATTCCCCGTATTGCCGCAAAGCGGCGTGAGGCGGATGTTGCGGAAGCTAACCTTCAAACCCACCTTGCTCGCGTCGTTGCCAATGCCGTGAACCTGCAGAGCAATCAAACCGCGGGGCGTCAGAGTATCGGTGATGTCTGAGCGAAGTTCGCCGTTGAGCCAGGTCTTAATGGACGGACCGTTGGCCACGATGCGCAGCTTGTTCCATTCGCCGTTTTTGGTGATGCGACGTCCCTGTTCGCTGAAGGCGGCTCCCTGCTTGCCCTTTTCACCATCCGCCGGAAACAACCAGCCGCGCCGCGCCTCGTCATAGACGCCGCCGGTCCACATCCGGCCCCGGGCCGAGTCCATGTCGATCTCCACCTGGTAGCCGTGGACCCGGTCGGCGGGAATCTTGATCTCCTTGCCGCCGACCCGGAGGGTGCGCGCTTCGGGAAACAGATCGCTGCGAATCTGCACGCCGGAATTCAACAGCGGATCACATTGGTATTCCAGTTCCAGGTCGAAGTTGTCGTAGGCGCGGGTGGTGCAGAGGAAGCTGTTGCCCGAGCCGGCGACGGATTCGCCGACCAACATGCCGTTGTCCACGGTGTATTTTGCCTTGCCGCTGTGCTCAGCCCAGCCGTCGAGATTGCGACCGTTGAAAAGAGCCACCGGACCGGAAGGCTTCGTGGCGCAGCCGGAGATTAAAGCGACAGTCAGCAGAATTGCAGGGGAGAGGGATATGAATGGGCGCATAGGCATCGTTAAAAGTTGTGAACGTGAGACGGGACTGATGGTGCCGACGTTACGGTGTGCTTCAAGAACTTTTGCATGGAACATTTGTTGATCATCCCTCCCGGGTGCGCTATCACTGCCGGGCCGCCGCCTCGTAACCGCTTATGAAAACCTGGATGCTTCTGCTGCTTTTGAGCCTGACACCGCTGGTGTTCCATGCCGCCGCTCAGACCAACACCGCCCTGCCCGATGTCGTGGCGCCGGGCGCGACGCTCGCAAAGCTCGCCGGGGATTTCAAATTCACTGAAGGCCCGACCTGCGACCGCGCAGGCAACGTCTTCTTCACCGACCAGCCCAACAACCGCATCCTGAAGTGGAGCGTGGACGGCAAGCTCTCCACCTTTCTTCAGCCGGCCGGCCGCGCCAACGGGATGTATTTCGATCACCGCGGCAATCTGCTCGCCTGCGCCGATGAGCACACCGAACTGTGGTCCGTCACCACCGACGGCGAACACACGGTGCTCGCCAAAGAGTTCGATGGGAGGAAGCTCAACGGCCCGAACGATGTCTGGGAACGTCCCGATGGCGCGATCTATTTCACCGATCCGTTTTGCAAGCGCCCGTGGTGGGATTACAACCAGCGCCCGCAGGACGGCGAGCACGTTTATTTTCTGAGCGCCGACCGGAAATCACTGCGACGCGTCACCACCGACCTCGTGCAGCCCAACGGCATCATCGGCTCGCCGGACGGCAAGACCCTCTTCGTCGCGGACATCAAGGCGTCGCGGACGTATGCCTTAGACATCCAGCCGGACGGTTCGTTGACGAACAAACGCCTGCGCTGCGAGCTGGGCTCGGACGGCATGACACTGGACACGGAAGGAAACCTTTACCTGACCGGGCGCGGCGTGACGGTGTTTGATGCGGCGGGAAAAAAGCTCGGCAACATTCCCGTGCCCGAGCCATGGACCGCCAACGTCAGCTTCGGCGGCCAGGATCATCAGACGTTGTTCATCACGGCGAGCAAGGGGTTTTACTCGATCCATATGAAAGTCAAAGGGGCGAATCCGTCGAAGTGATTCCGGGAAAAATCGGTTTCCCTCCGCGGCGCATCTGTGGCTAAATCTCCGCCGCCTTAACATGCAAGACCTCATCTCGAAAGCCGCGACGCTGCTGGAAGCGCTGCCCTACATCCAAAAGTTCAGCGGGGAAACCTTCGTTGTGAAATACGGCGGTTCCTTCATGGATTCGCCGGACGCGGCGGTGCGCAACGGCGTGGCCCGCGACATCGTTTTCCTCGAGGCCGTCGAGATCAACCCCATCGTCGTGCACGGCGGCGGCAAGGCCATCACCCGCGCGATGGAAAAGGCCGGACTCAAGGCGAACTTCATCCAGGGCCAGCGTGTGACGGACGAGGCGACCGTGCAGATCGTGGACGAGGTGCTGTCGCGCGAAATCAATCCCGAGGTCGTCGCAACCATCAATTCGCTGGGCGGCGTCGCCAAAGGCTTTGCCGGTCCGGACATTTTCACATGCCGCAAGCTGCTGCTCGACGACAAGGAAAACCCCGGCAAGAAAATTGACGTCGGTTACGTCGGCGAGGTCATCGGCGTGAACACCGCACCGCTGCTGGAATGCATCGCCCAGGGCATCACGCCCGTCATCAGCCCCACGGCGCGCGGCGAGGACGGCAAGATTTACAACTGCAACGCGGACGTGGCGGCGGCGCAAGCGGCCATCGCCTTGAAGGCCAAACGCCTCGTGTTCATGAGCGACGTTCCCGGCCTGATGCGCGATCCGAAAAATCCGGAGACGCTCATCACGCACCTGCAGATCTCCGGGGTTCCCGGCCTCAAACAGACCGGCGTCGTTGACAAGGGCATGATCCCCAAGGTGGACAGCGCCGTGGCCGCCATCAAATCCGGCGTGGAAAAGGTCTCGTTCGTGGACGGCCGTGTGCCGCATGCCGTGATGCTGGAGATTTTCACCGACAAGGGTGTGGGCACGGAAGTGGTCCTTTGATCCGTCCGCCGGGCAAAACCTTCCGACCTTAAAATTCTTGTGTTCATCCCCCGCCTTTGGAGTTAAAACAACCGCCCGATGAAAGAGCTTGTTCCGACACCGCCGCCGCTGGTTCACAACCAATACGAAACCATTCGCGAGCTGTTCACGAAGAACGTTGTCCCCAGTTACGGCCGCTTTGAGATCGCCTTCAGCCACGGCGCCGGCAGCCATGTGTTCGACGTCGCCGGCAAACGCTACCTCGACCTCGGCGGCGGCATTGCCGTGTGTTCGCTCGGTCATGCGCATCCTGCCATCACGGAAACCCTCATCGAGCAGTCCAAAAAACTGCTGCACGTCTCCAACCTGTATTACCACGAGCCGCAGGGACGGCTGGCCGAGGCGCTGGTGAATCTGATCGCGCCGGGCAAAGTCTTTTTCTGCAACAGCGGCGCCGAAGCCAACGAAGGCCTTTACAAGCTCGCGCGCAAGTTCGGCCACGACGAGGGCCGGTTCGAAATCATCACGGCGCTGAACTCCTTTCATGGACGCACCCTCGGCGGCATTTCCGCCACCGGCCAGGACAAGGTGAAAAAGGGCTTCGAGCCGATGGTTCAAGGCTTTCGTCATGTGCCCTACAACGACCTCGACGCCGTGCGCGACGCCATCTCCCCGGCGACGGTCGCGGTGCTGATCGAAGGCATCCAGGGCGAAGGCGGCGTGACTCCCGCCAAGGCGGAGTATCTCCTCGGATTACGGCGGCTCTGCAACGAGAAGAAGCTGCTGCTGCTCATGGACGCCGTGCAGTGCGGCCATTTCCGGACCGGACGCTTCCAGAGTTTTCAACGGACGCTCGAAGGCGTTCCCGGCGGCGAAGACTTTCTGCCCGACGGCATTTCCATGGCGAAGTCATTGGGCGGCGGTTTTCCCATCGGCGCCTTCTGGGTACGGGCGCCGTATGCCGATCTGCTCGGTGCGGGCACGCACGGCACGACGTTTGGCGGCACGCCGCTGGGCTGTGCGGTGGCGTTGAAAGTTCTCCAGGTCATCCGCGAGGAAAAGCTCGCCGACAACGCCCGACAGGTCGGCGATTATCTCAAGCATGGCCTGCAGGAACTGGCCACGAAGCATCCCACGGTCATCCACAACGTGCGGGGCCTGGGCATGATGCTCGGCTTTGAGCTGGCGGAGAAAGTTCCGAACCTGGCCGGCGATCCCGCCAAGCCCCAGTCCATCCGGCTCGTCAACCAGCTGCACGCGGCGGGCCTGCTGACCATTCCCGCCGGGGCGAATGTCATCCGGCTGCTGCCGGCCCTCAACCTGCGGCCGTCCGAGGCCGAGGAAGGGCTGCGGATCATCCGGGCGGCCGTCGAGAAAATGGCTGGTTAAGCGCCCGCCGATTTGCTTATTCTTCGCCTTTCGTGGAATGAAAAGTTTGCTGAAAATCGAGAGCATGTCCCTTGCGGACATGAGGAAAATCCTGGCCGCCACCACCAAGCTCAAGGCGGAACGCGGCCACCACAAAACCCAGCCGCTGGATGGACAGACCTGGGCGCTGATTTTCACCAAACATTCCACCCGCACCCGCGTCTCCTTCGAGGTCGGCATCCGCGAACTCGGCGGACGCGTCATGTTCCTCAGCTCGCATGACATCCAGCTCGGCCGCGGCGAGCCGATCAAGGACACCGCCCGGGTCATGGGCCGCATGGTTCACGGCGCGGTCATCCGCACCTTCGCCCAGAAGGACGTCGAGGAGTTCGCCCATTACTCCGGCATTCCGACCATCAACGCGCTGACCGACGACGAGCATCCCTGCCAGATTCTCGCGGACATCTTCACCTTCGAGGAAAAGCGCGGCACCATCGCCGGCAAGACCGTGGCGTTCATCGGCGACGGCGCGTGCAACGTGGCGAACTCGTGGATTTTTGCCGCGGCGAAGTTCGGCTTCAACCTGCGCATCGCCTCGCCCAAATCGTTCCAGCCGCCGAAGGAAATCCTCAAGCGCGCCGGCGGAAACGTCGTCGTCTCGTCCGATCTCAAGGCCGTGGCGGACGGCGCGGATCTGCTTTACACCGACGTCTGGATTTCCATGGGCAAGGAGGCCGAGGCCAAGGAGCGCGTCAAAATCATGACCGGCTACCAGATCAATTCCGGCCTGCTGAAGCTCGCCCGGAAAAATGCCCTCGTCATGCACTGCCTGCCCGCGTATCGCGGCAAGGAAATCGACGAGGCCACGCTGGAAGCCCACGCGGACACCATCTTCGAGGAAGCGGAAAACCGGCTGCACGTGCAGAAGGCGATCATGAACTGGGCGGTCTCCTGACCACCACCGGGGCGGAAGACTTTGGGTTCTTAACCCTGCCGTCGGCAGGAAAAATCAGGCGGCAAACTGGCGTAGATACTTCAGCGCCACCTTTAAATCCTTCGGCAACTCCGCTTGGATGGTGAGCGGTTCCCGGCCGGGCAGAGAGATCTCCAGGCTTTCCGCATGCAAGGCGACCCGCGCCAGCAAGGGACGTTCTTCACGCCCGGGTTTCAGGCGATAGTCGGATTTGATACGTGAAAGCCAGAGCGGCTTGCCACCGTATAACTGGTCGCCGACGACCGTGAACCCGGCATGGCGCAGATGCACCCGGATCTGATGCGGCCGGTCCGTGACCGGCTCGCATTTGAGCAGGGCCATCCCGGCGCGGGGAAATTTCTCGACCACCTCAAACCGCGTCTTCGCCTTTTTGCCGCCATCCGGATCGATGCGCATCGTCCCGGGCATGACAGGATGCGGCGCCAGCTTGGCCTCGACTTCGAAGGTGTCATGCAGCGGTTCGCCGCGGATGAGCGCGAGATATTTCCGCACCGGCTTGTCCGTGCCGAACAAATCCGCAATCGGCAGGAGCGTCGGCTTGTCCTTGGCCAGCAGCACGACGCCCGACGTGTCAAAGTCGAGCCGGTGGGCGTTCATCAGATAGCTCAGGCCGCGTTCTTGAGACCACGGCTTGCCGGCGGCGATGCCGGCGTGCAGCAGCGCGACGAGGCTGGGCAGTTCGGGATTTTCCTGCTCGGGGACGGTGCGCAATCCGGCCGGCTTGTCGAGCGCCAGCAGGTGCGCATCCTCGAACAGCACGGGGATTTCCCAGAACTCCCGCGTGGCGGGAGAGGAAAGCTTGATGACCGCGGGGGAATTCACGGGCCGCGTCAGGAGCGGGCCGATCCGTTCGCCGCCTGACGCTGCTGGAGCAGGGTGCCGCGCAATGACCGCTCGGCTTCCCGGCGATACCAGAGGTTGATGGCCTCGTTCTGGCGGGCCTGGCGGACGTTCTTGAGAAACTCCGGCATGTCCGCGCGCAGCTTGGCCTCGTCGATGGGGAGGTGCTGCTGCACCAGAACCACCACGCCGCCTTCACGGGTCGGCACAAAGCCGCTGGATTTGCCCGGCTGGGTGTCGAACACGATTTGCTTGAACTGATTGAGGGTGATGTGGTCTTCCACTTCAGGAAGCTCGCGGGTGCTCAGGGAAAACGGCGGAACCAAGGTCGGCTTCACCTTGGCGTCGGTGCAGATGCCGGCGAAGGTTTTGCCCTGGGCCAGTCCGTTGGTCAGCGTGATGGCAAACTGGGTGCCGGCCTGGCGCGCCAACCGCGCGGCCTGGGTGATTTTGCAGTCGGCCTCGACGCGGCTGAGAATCTGCGCCAGCGGCGGAATCTCGCTCGGAATGCGCTTGTTAGCGGCGATGACAAAGACCGCGTCGGTTCCCAGCAAAGGCTGGCTGAATGGTTCTTCCGCAGTCAGCTTGAAGGCGGCGCGGGCGAAATTGGGTCCGCCGTCCACATCAGCGGGGCCGTTCTCCTCGTCAAACGGCGCGGTCAGCTTGGTGGCCAGGCCTTTCGCCGCGGCGAACGTGGCAAGGTTTTCAGAGCGCTGGGGCTGCTGGTCGAACAATTCGCTGGCGAAGTCGTTGGCCTTCCTGCGGGCCGCGCCGGTGGCGAGTTCGCGGCGAAGGTCCTCGCGGATCTTGGTCTTCGCCTCGGCGGCGGTGGTGCTGCCTTTGTAGTAATTCGTCCCGCGCTGGAGATACACCTGGTCAACAATGGCGGCAAAGTTCGTCATCTTGCCAATCTGCTCGTCGGCTTCCGGCAGGAAGTTGGTCACGGCAAATTCCACATATGTCACCTGCAAACGCTCCGGAATGCGGTAGGCGGACATGTTGTTCGTGTAGAACTGCGCGACCTGCTCCGCGGCCAGGGCGCCCACCGTGTCGAGATAGTTCGTGGCATGGAAGAACACCGTGCCCACGGCCATTTCCTGGCGTTCCCGGACGTAAAGCCCGCGCGCCTCCTCAGGCGTCACCAGCTTGCCCGCCACGCCGAGCGTGGTGACAAGCTGCTGGATGCCGAGGTCGTGCTGGATGTAACGCTGAAAATCAGCGGCGTTCATGCCGTGCGGCTTGAGCACCTGCTCTTCAAAGGCGGCGAGCGGAACGACGTTGCCGCGGCCGAGATTGGCGAGAATGGTGTTGGCCGTGCGCGCCACGGAGTCCTTGTCCGCCTCGATGTGGTTCTGCTTGAGCTTGGCGATGAAGAACAGGCGGGAATAGGTTTCGCGGTCGGCGTCATAGCCCACGCGCTTGCCGTCCACCTCGGGCCAGCTGCCGTAGGTCATGAAGAAATGGAGGTTGGCCTCCTTGTAGGCGTTGTAAAACTCCTCCTGGGTGATCGGCCGGCCGTCAATGGTTCCGTAAGCCAGGCCGCCGCGATGGTTGCGGGCGCCGGAGCCGGGGCCGAAGTAAACCACCAGGCCGCCAATCATGACAATGATGATGATCCACCACAACCATCCGGAGTGTTTTCGAATTGTGCCAAACATATTGCGTAAAGGGTGCGCAGGCTATCCATGACCCCGCCCCCGGTCAAACGCAAAAACAGCCCGCCAAGACCGGGTTTTGACTTTGCCGCCGCCCTTCCCTAGCCTGCGACCATGAAAGTCATCCGTCATTCGGACAAAGATTTCCCCGCCCGGCTCCGCGAGGTGACCGCACCGTCCAGCCTGTTCGATCCCGTCATCGAACAACGCACCCGCGCCATTCTCGACGCCGTCCAGGCCCGGGGCGACGACGCCCTGCTGGAGTTCACCCAGAAGTTCGACGGCGCCGCGCTGGCCGCCGAGCAGCTCGCCGTGACGCCCGCCGAACTGATGGCTGCGTCCTTGCAGGCGGATGAATCGCTGCGCGCGGCGGTGGCCGCGGCGGAAAACAACATCGCCCGCTTTGCCCGCAAGTCGCTGCGCAAAAACTGGCAGACCAAAAACTCCCACGGCGCGACGGTCGGGGAGAAATTCGATCCCTTTCAACGCGTCGGCGTTTACATTCCCGGCGGCACCGCGCCGCTGGTTTCCACCACGCTGATGACCATCACGCTGGCGAAAGTCGCCGGCTGCCGTGAAATCGTCTGCTGCACGCCGTGCGGCAAGGACGGTTCCATCAATCCCGCCCTGCTCTTTGCCGCGCGCGCGGCGGGCGCGACGGAGATTTACCGCGTGGGTGGCGCGCAGGCGATGGCCGCCATGGCCTATGGCACAAAGACCATCCGGCGCGTTCAGAAGGTGTTCGGCCCCGGCAACGCCTACGTCAGCATGGCCAAGCGTCTCCTGGTCGGCTACGTGGCCATCGATCTTCTCGCCGGACCCAGCGACGTGCTCGTCCTTGCGGATGAGACGGCCAACCCGAAATTCGCCGCCGCCGACCTGTTGGCCCAGGCCGAGCACGGCTCGACCGATCACCGCGTCTGGCTCGTGACGACGTCCGGCAAACTGGTCAACGCGGTGGAAAAGGAGATTCAACGCCAGCTGCCAAAGCTCTCCCGCCGCGCCTTGATTGAGGCGGACCTCGCCAAGAGCGGCTGGCTGATCCAGGTGAAAACCCTCGCGGACGGCGTCGCCCTGACGAACCAGATTGCGCCGGAACACTGCGAGGTCATGACGCGGAACGCCCGGAAGGTTTCGCAGGGAATTCTCACGGCCGGGGCGATTTTCCTCGGCAACGATTCCCCCACGGTGCTGGGTGATTACGTCGCCGGCCCCAGCCACACGCTGCCGACCGGCGGCGCGGGCGCTTCGTTTGCGGGTTTGAGCGTGGATCAATTCCAGCGCCGGACCAGCGTGGTGGAGTATTCCAAAGGCGCGCTCAGGAAGGCGCTGCCGGCGGTGCGGAAGTTCGCGGAGATGGAGGGCCTGGACGCCCACGGGGCGTCGGCGGAAATGCGCTGAGACGGGAGGCCCGGATCAGAAATAGCGGACGAAGGTCTTCTTGCGCATCCGCTCGATCCAGCGCTTGGCGATTTCCGAGCGCTGCTGGTCCGACAGAATTTTCTCGATCTGCTCCCGCACCTCGCCCAGCGGACGGGTGTGCGCCGCCTGCTTGTCGTCCATTTTGACGAGGTAGCACGCGGCCGGCAGTTCGATGACGTCGCTGAACTGGCCCACCTCGAGTTTGCGCGCAGCATCGGCGATGGTCGGATTCAACTTGGAAAGCTCCTCCCAGTCGCGTGCGCCGCCCTGCTTGCGGTCAGCCGACTGCGAATACAATCCGGCGAGTTCGGCGAAGTCCGCCCCCTCCTTCAGCTTGGCCAGCACTTCCGCGCCCCGCTGCCGCGCCTCGCCGGCGTCATCGGGATTTTTCGCCAGATAAATCATGCGCAGCTTCACCTGCTCGGTGACGTTGAACTCGTTGGTGTGCGCGAGGTAGTAGGTCTCGATCTTGTGCGGGGAGACGACGACTTCCCGGGAGACGTTGGCGAAACGCATCTGCTCGATGATGAACTGCTCGCGGATCTGCCGGCGGTATTTCTCAAAGGTTGAACCCTGCGCGGCGAGCGTCTTGGTGAGCGTGGCGCGGGAGCCGAACCGGTCGCGGACGCGCTGCTGGACGTATTCGTCGATGATGCTTTCGGGGAGATTGTAGCCGGCGCGGGAAAACTCCCGCAGGATCAGCTTGTCCTGGAGCAGGCGCTCCAGGTTTTCGTCGAGCGCAGCGTCGATCTTCTTGCTGAACACCTCGGGCTGGTTGCGGTAATCGCGGCGCAGTTCCTCAGCGATGGGGGCGGTCGCGTCCTCGACTTCCAGAAAGGTGATGATGGAGTCATGCACGATGGCCTTGATGCCGTCGGCCACTTCACCACGGACGCCGGTCGCCGCACCCGCCAACGCCGCCACCAGAAGGATCGCGAAGGATTTTCTCATTCGAATGGTGCGGAGTGTAACAGCGGCCCCCGGTCGGTCAAGCAACCGGTGGGTTCGGAGACGGCTGGATTCACGGAGCGCGGCTGTGTCGCAGACCAGCCGCGCTCCTTCGAAACATTGGGGGTGGGACAGTCTTTGACCGTTGCGGCTGGCAGAATGCCCGCCGGCTCCGGATTGTGAACAAGTCGTCATGGCCCGGAGTCCCCGGCCGGCTTAAGGTGCATGATTGTGAATCCGCCCAACCGAATTTTGCATGTGGATGGCGACAGTTTCTTCGCCAGCTGCGAAATCGCGCTCCGGCCCGAGCTCGAAGGCCGGCCGGTCTGGGTCGGCGGCGGCCGTCAGGGAAACGGCATCGTCATCGCCGCCAACCGCATTGCCAAACAGTTTGGCATCAAAACCGGCATGGCGGGCTTCGAGGCGAACCGCCTGTGTCCGCAGGGCGTCGCCTGCCAGCCGCATTACGACGAATACCGGAACCTCTCCGCGCAAATGTTCCGCGTGCTCGAAGCGTATTCGCCCACGCTGGTGCCGGTTTCCATTGATGAAGGTTTTCTCGACTGCACCACCATGGACCGGCACATCTGGCCGGACCAGAAGGCGGAGACCTTTGTCCGGGAACTTTCCGCCCGCATCAAAGCGCAGACCGGCCTGCCGGTGTCCGCCGGACTGGGCAATTCCGCCCGCCTGGCCAAGCTCGCCACCGACGCCGCCAAGCCGGGCTTTCTCGAAGTGCCGGCCGGGACGGAAAAGGAATTTCTCAAGGACCGTTCAGTGCGGGAGCTGTCGGGCCTGGGCAAGAACCGTCAGCGCGCCCTGGCCGCGCTCGGCGCGCTGACCTTTGGCCATGTCGCGAACCTTCCCTCGCATTTGCTCAAGCAGAAGTTCGGCATCTGGGGCCAGCAGCTCTGGCTCTTCGCCAACGGCCAGTGGAACGAGCCGCTGCTGCTGACGGTGAAGGACCGCACCACGATTTCCAGCAACACCACCCTGCCCCGCAATGAAACCGACTACGGCGCGGCGCTTACGTTCGCGCTGAGCGAGGCGACGCGGCTGGTCGGGCAGTTGCGCCGCGAACAGCTCCAGGCCCGCGAACTTTCCCTCACCATCCGGTTCAGCGATTTCTCCGAGGTTGGCGGGACACATCGGTTTAATGCGCCGCAGTTCCTCAACTCCGTGATCAACGCCCATGTCGAAGGCATCTTCCTCGACGTGATGGGCGACCAGTTCAAGCCCGTCCGGCAAATCCGCCTGGCGCTGTGGAACCTCTCGCGGCTCGACACGCAGCCGACGTTGTGGGGCCGGACGAACGAGGAACGCTGGGGCGCGGTTGACGAGGCGGCGCAGCAGGCGCAGAAGATTCTCCTGGAGAAATTCAAGATCGCCAAAATCCCCCTGATGACCGGCGCGCAGCTCGCCCTGCAAAAGCTGGATGCCTCCCAACGCAATCCGAAGGCCAAATGCCCGTTCGTGCCGCAGCGCGAGATGGTGAAGAAGCTGTGGGGCACCGACGCCGACCCGCTGGCGCACAAGGGCGACGTGGAGCAGCGGCTGGCGAAAGTCAGCAAGCAGCTTCAGTTCAAGCACTGAAGCAGCAGTTTAATGGAATTGCCTCCGAATTGTTCCTCACGCGAAGTGCGCCAAGACCGCAAAGAAGAAATAACCAGACACCCTTGCGTCCTTTGCGCCCTTGGCGTGAGGCAACCTCTGATTGAAACTGCGGAACCGGTCAGGACTGGTTGAGTTCCCGGCAGGCGCTGAATCCACGGAAGATGCCGAACAGCGCGAACGCATGGAAGCCAAGGCTCAACCAGTCCTGCGCCATCAAGGACAGCAAGGCATCCAACCCAAACAGCGCCATGCCGGTGATGAACGCCCAAGTATGGCGCTTGTGGGCGAAGATCCCCAGGCCGATGAAGCCGCCAAACACCAGCAGGTCCATCACCAGCGCCACGATTTTTCCCGCGCCGCCCATTTCCAGCCCGACGGCATCAATCACCTGCGTGATGCCCAGCCCGAGAATGAACCGCCAGTCGCTGCCCAGAAACGCCGAGATGGAATTGATCACGGACAATCCGGCAATCCAGTAGAACCATGACGCCCCGGACTTCAGGCGGGCTTCCGCCTCGGGATTGGATGCCACCCTCGGCATCGTCGGCGCGATGGGCGCTGGCGTCGCGGAAGCGGCGGGAAGAGCCGGTTGCAGTTCCGTAAAATCTTTCGCCAGGGCCCAATGCGACATGTCGTTGCGCATGATCTGGCTGTCCGGTCCGATGCGGTTGTCGCGCAACCACGCCGTGAGTTGATCGAGAGTGACCGGCCCGTATTCCTTGCCATCCGAGCCGAGAACCTTGTAGGTGATTTCCATAGCTGATGCCGGTGAGATAGCAGCCGGCCTGCGGCGGGGCAAACCAAATGTAATCACCGTTCCATTCCGGCTGTATTCCCGGCGCCGGCCGTGTTTCAATGCGCGCGATGCCGCGTGTCTGGCGAAGTTTCCTCGGGATGTTTTTGGCGCTGTCGAAGGCGATGGCCGCCGAATCCGATCCCGCCCATCAGGCGGACTTGGCCACCGCCCCGCAACCATGGCCGGGCGGCATCATTCCCTACGACCTCTCACGCTTGTCCCCCGACCAACAATCCCTCGCCCGCCGCGCCATGCATCGTTGGATGGACACCGGCGCGAACCTTCGTTTCGTGCCGCGGACCAACGAGGTTGAATACGTCCGTTTCACCGGCCAGACCAACGCCGGCAACAACACCAGCCACGTCGGCTTCATCGCCGGACGCCGTAGCGACATCAACATCACGGCGTTCTGGTGGCGCGAAAACGAATGGATGCCCGCGCACGAGCTCGGACACGTCCTCGGCTTCCACCACGAGCATCAGCGCTGGGACCGCGACCAGTTCGTCACCATTCATTACGAGAACATCAAGCCCGGCCGCGCCCATGATTACGACTGGATTCCCCGCGACCGGTGGATCGTCAGCGGCACGGACTACGATTACTTCTCCATCATGCATTACCGCACGTGCTGGGCGTCCGCCGGCGAATCCCAATGCGCCGACGGCCACGGCGAAAGCCCCTGCGCGGTCATTGATCCGGTCGGAACGAACTACGACGGCGTCATCGGCCAATGGACCGACCACGGCTTGAGCGCGGGCGACGCCGAACGGGCGCGGCGGGTTTACGGCCGGAAGGAGGCGCGATGAAGCCGGGAAAAACTTCCAAACTCTTTTGCTTCGGCCATCGCGGCGCGCGCGGACATGAACCCGAAAACACTTTGCGCTCCATCCGCAAGGCGCTCGAACTCGGTGCGGACGGCATCGAGGTGGACGTGCATCTGGCCGACGGCGAACTGATGGTCATTCATGACCGCACGCTCGGCCGGACCACCAATGGCCGCGGGTTCGTGTCGCGGAAAACCTTCGCCCAGCTCCGCGCGCTCGACGCCGGACGCGGCGAGCAAATCCCCACGCTCGCCGAAGTCTTCGACACGGTGAAGCATCGCGCCGTGATCAACGTGGAACTCAAGGGTCCGCGAACGGCCGCGCCGGTGGTGAAATTGATCGAGCGCTATGTGGGCGAACTCGGCTGGCGTTACGACGAGTTTCTTGTCTCTTCGTTTGACCATAAACAACTGTCCGCAGCGCGGAAGCTTCAGCCGAAGATTCGCCTGGGCGCCTTGATCGAGAAAGTTCCGCGCGGTCTGGCCGCCTTTGCAGAAAGACTCGGCGCGTGGTCGGTGAACCCCGCCAAGGAAATCGTCACGCCAGCGTTGGTCGCCGATGCGCATGAACGCGGGCTGAAGGTCTTCGTATTTACGGTAAACGAACCCCAGGACCTGGCCCGGATGGCGACGCTGGGAGTGGACGGGGTGTTTTGTGATTACCCGGAAAGGGTCCGGCTCATCTCGTCGGAGCCAAGGTGGCGAGGCTCTGACTAATCCTCTATCGGTAGGGCGGTCGCTGCCGCGCCGCCCATTGAAGGCAAAGCGGCAGCTTTGCCCTACCTTGCCCTACCGGAGATTCCGCCGCCGACTATTTCGCCGTCACCACGACGTAGTTCTTCTTTCCTTTGCGCAGCAGGATGTGCTTGCCGAAGAGCAACTCATTCGTCGTCACGGCACGGGCGGCGTTGGCTTCGCGGACGTTGTTGATGTTCACGCCGCCACCTTCAATGTCTTTGCGAGCCTGGCCTTTTGACTGGGTCAAACCGGCGTGGACAAGCAATTCCACCAACGGAAACCCGGCACCTTCCAACTTCGACTTCTCGATCTCCTTCGTCGGCACTTCGCCCACGATGTCGTTGAAGGTGGATTCGGAAACGCCGGACAATTCGCCGCCGAATAAGATGTGGCTCGCGCGAATCGCCTCCTGCGTCGCCGTCTCGCCGTGGATCAAATCCGTCACCGCCTTTGCCAAGGCCTTATGGGCGTCGCGTGCACCGGGATTCGCGTTGTGCTGCTGCTCCAATGCGGTGGTTTCCGGCTGCGTCAGGAACGTGAAGAACTTCAAATAGCGCAACACATCCGCGTCCGCCGTGTTGATCTTCAGAACTGGTAAAACTTGTAAACACTCGTCTTCGGATCGGTACCAGACTGCGCCGCCTTCGGTCTTGCCAAACTTTGTGCCGTCGGACTTCGTGATGAGAGGTATCGTCAGCCTCATAGCCTTGCTTGCTGAGCTTTTTGCGCATCAGGTCGATGCCCGCCGTGATGTTGCCCCATTGATCGCTGCCGCCGATCTTGAGTTCGCAGCCAGGTCGCGGGCGAGCACGTAAAAATCAACGCCTGCAGCAGCATGCCGAACTCGGTGTAGCTGGATGCCGACCTCGCGGTCTTCCAGCGCGCGGACGGATTCCTTGGCGACCATTTGATTCACCGTGAAGTGCTTGCCGATGTCGCGGAGGAAATCGAGATAGGAAATGCCCGCCGTCCAGTCGGCATTGTCCACGAGCTTGGCCGGATTCTGTTTGGCCTCGAAGTCGAGCAGCCGCGCGAGCTGGGGACGAACAGACTCCACGTTGGCCTTGATCTGGTCCTTGGTGAGCAGCGAACGCTCGGCGGATTTGCCGCTGGGATCGCCGATGCTGCCGGTCGCGCCGCCCGCCACCGCGATGGGATGATGCCCGAGGTTTTGGAAGCGGCGCAGCGCCAGCAGCGGGACGAGATGCCCGACATGCAGCGAATCCGCCGTGGGATCGAAACCGCAATAGAGCGTGATGGGCGACGCCAGTTTCTTGGTCAATTCTGTCGTGTCCGTGCAATCGGCCACCAGGCCGCGCCAGTTGAGTTCGTCCAAAATGCTCATCGACGCAGAGAGTAAGAAGGCCGCGCGGGATTGCCAATTTGATTTACGCGGGCCCGGAATGCCCGCTTTCCAAATCCAAGGCTTGGACTACATTTTTGGCGATCACCCACAAACATCTATGAAAACATGGTTCGCCCTCATTGCGGCTTCCCTGGTTGCCGGCGCGCCCGGCCACGCCCAGGACTGGGCCAAAGCCCGCCTCGAAAAATCACCCCGGCACGGCGAATGGGTGAAGGTCAAGCATGACAGCCGCGAAGTGAACTGCTTCGTCACCTATCCGGAGGTGAGGGACAAGGCGACGGCCGTCGTGGTGATCCATGAAATTTTCGGACTGACGGATTGGGCGCGCGGCGTCACCGACCAGCTCGCCGAGGCCGGTTACATCGCCATCGCGCCGGACCTGCTCTGGGGCAGTGTCACCAACGGCGGCACGGAAGAAATCATCAAGGCGGGCGGCGATGTCCGCCAGTCCATCCAGGCGCTGGCACCCGCCCAAATCACGGAGGACCTGAACGCCGTCGTGGATTACATCGCCAAGGTTGATGCCTGCAACGGCAAGGTGGCCGTCAGCGGTTTCTGCTGGGGCGGCGGGCAGTCGTTCCGGTTCGCCACAAGCAACAAGGACATCAAGGCCGCGCTGGTCTTTTACGGACCTTCACCAAACACCACCAACGACCTCGCGAGGATCCCATGTCCCGTTTACGGCTTTTACGGCGGCAACGACGCCCGCATCACGGCTTCGGTTCCCAAGGCGGCGGAACTGATGAAGGCGGTGGGGAAGACGTTTGAGCCCGTCACCTACGAAGGCGCCGGCCATGGGTTCATGCGCGGCGGCGAAGCGCCGGACGCCAGCGCGGCCAACAAGAAGGCCCGCGACGAAGCCTGGACGCGGGTGAAGGAAGTGCTGGGAAAACTTTGAGGACGGACCGGCTTACTTGGTCTGCGCGAACAGCATGAACACCCGCGGTCCCCGCGCCGTGGTCAGGGCGAACCTTTCCTCCATGGGTCCGCAAGGCACCGACAGGCCGTCGCAGTGCTTGTCGTAGGACGGCTTGTCATCGACCAGAAACATGTAGTGATGGGTCTTGCCGCCGGGAATGTTGTGCAGGGTGACGTGCCAGGCATTGATGACGCTGTCGCGCTTGAGCGCCGTCGGCTGCCAGTCGTTGAAGGACCCCACCACCTCAACGCTCCGCGGCTCCTCGGTCTGCCCGTCCGGCAGGCGCCAGCGAAAGACCTTCGAATACGTGATCGTATTCTTCGGCCCGCTGGACCGCTCGGGCGCCTCCGCAATCGGCGCGTAGGCTTCCGTGTCGTGCTTCGGAACCGGCCGCGTGCCGAACAATTTGTTAAAACTGCCTAACATGTTGGGTAAAAGGTCGCGTAAGTAATCACGATGACTGTCATGATGCAAATGGAATTAAGGTTTTTCCGTACTTTCCGGCCAAGCGCCTCCCCGTCAAGGCCCTCTCCAAACTTTGCAGCCGCGCCGCCCTTGCCGGAGGCTGGATAAAAAAACCATGTCATCGGGCAAGCAAACCGCTATCTCTCCCCCAATGCAACCGAACGCGAACACCAGCCTCCTCCACCTCGGCATCGACCTCGGCGGAACCAAGATCGAGGGCATTGTGCTTGCCGCCGACGGCTCGGAGCTGCTGCGGAAACGCATTCCCACCGAACAGGAACTCGGCTATCGGCACATCCTCGGGCGCATTCAACTGCTGCACAATGAGCTGATGCGCTTCGCCGCCGGCCGCCCAACCACCTTCGGCATCGGCACGCCGGGAGCGGTTTCGCCCCGGACCGGCCGGCTGAAGAATTCCAACACCGTCTGCATGAACGGCCAGCCATTGCGTGAAGACCTCGAAAAGCTTCTCGGACGAAAGATCGAAATTCAAAACGACGCCAACTGTTTCGCCATGGCCGAGGCGCTGCTCGGGGCCGGCCGCGGCAAAAAACTCGTCTTTGGCGTCATCATGGGCACCGGCTGCGGCGGCGGGATTGTTTACAAAGGCGAAGTCATCACCGGCCCGCAGTCCATCGCCGGCGAATGGGGTCACATGAGCATCGACCCCGCCGGACCGGCCTGCTACTGCGGCCAGCGCGGCTGCGTGGAAACCTACATCAGCGGCGGCGGCCTCGAGGCGCGTTACGCCGGACAATACGGCACAAAGAAATCCCTGAAGCAGATCGTGGCGGATTATCGGGCGGGCGAACCGCCGGCGACGGCTTTCATGGAAACCTTCTTCCGGCGCTTCGGCCGCGCGCTGGCAAACGTCATCGACATCCTCGATCCCGACGCCGTTATTTTGGGCGGCGGCGTTTCCAACATCGACGAGCTTTACACCGCCGGCGTCGCCGAGGTCGGCCGGTTTGTGTTCAGCGACAGCCTGGAGACGCCCATCCTGAAAAATCAGCTCGGCGATTCCGCCGGCGTCATCGGCGCGGCGCTGATCGGGATTTAACAGTTCAAACCAGCGCGACGACCGTCTCTCCTGCAAGCAATCGATTCTCGTTTGTTTCCGGCCGCACCGGTTGCTAGATTTCCCCGCATGATGTCGCGTGCGAAATCCGAAGCTCTCTTTGCCGAAGCGTTGAATTATATCCCCGGCGGCGTTAATTCGCCCGTGCGCGCCTTTCGCGCCGTCGGCGGCCATCCCTTCTTCGTCAACCAGGCCAAGGGCGCCTATGTCTGGACCGTGGACGGCGACAAGCTGATTGACTACGTCGGCACCTGGGGCCCGGCCATTCTCGGCCACACGCATCCGAAGATCATCGCCGCCGTGAAGGCCGCCGCCGATCACGGCACCAGCTTCGGCATTCCCAATCCGCACGAAGTCACGATGGCGAAACTCATCTGCAACCTCGTGCCGAGCGTGCAGAAAGTCCGCATGACCAATTCCGGCACGGAGGCCTGCATGAGCGCGATCCGCCTCGCCCGCGGCTTCACCAAGCGCGACAAGATCATCAAGTTCGACGGCTGCTACCATGGCCATGCCGATTCGCTCCTGGTCAAGGCCGGCTCGGGCGCGCTGACCTTTGGCAATCCCGACAGCGCCGGCGTTCCCGCCGCGTTCACACAGCACACGATTGTCCTTCCCTACAACGACGTCGCCGCCGTCAAAGCCTGTTTCGCCGCGAACAAAAACCAGATCGCCGGCATCATCGTCGAACCCGTGCCGGGCAACGCCGGATTGTATCTGCCGCGGCCGGGCTACTTGGAATTCCTCCGCGAGATTACCCAGAAGCACGGGGCGCTGCTCATCTTTGATGAAGTCATGACCGGGTTCCGGTTGTCGGCGGGCGGGGCGCAAGTGCGCTTCGGCATCACGCCGGACCTGAGCTGCTTTGGCAAAGTCATCGGCGGTGGATTGCCGGTCGGAGCCTTTGGCGGACGCGCCGAAATCATGGACTGTCTCGCGCCGCTGGGGCCGGTGTATCAGGCGGGAACGTTGAGCGGCAATCCGCTCGCGCTGTCGGCGGGCATTGCGGCGCTGAAAGAACTTGGCAAAAAGTCCGGAGGCGGAAAGCGGAAAGCGGACGCCTACTCGCGGCTGGAAGAACTGGGCGAACAGCTCGAAGCCGGGCTGCGCGGCGCGGCGAAGTCGGCGGGCATTCCGGTTCAGTTCAATCGCTGCGGCTCGATGTTCTGCGGTTACTTCACCAGCGCTCCGGTGTGGAATCTCGACGACGCCATGAAGAGCGACCGGGAACGTTTCAAGAAGTATTTCCACGGCATGCTCGCAGCCGGCGTTTATCTCGCGCCGTCGCAGTTCGAGGCCGGCTTCATCTCCGCCGCCCACTCAACGAAGGACATCGAGAAGACCATCCGAGTCGCCGCCAAGGTGATGAAGAGTTTGTAAAAACCCGGAACATTCAACTCTGAACACCGAACACCCAACGCCGCCCCCGTTGAATGTTCGGTGTTGAACGTTGAATCTTGAATGTTCCCAAAACCTGCCTAGGCCATTTTACATTTCGGCGTTCGTTGTTACCTTCCGAGGAAACCAAGCGTCCTTTGAGGACACACAAACGGAAAAAACTATGAACAAACTCGCCCTGTCGCTTGTACTCACGTCACTGGTTCTCGGCGGAATCTCCCTGCCGGCCCAGCAGAAACGCGCCGCCTCCACCGGCGGCAACAGTCCGCATGAAACCACGAGCACGGTCATCGGCGACCGCCGTTCCGGCTGCCGGGTCACGGTCACCTACGGCCGGCCGTTCGTGAAGGAACGCAAAATCTGGGGCGCCGCCGAGGATAAGGCGCTCATTCCAAACGGCAAAGCCTGGCGTCTCGGCGCCGACGAGGCCACGCTGCTCATCACCCAGCAGCCGCTGGCGTTCGGTGACACTACGATTCCCGCCGGAGCTTACACGCTGTATATGGTGCCCGACGACAAGGGTGGCAAGCTCGCGTTCAGCTCGAAGCTCGGCGCGTGGGGAGTGCCGGTGGATGAATCGCACGATGTGGCGCGGGTGGATTTGAAAAAGGACACCGTTGAAAAACCCGCCGAGCAACTGACCATCGCCATCGAAAAAGATCAGGCGGGAACCGGCGGCGCGGTCAAAATCTCCTGGGACACCGTCCAGTTTTCCGCCCCGTTCACCGTGAAGAAGTAAACCACCACACCAAGCACACCTTGCCATGAACATGAAAAACTACCTCCCCTGCCTCGCAATAGCCGCCACGATGGCCTTGACCCACAACGCCTCCTTTGCCCAGACGCCGAAACTGGAATTCCCCTCCGCCAGCCCGGCCTGCACGCTGAAACAGCGCGTCGGCTTGACGGATGTTGAAATCGTTTACTCCCGTCCCAGCGCGAAGGGCCGGCAGGTTTTTGGCAACGTCGTTCCGTTCGGCAAGGTCTGGCGCACCGGCGCGAACAACGCCACCAAGATCACCTTCAGCACGCCCGTCAAACTGAACGGTCACGAGGTCGCCGCCGGCTCCTACGCGCTCTACACCATTCCCAACGAAAGCGAGTGGACGATCATTCTCAACAAAGGCGTCGGCAAATCCGGCACGCAATACGACGAGAAGGACGACGTCGCGCGTTTCCCCGCCAAGGCGTCAAAACTGGCGGACACGTCGATTGAAACCTTCGCCATCGAGTTCAACCAGATCCGCGACGAGTCCACCGTGCTGATGCTGGTCTGGGAAAAGACGGTGGTGTCCATCCACCTTGAACTCGACGTCACCGGCAAGCTGCTCCCGCAAATCGAGGCGGCGATGGCGGCCGAGGGCGGCAACAAGCCTTACTTTCAGGCGGCCGGATTTTACTACGAGCACGGCCAGGACTTGAACAAGGCGAAGGAATGGGTGGACGCCGCGATCAAGCAGCGCGAGGCCTATTACATTGTTCATCTCAAGGCCAAGATCCTCGCCAAGCTCGGTGACAAGGCCGGCGCGACCGCCGCCGCGAACCGCTCCAGCGAACTCGCCAAGGCCGCGAAGGACGACGCCTACGTGAAGCTCAACGCCGACCTCATTTCGAACCTCAAGTGAGAACCGAAACCGGCCGGCCGTGCTTTCGCGCACCCAGCTTCTCCCTCTCTTCCATTCTAAATGGAGGAGAGGGCCGGGGTGAGGAGGCGCTGAACTGCCTCTTGCGAAAATCTTCGCTCGCGAAATCCCTTCTCGTCGTCTCGCTCGTGATCAGTTTGGCGGCGTGCTCACACGCCGAAACCGTTTCTCCCGCCGAGATTCTCCACGAGCTGAAAAACTTCCGCGAATGTGGACGGGTGCTTTACGTCGCCGCGCATCCCGACGACGAAAACACCCAGCTCATCACCTATCTCGCCCGCGGACGGCATTACCGGACGGCCTATCTGTCCATCACGCGCGGCGACGGCGGCCAGAACGTCATCGGACCCGAGTTCGACGAACAGCTCGGCGTCATCCGCACCCAGGAACTGCTGGCTGCACGGCGGCTGGACGGCGGCGAACAATTCTTCACGCGCGCCATCGACTTCGGCTACTCGAAGGATTACCGCGAGACCCTGCGCATCTGGAATCATCAGGAAGTTCTCTCCGACGTCGTCCGCGTCGTCCGCACGTTTCAACCCGATGTCATTGTCGCCGGGTTTTCCACCAATCAAACACCCGGCCAGCATGGGCATCACGTTGCCTCTGCCGTGCTGGCGAGCGAAGCCTTCAAGCTCGCCGGCGACACCAATTCATTTCCCGACCAGCTCACCTCCCTGAAACCGTGGCAGCCAAAACGCCTGTTGCAGAACGTCCGCTTCGGCGGCAGGAGTGGCGGTGGCGCCCTCGCCACCGATCTGCGCATTGACGCCAGCGGCACCGATCCGGTGCTGGGCATGTCCTACGCCGAAATCGCCGGACGCAGCCGTGCGATGCACAAGTCGCAGGGCTTTGACAATTTCCGCATCGGCGGCGGCAACGGCCTGCAGTATCAATCATTCCAGTTCCTCGACGGCGAACCCGCGACCAACGACATCATGGATGGCGTGGACACGACGTGGAACCGCTTTCCCGGCGGCGCGGAGATTGCCAAGCAAGTGGATGAAATCGTCGCGAAGTTTGATACGAATAATCCGGCGGCGAGCGTGGAGGCACTGCTAATGGTGCAAAAAAATCTTGCCGCATTGCCGGAAGTCCCTGTCTGGAATAAACAACGGTTCTTTGATAAAATTCTCCAGCATTGTCTCGGTCTTTCAGTTCTCATCACCACATCAAAAGGCGAGGTAGCTCCTAATGAAACCTACAACGTGCGTACCGTCGTCCGCATCACATCGAAATTCCCAGTGACTTGGCTGAAATCCCCCGAATCAAAACTGAACTCTACGATGGAATCCACCGATGATCACTCAGGAAATTCTGCTCCTCTCCCTTTAAGTCAGCCAGTCTGGCTTGACGAAGAACCGAGTGGCGCGATGTATCGTCTCAATGATTTGCAACTGATAGGGCGGCCAGCAGAGTTGTTATACAACGAGGACTTCCATCAATTTCCAAAATTTCGCATTGGTGAAGCCAACGGTCCAACCATCACGTTTCCGGTCGCACTTATCCAAGCCGGCACTGAATCCAACAAGTTCGAGCAGCGCCGTCCCCTGCATGTCGTCGCACCCGTTTCTCTCCGTTGCGCAAACCAAGTCGAGCTGTTCGCGCCCGGCGCAACGAAAGAAGTTCGCGTCGAGGTCAAAGCCGCCCGGGCCAACATGAAAGGCGAGCTTTCACTCAACGCCCCGGCCGATTGGAAGATTTCTCCGGCACAACCCTTCAACCTCGCCGCCGCCGGTGAAACCAAAACGTTTACCTTCAAAGTCACCGCGCCCGCAAAAATCACGAGCGCTCAATTCACCGCCCAGGCAAAGATCGGCGACAAGGTTTACAACAACCAGCGCATCGAAATCAGCTACCCGCACATTCCCGCGCAGATTTTGCAGCCGCTCGCGCGCATCAAGGCCGTCACACTCGACCTCGTCACGCGCGGCAAGAAGGTTGGCTACGTTCCCGGCGCAGGCGACAGCGTGGCGGATGCGTTGAAGCAGATGGGTTACGAAATCACCACGCTCGCTGGTTCCGATCTCACCACGAATCGCCTGAAAGAGTTCGACGCCGTTGTCATCGGCATCCGCGCCTTCAACGTCCGCAACGATCTTGCGCCGCATCTGTCCGACCTGTTCGCCTTCGCCGAGACCGGTGGCAACGTGATCGTGCAATACAATCGTCCGAACGACTTGAAGACCGACCGGCTGGCGCCCTACAGCCTGCGGCTTTCCGGCGACCGCGTCACCGACGAGAACGCCCCGATGAAATTTCTCGTGCCGGAACATCCCGCGCTGAACACGCCGAACAAAATCACCGCGGCGGACTTCGACGGCTGGGTGCAGGAGCGCGGCATTTATTTCCCGAACCAGTGGGACGAGCATTTCACCCCGCTGCTCGCCTGCGCCGACCCCGGCGAGGAGCCCAAGTCCGGCGCGCTGCTCGTCGCGCAGCACGGCAAGGGCTGGTTCGTTTACACCGGTCTGGTGTTCTTCCGTGAACTCCCCGCCGGCGTTCCAGGCGCGTATCGCCTGCTCGCCAACCTGGTTTCCCTCGGCAAATGAAGTCCGCGCCTGAACCTTCCGACGAATCCCCCCAGGTGCCGGGCTTCCGCACCTGGCGCGGGGTTTACGTGTTTGTATTTTTCGTTTTTGTCACGGTCGTGGCATTGCTCGCAATGTTCTCCCGCTTTTTTGCATGAACCCATCGAATTTTTTTTGGACTGCGGCGGGAAGCAAGGCGCCACGCCGCTTTTGCGCGCGGGATGATTTTCAAAACGTGGAAATTGTTTGCACTCCCGAAGGCGGTGTCGTCGCGCTGCTCTGCCACCGCACTCCAAGATGAACACCCTCGACTGGATTGTCCTGCTCGTCACGATGATCGGCATCGCGGCCTATGGCGCGTGGCACACGCGGCATCAGGATCATCTCGACACCTATCTCAAGGGCAGCAAGACGACGAAGTGGGGAACCATCGGCATTTCCGTGATGGCCACGCAGGCCAGCGCAATCACCTTTCTGTCCATTCCCGGGCAGGGCTTTGAAAGCGGCCTCGGCTTTGTGCAAAATTATTTCGGCCTGCCGCTCGCCTTGATCATTGTCTGCGCCGTCTTCCTGCCGATCTACCGCAGGCTCGGCGTTTACACCGCGTATGAATTTCTCGGACAACGCTTCGACCAGAAAACCCGGCTGCTCGGCGCGGGATTGTTTCTGCTGCAACGCGGGCTGGCGGCGGGCGTGACGATCTACGCCCCAGCCATCATACTTGCGACGGTGCTTGGCTGGCGGCTCGACCTGACAATCATCGGGACGGGCGTGCTGGTGATCGTTTACACCGTCACCGGCGGCAGCGAAGCCGTGAACCTCACGCAAAAATGGCAGATGGGCATCATCTTCGGCGGCATGATCGCCGCCTCCTTCATCCTGCTGGCGCGGCTGCCGGAAGGACTTGGCTTCACCGGCGCGGCGCATGTCGCCGGGGCGCTGGGCAAACTGCAAGCCGTGGATTTCTCCTTTGACGCCGACAAACGTTACACGCTCTGGAGCGGATTGTTCGGCGGCCTGTTCCTCTCGCTCTCCTACTTCGGCACCGACCAATCGCAGGTGCAGCGCTACATCGGCGGCGCGGCGTTGCGCGAAGGCCGGCTCGGCCTGATGTTCAACGCGCTCCTGAAGGTGCCGATGCAGTTTTTCATCCTGCTCATCGGCGCCCTGCTGTTTGTGTTTTACCAGTTCCAGCCCGCGCCGGTGTTTTACAACCGCGTCGATTGGGAACGCCACGCCGTCGGCGCGCCGGCAGAAACCTTCCGGGCCTTGGAGGCAAAACACTCCGCGCTCCACGCCGCCAAACAGGAGAAAATCCGCGCCTGGCTGGCGACCCGGAACCACCCCGACACCGAACCCGCCGCCCGCGCCGCCATGCTCGAAGCCAACCAGGCCACCGAATCGGTTCGCACGGAGGCCAAATCCGCGCTGACCGCCGCTGATCCGCGCGCCAAGACCAAGGACTCCGACTATGTCTTCATCGGTTTCATTCTCGACCAGATGCCGCACGGGCTGATCGGCCTGCTCATCGCCGTGATGATTGCCGCCGCTCTTGGCTCCAAGGCCGGCGAACTCAATGCGCTCGGCACGACCAGCACGATGGATCTCTGGCGGCACTTTCGACCGCTCGCCGCGCATGACGAGCATCGGAACGTTCGCGTCGCCAAATGGCTGACGGCTTTCTGGGGCGTAATCGCCATCGCCTTTGCGCTGTTCGCGGGCTTCTCGGAAAATCTCATCGAGGCCATCAACATCATCGGCTCCATCTTCTACGGCGTGGTCCTGGGAATATTCCTCGTCGCCTTTTTCCTCAAACACGTCGGCGGCACGGCGGTGTTCTGGTCGGCGATTGCGGCGCAGACCCTCATCTTCGCGCTGTATTTTCTCCGCCACCGCTTTCCGGCCCTCGATTTTTCCTACCTCTGGTATAACTTCATCGGCTGCGCGGCGTGCGTGGTCCTGAGCCTTTGCTTGCAGATGGTTCTTGGCAGGAGCGCACCGAAAAATCAGACCACATGAGCAGCCGTCCCGTCATCTGTTTCGGCCAGCAGCCCTGCGGGTTTTTCCCGAAGCGCTTTCTCGTCGCCAAAATCCAGACGGCGCGGCGGCTCCAGCAGGAAATCGGCGGCGAGATCGTCTTCTTCTATCACGACAGTGACCACGACCCGCGCGAGACGCAGACCCTCCTGCGGCATCGCAAGACGAACGAGCCGGCGATCTTGAACTTCGCCTTCGCCAACAAGACGCAGCGGAAGTTCTCCCCGCTTTACCTCAAGCACATCGCCGCCGGCTGGCAGGAGAAGACCGCGCTGCAGCTGCCGAACTATGTAGGTCAGCCCTTGATTGAGATTTTCAAAAGCGCAAGCAGCGGACTCCCCCTCTCCTCGCCGAACGAGGAGAGGGCCGGGGTGAGGAGCCAGCTTGAGCACCCCTCACCCCAACCCTCTCCCCGCTTTGACGGGGCGAGGGAGACGCATGGCAGCGTGGCCGACTTCTGCCTCGACCTATATCGCCGACTCGGATTACTCGAAGGCATCCGGGTCGTGCGCTCCAGCGATCCCGCGTTTCGCCGCGCCGCCTGCGAGGTGCCGGATTTTTTTGTGGATGCCCCCTACGACAACGAAATCGTCCGCGCGCGCTTCACCGACGGCTCCTTCCGGCTTCACGAAGGCGGCGACGCCTTCATCACGTTTCCGGCGACGCCCTTTACGAAGGAGCACATCAGCCCCACGCGCGACACCCGGCTACGCTGGATGCAGTCGGTGATTCACTGCACGCATTACGTTGCCGGTGCGGGCGAACAAGCTTATCTTCGCCGCGAAGACGCGCCCGAAATAAATTTTTTTGTGCGCGATACCATTGACCGATCCGATGAAGCCTGGACTGAAATCTAAAACGAACACCGCGCCCCTGCTCGTGTTCGGCGCGCATCCCGACGACATCGAATTCGGCTGCGGCGGCGTGATCGCCAAGGAATCGCAGGCGGGCCGGTCGGCACATTTTGTCATCTGCTCGCGAGGAGAGGCCGGCACGAACGGCACGCCGAAACAGCGCGTCGCCGAATCCAAACGCGCCGCCAGAATTCTCGGGGCCAACATTGAGTTTCTGAAACTGGACGGCGATGCCCATCTGGAAATCCGCGCCGCCCATGCCATCCGGCTGGCCAGGATCATCCGACAGTTGCGGCCCCAGATCCTCCTCGCGCCGAGCGTGGTGGAAAACCAGCATCCCGATCATTGGCGGCTGGGCAAACTGGTGCGGGACGCCGCCCGGCTCGCCCGTTTCGGCGGCTTGAAGGAGTTGCGCCAACTGAAGCCGCATGCGGTTGGGCAGTTGTTCTTTTACGCCGTCACCGCCGAGGCGGAACCACGGGACATCTCGCCGATCCTGCTGGATGTCTCCGCGCCGGAAGTGGTGTCAGCCTGGAAGTCGGCGATGGAAGCGCACGCCTCGCAGCTGGCCACGCGCAACTACGTGGAGCTGCAGCTCACCCGCGCCCGTCTGCTCGGCGCCCGTGCCGGCGTCAGCCATGCCATCGCGCTGTTCCCGAACGATCCGCCGGTGTTTGATTCCCTTGCCCTGGCCGGCCGGGCTGCTAGGCGGTTTTGACGGGGACTGGAACACGATGAACTCCGAAACGATCATTCAAAGACAGCTTGATGCCTACAACGCAAAAGATCTGGAGGCATTGATGGCAATCTACGCCGTGGATGCGGAACAGTTCGAGCATCCGGCAAAGTTGCTGGCGCGCGGGGCGGCGCAGATTCGCGAACGCTTCGCGGCCCGGTTTCAGGAGCCCGACCTGCATGCCCGCCTGCTGAAACGCATCGTCGCCGGAGACACGGTCATCGACCACGAACTCATCACGCGGAATTTTCCCGAAGGCGTCGGCACCATCGAACTCGTTGCCATTTACAAAGTGCGCGAAAACAAAATTGCCACGGCCTGGTTCATCTACGGCGCAAAAACACTGGCAGTTCAATGAACATCGGCATCACCTGTTATCCTTCGGTTGGCGGCAGCGGGATTCTGGCGGCGGCGCTGGGCGAGGAACTGGCCGGCCGCGGGCACGAGGTTCATTTCATCAGCTACGAACGACCGTTCCGTCTGCCGGAGAATTCGCCGCGCCTGCATTTTCATCCGGTGGTCATCAACGACTACGACCTGTTCAAGTATCCGGATTACACCCTGCCGCTTTCGGTGAAGATGGCCGAAGTCAGCCGGCAGCATCGGCTGGACATCCTGCATGTCCATTACGCGGTGCCGCACGCCACGGCCGCCGTGCTGGCGAAGGCCATGCTGGCGGAGGAAAAAAAGCCGCGCATCGTCACCACCCTGCATGGCACCGACACGACGCTGCTGGGCCGCGACCCGGGTTATGGCCCGGCCATCCGCCACGCGCTCACCCATTCGGATGCCGTCACCACGGTCTCGGCGTTTTTAAAAACGGAGACCCAGCGCGTGCTGGGCTTCGATGGCCCGATCGAGGTGATTCATAATTTTTTCACGCCACGAAAGCCGAGGCGATCCCGGGAAGAAGTCCGGGCGGAACTGGGAGTGCGTGATGAAGTGCTGGTGTTCCACTCCTCCAATCTTCGTCCGCTCAAGCGCATTGATCTGCTGCTGGAAACCGTGGCAAGAACTCGTCCACATCGGCAATTCAAGCTGCTGCTGATCGCGGGCGGCAGCCTGACGCCTTATCAGGAAATGATTCAACGGCTCGGGTTGGCTGACCGCATTATTGTCCGGGAAAAGGTTTCGGAGATTGAGGACTACCTTCAGGCGGCAGACCTCGGATTGTTCACGTCGGAGACGGAAAGCTTTTGCCTGAGCATTTTAGAGGCGATGTTTTTCTCGTGCCCCAGCATTGCCCGGTGCGTCGGCGGCATTCCGGAAGTCGTTCAGGACGACGTGAGCGGAAGGCTGGTGGACTCAGACAAAGCTGATGATCTGGCCGGGGTGCTGGAGACGTTGATCGACGATGAAGTTCGGCGAAACGCTCTGGGCCAAGCTGCCGCCAAAGCGGCGGCAGCAAGATTTTCAGCGGCCAAAATCGTCCCACAATACGAAAGTCTGTATCAACGCGTCCGCGGGTGATGGGGAAACCGGAAGAATGGTTGTCCGACATGGATTCGAACCATGACTAAAGCCTCCAAAGAGCTCTGTGCTACCATTACACCATCGGACAAACCGCGCAAAAGTTAGCAGCCGTCCAAGCCCCGCACAAGCCGAGAAAACTTTTCGGGGCTTACCCTTTCTTCAGCGGCACCTGAAATGAACTCAGCGCGGCGAGGGCGTTGATGTCGGACTGGTGGAATTCCTTTCGGAACGCCTCGTTTTCCAGCAGGTGCTCCCGGATCTCCGTCTGGTCGCGGGCGATCAGGTGTTTGAGTTCCGCCAGATTGCCGGACCACTTGAAGCCGTTGAACAATTCCACGCCGGCGAACTGCGCCTTGTAGAGCGCGGCCTCCGAGTAGCAGGTTCCCAGATAGACATGCTGAAAGCCGCGTTCCGCAAAAACCTGCACGGCGGTGGTCATCATGAACAGGCCGAGGCTGCGGTTGGGGTGAGTCAAATCGTAGAAGGCATAGTAGTAAAATACCACACGGCCGGCTTCGAGGTAGAGCGTCACGATGCCGACTTCGGCGCCGGTGGCGGCGTCGGTGAAAACCAGCACATGATTCGTCACCGGCGAATGGAAAAGCGAATCGAGCCGTTCGTCCGACATGACGTTGTCGCCAAACCGGGCATCCGCGTAAGATTTGCAAAAGGTGCGGCGCGCGGCGGAGAATTCGAACTCCGCCCGCGGCAGAAGCTTGCAGCGGATGCCCTCGCCTTTGCGCAGGATGCGGCGGTTTTCCGAGGAGGGCTTGAAGCCGGCGAGGGCCACGCGCAGCTGGCGGCACAGATAGAATCGGTCGAGCTGCCGCGAGGACGGCAGAAAGCCGGCGTTGAAAAGGTCGGCGGGAGTTTCGCCCGGCTCCGGAAATCCCCAGATGGAATAGGGGAAGATGTAGTGGGCGTAGTCGGACCGCGCCTCGGAGAACAGCAGTTTCATGGCGGGGATTACGATTATCGTTTCACGGTGGGAGGGCAATCCCGATCGCACGGCGGCGGCTCAATTCAACTACCCATCGGCCGGAAAAGCTGTTACAGAAAAGCCGTCGCACCCAGTTGAAAGCGTTAATTGAAACCAGAAACACACGGACCGAACGGGTATTTCTCGTCGGTGTGGAATTGAAGTCCGGCCTCGCCTCCGCCACGCGGGAGGCCCTGGACGAACTTGCCGAGCTCGCGGAAACGGCGGGCGGCGCGGTGATTGGCGAAGGCATCCAGAAGATGGAGACGCCCAACGCCACGACCTACATCGGCAAGGGCAAGGCCGAGGAGTTCGCCACGTTTTGCCGGGCGAACGACATCGACACGGTCATCTTCGACGACGAGCTTTCGCCCGCCCAGAGCCGCAACCTCGAAAAAGTTTTCAACTGCAAGATTCTCGACCGCACGGCGCTCATTCTCGACATCTTTGCCCAGCGCGCCCGCACGCGGGAAGGCAAACTCCAGATCGAGCTCGCGCAGCTCCAGCATCTGCTGCCGCGGCTGACGCGGTTCTGGGGACATCTTTCGCGCCAGTCCGGCGGCATCGGCATGCGCGGCGGCGAAGGTGAATCCCAGCTGGAAGCCGACCGGCGCAAGGTCCAGGAACGGATTGACCGGATCGAAACCGAACTCGACATCGTCCGCCGCCAGCGTTCAACGCAGCGTTCCGGACGGGTTCGCAACAACTGGCCGCTGGCATCCATCGTGGGTTACACGAACGCCGGCAAATCCACGCTGCTCAACCGATTGACCGGCGCGGGAGTGCTGGCCAAGGACCTGTTGTTCGCCACGCTCGATCCCACCACGCGCCGGCTCCGGCTGCCGACGAATCAAAACGTGCTGCTGACCGACACCGTGGGCTTCATCCGCAAGCTGCCGCACGGTCTGGTGGAGGCGTTCAAGGCGACGCTCGAAGAGGTGGTGTGCGCGGATCTGCTGCTGCATGTCGTGGACGCCAGCCATCCGCAGGCCGAGGAGCAGATTCAATCGGTGGACGCCGTCCTCAAGGAAATCGGCGCGGACGGAAAACCGACGCTGATGGTGTTCAACAAAATTGATCAGCTTCCCAGCGGCGGAGAAATTCTCAACCGCTTCCTCGAGAAGCATCCGCACGGCGTGCCCATCTCCGCGTTCACCGGCGACGGCATCCCCACCCTGCTCTCAGAGCTCAGCACGCAATTGCGGCCGGTCCGGGAGTTTGTCGAACTGCGTATCCCTCACGAAGCGGCGGCGGTGATTGCCCGGCTGCACAAGGTTGGACAGGTGGTGGAACGTCGTTACACCGGCAAGACCGCGCGGCTCAAGGCGCGCATCCCGCCCCAGCATCACCACGAGTTCGCGAAGTTCATCGTCGAGGAGGCCTGAGGCACCGGCGGCGTTACTTGGAGGTTTTGCCCGCGTGCACGAGCAGGACGGGAATGCTGGTGTTGTGACGCACCTCGTGAATGGTGCTGCCGAAAAGCAGGTCGCCGATCAAACGATGCCCGTGGCTGGCCATGGCGATGAGATCGCACTTTTCGCGCTCGGCGGTCTTTAAAATTTCCCGGGGCGGTTCGCCCATGGCGAGTTCCGTGCGGGTGGTGATGCCCTGCTCCTGAAATTGTCCCGCGACCACCTCCAGATATACACGGTCGGCCTTGATCTCCTCGGACTCGGCGAGCTTGAGCTGGTTGAAATGGCGCGCAGCAAAGCCGTCGGCCACGTGCAGCAGCAGCAGTTCGGAGCCGAGCTGCCGGGCCAGCTCCGCCACATGCGGAATCAGAACCTTGTCCGCCGCGCCATTTTCTAGGGCAACCAGGATTTTCTTATACATGGCCGGGAAGCAGTTTGACCAACAACGCGCTGAGTCCGGAAAAGTCTGCGAGAAACTTCACGTTGAGCAGGACAATGATGCCGGCCGTGAGCCAGGCCAGCACTTTGATCCAGACAGGATTGACGAACTCGCCCATCTTGCGGCGGTCGCTGGTGAAGATGACCAGCGGCACCACGGCGAACGCCAGCTGCAGGCTCAGGACGACCTGGCTCACGATGAGCAGCTTGGCCGTGCCGCCTTCGCCATAGATGGCGGTGACAATCACGGCGGGGACAATCGCAATGAGCCGCGTGATGAGCCGGCGCAGCCAGGGCCGCAGCCGGATGTTAAGAAATCCCTCCATCACGATCTGGCCCGCCAGCGTGCCGGTCAGCGTGGAGTTTTGTCCCGAAGCCAGCAGCGCGACCGCAAAGAGAATGCTCGCCACGCCCACGCCCAGGGTCGGCGACAACAGTTTGTAGGCGTCCTGAATTTCGGCCACCTCGTGCTGCCCGCGGGTGTAGAACGTGGCGGCGGACACAATCAGGATGGCGGCGTTGATGAACAGCGCAAACATCAGCGCGACCGTGGAATCAATGGTTGCAAACTTGATGGCTTCAGCCTTGCCCGAAGCGCTTTGATCGTATTTGCGGGTCTGGACGATGGAGGAATGCAGGTAAAGGTTGTGCGGCATGACGGTCGCTCCAAGAATGCCGATGGCGAGGAACAGCATTTCGGGATTCCTGATGATTTCCGCCCGGGGCAGAAATCCGCCCAGCACCTCCCTGACATCCGGCCGCGAAAAAATGATCTCGGCGAGAAAACAGCCGCCGATCAGGAGAATCAAACTGATGACCAGCGCCTCGATATAGCGAAACCCCTTGTTCTGAAGATACATTACCGCCAGCACGTCGAGCGCGGTGATGCACACGCCCCACACCAGCGGAATCTTGAACAGCAGGTTGAGCGCGATGGCGGACCCGATCACCTCCGCCAAGTCACAGGCGCAGATGGCAATCTCACAGAGCAGCCAAAGCGTCACCGCCACCGGCTTCGAGTAGTGGTCGCGGCAGGCCTGGGCCAGGTCCCGCCCGGTCACGATGCCCAGCCGGGCGCACAGCGATTGCAGGAGGATCGCCATCAGGTTGGAGAGCAGGATGACGGAGAGCAGCGAGTAGCCAAAGGCCGAGCCGCCGGCGAGGTCCGTGGCCCAGTTGCCGGGGTCCATGTAGCCGACCGCGACCAGGTAGCCGGGACCGGAGAAGGCCAGCAGCTTGCGCCAGAAGCCCATGGACTTGGGGACCGCCACGGTGCGGTTGACCTCCGGCAGGCTGGGCAGCTCGTTTTCCCGCCGCCAGCCGGCGCCGGATTCACGCGAAGTGTTCATCATGGAAGGCAAAAGACCGGTTAACCAAACAATTATGTAGCATGAGATACAATCTGCGGGGCCGGCTGTCAAATGCAGATGTAGCCTGGGTTACAAATTTTACTGGACTATCCCGCAGCGTGACGATTCACTCCCCGGATTATGCGTTCAGGTGAAAAATCCCGCCGCGACCCGCGCCCGGCCGCCCGCAGCGCGGAAATTTTCCGGCGCTCGCGCCGGGACCGCGCGAGCGAGGTGGCCCAGGATTATGTCGAGGCCATCGCTGATTTGTCAGACCAGCTGGGAGCGGCGCGCGTGGTGGATCTGGCGCGGCGGCTGGGTGTCACCCACGTCACGGTCAACCGCACGCTCCGGCGCCTGCACCAGGCGGGCTACGCGCGGGCGCGGCCATATCAGGCCGTGCAGCTGACCCGCGCGGGGGAAAATCTGGCGAGGGAATGCAAACAACGGCACGATATCGTGGTGGCGTTCCTGCGGTCGCTGGGGATTTCCGCGCGGGTGGCCGAAATGGACGCGGAAGGAATTGAGCATCATGTCAGCCCGCAGACGCTGGCGGCTTTTGAACGACGATTGAAATAACCATGAAACCTCTGGACATACAGCAGATCGGCACGGAGCTGGCCATCAAGTGGGATGACGGCAGTGAAAGTTTCATCCAGCTGGAAGCCTTGCGAAGGAGCTGCCCGTGCGCCGGCTGCAAGGGCGAGGTGGACATCATGGGCAACCTCTACAAGAACCCGGACAAGCCCCTCACTCCGGCGGCCTTCCAGCTGACGCGGCTGGACCGGGTGGGCGGCTATGCCCTGCAGCCGGTCTGGGCGGACGGGCATGCCACGGGACTTTTTGCGTTCGATTACTTGAAGCGGGCGGCCGACGCCGCCGGCTCCTAAAGCAAGAAAGCCATTCGCGGCAGCGAATGGCTTTCAAGTGTTAGAACGAGTCGCTTACGGATACGGCGAGTAAGGCACAAAGTAAGCGTTGTAAACCAGGTTGCTGCCCGTTCCCACCAGGCCCTTGCCCTTGGAGCCCAGCACGGAGGCCGTGTTGATCAAGTCGCCGTAGGTGGCGCGCAGCCCCTGCACTTCAGGGATCTGGTTGTTGGAAAAGGCGATCTTTTTCTGTGACGACGCCATGCAAAAACCAACGCTGGCATAGCTGGGTCCTTCGCCGTCCACCAAGTAGAAGTTCGGGAAGCCGCCGGGGATGAGGTTGAACAGCTCAACCGTGTTGAGCGAACCGGCAATTTCGTTGCCCGTCCACGGACCGCTCAGGTCCGCGGCGCCATTTACCCGGTTGGTGACCACTTTGAGGGGGACGCCGGAGTATTTGCCCAGGCCGCCAACTGAAGAATAGAACAAGGCCGTGAAGCGCTTGTTCGGCGTGGCCTTGCCGATGAAACTGACCTGGTTGGTGACGAGGGTGAGGTTGGTGCCGCTGCCGCCGATGGCCACGACTTCATAGAAGATGCCGAGGACATTTCCCTTGTAGTCAAACCCCCAGGATCCTTCGGTGGACCAAAAGCCGAAGATGTTGGTCGTCGTTTTGGTCGTCGTCACGGCATTCGTGGACGTGGTCGTTTCGTTGGTGTTCGTGGTCGTTTCCGGATCACCACGGCCGGGCGTGGTGCTGCCACGGTCCGCGGGGGCGTTGGTCGTCGTGACCTTCACCTTCGACGTGCTGGTGGCGACCTTTGTGTGGATCTGCTGCACGTTGAAGGAGTAGTGCCCGAAGCTGTTGATGTTCGTGGAGAACGTCAAAAAGATGATGCCCCGTTCACCTTTGTCTCCGGTGATCAAGCAGTCCCAGGCGGCGACGCCGTTGGTGAACACCGGGGATTTCGGCAGCGCCGGGGCGGCCTGCAGGCCGGTCACCGTGAGCAAGGCGCCGAGCACCGTGGCGTGAATTATCTTTGATAGCATAATGTTCGCTTTCTGTTAGGCGTTGGGCTTACTTGCTTTTAGCCACCGGAGCGCTCCAGTCGAAGGGGCTCTTCTCGCTGAAGTTGGGATCAGCGGCGGTGGAGACAGGCGTCTTCAGGAAGTTGTCCGTGTCCACCTGGAAGTCGGAATCCTGTACGATGGTCGGAGTGATGAAGATGATCAGATTCTTCCGGTCACGCTTGTCCGTGCTGTGACGGAACGCCCAGCCCAGGCCGGGGATGCTGCCCAGCAGGGGAACCTTTACGTCATCGCGGGTGAGATGGTCCGAGACCAGTCCGCCAAGCACCAGCGTGTGGCCGCTGGGAATCATCACCGTGGTGTCAATGGTGCGGGAATTGAACGTCGGCACCGTCACCGCGCTGCCCTGGCCGACCGAGAAGCTCTGGTCGGAAACGTGGCTGGAAACTTCCGGCACCACCTTCAACAGCACGGAATCGTTCGCCGAGATATGGGGCGTGACGCGGAGTTTCACACCGACGTTGGTGTAGCTCACCGAGGAACCACCGGTCGTGTTCGCCGTGCCGGCGGTGATGTTCACGACGGGCACCTGGTCAACAACCTCGAGAATGGCCGGTTCGTTGTCCACGGTGACCGCATGCGGAGTCGCAATGGTGTTCGCGTGATTTTCGTTGTTGAGGAATGAGAGGGCGACACTGACGCCATCCGCATCGAGGAAGGCCGTGGATGGATTGAAGCCGTTGGCCGTATCGAAGATCATCTTGGGCATCGTCTCGGTAATGGTGTCGTTGAGGGCGGCATCCGCAGGATTCTTCTGGAGATTGTTGCCCACCGTGACCTTCTGCTTGGACAACGTGCCCGTCCAGTCCACACCCTTGACGGATTGCGGGTTCAAGGCCGTTTCCATGATGCGCGCCTGAATCAAGACCTGCTTGGTGGGGAGATCGAGACGTTCCACGAGCGCGGTGACTTCGGTCATTTCCTTTTCCGTGCAGGTGACCACCAGCTGGCTGGAGCGCACATCGGGCGTGGCCTTGCTGCGCTTGTCCGTGAAGGTGGACTGCGCCGTCGCCACCACGTTGCTGGGGCTGGCGTAGTTGAGCTTCAAGATTTTGGTGACCAGGGCCGGGGGCGCGGCCGGGTCTTGCACGGTCACGCGTGAAATCTTGGTCTTGGGATCGTCCACCAGTTGCAGGCCGTAGTTGTTCAACAGGGCGTGCAGCGCCTGGGCGGCGGTGATGTTCTCCCAGCGAATGGAAACAGACGGCTGCGGCACGGGCTTGCCGTCCGGTCCGGGCTGGCCAAAGGAGATGCGCGGGTCGAGCATGTAGTTCAGGCTCGCCTGGCGCGCAAGGTTCTTGATGGCGTCCGTCAGCGGAACGTCGTCCATGACGATGAGCGGGATGATCGCGGGACCGGTCGGCGCGGCCGGCGGCGCAGCGACGGGAGCGGCCGGGGCCGCCGGCGTCGGCGCGGGGGTCTCCGCCACGGCAGGTTCAGCCGCCGGAGCGGGCGTCGGCGCAACCGGCGGAGTCACCTGGGCGACTTCGACGGCGGGTGCCGGAGTTTCGTTGGCCGCGGGCGTGGCCGCGGCGGAATTGTCCTGAGCTGACACAGCCAAACAGCCTGCCACAAGCCCACTCAACACGAGTACGATTGTCTTTGCTTTCATTTTATAGTTGTTGTCGAACATTTGCGGATGACTGTTTTTGGTCATTCCATCCGGGCTTTTAGCAGGGCAGGTGCCAAGGTTCTCAATTGAGAGAAATCACCCTTTTCCCTGTGAAAACAGGTGTTTTACAGGCTTTGCTTGTCTGTTGTTGGGACATTGCCTTGAGAAGAATGAGCAAACTTTGCCGGGTCACCTTTTCCGCGGTTACAAACAGGACAATGTCTGCCGCGCTCCTCTGAAACTAAAAAAGGGCGGCCACTCGGCCGCCCTTCCACACCAAACAACACAAACAATGGAACCAAATTTTATCTGCCTTGAAAGGTCAGCTCGCGACGTTCGCCCGCCACTTCGACCACGGCGGTGTCGCCCCGGAGCGCCACCAACAATACGCGCACGCGGCCGGAGGATGTATTGACCGGAGCCTCCTCGCCTTCGGCAAACGTGCGGCCGTTGATCATCGCGAGACGCTTGTCCTGGCTGCCGGAAATGCCGTTGAACACAATCGTGGAAGTGTTGGAGGGTGCGGTGGACTTCCGTTCCGTCTTCACGGCGAACAGCCGGTCGGACGCGGGAAAGAAAGGATCCCGTCCTTCACCCGCCTTGGCCGGCACGTTGAACTTGGACTTTGGCACCGGCTTGTCGGCGGCCGAAGGCTTCGCCGCCGGATCGGCGGCTTCAGCGTTCTTGGCGGGCGGCGCCGCCTGACAGATCCAGGCAAGGGCGCCCATGAAAACGAGCGAGGTGAGGATGGTTTTCATAATTTAGATGCGTTGGCGGCCGGGGCGGTTTTTACGAGGGATACGATGTCCATTTTGAACGCCAGCTTTTCCCGTTCTTCCGGTGACTGCGCGTTGCCGATGGAGAGATCCAGATTCACAATGCGCGACGAGGGAAATTCGTTCTCATAGTCGGCGATGAACTTTCCGAGGTCATGATAAAAGCCCGTGCCGACAATGGTCATGACGGTCTGCTTGTAGGGAAACTTGGGCAGGAGCGTCACGTCGGCGGGAGCGCTGGGGGAGTTGAACTGCGGAATCTCCACATGGCGGCCGAGCTTGAACTTGCGGATGGAATCCACCATGGCGGCATAAAGATCACCGCTGGGCATCTCCTCCTCCTGCAAGGCGAGCCGGTTGCTGACCACGAGCAGCTCCGCCTCGATCTGGCGGCTGTTTTTGATGTTGTCGCGGATCTCCGCCAGCTTCCGTTCCGTGGCCGACTTCTTCACGGCCCACACCTTCAGCCCGCTTTGCTGGTAGCGGATCAACGTGAAATAAATTCCCACCAGCACCACGAGGATGGCGAGCGAGGTGAGGACCAGCTGGTTGCGTTTTTCTTTCGACAGTTTGTTCATCGCTTTTTCTCCGGCAGATTGGCTTCCAGGGCAAAGAGGACAAACGGCTTTCCTTCCGGATCGAGCTGCGAGGCGCTGAGGCTCTTGAGCCGGATGCCGTTCTGATCCCCGAGCTGCTGCTTGAAATAGGGCGTGGTGGTGATGGATTCACGGAAGGGGTTCACCGCATCGCCCGGCGTGGAGCTCAGATCCTTGGCATTGATGGCGAACGAGATTTTCTCGGTCGAGGTGGCGGGCTTGGCCGGCGCCGGCGCGCCCTCGTCACCCTCGGCCTTCTTGCTGCCCTTGACCTCCTCGGTGACCGTGTAGTTCAAATCGAGCTTCAGATGCACCAGCTGGATGCCGTCCGCGGAGACTTCCTGAAAGGCGTCCAGAAAGTTGCCCACGAGAAAACGGTTCGTGGAAAGCCGGTGCAGGGCGGCCAGCTTCTGATAGTCGTCGGCGAGCTTGCGCTTGTTTTCGAGCACCTGGCGGTAGTCGTTGGTGCGCGAGTTCAGCTCGGACTCCATCCGGTTCTGGTCGCTCTTGACGACCATGGTTTTCAACATGAGCGAGCTGCTCCACGCGAGCATGCCGGCCACGAGGACGAGTCCGACAAGAATAACCCGCTTGACCGGGTCGCGCCGGCGCTGTTCCTCGAGGGCCTGGGTTTCGGCCAGTAGATTGATGCGTATGGGCATGGCTTAAAGAGCGGTTAGGGCGGCGCCAATGGCGGCGGTCAGCTGGGGCGCCACATGTTCAACCTCCGCCTCCAGCTTGGCCGGCAAGGCCAGCTGCAGCTGGGCGGTGGGATTCCACACCTTGCATTCGACCGCGAGCTCGCGCTGCAAGGTCTGCACGACCAGGTCCGAGCGGGCGGACCCGCCGGACAGATACACATGGCCCACCGGCCGGTCATGCTGATGTTCAAAAAAGTCAATCGAGGCGCGCAATTCGCGGCCCAGCGGCACCAGCAACATCTCCAGGGCCGACTCCACCTCGTGGGCCATGCCCACCTTGATGCCTTCGGCCTCGGCGTAGCTGATGTTCATGGACTCGGACAAGCCGGCGGTCAGCCGGTCGCCGCCGATGGAGACCACGCGGTTCAAGGCCAGCTCGCCCTCGCGCAAAATGGAAATGGAGGAGGACTTGAAACCGACGTCAACCAGCGCCACGACTTCTTTGGCGAACACCTCCGGCATCGCCCGTTCAAAGGCGTTCACCGGCGCGACCACGCCCGGCACAATGTAGTCAGGCGCCAGCC
The DNA here is from genome assembly GCA_046346715.1 of Verrucomicrobiota bacterium. GTDB lineage: Bacteria > Verrucomicrobiota > Verrucomicrobiia > Limisphaerales > CAIQOK01 > CAIQOK01. The sequence continues at coordinate 80,797 of JAXMHO010000002.1, forward strand.
CGGCCGCCTTGGTGCCGGCGATGAAATCATCCACCAGCTGCTTTTTCGCCCCGGCGATGAGAACTTTTTGCTTGGCCCCGGGGGGCAAATTTTTCCCGGCATCCTTTTTGTCCGGCGCGCGAAAGATCGAAGTGTCGCAATCAAAGACGTGGTTGGGCAGGTCCTGCTGAAGATAGACACGGGAGTTCAGCTTGAGGATCGAACGCATCTCGTCCGCCGGCATGGGCGGCATCTCCACATGACGCACCAGGGCGTCGTTCACGCCGAGCGTCAACGCCACCAGTTTCGTCTTGGCCTCCAGCAGCTGGGCCACGGCCTTGAGATGCTCGGCCAGCATTTCTGCGGAGAGGTTCTTCTCATAGATGGGCGCGTCCAGCAGCGCAAAGCCGGTCAGGGCAAACCCATCACCACGGCGTTGCATGGCCACGGCCTTGGTGATGCGGCTCCCCAGGTCCACCGCGATCATCTGGTCGCGCTTCTTTCGTGATCCGTTTTGTAAAAATGGCAGTCCCATAATGCGTGTCATCAACGAACGGTTTATTGCTTAGCAGTATTCCGGCCAATTCTCTCCGGTTGGAAAACCCGCTTCTTTTTTGGGAGAAGTGTCCCGGCACGGTACATGGGGAGATTTCGCCGCCGCAGAATGGGACAGCCGATGAGGACGCTGGCTGAAACCTGAACGGCCGGAGGGAGTCAGGCCTTCTCTTCCAAACGAACGATCTGGAGCTTTCCATTTTCGTTGGTGCGGAAGGTCAGCAGGACCGAATTGAACACGTGCTCGCCCCGGCCAAACTTGTCCTTCGCCGTGGTCATCGTGAACTCCAAAATGCCCGCCGAGGTGCGGATGAACACCATGCGGCCCGCCTGAACGGCCGAATCCGGGTCCTTCCATTCAAAATCAAAGGCCGGCCCCGGATGGTTTGCGACCGTCCGAGAATATTCCTCGCTGATCACCGCGCGCGGAAACCGCGACAGCAGCATGCTCCGGCACTCATCCACGTTGGGATCGCGCACCCCGCCCTCGGGCGCCTCCACCAGCCGCAAGGTGATGAAGCAGTCGTATTCCTGGCTCACCACGGACAGGCGGTCCCGTCCCGGGTTGTCCACATGGAAGCTGTCCGGAACGACGAAGGAAAATTCATTGGTCCCGTAATTGAGGACGGCATGGTGAACCTGCCGGTCGCCGATGATTTCGCCCGGCTGCACCACCGCCTTGAATCCGGGCGGCTCGTTGGTTTGCAGCACGGCGAACGGCGCCGGCGCGGCGTCTTCCGCACGGGAGCTGAGGCTCGGCTGCAAGCCCAGGCCGGCGACCAGCAGCAACAGGATTTTATCAGGGAGTGACATTGTAGGTGACCGTGTTTGGAGGTGGCGCGCAGTAATTGAACCGCACCGGCATCAGGGCGCAGGGCATGCCCGGCGGCTGCTTGGCCGGATTGAAGAAATTCATGTCGAAGCTGAACTTGCGGGTGGGAGCGTTGTAATAGCTTCCCGGATCCTGCCACTGATGGGTGGCGACCTTGCTCTGGAACAAATTGATCAGGGAGGTGTTGAGCGTGAGCGTGACCGCACCGCCATTGCCCCAGTCCTCGAGCAGGCGCGGCATGTTGTAGATGCCACCGCTGTAGGTGGTGCTGCTGTTTCCCGTGGAATAGACCAGGCCCGTCAAAACCGCCGCGTTGATCGTGGTGCTGGAGGCCACGCGCACCCCCGATGAGTATGCGTCGTTGCTGTGTGAATCCTGCCAGGAGGGGGAGAGCACCGTCAGCGCGTCTGACATGAGGGCGCTGGGCACGGCCCAGGTCGTGTTGGTGGTGCCCAGATTGATGGGCACGCCATTGCTGCTGGAGTTGTAGTGGCCCCAGACGTAAAGCGGGTCGGGCGTGGCCAGGGTAAAGCCCAGTCCGCCATTGTCCGGCAGCGCGATGCCGTTGGTGACGCGGATTGCGGTGAACTGGGAACCGGAAACGGTGCGGTTGTCATCCACGAACAGGATGGTGGGATAGCTGCCGGACCCGGTCGGAAACTTCGAACTGATCGAGGCGTTGGTGGAGAGCCAGTTTTTGTATTTTCCCATGTCCACCTGCGTGGCCAGCACCGTCCTGCTTTCCCGCTGGTCGGTGAAGGCATTCGTCGAGAGGAAATAGAATTTTTTTGCCAAGTCCGTGGTCAGGTTGGTGGCGGTGATGGTGACGGGCGAGGCATCGGCGCCCGGCAGCGTGCCGTTGCGGATTTTCATGGTCACGGTCGAGTTGCTCACCGTCAAGACCACCTGGGCCTTGTTGTAAAGCCGCTGCTGGCCATCGGTGGAGTTGGGATCCTCGCCCGAGGGCGGCACGTCGATCAGCATGTGGGTGTTGGTCATGTTCAGCGACAGCACCACCGGCGGATTGTTGGTCAGTTTGCCGCCGTTGTAGTTGACGGCGCCGCTGAGGGAGCTCAGGGAAAGGCCGTCCAGATTGGTCTTGAGGGTGACACCCACGCAGGTCACCTGGCTGTTGAAGTTCAGGGTGGAGCTGGACAGGCAGCCGGTGAAGATATGTCCGTTGGCGTGCACGGTGCCGTTCACGGTCAAGGGGGCGCACCGGACGAATTCCATGTTGGTGTTGCTGAACAAGGCCCGGGTGCTGAGCGGCACCATGGCCAGCAGCACGTCCTCCTGCACGGCGTTGGTGAGGTTGTGGCGCGCATTTTTCATGCGGGCGTTGGCCACGATCCGGTACACCGGCGCGTTCAAGGTGGCGAGGAGGTTGGTGCCGCCGCTGGTGAACTGTGACGGGAGATTGCCCGAATAGGAGGTCAGGTATTGAACGTAGACCTTGTTGTCATGACCTTGCGCGTCGGAAAAGACGAAGTTGGTCCAGTAGGAGTTTTCAGAGGAGGAGGGAATGTAGTTGGCGTACAGTCCGGAAGCCGTGTTGCTGGTCACCGCGCCCAGCGCCAGACCGGGCGTGCTGAAGTCATAGCAAATCCGGGCGTAGACCTTTTCACAGGCCGCCTCGGCCGCATTCAGCGTGAGAGAGTACTGGTTGTTGCGGTCATTGAGTTTCGAAACCGTGTAAGTGCGCCGGAGGGTTCCGGAGAGAATCAAGGCGCTGGCGGCGGTCATTCCCAGCACGATCAACAGGGCATAGCCCGCGGCAACGGCATTACGGCCGGAAGAAAAATTGGTTTTCATGATCAATCGGGGGCGTGGGGGGTGGCGCGAAATTCGAGCTTGTAAAAATCGTAGAGATAATTGCTTCCCACCTGGGTCAGGGGATACTGAAACTGGCGGAATTGCAGGATGAAATGGATCACATACCGCCATTGCAGGTCGGATTTTATGGTGCCCGCGTAATCCTGGGCGCTGAAGGTCAGGGTATTGATGAGGTTGGAGGCCACCACGGTCGCCGTGCCGCCCGTACGCCTGCGGAACAGCTGGTTGTCACCATTCACCGTGGTGAAGTAATACATGATGTTCGTGGTGTAGTTGTTCGTGAAGCTCAGCTGCAGCCCGGGGGCCTGCTGCAAGGCGCCGTTCGTCAGCGCGGTGAAGGTGGTGCCCGACACGGTTCCCAGCCGCCAGATTTTGGCCGAGCGAATATCCCTGGTGATCAGGTCGAAGCTTTTCCGCGACTGGTCGCTCGCCCCGAGCTTGCTCTGGATCAACTCGTCCTGCTTGAGGCCGAAAATGTGGATGGCCAGAAACGCCAGCATGGCGAGGCTGAACACCGACATCGTCACCATCATCTCGATCAGGGTCATGGCCGCCGCCGTGCGAAACGGAGAACGAACGCCTGGGTTGCCGGGTTGTGAGTTCATGAGGGCCGTCTAGTTGTCCGGGGAGCAATAGGTGACGATGGTGTTGGTGAACATCTTGGTCGTGCCCCCCCAGCGAAACGGCCACGCGGTGTTGATTTCCGTCATCCGCATCTGCACCGGCGGATTGGAGGTGCCGTTGGCGTAAACGAGGCTGACCTTCACCCAGTTTGTGGCCCGCACGTAGTTGGTCCCCGAGTAGGGAATGTCCAGGTTCGTCCAGCTGTACCCGGTCATCGTCGTGCCGGAGAGACTGAAAGAGTTCAACTGCAGGTTGGTGATTTCATTGATCCCCGTGTAAACGTCCCAACGCGCCGAGCGAATCTGCTCGACCTGCTGGATCGCCAGCGCCTGGGCCGCGAGCTGATAGCCGGACCACTGCGCGCGTTTGCTCGCCTGTGTGTAGGCGATGATGATGGAGCCAAAGACCAGCCCGATGATGCCGAGCGCCATCACGACTTCCACCAGCGTAAAGGCATGAACTGTCTTCCGCCGGCCGGCCGGCAAACCTGTCACACGGCTAGATGTCTCGATTATCATCACTATTTGGAGCTCAAAATCAGCACGTGCCTTGCCACGGGGAAAAAATCGCCGGTCCCTTTGTTTGTCAGGGTCGCGCCGGACGCCCTGTACCCCTTCGGGGCAATAGTGTCTTGTTTCAAAAGCATCGAACGCTGTTCCTGGGGGGGAAACCGCCAGGCAAACCGCCGCTCGACACCGCCCGCCCGCTTCTCTTAACCTCGCGCTGCAATTTTTGCCCGCCCATGGTCAAACCAGAAAAACTGCTCGGCGACCTCATCGCGCTTCCCAGCGTGAACCCGGCCTTCTTGCCGGCCAACCATTCCCAGGCCGGCGAACAGCGCGTGGCGGAGTTTCTGGCCGGCATCGCCACCGCGGCCGGACTGGATGTGCAATTTCAACGCGTGCTCCCCGGACGCTCAAACCTGCTCGCCCGTTTGACACCCTCCGGCAAAATCTCCCAACGGGTTCTCCTGGCTCCGCACCTCGACACCGTTCCGATTTTTGAACCCAGCCAGTTGCAACCGCAGCGAAAAGGCGGCCGACTCCACGGCCGGGGTGCGTGCGACACCAAAGGCTCCGTGGCCGCGATGCTCGCCGCGGTCTGCGAACTGGCGGCCGGCAAGCGCCGTCCGCAACACACCGAGATTGTTTTTGCCGGACTGGTGGACGAGGAAAACGCCCAGGCCGGTTCACGCGCCCTCGGCGCCAGCGGCTTCCAGGCGAATCTTGCGATTGTCGGTGAACCAACGGATTGCGAAGTCATCACCGCCCACAAAGGGAGTCTGTGGCTTCGCCTCGAAACCAAGGGCAAATCCGCCCACGGCGCCAAGCCCGAACTCGGCCGCAACGCCGTTCATGCCATGGCGCGCATCGTGGACGCGCTCGAATCGGATTATGCCGCCCAGTTGCAGCGCCGCCGCCATCCGCTGCTCGGTCACGGCACCGTCAACGTCGGGGTGATTCGCGGCGGCACCCAGCCCAACATCGTGCCGGACGCCTGCTCGATCACGATTGACCGCCGCACTTTGCCGGGCGAAACCGAAGCTGGTGTGCGCCGGGAAATCACCGCGTTGTTGAAGCGCAAAAAACTTTCGGCCCGCTTCACCAGCGAAAAGGCCGCGCCCACCTCGGCGTTGGAAACCGATCCCCGCCTTCCCCTCGTGCGGCAGTTCATGGCGCAGGCCGGCCAGAAGCGTCCGGCCGGCGTGGATTACTTCTGCGACGCCGCCGTGCTGGCCGGCCACGGAATTCCCAGCGTGGTGTTCGGCCCCGGCGACATCGCGCAAGCCCACACAATGGATGAGTGGATCTCGCTTAAGTCATTGAATCAGGCGAAGGACATTCTGCTCAGTTTCCTCGGTTCCCTTCCCTAAATCCTCCACCATGAAAGCCGAGCCCACCCCGTCTCATCATCCGGCCGACACTGCGAAACAGCACTCGTCGTTCTTCAAGCAAAGCGGCTGGCTGATGATGGCCACGATTGCCGGAGGCATCCTGACCTGGGGTGTTCACTTTCTCTCGAAGAGTGTTCCCAAGGCCGATTACAGCGTCTTCGGAACGTTGCTGATGGTCACCGCGATTTTGCCGACGATGCCTTTGCAGATGATGTTTGCCGCCCAGACCGCCGGCGCGCTGGCGACGGGACGCGAACGGGAATTGTCCGGCAAAATCCGCCTCGCGTTCATCTCGCTCTTCGTTCTGTGGCTAATGGGTGCTGTGGTCGTTTTCGTTTTCCAAGAATCCATCATCACGGCGTGGAAGCTGAGCAGCCCCGCGCCGCTGTGGATCACCGTCGCCACCTTGCTGGTCGGTTTGTGGATGCCGATGTTCAACGGCGTGCTGCAAGGCTGCCAGGACTTTTTCATGATGGGCTGGTCGGCCATTTTCAACGGCGTGCTGCGCGTCATCGCGGCGGGAATCCTCGTGCTCGCGCTGGGTCTCGGTGCTTCCGGCATGGTGTCCGGCGCGCTGGCCGGCCTGGGCTTCGCCGCGCTGCTGGGCATCTGGCGGACGCGCGACCTCTGGCTCAAAACACCGGAGAAGATCGACGCCCTGGCGTTCGCCCGGCAGGTGGCGCCGCTGATGCTGGGCTTCGGCGCGTTTCAATTCATGTTCACGTCGGACACGATGTATGCCCAGGCGTTTTTCACCGCGGATGAAATGGCGCCCTACGTTGCCGCCGGCACCTTGTCGCGCGCGCTGCTCTGGCTGGTGCTGCCGCTGGCGGCGGTGATGTTTCCCAAACTCGTCCACAGCAACGCCAAGGCGGAAAAGACCAACCTCCTGAAAATTGTCCTGCTCGGCACCGCCGTGCTTTCCATCTGCGGCGGACTGGGACTTTGGCTGGTCGGACCGATCGTGGTGAAGATTGTTTACAAAGCCGGCTATGTGGAGGCGACGACCGCGTTGCTGCCCTGGTATGCGATGGCGATGGTGCCGCTGGCCCTGGCCAATGTGCTGGTGAACGATCTGCTGGCCCGGTCGAGATTCCGCGTGGTGCCGTTTATCCTGATGGTCGCGGTGGGTTATGGATTCGCCCTGCCCTGGGCGCTGAACCATGTCGCGCTCAAGCTGGTGACCGTGCTGCAAACGCTTGGTATCTTCAACTGCCTCCTGCTGGCCGTCTGCGTGTGGGGAGCTTTTGGGAAGGATGCCAAGCCGAACGCTGCTGACCGGCTTCAATAAAACTGCGCCTCACGCCAAGAGCGCAAGGGACGCAAAGGCGTTTGATGGTTTCCTTTATGCGGTCTTCGCGGCCTTCGCGGGAGAAACGTTCGGCTGAGTTATTTCTTGTCCGAAGACTTGCCGGATTCCGTCGGCGACACGTAGAGGGATTTGTAAACCCAGTTTTCCAGAGGTCGCAGCAGCTTCAGCCCGCGATACAACGTCGGCCAGTAGATGAGCCGCAGGCGAATCACCGACAGGAACATCCTCAGCGATTGGCGGAACAACGACGCGCTGACCTTTGAACCCACCTTGTCCGTCCATTCAATCGGCACCTCGACAACCTTGAAACCGGCGCGGTTCAAGGAGACCAGCAGGTTCACGTCGAACGCCAGATCGGCGATGAGCAGCGACGAATGAATCTTCTCCACGCACCCGCGCCGCATAAGCTTGCAGGGGCATTGGGTGTCCTTGATGTTCATCCAGAACAATACCTCGACGATCAAATGGAACGTGCGGCTGGTGATTTTCCGAATCCACGGCTGCGCCTGATGCAGCACCGCGCCGCTCAGCCAGCGCGAGCCGATCAGACAATCCGCATCGCCCATCTGCTTCACCAGCGACAGCAGCGCCTGCGGCGGCGATGCGCCGTCGGCATCCACGTAGCCGATGAGGTCCGCCAGCGGCGCGAGCTTCAACCCCTCGATCAGCGCCCCGCCCTTGCCGATGGGCTGCTTGAATTCCAGCGACTTGATCTCGGGATATTCCGCAGCCACGCGCTGCACCACGCCCAGGGTGTTGTCGCGGCAGCCGTTGAGCACGACCACGATCTGGAACTTGCCGGAGTATTCGCGCTGAAAAAACGCCGCATACTCCCGCAGCACGGGTTCGATGCGCTCCTCCTCATTGTAGGCCGGGATGAGGATGAGAAGACTGGGAAGCGTCGCGCTCACTGAATCTTCAATTCCCGCTGAATCTCAAACTTGTCCACGCGCTTGCGCAGCGTGGCGCGGGTGATGCCCAGCAGCTTCGCCGCCTGCACCTGGTTGCCGTTGGTTTCCTTCAACGCCTGGATGATCAGCTCGCGCTCGACGGCCGGGATCAGCTTCAACTTCGGGTCCTTGCGCGCCCACTGGAACATCTTGCGGGTCAATGAAACAATGTCCGTCCCGCCCGCGTCCGCCACCGGGACCGCTGCCTCCGGAGTCGCCGCGCTGGCCGGCGCGGCCACGCCCTGCTCCAACACCTGAATGGGCAAATCACTCAACAGGATCGCGTCGCCCTTGGCCACGACATGCGCGCGGCGGATGACATTCTCCAGTTCGCGGACGTTGCCCGGCCAGTGATACTGCTCCAGCGCCTTCAACACGCCGGCGGAAATGGACTTAGGCGCCGCCTTCTGGTCATGGGCGAACTTCTTGAGGAAGTAATTCACCAGCAGCCGGACGTCGTCCTTACGCTCGCGCAATGCGGGCATCTGGATGCGCACCACGTTCAAGCGATAAAACAGGTCCTCACGAAACTGCTTCGCGGCGACGGCCTCTTCGAGGCGCTTGTTGGTCGCGGCAATGATGCGGACATCCGCCTTGATGGGCTGGTTGCCGCCGACGCGTTCAAAGGTGCCGGACTGAAGCACGCGCAGAATCTTCGTCTGCGTGGCCGGCGTCATGTCGCCGATTTCGTCCAGAAAGATCGTGCCGCCGTGGCATTGCTCGAACTTGCCGATGCGCTGCAACGTCGCGCCGGTGAACGCGCCGCGTTCGTGGCCGAACAATTCGCTTTCCAGCAGCTGCTCGGGGATCGCCGCGCAGTTGACCGCCAGAAACGGCTGGCCGCTGCGATGGCTATGATGGTAAATCGCGCGGGCGACGAGTTCCTTGCCGGTGCCGCTTTCGCCGGTGACCAGCGTGGTGGCATCGGTCGCGGCTACCTGGCCAATCAGCTTGAAGACCTGCTGCATCGGTTCGCTGCGACCCACGATGCCCAGTTCGTAATCTTCGGATTCCAGCAGCGGCTGGTAGGAAACCACCTGCCGCATGTCCTGCGACGCCTTCAACGCGCTGGCAACGACTTCCTTGAGCTTGGCGATGTCGAACGGTTTGAGCAGGTAATCATACGCGCCCAGCTTCATCGCCTCGATGGTCGTCTGGGTCGTGCCGTAGGCGGTCATGAGAATGACCAGCAGCTTGGAATCGAGCTCGCGGATGTGGCGGAGGGTTTCCAGTCCCGTCATGCCGCCCATGCGGATGTCCATGATGACGAGGTCGGGCTTGAAACGGGGAATGAGCTTGAGGCCCTCTTCACCGCTGGAGGCGGTGGCAATCTCGACATCCGGGGAATCGAAAATGCGCCGGAAGGAGTACTGCACATCTTCTTCGTCGTCGATCAATAGTAGCTTGCTCATGGATTGGCGGAACTTTTCCGTGGGCAAAACTAGCGGGATTCTCTCGGAAACGACAGAGAATTTTCAGACCGGGACGCCATTCGGCCGGCTTTTCACCCACGCCAGCGCGGCTTCCCTGGTGGAGATTTCGTCTGACAACTGTCGTTCCCGCAGTTCGGCCAGCATTGCGCCCAGGGCCGGGCCGGGCCGGATTCCCAGCGCCATCAGGTCGTCGCCGGTCAGCAATGGCGGAACCATCTCCGGCTGCTGCGCCAGCGCCCGCGCCTGCTCCACGAGAAAATCATAAACCTCCAGCCGGCGATGCGAGCCGAGGCAGTCCAGGCGATGCAGCGCCAATTCAAGCGGGAACGTCTCCCGCAGCAGCAGCCGGCGCAGGGTGGACTTGCGCATCTTCGGCGCGTCCTTGAACTGCATGTGATGCCGCACCACCGTCGTCACGGCCTCGATTTCCTTCCGGGGAAAACGCAGGCGCCCGAGGATCTGCTCCGTCATGTCCGCGCCGATTTTTTCGTGCTCGTAAAAATGAATGCTCCCGGTCTTTTCGTCCCGCGACGCCGTCAACGGTTTGGCGATGTCGTGCATCAACACCGCCCACGGCAGCAGCGGATCGGCCTCGGCGGGCAGGTGCTGCAACATCAGGCGCAGATGATTGAAGACGCTGCCTTCAGGGTGATAATCCGGGGATTGTTCGCAGCGAATGGTCGCCGCAACCTCCGGGAGGACATGCACCAGCAGGCCGGATTCCTGCAGCAGGTCCAGCCCCCGCGCCGCGGCTTTCGTGGCAGGCGCGAACAACTTGAGCAATTCGTCCCGGATTCGTTCGGCGCTGATGGAAGTTATTTTAGGCGCCCAAGCCTGGATGGCCGCCATCGTCTGCGGCTCAATCTCAAAGCCCAGTTGCACGGCGAAGCGAACGGCCCGCAGCATCCGCAGATGGTCTTCGCCAAAGCGTTCGGCGGGACTGCCGATGGTCCGGATGATCCGCGCCTGCAAATCAATTTCACCGCCAACCCAGTCGTGCAGCTCCGATTTCAACGGATCGTAAAAGAGGCCGTTCACCGTGAAATCCCGGCGGCTGGCATCCGCCTGGGCGTTGCTGAAGGTGACTTGTTCGGGTCGCCGTCCGTCGCGGTAATCCGCCTCGGCGCGAAACGTGGCAACCTGAAATTCATGGCCGTCGGCCACCACGATCACCACGCCGAACTTGCGTCCGACCGGAATGGTCCTGGTAAAAAGCCGTTCGATCTGCTCCGGCAGCGCCGAGGTGGCGATGTCGTAGTCGCCGGGTTCCCGTTGCAGCAGAAAGTCGCGGACGCAGCCGCCGACCCAGAATGCGGCGAAGCCGGCGTTTTGAAGCCGGCGGACGATGTCGATGGCAGTGCGGCGCACGGTGTCGGGAGTGGAATGGTGGGCGCTGAGGGATTCGAACCCCCGGCCACCTCGGTGTAAACGAGATGCTCTACCACTGAGCTAAGCGCCCCAACCGTTTGCAGCCTAAACGGGACGTGCGCGATTTACAACCGCAACCTCAGGCTCAAAAGGCTGGGCGAAATCTTCCCGGCTGGCCTATACTGTCGCGGCTTGAACCGCACCTTTCATTTTTGTCGGATGCCGTCCCCGGCCCGGCGCGGCCGGGCGTTCACGCTGATTGAACTGCTGGTGGTCATTGCCATCATCGCCATCCTCGCCGCGCTGCTGCTGCCCGTGCTGGGTGTGGCGAAGAAAAAGGCGAACCGCGTCAGCTGCAATTCCAATCTGCGGCAGATCGGCATCGGCTTCAACGTTTACCTCACCGATCACGCCAGCCGTTTTCCTGACCGGCGCGATTTGAAGTCGGGCCTTCCGGGAGGATACCGCCCATGGTCGAGCTGGCCGCCGTCCGATCCTCGCGGCGGCTGGGCACCCTTGGTCCTGAAGGAATCCGGCTCCGCAGACAATCTTTGGACGTGCCCCTCAGCACGGACTTCACCGATTGGAAATGCAGTCCAGGTGGCGCAGGCATTTTCCACCGATCCGCAAGTTTCACCCGTCAACTACTGGCTGTGGCGCTTCGATCGGACAAACGATTTGTCTGACGCCATCATGCTGTCAGATTTTTGGGGGAAGACGCTGACGCAGGCCGTGGCGGATTTGAAGACCGCCGCACTGACTGATGCCACGCTGGGGGCCATCAACGGCGAAGCAGATGTCGAATTGGCCGTGGATCCTTATTTTCCCAAGACGGTTCCGACGGTTGCACCGGAGCTTTCCGGCCGCACCCTCCATCCCGGCGGCCGCAACCGCGTTTATCTCGACGGCCACACGCAATATCTCAAGGACAGCCGCACGCCGAACTGACCGGCGACGTTCAATCCGCTCTGGAAGTTTCCCGCCTGCATTTTTTTGTTCCCCTTGCGGAATAGGCGACAGGGCACCGGGTCTTCCGGAATTAAATTTCCGCTTCAAGGAAAAGAAAACCCAACCACCGCCGGTCATTTTTGCTGCGCCCGGACTGCGCGCGAGTCTTGAAATTCTCCATCCCGCCAGCACTCAAACCGCGTACGTGAATTTATTTCAGTGACTCGCTGAAATTTTTCGAGGCATCCCGAAACCGTACTGGCACAACGTCGGCTTGAGGGCCGGTGTTCATCGTCGGTGTGCCGGTAACTGCATTTAACCCCGGGACAGCGAACGCAAAGAGAAAACCAAATTCGGATACAACAACTATGAAGAAGAACTCTTGTCTCAAAACCCTCAACAAAAGCGTTTGGGTCGGCGGCGCCCTCCTGAGCAGCGCGGTCATGGCCTTGGCCGACGACACCAGCGATCTCAAAGCACGCGTCGCTCAGCTCGAAGCCATTGCGGCCAAGGAAGGCATCCTGCCCAGTGGCACGACCCCCCCGAAATTCGTCTCGGCGATGTCAGACATCACCGTCAGCGGCTTCGTGCAGGCGTCCTACTTTTACAACACCCGTCATCCGGCCGACGGCAAATCGGACGGCTACCTGTGGAACACTTCCGACAATTCATTCTCACTCAACAAATTCAAGCTCACCCTGGCAAGCAAGCCGGTCGCGACGGACAAGTGGGACGCCGGTTTCCGCGCGTCGCTCATGTTCGGTGAAGACGCCGCCGACCTGAACTCCGGCAGCACCACCACCGTGCTGACTCCGCCCACGTCCTTTCCCGGAACGACCACCACGGCGGCCGTCGCCGGCTTTGACGGCCTGCGCGAGGCGTTCGTTGAAATCAACGTCCCCATCGGCACGGGCCTGAACATCAAGGCGGGCGAACTGATCTCGCTCCTCAACTGGGAATCCGGCGACGGCGGCGCGGCCAACCCCAACTTCTCCCAGGGCAACCAGTGGTGGTTCACCGGCAACGGCCCCTCGGCCGGCGTGCAGGCAACCTATAATTTCACCGACAAGGTCGGCCTGACCTTGCGCGTGGACAACGGCCTGTTCCAAGGCCCCGTGGACAACAACGAAGGCAAGGCGTTCAGCGGCAGCCTGGCGTTCAAGCCGACCAAGGATCTCTGGTTCAACATCATTGGCTGGTATGACGATCAGCCCGGCGGCACGGACGTCTCCGGCTTCTCGACGATTGGCGGCCTCCAGGTCACCAAGGCGCTGGGCACGGGCTGGGAACTCGACTACTTCAACTTCAGCTCCCCCGGCAACGCGAGCGATCTCTGGTCCGGCGGCCTCTGGGTCTGGTATGACTTCACCTCCAAGCTCGGCGTCGCCCTGCGTGCCGACTACATCGGCAGCCCAGACCCGACGTTTGGTCTCGGACCTGCGGTTCGTCCCGGCGCCGGCGTGACCACCTTCGCCACCGGCGAAAACCACATCGGCAGCGTGACCTTCACGGTCAACCTCAAGCCGACCGCCAGCCTGAAGATCCAGCCGGAGCTTCGCTACGACTTCACCAACGGCCGGCTCGACGGCAAGCGTGACCGCGTGATCGTCGGCTGCGGCGCGACCTACATGTTCTAAGCCGGACCACCACCAACCAAAAGCACACAACACAAACGACCAACGAAACTATGAAATCATTCCTCAGCAAATTGACCCTGGCCGCCGGCGCGCTGCTCGTGGCCGCGTCAACGCAGGCCGCCGACATCGTGAAGATCGGCGTGCTGCATTCGCTCAGCGGCACCATGGCCATCAGCGAGACGTCCCTGCGCGACGTCGCGCTGTTTGCCTTCGACGAAATCAACAAGGCCGGCGGCGTGAAGCTCGGCGACAAGTCCTACAAGATCGAGCCCGTCATCGTGGACGGCGCGTCGAACTGGCCGCTCTTCGCCGAAAAGGCCAAGCAGCTGCTCGAAGTGGACAAGGTCGCCGTGACCTTCGGCTGCTGGACCTCGGTCAGCCGCAAGTCCGTCCTGCCGGTGTACGAGAAGGACAACGGCCTGTTGTTCTATCCCGTGCAGTATGAAGGCGAGGAACTCTCCAAGAACATCTTCTACACGGCCGAAGCCGTGAACCAGCAGGCCACGCCCGCCGTGGATTACCTGCTGAAGATGGGCAAGAAGAAGTTCTACCTCCTCGGCACCGACTACGTGTATCCGCAGACCACCAACCTCATCCTCTACAAATACCTGCTGCTCCATGGCATCTCGATCGAGAACATCGGCGGCGGCTTCCGCAAGGATGACTCGGGCAAGGTGATCTCCGCCGGCAAATACGTTCCGTTCGGCCACACCGACTTCCAGCAGATCGTGGCGGACATCAAGCAGTTTGCCGCCAGCGGCGACGCCTGCGTGCTGAACACCATCAACGGCGACTCCAACGTCCCGCTGTTCAAGGAAATCGCGGCGGCGGGTTTGAGCGCGGCCGACTGCCCGGTCGTTTCCTTCAGCTTGTCGGAAGACGAACTCCGCGCGCTGCCCACCAAGGACCTCGTCGGCGAACTCGGCTGCTGGACCTACTTCATGTCCATCGACTCGCCCGACAACAAGGCGTTCCTCAAGAACTGGGATGCCTGGCTCAAAACCCAGAGCTACCCCGGCGTCGTGAAGGAAAAGCGCGTCATGTGCAGCCCCATGGTGCTTACCTATAACGGCATCTACCTCTGGAAGGCCGCGGCGGAAAAGGCCGGCACGTTTGACGTGGACAAGGTTCGCGAAGTCCTGGAGTCCGGCGAGATCAGCATGACTGGTCCCGGCGGCAAGACCACGATGAACAAGAACCATCACACCACCAAGAACGTCTACATCGGCGAAACCAAGGCCAACGGACAGTTCAAGATTCTGGAAACGTTCATGAACGTTTACGGCGAACCCTTCCTCCTGAAGGGCCTCGACGAGAAGCTCGGCGCGAAGTGATTCCAACCCGGATGAACCCTGACTCAGTTCATCCGGTCCTGACGTGAACCGGAGTCATCTCAGAGGGCGGAGGATGGTTTCCTCCGCCCTCTTTCTGAAAATGCGATCCCCACTTCAACACCTCCTGATCCTGACCTGCGCCCTGCTGCTGCCGCTTTTGGGGCGCGCCGAGGACGATGCCGCCATCCGGCAAAAGCTCGCCCAGGCCATCCTGAGCAGCGGCGACGAGCAGAAAAAGCTCCTGGATGAGCTCGGCGACACCGGGCGGAAGTTTTTACGCGAGCCGCTGCTGGCCTGGACCCGCGACGGCGTCTTCCTCTTCGAATCCACCAACGCCACGGGCAAAATTCCGCTGATGCTGGAGGAGCAGACCGATGCCGACGGTAAGGCCCGCGCCATTCTGCTCGCCGACGGATCATTTTTGAAGGATGACAAGAACCAGGAACTGCGCTTTGGCAGCAGCGACCTGACTGCCGCCGACACGGATGCCGGCCTGCGCCTCAAGATTCAGCAGACCTTGGACACGCTGGCCCTTTCCGATCCCGATCCCAACGCCCGCGCCACGGCCATCACGAAGCTGGGCAATTCACAGAAGCCGAAAAACATCCCCGTCCTCCAGGCCCGCCTGACCAAGGAAACCGACACTGATGTCAAACGCACCATTCAGGAAGCCATCGCTTTGCTGCAACTGGGCAGCACCGATCCGCAGGTCCAGATCACCGCCGCCACCCAGCTCGCCGACCTCGAATCCATCGGCAGCATGGACGCCCTGAACAAGCTCGCCGCCAACAAAAGCCTGCCGCCGGAAGTTTCGCTGGCCGTCGGCAAAGCCATCGCCCGGATTCAGAACCACATCTCGGTGGTGAATTTCTTCGGCACCATTTTCCGCGGCGCCAGCCTGGGCTCCATTCTTTTGATCGTCGCGCTGGGCCTGGCCATCACCTTCGGGCTGATGGGCGTGATCAACATGGCGCACGGCGAGATGATCGCCGTGGGCGCCTACACCAGCTACGTGGTGCAGAACCTTTTCGGCGCGGGCTTTTCCTTCTCGGTCAACCTGCCCTTTCAATTCGCCGGCAAACCGCTCGGCTTCGGCCTGCATCTGCCCGGACTGAACGCCACGGGCTGGTTCTATGAAAGCTACTTCCTGTTCGTGCTGCCGCTGAGCTTCCTGATGGCCGCGCTGACGGGCTGGGTGGTGGAACGCTGCGTCATCCGTTTCCTCTACCGCCGTCCGCTCGAATCGCTGCTCGCCACCTGGGGCGTGTCGCTGGTGATGCAGCAGCTCTTCCGCATGGTTTTCGGCGCGAACAACGTGCAGGTCAATTCGCCGTCGTGGCTTCAGGGCCACTTTGACATCAACGACATTTCGTTCGGTTACAACCGCGTGTTCGTCATTGCCTTCGCCGGTCTCATTGTGCTCGGCACCTGGCTGCTCCTGACCAAGACGCCGCTCGGCCTGCTGATCCGCGCCGTGATGCAGAACCGCAACATGGCCGCGTGCATGGGCGTCCGCACTGACCGCGTCAACATGATGACGTTCGCCTTCGGCTCGGGACTGGCCGGACTGGCGGGCGCGTTTCTCTCCCAGATCGGCAACGTCGGCCCCAGCCTCGGCCAGAGCTACATCGTGGACAGCTTCATGACAGTGGTGGTCGGCGGCGTCGGCAGCATCGTCGGCACGGTCTATTCCGCCATCGGCATCGGCACGGCGGACCAGATTCTGCAACAGGTCACCGGTTCGCCGGTCACCGGAAAAATCGTGGTGCTGATCAGCATCATCCTGTTTCTCCAGTGGAAGCCCGGCGGACTCTTCGCCATCCGCAGCCGCAGCCTTGATTGATTTCCCATGACTCGCACGTTTTCCAAAACCGAAATGCTGGTGGTGGGCGCGGTCGCCTTCCTGGCGATGGTCGTCCTGCCCGGCCTCAACGCGTTTACGCCGGAAACCAGCGCGCTGCACGTCAGCAATTTCACCATCAACCTCTTCGGCAAATACCTCTGCTACGCCATCCTCGCCATCAGCGTGGACCTGCTCTGGGGTTACACCGGCCTGCTCAGCCTTGGTCAGGCGATGTATTTCACCCTCGGCGGCTACATGATGGGCATGTATCTGATGCGGATGATCGGCGACCTCGGCCAGTATCACAAACCCATCCCGGACTTTCTGGTGTTCCTCGGCTGGAACAATCTGCCGGCGTTCTGGAAGCCCTTCAGCAGCTTTCCGTTCGCGCTGGTGATGGCGTTCCTTCTGCCCTGCACGCTGTCGCTGGTCTTCGGTTTTCTCGCCTTCCGCTCCCGCATCCGCGGCGTTTACTTTTCCATCCTCACTCAGGCGCTGACTTATGGCGCGTGCCTGCTGTTCTTCCGCAACAGCCTGCTGCTCGGCGGCAACAACGGGTTCACGGATTTCAAGTTCGTCCTCGGGTTCGATGTCCGCTCGGCCGCAACCCAGCGCGGGCTTTACATCGCCACCACGATTGTGCTGCTGCTGGTCTATCTCCTGTGCCGCTGGCTGAGCCGCACCAAGTTCGGCCTCGTGCAGCAGGCAATTCGTGACAGCGAAAACCGCGTGCTGTTCAGCGGCTACGCGGCGGGCAATTTCAAGCTGTTCGTCTTCGTCCTCGCCGCCGCCATCGCCGCAGTCGGCGGCGTCCTGTATGTCCCGCAGGTCGGCATCATCAACCCGAGCGAAATGTCCCCCGACAAGTCCCTCGAAGCGGTTGTCTGGGTCGCGGTCGGCGGCCGCGGCACGTTGCTCGGGCCGATCCTCGGCGCGGTCGGCGTGAACGCGCTCAAAAGCTGGGCCACCCGCGCCTATCCGGACCTGTGGCTCATTTTTCTCGGCACCCTGTTTGTGCTGGTGACGCTGTTCATGCCAAAGGGTCTCGTCGGCCTGCCGGAACAATTGCGCGCCTTGAAGAAAAAGTTTTTTGGACGGACCAACCCGGAGTCCAACGCCGCGAATTCCGCCAAACCCGTTGCTGAAACCAAATGAGCATGTCAGCCCGCCAGTTTATCCTGATGCTTGAGGACGTGAGCAAGTCCTTCGAAGGCTTCAAGGCGATCTCCAACCTCACCTTCTACATGGATGAAGGCGAACTCCGCACGGTCATCGGCCCCAATGGCGCCGGCAAAAGCTCCATGCTCGATCTCATCACCGGCCGCACCAAGCCGGACACCGGCAAGATCGAATTCGGCCGCGACACCGATCTGACCGCGTTGAACGAACACCAGATCAACCGCCTCGGCATCGGGCGCAAATTCCAGACGCCCTCGGTGTATGTGGACCACACGGTCTTCGAGAACATCCTGCTTTCCCTGAAAGGCTCCCGCAGTGTCTTCTCCACGCTCTTCCACCGCATAAATTCGGAGGAACGCGACCGCATCCATTCCGTGCTCAACACGGTGAACCTCTCGGACAAGGCCCAGTGGAAGGCCGGCGCCCTGAGCCACGGCCAGAAGCAATGGCTGGAGATCGGCATGCTGCTCGCCCAGGACCCGCGCCTGCTGCTGGTGGACGAACCCGCCGCCGGCATGACCGACGAGGAAACGCACAAGACCGGCGAACTCCTCATCAGCCTCGCCGGCAAGCACAGCATCATCGTCATCGAGCATGACATGACCTTCGTCCGGCAGATTGCCCGCAAGGTGACGGTGCTCCATCAGGGAACGGTCCTCTGCGAAGGCTCGGTGGACGAGGTGCAGAACGACGAGCGCGTCATCGAGGTGTATCTCGGCAAAAAGAAAAGGGCGGCGTGAACCTTTCAACCTTTTAACATGCTCAACCTGTCCAACCTCAACGTCAGCTACGACGGCTCCCGCATCCTGCGCGGCGTCAACCTGACCGTTCCCGAAAAGAGCCTGGTCTGCCTGATGGGCCGCAACGGCGTCGGCAAGACCACCACGCTGAAATCCATCGTCGGCCTCGCCCGCCTCGACAGCGGCGACATCTCCCTCGGCGGCCAGTCGCTCAACCACCTCAAGCCCGACGCCCGCGCCCGGACGGGGATCGGCTACGTGCCGCAGGGCCGCGACATTTTCCCGCATCTGACCGTGGCCGAAAACCTCAAGCTCGGCCTGGTGGTTCACGGCAAAAAAGCCAACGGGCAGATGGACCGGGTGCTCGAACTGTTCCCCATCCTGAAGGAATTTCTCCCGCGCAAGGGCGGCGTGCTCAGCGGCGGCCAGCAGCAGCAGCTTGCCATCGCCCGCGCCCTGCTGACCGATCCGAAGATTTTGATCCTCGACGAACCAACCGAGGGCATCCAGCCGAACATCATTGATCTCATTGGCGAAACACTGATGAAGATCAAGCAGGAGGGACGCATCAGCATCCTGCTCGTCGAACAA
The DNA here is from genome assembly GCA_046346715.1 of Verrucomicrobiota bacterium. Lineage (GTDB taxonomy): Bacteria > Verrucomicrobiota > Verrucomicrobiia > Limisphaerales > CAIQOK01 > CAIQOK01. The sequence continues at coordinate 99,849 of JAXMHO010000002.1, forward strand.
TACCTCGACTTCTGCCTCGAGGTTGGCGACCTTTTTTACATCATGGACCGCGGCGCGGTGGTTGCCGAAGGCCCGATCAGCAAGCTCAACGACGAGATCGTGAAACAACATCTGACTGTCTAACGTGGTCGCACCCGCCCTCCAAACCCCGTCACTATTCCGCAGCGGCAACGCCTCGCTGACCGTCGAACTGGTGTTTGGTCAAAGCACCGCCACCTCCAGCTACGCGGTCAGCCCCATGAAGCTCCTGACGCCCGTGGCGCGCGGCCAAAGCGTGTGGTCTTACACCAGCAGCTTCGGCGGCGGGCTGGTTGCCGGCGACAAAACCCGGCTCGAAGTCAGCGTCAACTCCGGCGCGCGTTGTTTCCTCGGCACGCAATCCTCCACGAAAGTTTATCGCAATCCCGCCGCCTTGCCCTGCGAACACGTGACCCATGCAACCGTTGCCGAGGACGCCATGCTGGTGTTCGCGCCTGAACCGGTGCAGGCGTTCGCGGATTCTCATTACACGCAACGACAGGAATTTCATCTCGCGCCCAGCGCCGGGTTGGTTTTGCTCGATTGGTTCAGTTCCGGCCGCGCCGCCCGGGGCGAACGTTGGGCGTTCAAGCATTTCGAGAGTCGCAACGACATCTTCGTTGGGGGCGAACGCGCGCTGGTTGATCCCATCCTGCTGAACTCCGACGAACTCGCCGAGCGCATGGGCCGGTTTAATTGCCTCGCCACGCTGCTGCTCCTCGGCCCGCCGCTGAAGACCGCCGGTGATTCACTGTTGCAACTGGTCGCCGCGCGCGCGGTGGAAAAGCGCGCCGAGCTGAATGTTAGCGTGAGTCCAGTGCGCGGCGGAGTGTTGTTCCGCGTGGCGGGAGCACAAGTGGAAGCCGTGCGCCGCGAACTGAGTGGACACCTGGCCTTTCTACACGACATCCTTGGCGACGATCCGTGGGCGCGGAAGTGGTGAATCAACCACGGATAAACACAGATGAACACGGATAAAACCAAAAGCCAGCGGCAGGACAGGCGCGTTTTGGACTGCGGTGGGAAGCGAAGCGCCACACCGCTTTCACACGCAAGACAGTTACCTCTTATTCGCAAGCCTCTCGCCCGCCCGAGAGCGCCGTCGCCGCTACGCTTTGCCGGCGCAGGCCAAAACGTCATCCGTGTTTATCCGTGTCCATCCGTGGTTAAAACTTTTTGGTTATGCATTTAAGTCCTCGTGAACTAGACAAACTGACGCTGCATCAGGCGGGCTCGCTTGCGCAGAAGCGCCTCGCTCGCGGCGTGAAGTTGAATCATCCCGAATCTGTGGCGCTCATCGCCACCGTGCTGCTGGAATTCATCCGCGATGGCAAGAGTGTCGCCGAGTTGATGAACCTTGGCCGCCAGTTGCTCGGTCGCAATCAAGTCATGTCCGGCGTGCCGGAGATGATTTACGACGTGCAGGTGGAAGGCACGTTCCCCGACGGCTCGAAGCTCGTCACCGTGCATCATCCCATCGCCAGCGAGAACGGCGATTTGAAACTCGCGCTCCACGGCAGCTTCCTGCCCGTGCCGGATGTTTCCCTTTTCGTGCCCGGTCTCCATGAACCGGGACGCCTCCTCTCCCCGTCCCTCTCCTCCATTCCGAATGGAGGAGAGGGTGGCCGCAGGCCTGGAGAGGAGGAGTTCTTCATTCCCGGTGCGACGGAGATCAAGGACGGCGAGATCGAACTCAATGTCGGTCGCGCGACGGCGGAGATTCCCGTCACGAATTTCGGCGACCGCCCGATTCAAGTCGGCAGCCACTACCATTTCATCGAGACGAACGCGGCGTTGCAGTTTGATCGCGGCGCGGCCTACGGCAAACGCCTCGACATCCCGGCGGGCACAGCCGTTCGTTTTGAGCCCGGCGAAACCAAGACCGTGAAGCTGGTTGAGATCGCCGGCAAGAAAGTCATTCGCGGCGGCAACAACCTCGCGAGCGGCAAAGTTTCGGCGGCGGGCAAGAAAGCCGCCTTGAAGAAGGTGAAAGCCAAAGGATTTGCAACCACGTGATTAACCACAAAGCCACAAAGTCACAGAGAGAAAGTTTTCTCCGTGCCTCTGTGTCTCTGTGGTTCAGAAAGATGCTATGTCCCACAAAATGAAACGCGCCCATTACGCCGACATGTTCGGCCCAACCACCGGCGACAAAATCCGCCTCGGCGACACGTCGCTCATCGCGGTGGTTGAGAAGGATTTCACCGTGTATGGCGACGAATGCAAATTCGGTGGCGGTAAAGTTATCCGCGAAGGCATGGGCCAGGCCGCCGGCGTCGGCGCGGCGGGTGCGCTGGATTGCGTCATCACCAACGCGCTCGTGCTCGATCACACCGGCATCTACAAGGCCGACATCGGCATCAAACACGGACTCATCTCCGGCATCGGGAAGGCGGGCAATCCCGACATGATGGCGGGGGTGACCAAGGGCATGGTCGTCGGTGTCACCACCGAAGTCATCGCAGGCGAAGGTTTGATTCTCACAGCGGGCGGTCTCGACACGCATATCCATTTCATCTGCCCGCAACAGGCGCACGAGGCGATTGCAGCGGGGCTCACCACGATGGTCGGCGGCGGCACTGGCCCGGCGGTCGGCACTTGCGCCACGACCTGCACGCCCGCGCCGAATTACATCCGCGAGATGCTGCGCGCCGTGGATGCGTTGCCGTTGAACTTCGGTTTCACCGGCAAAGGCAACACCGCCATGCCCGCTGGTCTCGCCGACCAGATCAAAGCCGGTGTCATCGGCCTGAAGCTGCACGAAGACTGGGGCACAACGCCCGCGGCGATTGATTGCTGTCTCGGCATCGCGGACAAGCACGACGTGCAGGTGACGATCCACACCGACACGTTGAACGAATCCACGTTCGTCGAAGGCACGATCGCCGCGTTCAAGGGTCGCACGATCCACACCTATCACAGCGAAGGCGCGGGCGGCGGTCACGCCCCGGACATCATCCGCATCTGCGGCGAACCGAATGTGCTGCCGAGTTCCACCAACCCGACGCGGCCTTACACGGTCAACACGATTGACGAGCATCTAGACATGCTCATGGTCTGCCATCATCTCGATCCGAACCTCCCGGAGGACGTGGCGTTTGCCGAAAGTCGCATTCGCGGCGAGACCATCGCGGCGGAAGATATTCTGCATGACATGGGCGCGATCAGCATGATGAGTTCGGATTCGCAGGCAATGGGCCGCATCGGCGAAGTCATCACGCGCAGTTGGCAGACGGCGGACAAGATGAAGCAGCAACGTGGTCGCTTGCCGGAGGAAAAAGGCGACAACGACAACGTCCGCATCAAGCGTTACCTCTCGAAATACACGATCAATCCCGCGCTCGCCCACGGTATGGCGCACGTCATCGGCTCGATTGAAGTCGGCAAGCTCGCTGATCTCGTGCTGTGGAAGCCCTCCATGTTCGGCGCGAAGCCCGAGATGGTCATCAAAGGCGGGTTCATCGCATGGGCGCAGATGGGCGACCCGAACGCGAGCATCCCGACGCCGCAACCGGTTTACATGCGCCCGATGTTCGGCGCGTTTGGCCGCGCGACCGGTGCGACGAGCATCGCGTTCGTCAGCCAGCTCGCCAAGAAGGCGAATGTTGGGAAAGCCTACGGGCTGACCAAGCAGGTCGTCGCCGTGAAAGGCTGCCGCAAAGTTGGCAAGAAGGATTTGAAGTGGAACAACGCAATGCCGAAGATCACCGTTGATCCGGAGACCTACGAGGTGCGCGCCGATGGTGAATTGCTGACGTGTCAGCCGGCGAAAGTGTTACCCCTCGCGCAAAGATATAACCTCTTTTGAAAAACCACAGAGGCACAAAGGCACAGAGTTCAAGGGGACTTGATTCAATTCGAGTCCCCTCTGTGTCTCTGTGTCTCCGTGGTGAAAAGGATTTCCTCATCTGGCAGCTCTGTGATTCCGCATTCCCCACGGGAGGCTTTGCACACTCGTCCGGCCTGGAGGCCGCCTGGCAACACGGGGAAGTGCGCGGACGCACGGAACTGGTCGCGTTCATCAAAACCAGTTTGGACCAACTCGGCCACGCGATGCTGCCGTTCGTCACCGAGTCGTTTGATGCGCCAGATAAACTCACCGAGTTCGACGCGCTCTGCGACGCGTTCACAACGAATCACGTCGCCAATCGTGCTAGCCGCGCGCAAGGCCGGGCGTTCCTGACGGCGGTGGAACGCATATTCAAAGCGGAAAGCGGAAAGCGGAAGGCGGAAACATCGTTCGCGCACTTCGCGCCGGTCTTTGGTGCGTGCTTGAGCCGCTTGGAGATTTCCCGCGAGACCGCCATGCGCCTCTTCCTCTTCAATCAACTCCGTGCCGTGCTGGCCGCCGCGGTGCGCTTGAACATCGTCGGCCCGATGGAAGCGCAGATGCTCCAGCACCAACTGTCCGCTGAAGCCGAGCGAGTGCGCCAGTGTTGCGAAGCGTTGTCGCTCGATCAGATTGCCCAGACCGCGCCGTTGCTCGACTTGTGGCAAGGCGCGCAGGACCGGCTTTACTCCCGACTTTTCCAAAGCTAACCACTATGCGAATCCTCCTTCATCAAGGTCACGCCGACAGCCCCGGACATTTTCATGACCGCGAACTTCCGCTCGACCGCGACTTCAAACAGCGCGCTTTCACCGTCGGTGTCGGCGGGCCGGTGGGCAGCGGCAAGACGGCGTTGATGCTGCAACTCTGCCTCAAGCTCCGCGAGAAGATGAACATCGCGGCGGTGACCAATGACATCTTCACCAAGGAAGACGGCGAGTTCCTCACGAAGCACGGCGCGTTGCCCGCCGAACGGATTCGTGCCGTGGAAACCGGCGGCTGCCCGCACGCCGCCATCCGCGAGGACATCTCCGCCAATCTGCTGGCGCTTGAAGAACTGCATGTGCTGTTCAAACCGCAGCTCCTGTTCATTGAATCCGGTGGCGACAACTTGGCCGCATGCTTCAGTCGCGAACTTGCGGACTTCACGATTCAAGTGATCGACGTCTGCGGCGGCGACAAGATTCCGCGCAAAGGCGGCCCGGGCATCACGCAGAGCGATTTGCTCGTCATCAACAAGACGGACCTGGCCGCGGGCGTCGGGGCGGACTTGAAGGTGATGGAGCGCGACACGAAGAAGATGCGCGGGGATGGTCCGTTTGTTTTTGCACAGGTGAAGAACGGCGTCGGGGTGGACGAAATCATCCATCACATCATCCATTCGTGGCAACACGCCACGGGCGTGGCACACGGCCATTGAAGAGTCGCGGCTGATTTTTCTCCCGAAACTCCTCCGCCGAATCTATATTGCCGCCGCATGGCAATCATCGGCAGACGCAACACGCTTTCTATCGCCCGGGCTTCCGGCCCCGGCTTCTACCTTAACGGCGGGGAGCTCGGCGAAATTCTTCTGCCCGGCCGCTACATCACCCCGGCGATGGTGCCCGGCGCCAAGCTCGACGTCTTCATCTACCTGGACTCGGAGGACCGTCTCACCGCCACGACAGAAACGCCGCTGGCGATGGTTGGTGAGTTTGCCTGCCTGAAGGTGCTCAGCATCAACCCCCGCATCGGCGCGTTTCTCGACTGGGGCCTCGCCAAGGATTTGCTCCTCCCGTTTCGCGAACAGGAAAGGCCCGTGCGCGTCGGGGAGTCCGTCGTGGTGTTCGTCTATCTCGACCAGAAATCCAACCGCATCGTCGCCAGCGCGCGGCTGCAGCGCCATCTCACGTCCAGCAACACCTACCGCGACAGCCAGTTGGTCAGTTTGATCATCGCCGAGAAAACGCCGCTCGGCTACAAGGCCATCGTGGACAATGACCGGCTTGGCCTGCTTTACCATGACACGCTGGCGACGCCTTTGGAAATCGGCCAAAAGCTCAAAGGCTTTGTCCGCACCGTCCGTCCGGGCGGCAAGCTGGACCTCAGCCTGGATCGTTCGGGCTACAAGCGCGTCGCGCCGTTGAAAGAACAGATTGTCGAGCAGCTTGAAAAGAGCGGCGGCCGGCTGGCGCTTGACGACGACACGTCGCCGGAAGCGGTCCGCGCCGTCTTCGGTTGCAGCAAGAAGGCCTTCAAGCAGGCGCTGGGAGCGCTCTACAAATCGCGGCGCATCGCTTTCACCAATCCGGGAATTCAATTGCTCGACAACTCCACCTTCTCGCCCGGCCGCTGATGTCCGTGGAACTGACAGAGTCGCTGCTGAGCAAGGCCGCCGGCTGGGAGGTCATGAAGCGCGCCCGCGCCTATCTCGAACAGGGCCAGGTGCTGAGTTCGCTGTGGGCGCCGCCGCTGCTGCGCGGGGTGGTGCAGTCAGATGGCGTCTCGTTCCGGGCCTCGATGGTCATCCACAACGGCATTGATATTGAAAATCTTTGCACCTGCCGCGATGCCCGGCAGTGGGGAAAAATATGCGCGCATGGCGTCGCCGTCGGATTGCACTGGCTGAAGGCGCAAAATCCGGAAGCACCCACGAAGGAGCGCGGAATTCATTCCGCCAACAAGGGCATTCAAGCCAACTCGCGGACTGAAGTCCGCGCTCCAAAGAAAACTCCTTCCCTGCTCCGCTCCGAGTCCGGCGAACCTGCCGAACTGTTCATCCTCCTGCCGCCGAATCTCGACCAGGCGGCGGCGCGCGGCAAGGTCATGCTGGTGCTGGAAGCCAAAGCCAGCGGCGGACGAATGCCGTTGAACGCGCTGCCGAAGGGTCGCACGTTCGTCTTTTCCCAGCAGGACAATCTGCTTCTGGATGCCTTGGAAAAGCTGACCGACGGCGAGACTCCGGCGGTGCTTCAACTCGACACTCAAGAGTTCGCCACCCTCCTGCCGATGCTGGTGGGACACCCGAACATCACGCTCGGCAAAAGCGCGTCGGTGACCGTGGCCAACCAGCCGGCGTCACTGCCGCTGCGCGCGACGTTGGAATCAAACGGCGAAATCACCATGGCCATCAGGGGAAATGCCGCAGCGCTGCCGCTCGTCGGCAACTGGCTCTGGCGCGACCAAACTTTCTCGCCGCTCGCCCTGCCCTTGGCGTTGCAGGAAGTGCTGCGCGGACCTTTGCGCATTTCCCGGATGCAGGTGCCGCAGTTTCTCAGCCAGCAATGGCCGCAGTTGCTGTCCTCCGGAAGCGTGGAGGCGAACTTCAAGCTGGAGGACTTCTTGCTTGAACCGCAGGCACCGCGCTTTCTGCTCGAACTCAAGGGCGGTCTCGCCCAGCTCACGGCGCGACTCCAATGCGCTTACGGTGCGCGCATCATGACGCTCGGTGTGACTTCCACCGACGAAGGCGTCTGGCTGCCGGATCCGGAATCGCCCACGCGCTATTCGACCCGCGACGTCGGGGCCGAACGCGCCGCGCTGGCAAGACTGCAACGCCAGGGTTTCTCCGCGCCCGACAGCCAGGGAAAGCTTTTGCTCGCCGGACAAAATGCGGTGCTGAACTTTCTCGCCCGGGAGTTCACCAGGCTCCAGCGCGAATGGAGTGTGACGCTCGACGAGCAGTTGGAAAACCGCACGTTGAAAAACATCGAGCGCGTTGAACCTGAATTTCAAATCACCCCGTCGGGGGTGCAGTGGTTTGACCTGGGCGTCGTCTTTGCCGCCAGCAGCGGCGAGAAATTTTCCCCAACGGACATTCAGCGGCTGCTGTTGTCGGGACAAAGCCACACGCGCCTGAAAAACGGCAAGACGGCCGTCATCGACACCGGCGCGGTGGAGGAGCTTCAGGAGGTTTTGCTCGACTGCGCCCCGCAGCAGCATGCCTCGGGCTACCGGCTGAATCAGGCGCAGGCGGGATTTCTCGACGCCACGCTGCGCCAGCAGGGCGGCTGGAAAGTGGAGGCGCCGACCGCCTGGAATGAACGCGCGGCCAAACAGCGCGGCGACACGAAGCTCGACTGTCCGCCGCTGGGTCCGTTGGAAAACGTCCTGCGGCCATACCAGAAACACGGCGTCGCGTGGCTGCATTTTCTCCGCGAGAACGGCTTTGGCGGCATCCTCGCGGACGAAATGGGGCTGGGAAAAACCCTGCAGGCGCTGGCATTTCTAAACCTGTGGCGGCAGGCATCCCTGCCTGCCGTAGAGCTGGGCTTCCAGCCCGGCGGAAAGGACGCGGACATTTCAAGCACGGAAGCAAATCCGAACGCCGGCCCTGGCGGCAGGATGCCGCCCTCTACGGCAGGCAAGGATGCCCGCCGCTACGCGCCGCACCTGATCGTTTGTCCCACCAGCCTGGTTTTCAACTGGGTGGCCGAGGCAAAGAAGTTCACGCCCGATTTGAAAGTGCTCGCGCTGCACGGCCCCGACCGACACGCCTGGTTCGACCAGATTGCCACAAGCAACATCATTGTGACGAGTTACGCGCTCATCCGGCGCGACGCCGAGAAGTATCGCGGGGTGGAATTCGACACCGTGGTGCTCGACGAGGCGCAGCACATCAAGAACCGTCAGACGCAAAACGCGCAGGCGGTCAAGGCGGTGAAGGCAAAGCACCGCCTGGTGCTGACCGGGACGCCGCTGGAAAACTCCGTGCTCGATCTCTGGTCCATCTTCGACTTCCTCATGCCGGGCTATCTGGGCACGGCGAAGGATTTTCGCGAGCGCTACGAGCTGCCCATCGCTAAGGAAAAGAACGCCGAGGCGCAGGCACGGCTCGCCCGGCGGCTTCGGCCTTTCATGCTGCGGCGGCTGAAGAAGGAGGTGGCGGCCGATTTGCCGGCGAAAATTGAGCAGGTGTCATTCTGTGAGCTCACGCCGGATCAACGCGGCGTTTACCAGCAAATCCTCGAAGCAACGCGCAAGGAAGTCCTTGACGCCGTCGGCGCGCAGGGTCTGGCCAAGAGCCGGATGGTGGTGCTGAGCGCGCTGCTGCGGCTGCGGCAGATTTGCTGCGACCTGCGGTTGCTCAAACTCACCAAGCAAAGTGATGGAGAGGCGGAGACTGGAGCTGCCGCGGAAATATCCAATCAACCGGGCGCTTCCGCCTCCCTCTCCTCCCCCAGAGGAGGAGAGGGCGGGGCGAGGGAGTCAGCAAGCACGTCTTCGAGTTCGTCCGGCAAGCTGGAGTTGTTCAGCGAATTATTGGAAGAAGTCATTGATGGCGGGCATCGTGTGCTGGTGTTCAGCCAGTTTGTGAGCATGTTAACGCTGCTGAAGGAGCGGCTGGCGGAGGAAGGCATCGAGTATTGCTACCTCGACGGTTCCACAACCGATCGGGGCGCGGTGGTGGAGAAATTTCAAACGAGCACGGCGATTCCCGTCTTCCTCATCAGCTTGAAAGCCGGCGGCGTGGGCTTGAATCTCACCGGCGCCGACACGGTGATTCATTTTGATCCGTGGTGGAATCCAGCCGTGGAAGATCAGGCCACCGATCGCGCGCACCGCATCGGCCAGACCAAGGTCGTCACCAGCTACAAACTGATCACGCGCGATACGATTGAGGAAAAGATTCTGACGCTGCAAAACCGGAAGCGGGAAATCATCCAGGCCACCCTCGGCGGCGAAGAGGCATTCACGGCGGCGTTGAACTGGGAGGAGATTCAGGAGCTGCTGGCTTGAGCCAATGGTAACCGCAGAGAACGCAAAGTTCGCAAAGACAGAACCGGAATTCTGTTGAGAGCTTTGTTCTCTTTGCGGTCAGCTTGCGAGACTCCCAATCTTCACCAGCTTCAAAACCGGTTCTTCGAGCTTTCTTGATTCAATCAAGTCCACTTCAAGCTCCACCACCCAGTCGTTGTTCTCCTCCGGGTCCACGAGCATTTGCTGCACGCGCCAGGATTTCTTGTCCTCCGCCGGCGTGACGTAGGTGTGGCGGGCGTTGCGCGCGTTCGGGTCGAGGCAGATGTATTTGTGGTCGGCGTGATAGGTGTCGAGCGTTTGCTTGAATCGTTCCGGCGTCCACGGCTGGCCGTCGGCGTCCAGCGGCGACGCAAAGTTTGTCAGGGCCGTTTCAAAATCGCCGATGACCAGACCGCGCAGGAAGGAGAAGACCTTCTGACGGATCGCCGCGGTGAACGTCTTCGTGTCGCGCGTGACGTCCTTGTCCGCCTCCTCGGCACCGGGCGGGCGCAGTTCCTTGGTTTCCGCGCGTTGATAATTCGGGTCGCGGAGCTTTTCCCATTCATCAAGCAGGCTGGAGTCGATCTGCCGGATCATCGAGCTGAGATAAAGCTCCATGTCGCGGATGGCGTCGTTCTTGGCGGCGTCGGGAACAGTCTGGGAAAGCACCTTGAACACACGGTTCAAGTAACGCAGCAAGACGCCCTCGGCCCGCTGCAGTTCATAGTCGCGGATGTAATCCGAGAACGACCGGAACGACTCGAACATTTCGCGCGCGATGGATTTCGGGCGGATGTTTTCCTGGCCGACCCACGGATGCCGCGCGGCGAAGGCGTTGAAGGTGTCATAGACGAAGTCGCGGTTCGGCTTGGGATATTCGCACTTCTCCAACTCCTCCATGCGCGCGTCGTATTCCACGCCTTCCATTTTCATCTCGGCCATCTTCTGGTCCTTCACGCGGTCGAGCTGTTTGCGGAGAATGATGTCCGGGTTTTCAACGATGGACTCAACGAGCGTGAGCAGGACGAGCGCGTGATCCGGCGCGTTGGGATCCATCAGCGGAATCGTGTCAAGCAGGTAGAGCGACAACGCCTGGTCCATGGAGAAATCCTCCTGCAGCTCGACGTTCACGCGGAGATACGAACCCTCGGCGGTCTTGGGAACAAACTCGATGATCTTCCGGTCCAGCAGCGAGCGGAACAACTGCCACGCCCGATCCCGATGCGCCTGCTTCTGCTTCGGGGTGTCATGGCAGTCATGAATAAGCCGCTGCATGGCGCGGCAGCCGTCACCCTTCCGGCTGAGAACGTTCAACAACATACCGTGCGACACTTGGAAGCGCGAAACCAGCCGCTCCGGCGGCGCGACAATCAGCCGGGCAAAGGTGTTCTTGTCCCAGTTGACGAAATTCTTCTCCGGTGGCTGGCGCTTCACCGTCTTCTTGCCGTCGCGCGCCGACTTCTCGGCGAGCTTGAGGTTTTCGATGACATGCTCCGGCGCCTGGGCGACGACCCAGCCCTGATTGTCGAAGCCCTTGCGCCCGGCCCGGCCGGCGATCTGATGAAAGTCGCGCGCCGACAGAATGACCGTCTTCTGGCCGTCGAACTTGCACAGCCGCGTGAACAGCACGGTGCGGATCGGCACGTTGACGCCCACGCCCAGCGTGTCGGTGCCGCAGATGACCTTGAGCAAACCGCGTTGCGCCAGTTGCTCAACCAGCACGCGATATTTCGGCAGCAGACCGGCATGATGCAGACCGATGCCGTGCCGCAGCCATTTCTTGATCTCGGGGCCGTAGGGACTGCTGAACTTGAATCCCTCCAGCGCCGACGCGATGGCGGCCTTCTCGTCGCGGGAACAGACGTTGAGGCTGGTGAAGTCCTGCGCGCTTTGCGCGGCTTCGAGCTGCGTAAAATGGACGACATACACCGGCGCGCGTCCGCCGGCCACGAGACTTTCCAAAGTCTTGGCCAGCGGCAGTTCCGAGTATTCATGCGCCAGCGGCACCGGACGTTGCGCCGAGGAAATCGTCAAGGACGGACGCCCCGTCAGCCGCGTCAGCACCTCCTCAAAGAACGTCGTCTCGCCCAGCGTCGCGGACATCAGGAGGAAGCGCGTCTGCGGCATCGTCAGCAGAGGAACCTGCCACGCCACGCCGCGCTCGCGGTCGGCGTAGTAATGAAATTCATCCATGACGACGTCGCGGACATTTGCCGACGAACCTTCGCGCAGCGCAATGTTGGCGAGGATTTCCGCCGTGCAGCAAAGGATGGGCGCGTCATGGTTCACCGAGCCGTCGCCGGTGCTGAGGCCGACATTCTCCGGGCCGAACTCGCGGCAGAGCGCCATGAACTTCTCGTTCACCAGCGCCTTGATCGGGCAGGTATAAATCGAGCGGCGGCCGCGGGCGATTCCCTGAAAGTGCAGCGCGGTGGCGACGAGGGATTTCCCCGAGCCGGTGGGCGTGTTGAGGATGACGTTCTTGTCCTCGAACAATTCCAGGATGGCCTCCTCCTGCGCCGGATACAGCGTCAACCCGCGGGCCTCGACGTATTCCAGAAAACGTCCGAGCAGGACATCGCTGCCGGTGCGCCCGTCGCGGGGGATGAGATCGTAAAGCGTGGTCACGTCGCAAAATCCTATCGTGAATAATTACTTTCGGAAACTTTCGTTTGGAATATTGCCTATCGCAGGTAGGGCGGCGCTGCCGCGCCGCCGGCGAAGCAGCAGCTTCGCCCTACCGCAGTTCACCGGTGAAACCCTGCTGCCGCAGGGCCTCGAACAAAACCAGCGCCACGCAGTTCGACAAATTCAACGACCGCGCCGCGTCGTTGAACATGGGAATCCGCAGCCAGCGGTCGCGATGCTGTTCGAGAATCGGCCGGGGCAGTCCGGCGGTTTCCCGGCCGAACACGAGGTAATCATCCGGCTGAAACTTCGCATCGGCATAGCAAGTCGGACCGTCGGACTCGACGAACCACAGCCGTGCCGAGGCCGGGAGCTGGCCGACAAATTCCGTCCAACTTTTCCAGCGATGCCACGTGACGTGCTGCCAGTAATCCATGCCGGCGCGTTTCAGCTGCGAGTCGTCGAGCTTGAAGCCAAACGGTTCAACCAGGTGCAGCGTCGTTTTCGTGGCGGCGCAGAGGCGCGCGACGTTGCCGGTGTTTGGCGGGATTTCAGGTTCGAGCAGGACGATGTTCATGGAGATCTATTCCGCGTCCGCCTCCCTCTCCTCCTCAAAAGGAGGAGAGGGTCGGGGTGAGGAGGCATTCTTTTTTTCAAGTGGAGCTCCCCTCACCCCAGCCCTCTCCCCGCTTAGACGGGGAGAGGGAGGAGGTCTCTGGGACACTTTCGCCTTCTTGGATTTGTAAAAAACTTTTGCAGCACCAGACCGTGGGCCGGCGCGCTCATGCCGCCGCGCCGGTCCTTCTTGGCGAGCATGGCCTTCACGGCCTCCGGCGGAAACCGGCCAAAACCAATCTGCACCAGCGTCCCGACAATGCCCCGGCACATCCGGTAAAGAAATCCCTCGCCCTCGATGATGAAGGTGAACAGGCAGCCGCTTTTCTTGATGTCGCAGCGCGTCAATCGGCGCACGGTGGTTCCCGGTTCGTAGTCGGTCTTGGCGGTGAAGGACTGGAAGTCGTGTTCGCCCGGAAAGTGTTTGGCCGCCGCCCGCATCTTGGCGAGGTCGAGCTGGCGCGGCATGTGCCACGCCGTCTTTTGCAGCAGCGGATTCATCGCGTGATGGCTCCAGACGTAATACCGGTATTGCTTGCCGCTCGCGTGAAAGCGGGCGTGAAAATCTTTTGGCACGCGCGCTGACGCCAGCACCCGGATGTCGTCGGGCAGCCAGGCGTTGAGGGCGAGGGCGAGTTTGCGGGCGGGAACCTTCGCCTCCGTGCGCGGCACTTCAAAATGCGCCGCCATGCCCAGGGCATGGACGCCCGTGTCCGTGCGGCTGGAACTGTGCAACCGCGGCGCGCTCGGAAAGAGCTTCGCCAGCGCGCCCTCGACCTTTTCCTGCACGCCGGAGCCGATCTTCTGCAACTGCCAGCCGTGATAGGCCGAGCCGTCGTAGGCGAGGGTGAGTTTGAATTTGACGTTCACGATTCCTGAGTTTCACCGCGGGAGCCGGGGAGATCCTGCGGTGCACTTCATCCGACCAGGCTGTCCAGGTAGCTTTGCAGCAGGATGGCGGCGGCGGTCTTGTCCACCTTCTCCTTGCGCTGGTCGCGGCGGGTGCCGGCGGCGATGAGAAATTTCTGCGCCTGCGAGGTGGTCAGGCGTTCGTCCCAGGTCTTGATCGGCACGGCGAACTTCGCGCCGAGCGCCGCGGCAAACTCCTTCGCCTTCAACGCCGCCGGGCCGTAGCTGCCGTCCATGTTGCGCGGCATGCCGATGAGAATCAGTTCAACCTCCTTCTCCTGAAGCAAGGTCTGCAGGCGGGCGAGCAACGCGTCGAACGGCTCGGCGGGAATATACTCCAGCGGCGAGGCGATCATCTTGAGCTCGTCGCTCACCGCCACGCCGACCCGTTTGGTTCCGTGATCCAATGCAAGAATACGCACAGCCACCATGCTTCCAATTTGCGGCGCAAAGGCAATCCCCGTTTCCAATCCGCCTCCGGAAGCTCGCCACCCGGAGACTTCCCTGCTAAACAGTCCGGCGATGGAACTGCGCGAGTTTGCCGAACAGGTTTTGTTCTCGACCTCGATCGAACAGAAACTGCAGGTGCCGGACGTCATCACCGATGAACGGCCGGGCTCCGCGCTGGTCACCCCGGCGAGCCCGGGCCGTCCCGCCCATCTTCACTTCAAACCCCACGGCACCGGCAGCAAGAGCGAATTCCCCGGGCTGCAACGGCTGGAGCGGCAGGACGAGCGCGGCAAGCTCCTCCACTTCTTCGCCAACCACGAACTGCTCGCCACCGAACTGATGGCGCTGGTGCTGTTGAAGTTTCCCGACGCCCCCGCCGCATTTCGCAAGGGCGTGCTGGAGACGCTCAAGGACGAGCAGGAGCACACCCGCTGGTACATCGAACGAATCCGCGCCTGCGGCATCGAGTTCGGCGAACTGCCCGTCAGCGGCTATTTCTGGCGCTGCGTGTCGCCGATGGAAAACCCGATTGACTACGTCGCCGGGCTTTGCCTCACGTTCGAGCAGGCCAACCTGGACTTTGCCGGACATTTCGCGAAGGGCTTTGCGACCGTCGGCGATGCCGACACGGCGAAGCTGCTGGGGAAAATTTACCGGGACGAAATCGGCCACGTCGCCTACGGGCTGAAATGGTTTCGCCGCTGGAAAAATCCCACGGAGAACGACTGGGAGGCCTTTTGCCGCACGCTGAAGTTTCCGCTCTCGCCGCAGCGCGCCAAGGGATTTTCGCTGAACGTCGAAGGCCGCCGCGCCGCCGGGCTGGACGCGCAGTTCATCGCGGAGCTGAACGTCTATTCGCAGTCCAAGGGCCGGACCCCGAGCGTCTTTGTCTTCAATCCCTTTGCCGAGGGACGTATCGCAGAAGGCCGGACATTCAACGCGAACCAGCATCAGGCGCAGCTTGCCCGCGACCTGGCAAACCTCCCGCAGTTTCTCTGCCGGCAGGATGATCTCGTGCTCGTGGGCCGGAAGCCGTCGGTGGAATTTCTCAGCGGCATCAAGCAGGCGGGTTTTCCCCTGCCAGAATTTTTCGAGACCGCCTCGCTGGCCGGACTCCGCGCCCGCAAGCTCGGCCGGCTGCGTCCGTGGGCGTGGGGCCCGGACAGCTTCGACCTGCTCCGCCCGCTGTTCGCCAACGTGACCGGCGAACAGCGGTGCGACGAGGCGCGGTTCAACGCCACCCTGGCCGGACTTTATTCCAAGTCGTGGAGCGCGGATTTCCTGAGGGAGATTCTTCCCCGCAGCGACCAGGGCTGGCTGTGCACCGAAAACGAAGCCGGCACGACGGCGCGGACGCTCGACCAGGCCTTGTCGGCGATTCGAGCCATCCGCGCGCGCGGACATCATCGGATCGTCGTCAAGGAAGCGCTCGGTCTCGCCGGCAGCAACGCGATGCGGCTGTTTGAACCGGAGGTGCTGGAATCGCATCAGCGCTGGATGAGCAAGGCGTTGCAAAACGGCCGGGCGCTGGTGGTCGAACCCTGGCTCGACCGCCTTCAGGATTTTTCGATCCAGCTCGAAATGTCCGGCGACGGGTTGAAGCTCTGCGGCTTCACCGGCTTGGTAAACGACGCCAAGGGACAGTTCCAAGGCAACTGGGCGGAATCGCATCACCACAAGCGCATCCCCGGCAAGGTCGTGAGCCTGTTTGAAGGCATCCCCGACATCTCCACGCGCATGCTGGAATTCTACGAGGGCGTTTTCAAAACGCTCGCACAACGGCTGCAGCAGGCGGACTTCACCGGACCGGCGGGCATTGATGCCTTTGTCTATCGCGACGCCGTTGGCGCGGTGCGGCTCAAGCCCGTCGTGGAAATCAACCCGCGCTACACGATGGGCCGCCTGATGGTGGAGCTGATGAAGCAGGCGTGTCCGGGCAGCAGCGGTGAATTTCATCTGTTCAACGCGGCGCAACTGAGGCAGCCGGGCTTCGCCACCTTCGCCGACCTCGCGGCATCGCTGCGGACACGTTTCCCGCTGGAGCTGGAGGGCGAGCCGGTCCGCAAAATCCACTCCGGCGCTGTCTGCCTCAACGATCCGTCCGTGGCGCAGGTGTGTCTGGCGGTGTTTCAGGTTCATCCGCGGCCGCCGGGTGGTTGAGCGATGGCCGCGGCAAAAAGCATTGCCTTGGCGGGGGCCGGCTGATTTGATGAAGCCGCCTTCAGAAGGGAACCACATGAGAACGTTATTTTCGCTCGGTTTGACGGTCGGTTTGCTGCTTTCGCTTCAGACGTCCAGTTTTGGCGAACAGCACCGGGCCACGCGCCTGGGCAATCCAGCCACGCGCTTTGCCCCGACGCTTTACACGCCGGACGACCTGCGCGCGCGGTTCCGCGATGAAAAGCTCAAGCCCGATTTCGCCGAAGTCCTCCGGCAATGGGGCTGGAAGGGAAATCTCGCCGACCTCTTTGCCGCCGCCGCGACGAACACCATCACGGAGTGGAGCATTCCCATCGGCACCACGATGCCGTTCATGTCCTCGCGCGAGGACGGCCGGGCCATCTGCCTGCGCAACGTTCTCTGGGCCGGCAAGGAGCCCGCGCCGGCGTATGCCTTCTTCTTCAACTCCAACGGCCGCCGCTACCGCTGCATCACGCCGAAGGCCTGCAGCAACTTCTTCGTCGAGGACCTGGGCGAAATTCCCCGGCCCGGTCTCGCGCTGGAATGCTCCGCGCCCGCCAACGGCCTGATTGGTCGTCGCGCGGAAATCTGCCTGACCGTTCACAACACCGGGAATGTTGCGCAGCCGCAGACCGTCGTGATGCTGCCGATTCCCGCCGGCACGGCGTTCGTGAGCGCGACCGGCGGCGGCACGGCGACGAACGGCCTGGTGACCTGGATGATTGAGAACCTCGCCACCAATGCCAGCGAACACGTCTGCGCGACGTTCAATCTCCGCCAGCTTGGCAGCATTCCGTTCGCCTCGACGGCGGCGGGTCCCACGGCCAAGGCGCAGTCCGCCTGTGCCACCACGGTGGCGGGTTTGCCGGCCATTCTGTTGGAGACGGCGGATTTGCAGGACCCGATTCCAGTCAACGGCGAGGTGACGTATGTCATCAAGGTGACGAACCAGGGTTCCAGCCCGGCCACGCAGGTGCGGCTGGTCTGCACCCTGCCCGCCAGCGAACAATTCATTTCGGCCACCGGCACCACGACCGCCAGCAGCCATGAGCGGACCGTGACCATGGAACCGGTGGCGGTGCTCGCGCCCAAGGCGGTGGCGCAATGGCAGGTGGTGGTGAAGGCGCTCTCCGCCGATGACGCGCGGTTCCGGGCGGAGGTCAGCAGCGAGCAGTTCGAGCAGCCGATTCCCAAGGACGAGGCCACCCAGCTTTACTGAGACGCCGGCCGTCCGGCATTTTCCAGTGTTGCCAAAAACCGCGGCGAAAGCCCAATATAGCCCAGCATGTCCACGGTCACCGATCAGTTCCGGCAGGCGCGCGAAGCGCAGAACCTGACCGTCCAGCAAGTCGCCGAGCTTACCAAGATGCGCGGCGACCACGTGCGCGCCTTTGAGGAAGGGAACTTCAGCGTCTTCTCCGCGCCGGTTTACATCCGGGGATTCGCCCGCACTTACTGCAAGCTGCTCAAGCTCGACACTGCGCAGATGGTTTCCGCGCTGGACCGGGAGTTGAACGGCACGGAACAGTTCAGCGAACCGCCGCCGCTGTCGGATAACCCGAAGGGCATTTTGGATTTTGTGATGCTTCAGCTCTCGAAGCTGAACAAAAGCGCGGTGCAAACGCTCGTGGGCGTGGCTGTCTTCCTGGTGATTCTCGCCATCGTCTTGTTTGTCTGGCGCGAGAAGCGGGGCGCCGATCCGCTGAAAGGTGTGAAGCCGGGAATGTATGAACCGGCGGCGGGCAATTCCGGCGACACCCTCGCGTTGCCGGCGCGGCGCTGATCACGCGGCCAGTTTCTTTCCGACCGCCACCGCCAGCACGACGACATTCACGTAAACGGCCGCCAAGGCATCGTCGATCGTCACCCCCCAGCCGCCGGGCAAATCCTGCGCCTGCCGCACCGGCCAGGGCTTCCAGACATCGAACAAGCGGAACGCCGCAAACACCCCAACGGTCGCCAGCAAACCGCGCCCGGCAAAGAAATGTTCCACTCCAGGAAACGCGCCCGTCCTCCCAACCTCGGCCGTCACCCAACCCACAAAGCACAACGGAATCGCGGTGATTTCATCCAGCACGATGGAACCCGGATCGGTTTGGCCGAGAATTTTTTCCCCCAAGCCGCACAGCCAGACCGAAAGATAAAGCCCGAGGATCGTTCCCAAGAGAAACAGCCAGAGATTGTGCGTCAGCAGAAGAACGGCGAACCAGCCCAGCCCAACCACCGAACCGAAGGTGCCCGGCGCCACGGGAATGCGGCCGCTCCCAAACCCCTGCGCAATCCAAAGAGCCAGCGCGTTCACATGTCGTCGAGGTAAAGCCGCCGATTTTTCCAGAGGTAAAGCCAGCCCGACGTGAACGTCAGCAGCACGGCAAGCCACTTTGCCGCGTGCGAAAACCACCAGACCCAGGGATGATCCCCGAAGCCCCAGCCGAAGAGCAGTTCACCCGCCCGGCCCCAGTCGGTGTAGGCGTGCAGCACCAGCACGGCGATGATGGCGGTGATCTGCGAGATGGTCTTGTGCTTGCCGTAACGCTCGGCGGCCAGCACGACGTTCTTGGACGCGGCCAGCAGGCGGAGGCCGGTGATGGCGAGCTCGCGGGCGACCACCACGACAGTCATCCAGGCTGGGAGCCAGCCGACGCCGACGAACGCAATGAAGGCGGAACAGACCATGATCTTGTCCGCGAGCGGGTCCATGAGAATCCCGAAGTTCGTAATGAGATTCCGGCGGCGGGCGATTTCGCCATCGAGAAAGTCCGTGATGCCCGCCGCGCAAAACAGCACCAGCGCAATCGTCTCGTGGAATCTCATCTGCGAAAACAGCACGATGAGAAAGGCCACGGTCAGAACGAAGCGCGACGCGGTCAATTGATTCGGCAGGTTCATGCGTGTGTCGGCGGCGAATTTCGGGCAAACCCCCGCGGATGTAAATTTTATTCGCCGCCCGGCCTGGTTGATTTTGCCTTTCGATTTCACCCACCCGCGTCTAGTTTGACGCCATGCGTGTGCCATCTCTGAATTTTCTCCGAACCCTCGTCAACACCCCCAGCCCCACCGGCCATGAAGTCCGCGGCCAGCGCGTTTGGCTCGATTACGCCGGCAAGTTCGCCGACAAGACCTTCTCCGACGCCTACGGCAACTGCGTCGCCGTGCTGAACGAAGGCGGCGGGCCGCGCGTCATGCTCGCCGCGCACGCGGATGAAATCGCCATGGCGGTCAATTACATCGACGACAACGGCTTCATCTACGTCCGACGCATGGGCGGTGTCGATGCCGCGATCACCAAGGCGCAGCGGGTGGTCATCCACACCCGCAACGGCCCGGTCAAGGGCGTCGTCGGCAATGTCGCACCGCACCTGACCAGCAAGGAAGGCGACGCCAAGCCGCCGAAGATCCATGATATCTTCATCGACATCGGCGTGAGCAGCCGCAAGGACGCCGAGGAGGTCTTGCGGGTCGGCGACCCCATCACGCTGACGGATGAGTTCGATGTTTTGCGCGGCGACCTCGCGGTGGCACGGGCGTTTGACAACCGCATCGGCACCTGGGCCGTGGCGGAAACGCTCCGGCTGTTGAAGGAATCCAAGGCGAAGCTCCACGTCGAGGTGTGCGCCGTCTCAAACGTGCAGGAGGAAGTCGGCCTGCTCGGCGCGCGGCAGATCGCCTACTCGCTCAAGCCGGACGTCGCGCTCGTGGTGGACGTCACGCACGCGACGGATTATCCGACGGTGAGCAAGGCCCAGCACGGCGACATCAAAATCGGCGCCGGCCCGGCGCTGACCCACGGCGGCTGCAATCATCCCGAGGTGGTGAAGCGGTTGGAGGAAGTGGCCGCGGCGAAGAAGATTCCCCTGCAGCACGAGGCGATGTCCGCCACCAGCGGCACGGACACCGACGTGATTTTCTGGACGCGCGGCGGCATCGCCAGCGCCTTGATCAGCCTGCCGAACCGTTACATGCACTCGCCCGTCGAGGTCGTGAGCCTGAAGGATCTGGAGCTGATTCCGCAGTTGATGGCGGCCTTCGTGCAGTCCATCCGCAAGGGCGACCAGTTCAAGGTGAAGATTTGAATGAAACCATTCTATTTAATCCCAAAAATTAAAAACAAGATCACCGAGTCTGGTCGGATTCCAATATCGCATCTGGTCCAGCTCTGCTGGTCCTAATTTTAAAATCATCGTAGGAGAAATCCCTGCTTCCGCCTCGGCCCGAGTCATAATCGTAAATTTCTTTTTAAAGTCATCGGCGGCATAAGGACAATCAAGAAAGCGAACTCGCAAGTCACCTGGTCTTCTAACTGGCTGCGCAAACGCAACGATTGGAAAATGAGCATTGCAAAGAATGCTAATCCCCTCTGATTCTCCGGTTGAAAGCTTAACATGCACCTCATGGAAGTTCGGGGTCACTTCAGCATAAGCACGACGTGTGTAAACAATGCCTCCCCGCAACCGACGGACGAGTGACTGACATGGCAACTCAAACGACTCAATCGAAACCAATTTTTCTGGAGCATCAAATCCCGTGACTCCTTTAGGTAGTGTTTCCATAAGATAACTGGCTTCGGCTATCGTGCCACCACATAGCTTGACACTCAACCTTCAACCTTGAACCTTCGACGCCGATGATCGCCCGCGTCACGCTGGAGCTCGCGCTTCGCAAGGAGTTCGACTACGCCATCCCCGCCGAACTGGCCGGCCAGGTGGACGTGGGCAGCCGTGTGCAGGTGCCGTTCGGTCCGCGCAAGGTGCTGGGCGTGGTGACGGCCGTCGCCGAAGAATCCGCGCACGCAAAACTGCGGAGCATCATCAAGATCATCGGCGCGCAGACGCTCGTCACCCCCAAGGTGCTGAAGCTCGCGCGGTGGATTGGCGAATACTACTGCTGCGCGCCGGAGATCGCCTTGAAAAGCGTGCTGCCCGAAGCCGTGCGCAAGGAGGAGGCGGGCTGGCGGGAACGCCTGTTTGTGCGGGCCTTGCCGCTCGTTGGCGAAACACCCGCGCTGGCCAAGCGGCAGCTGGAAGTGTGGAACCTGATTCAAGAACGCCGCGAACTGCCCTTGCAGGAACTGCTCGAACTCGCCAACACCACCGCGTCCACCGTGCGTCGACTGGAAGACAAGGGGCTGGTGTCCATCACAACGGAAATTTCCGAACGCGATCCCTACGCGCGTGAAACCATCCTGCCGACCCAGCCGCTGGCCGTGAATCCCGCGCAGGCGAACGCGCTGGAAAAGATCAAGGCGGCGATGGGTGGAACCGGCGTCTCGCCGGTTGTTGCGGGCGTCCCGCCAGCAACCGTTCCGGCGGGTAATATCGCTCCTGCGATAACGGAGATGACTGCGCGTCGCGGGTTGATGCCTCATTTTGAAATTCCCGGAAAAACTTACCACGTCACCTGGCGCACCCGTGGAAACCTGAAGCTCTCCCCGGAGGCCTGTCAAAAGACCTTGGACGCCTGCGTTCATTGGCACGGTCGGAAAATGCGCTGTTACCTGGCGTGCGTGATGCCCGACCATGTTCACCTGCTCATTCAGCCTTTGCCCGTTCAGAAATCCGTGAGCACGGAGGTGCATTCGCTTTCGGAAATCCTTCACAGCATCAAATCCTTTTCGGCGCACGAGTCCAACCGGGTGATGAACCGCATCGGTCCGCTCTGGCAGGACGAGTCGTATGACCGCATGATTCGCTCGGAAAGCGACCTGCACGAAAAGTGGAATTACATCTGGAACAATCCACGGGACGCCCGACTGGTCGGCCCGACGGAGGAATACCCTTTCCTTTGGATGCCGGCACCGGGTGTTCCTCCTGGCGGACAAGGAACCTCCGGGACTTCGGAACAACCACAGGCATCTCCTTCACCGCAGCACGAAATTCGGCGGGACGCCGAATTTAACCCGCGGGACGCGGGTGCTACCTCTAAAGATTCCCGCACTTTCCTCCTTCACGGCGTCACCGGCTCGGGCAAGACGGAGGTGTATTTGCAGGCCATCGCCCATGCGCTGGAACAGGGCAAGGGCGCGATTGTGCTGGTGCCGGAAATTTCCCTGACACCGCAGACGGTGGAACGCTTCAAGGCGCGTTTCAGCTCCGGCCCGCTGCAAACACTGGTCGCGGTGCTGCACTCACATCTCTCCGGCGGCGAGCGTCACGACGAATGGCACAAAATCCGCCAGGGTCGCGCCCGCATTGTGATCGGCGCGCGCTCGGCGATCTTCGCGCCGGTGGAGCCGCTCGGGCTGGTGATCGTGGACGAGGAACACGAGCACACCTACAAGCAGGAGGAGGCGCCGCGTTATCATGCCCGCGACGTCGCCATCATGCGCGGCCAGATGGAAGGCGCGGTGGTGGTGCTCGGTTCCGCGACGCCGTCGCTGGAAAGTTTTTACAACTGCAAGAAGGGCAAGTTCACCCTGCTGGACCTGCCCGAGCGGGTGGACGATCAGAAAATGCCGCACGTCCGGGTGGTGGACATGCGCCAGGGCGCGGCCAGTGAAAAGGGCGGGCTGATCTTTTCACCGCAGCTCAAGGAGGCAATGCAGCAACGGCTCGAACGCGGCGAGCAGACCATTTTGTTTTTAAATCGCCGGGGCTATTCCAGCTCGCTGCAATGTCCGAAATGCGGCTTCGTGGCCGAATGCCCGAACTGCAGCATCTCGCTCACGTATCATCGCCAGGAGCAAAAGCTCCGCTGCCACATCTGCGGCCATGCCGATCCCGCGCCGAAGGTCTGCCCGAACACGGCCTGCCGGAACCCGGAGATTCGTTACGCCGGACTGGGCACGCAAAAGGTCGAGGACACCTTGAACAAGCTCTTTCCCAAGGCGCGCGTAACGCGGATGGATGCCGACACCATGAAGCACAAGGAGGATTACCGGAAAATCCTCGGCGAGTTCCGCGCCGGCCGGATCGACATTCTCGTCGGCACGCAGATGATCGCCAAGGGCCTGCATTTTCCCAACGTCACGCTGGTCGGAATCATCTATGCCGACCTGGCGCTGCATCAGCCCGACTTCCGCGCCGGCGAACGGACGTTTCAACTGCTCACCCAGGTTGCCGGACGCGCGGGCCGTGGGGACATCGAAGGCGAAGTCTTCGTGCAGGCGTTCACGCCGTTTCATCCGGCCATTCAATTTGCCCGGCGCCATGACTTCGTGGGATTTTACGAGCAGGAGCTGGAGTTCCGGCAGCAGCTCAAGTATCCGCCCTTTGCCCGCGTGGCGCTGCTCACCCTGAAAGGCCGCAACGAGGAGAAGGTGAAGCTCTCGGCCGACCACGTGAAAAAGGAAATCGAAGCGCGTCTGCCCGGCTCGGCAAACAAAGCCGGCGGCAATCTGCTGCCGGCGGATGTGACGATTTCCGGCCCGGCCCCGGCGCCGTTGCTGAAAGCAGAGACCTATTATCGCCACCAAATTCTGCTGCGCACCCAGCGCATGAGCGCGCTCAGCCAGGGATTGGCCGGCATCATCCAGAACCTGTCGCTGCCCGAAGATGTCACGCTGGCCGTGGACATCGACCCGGTGGGGTTCTAGCGGCTCAGGACTGAGCCGGACGCAAAATCCATTCCGCCACTTCCGCCAGACCGTCCGCCACGACGGCGTCCCGCAGTTGGCCGGCGGATTCGCGTTCCACCTTTGCGCCGTAGCCGGTGCGGACGAGAAAGCTTTTCCGCACCCCGGCGTTCCAGCCGCATTCCAAGTCGATCAGCTTGTCCCCGACCATGTAGCTCCGGGCGAGGTCGAGCTGAAACTCATCCCGGGCGTCGAAGAGAAACTGCGGGGAAGGCTTGCGTCCGTGGCTGGGCTGGTCCGGCGCTTCCGGGGCGATGTAAATCTTCTCGAAACGAACACCCTCGCGGGCCAGTTCCTGACTGAGATGCGCGTTGACCCGGTCCACGTCCGCCAGGGTGAAATAGCCGCGGCCGACCCCGGACTGGTTGGACACGATGAACAGCCTGAAGCCCGCCTCCGTCAATCGCCGCAATGCTTGGGCGGCCCCGGGGAAAATGACGACATCCTCCGGACGGCAGAGATAGTTCTTCTCGGCAATCAAGGTTCCATCACGGTCCAGAAACACGGCGGCATGCATGCGGCCAGTGTCAGGAAGGCGGGCGGACAGGAAAAGCCAAAAGACCGGGGGTGTCCGCAACCAAAACTTCCGGTTGGTGTTTAAGCCTTCATCCGATATAATGAAGACCATGAAGCGCAGTGGAAAAACCTTCGTCCTCGCGTTGAGCGCCGTGCTGTTCGGCCAGGCGGCCGGGGCGGTCAGCGCCGACTCCAGCCCCTACCGCGGCATTGTCGAGCGCAACATTTTCAATGTCCACGCGGCCCCGCCGGTGGCGGCGGTTGACCCCCAAAGCCTCCTGCCGCCTCCGCCCAACGTGAAGCTGCAGGGCATCACCGACATCCTTGGGCGCAAACAGGTGCTCTTCAAGGTGCAGCTGCCGGCCAAACCCGGCGCCGCCGGCAAGGAGGAATCCTACATCCTGACCGTGGGCGAACGGCAGGGAGAGATCGAAGTCCTCGACATCAATCCCAAGGCCGGCACGGTCCGCATGCGCAACTACGGCGTGGAGACCAATCTCAGCCTGGAATTGAACAGCGACAAGCTGGTCAACACCGCGCCGGTCGCCCCGCCGCCCGGCCAGCCCAATCCCGGCACGATGGCCGCTCCCGGCACGCTCGCGCCGCCGCCGGCCATGCCCGGCCTTCCGCCCGGCAAGTTTCCCCGCACCTTGAGGCTGCCCGGCACCAATCCCGGCAATCCCGGCGGCACACCTGACTCGTCCTCCTTGAACAATTACGGCGGCGCCAATTACGCCAACAACGCCCAGGCCCAGCAGCAGGCGGACACGGACCATCTTACCCAGGTGGCGAATCTCGCGGTGCAGAAGCGCCTGGCCGAACAATCCAAGGACCGCCGCATTCAAGCCATGGCTCCCATCATCCCGATGCCGGCCGAGCTTCAAGGCGAGATGGACGGCAACAACAATCAGCCGAACAACACGCCGCAGCTGCCTCCCGGTTTCTGAAGCGGTTTCCCTTCCCTGAACGTTTGGTTTCCTGGAGCTGACCTGCTCCTCCCTTTCCCTTTTCTGACTGGCGGCAGGATGCCGCTTTACTGGCACGCTGGAAGCGTGCCGCTACCTGCTGCCGTAGCGGCGGACATCCTGGCTGCCAGTGACGGCAGCTTCCAGCTGCCGGTTTGGTTGCGACAACTGATGTCAGACAGGCTACACGCGTTTAAAGGAGCGGCAACGCCGCCCTACCATGTCGCCGCCGCCGCCCTAGCGTTTGCAGCCGGAGACGTGGGCCGGTGTATTTCTCAAATCGCCGCGTCACGGCGTGGTCGTGGTGATCCGCATGATCAATCCGTTCGTGATGAAAAAGGTCGAACCGCCGATCACCACGTTGGTTGTCAGGGCCGATGGCAGGTTGCCGGTGGAAATTTTCCCCGCCAGATTCGTCGCCGGCAGATTTGAGAGCCGGGAACCGTTGCCGATGATCGCGCCGCCCACGGTCAGGGTGTTCTTCACCGTGACGTTCTTTTGATCGTCCACCCGCAGAAGATAACGCCCCGGATCGACCGATACCGTGCTCGCGTCGGCGAATCCCCACAGGGTTCCCGTTTGTTGCTGGTCCATGCCGCCGCCGACCGTCTTCTGCGAGCTGTTTTGCGTCACGGTCCAGCGGCCGCTGTTGTTGACCACCAAAGCCGCTCCCCAGCCTCCTCCGTTGAAGCTCTCCACCGCCAACGGTGCGGAATCATCCGAGTAGATGTGGCCCCCGCCCTCGATGTAGCCGCCTTGAATCAGATAGTTGCCCACGATGGAATTGAGCAAGGCCACGGAACACCGGCTCGCAATGAAATTGCCCCGCACGACCTGCGCCTCATAACCCATCCCGTCCATCAGCACGCTCGCACCCAGCGACGGCGTCTGGTTGGACGGCCAGCCGTTGGCGAACACGGTCAGTTCTCCGTTGTAATACGTCCCGATGTGCGTGAACTGGCAGTCTTCCACCGTCAGATGCGCGCAGCTCGCCCAGATGCCGTCGGCCAATCCGCTGAAATGACAGCGATAAAACCGCGTGTTGTTCTCGTCCGTGCCCCAGACATGCGCGCCAATCACCTTGCAGGGCGCCTGGTTGGACGTGATCAGGTTCGGCGCGGTGGAGATGCCCCAGAGGGTGTTTCGGGCGTAGCCAAACCAAGTGAAATGACAATGCTCCACGTCCAGCACCGCGAACTCGGTCAGGTCCAGGATGGCGTTGGTCGTGTTTTGCTCGGCGACCAGCGCGCAGTCCCGCAGATACAGATGCAGCCGCGCGCCCTCGGGGTTGCTGTAGTTTCCCGTGGTGCGGATGCCCGGCCGGTTCAGATTGTTGAAACTCAGCTCGGTGGCAATCTCCCCCGCGCCTTCAATGATCAGGCTC
Organism: Verrucomicrobiota bacterium; assembly: GCA_046346715.1. Taxonomy (GTDB): domain Bacteria; phylum Verrucomicrobiota; class Verrucomicrobiia; order Limisphaerales; family CAIQOK01; genus CAIQOK01. The sequence continues at coordinate 126,632 of JAXMHO010000002.1, forward strand.
GTGTAATAACGATTGTCCAGGTCCAGCGTCAGGTTCGTGTAAATCCCCGGACCTATCCGGATGCGGCCGCCGCGCGGCAGATTGTTCGTGAGAATGACCTTGGGCAGATAGTTGAACGCCTCCTGCAATCCCGCCGTGGTCGTGCCGGGGGTGAAAGGACCAAACATCGCGTTGCTCTGCCCCACCGTGATCACCACGCCGTCGTAAAGGTTCGTCATGCCCAGTCCGTTGCCATTGAAGCTGCCGGCAAAGGTGTTCGTGGGATTCACCAGATTGACGGCGCTGGCGTAGGTGCCGGCCAGGCTGCCGCTCAGCAACGGCCCGGTGACGGTGTTCGCAAAAGTCGCCGACGTGGCCGTGGCGGCGTAAATCGCATACGGCGACGGCGTCACCTGCTGGCGTGGCGACAGGAGGCTGAACGCTCCGCCGCCGTTGGTGCGGACTTCGACCTGCAACCAGCGCAGGGTTCCGATGAAGGCGCTTCCGCCGAAATTCAGCGACACGGTGAAAAGCCCGTTCGGCACGGCGACGCCGGCGTTCGTCACGGAGGGGCCGATCTGAAAGCCGTCGGTTTCCTGGGTGTAGAGCCGGAAGACGAAATCATAGGTGCCAACGGCGGGATTGCCGGCTTCGGTCAGCCGGCCTTGATAGGTGAACTGCGTGCCTTGACCGCGCAACGACGCAACGACGCCGAGAAACAGCAGGAGGCAAAGGAGATGGCGGAAGCTGGGCACGGGACGATGCGGGTGTCAGGGTTGAGTCATTCGGCGCGATACCTTGCCGCCGGAAAGCCGAGTTGTCGAGTTTTCTGGTGATGTGTCTCGCTTGGTGGGGAGCAGAGTCCAGACGAAGTGTTTCTCACGCCATGGGCGCAAAGGACGCAAAGGTCTGCGGGTCTGCCTCGTTGCGACCTTTGCGTGAGGCCACAGCTAAACCGTGCCGGGGTTCAGGATGAACATGACGGCGGGGCGGTTGCGACGGTTCAGTGCAGCGCGGAATTTTTGAAGGCTATGGTGGAAAAGAAATAGCCCCGGAATTTCTTCCGGGGCTAAAACTAACAATAACTAACAGGTGCTACCTGCTGATTATTACTTACGACGACGAGCAATCAGCATCGCAGCCACGCCGAGACCGCCCAAGGCGAAGGTGGTGGGTTCCGGAACAGCGTTGACGCCGAACGGAACGAAACCAGAACCAGTCAAGCTGGTCGGGGTTCCGATGCTGTCAACAGAAGCGTAGTTGAAGACCGAGCTCCAACCAACCGCCGCGCCGATGGACAGAGCGTTGGCCAAGGTGCCAGCCGTCTTGTCCCAGCCCACAACGTACATCTTGTAGGACTGGCCAGAAGCCGTGTCCTTAACAGGGATGGAGCTGCCGCCACCGGTGGTGGTGTAAGCCCAGCCGCTATTCGCTGCAGTGGTCGGCTGAATGATGTTCTGGGTGTTATTATCCACCGCGAGCTTCCAGACGCCGCCCAAGTCAGCCTGAATGGCCAACCAAGGATTGGTCAGGTAGGTCGTCGCAGTGTTGGTGACAGTGCCACCAACCTGGATTCCAGAGAGCGCGGTAGTAGCCGAAGACGGCGCCCAAAGGATACCGATGTTGATGGTGTTGCCCAACTTAGGGAGACCACTGTTAGCAGGGGTAAAGATATCCCAAGCGCTACGAGCAGAACCCGCCAAGGAGAAGTATCCCTGAGCCATGGAGGAAATGCCGGTCAGCGCAACGAGACCGATAGTGAGTAGTGTTTTTTTCATTTGTTGTGTGTGTATGTTGTTAGTTGATGTTAGTCAGATTATTGAACCGTGAAGCTGGAGTTCCAGGTCACCGGAGCCGTGAAATGCCGGAGGAAGAAACCCTGACCGACCTTCTGCTTGCTGGAAGCGAGATTGCCGACAGAATCATACCAACCATTCACAGAGCCGGAGAGAACAAACCAGTTGTCAGCATCAGAACCAGTGAAATATTGGAAAATGCTGTAACCGACACCGGGATTGTAGATGTAAATGGTATCGTTGTTGTTACCGTTCACATCGGAAGTGCCAGGGAAGCCAATCGTGCTATCGATGTTGGTCGAGATCGGAGGAATGACAGAATAGGTGTCAAAGCCGGTCTTGATGGTGCGGCTGAAGTTACCCTGCGGAACCTGACCGACGATCGTGTTGGTGATCGCCGTGCCAGACGGGTTGTAGATGAAGGAGCCGGTGCCCTGCTTGAATTGAGCGCTGGCCAAGTTACCAACCGAGTCATACCAACCGTTCACAGAGCCGGAGAGCACGAACCAGTTGTCCGCATCAGCGCCAGTGAAGTATTGATAAATGTTGTAGGTGCTGCCAGTCCAGAGGTAAAGGGTGGTGTTTTGGACCGCGTTCACGTCAGACTTGAAACCACTGGCGAGCACGACGTTGATGTCGTTGTTCGCGCTGTTGGTCAACTGGTTCGCAACGAGGGCGTAGCCATTGGCCGGAACAGTGACGTTGTAGTAGCCGACCACGTTCGCAGAATAGACCTGCGCGCTGGCGGAAGCGATACCTGCGGCGAGAGCCACAGCCGATAGAATAGAGGTTTTTGTTCTCATGTTTTTTTGTTTATTTGTTGCCGTGTGTGTTCGCACTATCTCAGAGGCCCCATGGAGCGTCAACTTTTTTTTCAAAATTCTTTGAACGTTTTTCTACGGACCAGGCACCCGGGAGAACCCCCGGTTTGACAGGGGTTTTCTCATCGAAACGCCCTTTGCCAAAAGCCGCCGGAAAGGTGAGGAATAGTACGGACATTTTGGCCTTAAAACCGGGTTCAATTTGCCGGCGAAACCGCGGGGGCCGGCGCCGGTTTTGCCCGGGTTCCCCGGCGCACGCCGAAGAGTTCCGGGATGCCGCGGGTGGTGTTCAGGCCGGCCGGGAAGTCAGGAGACGCCAGCCAATCCGCAAGAATATGTAACTCAAAGGCGGTAAGGCAGACACTGGAAGACTGCCGGATGAAGCGGATCTGGGCGGGTTCGCTCTGGATGGCGGTGGTGAGGCAGCGGCCCGGGAGGTTGGTCTTGGCGAGGAGCCAGTTCATGGGAACGCCGGCGGGAAGCTGGGACTTGTGCAGGACGGCGCGGAGGGTCTGCCCGATGTACAGCCAGGCCTCAACCCGCGGTCCGGTGAGCTCCCAGTCGTAATAAATGAGATTCGTCCGGCTCATTTGGAACAAAATGTCGGGGTGCGGACCGGGCTTGCCGAAGGGTGCGGGGAAGAATCCGCCCTGGATGTAACCGGGCTGGGAGCGCAGGTAAGGTCCAAGGAAGGGCATGCCGACCCAGTTGATGGCCTGGGTTTCCTCGGACAGCTCCAGCCGGCCGGAGCGGTTGGTTTCCAACCAGGGCTGGACGGTGTGCATGAGGGTGTTGGTGATCTCGGACAGGCGGTTGGTGGCGTCGGCGACGGGAGCGGCAAAGAGGGTCTGCATGGGGACGCCGTAGCCGGACCAGATGAAAAACTGGTTGGGGGCGGTGCCGAGGGCGAGCTTGGCCCAGTCGGGGGAGGCGTTCAGCCCGGGGCCAAAGCCGCGAATGGCGGTGAAATTGTCCACATCGCCGCGGATGAGGTTGGTTGGGACCTGCCAGGGTTCGAGCTTCAAGGCCAGCGGCTGGGCGAAGTCCAAGGCCCCGCGAGACTGGATGTTTTGGCCGTCGCCATCGGTCTGGAGGGTGATTTTGGCCAGGTGGGCGGGGATTTTCCAGCCGAGCTGGAAGGCATCGGAGACTTTGACGAGGTCAATGTCGGTGTCGAGCCAGAATTCGGACGGGCTGGGCAGCGGGGTCTGGTTTTTGAGGATGCGGGCGACGAAATCGCCGTGGAGGAGATTGGGCTGGCCGCCCCAGCCGAGGATGAGCCATTCACCGACGCGGGCGAGTTCAAGGTGGCGGGAGGCGATTTGCGCGTGCCAGGCGGGAGAAACGGCGGGTTTGGCCCCGGTCAACGATTCCACGACGACGGCGAGGTTGCTTTGCCAGAGACCGGCGCGGTCGGCGGGGAGCTGGATGGCGAAGGCGAGTTCGCCGGGAGCGTTGGTGGGCGCGCGGACTTCGAGATAGCTTTCGCGGTCGAGGCAATCCTCGATGAGAGGTTGCAGGAGCGGCGCGGCGGCGGCGTTGGTGGTGGCGACGCCGGGGATCAGCCGCCAGGGTGCGGTGGCGAGCCTGGCGATGAGCTGGGCTTTGAGCGCGGCGCTTTCCGGCTCATTGAACATGCGCAGCAAAGGCGCGGCGTTGGTGTCGGTGGCGAGCTGGTTTTTACCGATCCAATGGAGGTGGGCCACGGTCTGGTTCGCCAGGGAAAAAGCCAGCGGGCGTTTGTCAGAGTTGGCGGCAGGATTGCAGCCGCTGACCAGAATCAAGGCCAGGCACGCGACGAAGGTGAGACTCAGTTGTTTCATGATCGAGCCCCGATTTTTGCCATTAACCGGGGATTTTCGCAAACCGAAACCTTGCGGAGGACGGGTCCGGAGAACTCTGACGTAGGGAGCGCGGACAATTCCTCACGCCAAGGTCGCAAAGGTCGCAAAGCAGGAATCACCAAACATCGCTGCGTCCTTCGCGACCTTGGCGTGAGAACGTTGGGTTGTGGAAAGCATCTGGTTTGGCGGAATAAATTCCGCGCTCCGGGGGAAGATGGGCGTCGCAGCAACGCCGCCCTACCCATGACGGGCGCAAGACCTCTACACCTTCGTGCGGAAGTATTCGATGGTTTTGACCAGGCCTTCGGCGAGGGGGACCTTGGGTTCCCACTTGAGGATGCGCTTGGCCTTGGAGATGTCCGGCCGGCGCTGCTTGGGATCGTCCTGCGGCAAGGGTTTGTGGACAATTTTGCTGCGGGAACCGGTGGCCTTGATGATCTGGCCGGCAAACTGGAGCATGGTCAGCTCGGTGGGATTGCCAATGTTCATCGGCAGATCGTAGTCGCTCATCATCAGGCGGTAGATGCCCTCGATGAGGTCCGAGCAGTAGCAGAAGCTGCGGGTCTGCGTGCCTTTGCCGAAGACGGTGATGGGCTTGTGCTTCAACGCCTGGCTGATGAAGGCCGGCACGACGCGGCCGTCGTTGATGCGCATGCGCGGGCCGTAGGTGTTGAAGATGCGGACAATGCGGGTCTCGACCTGGTGTTCGCGATGATAGGCCATGGTCAGGGCCTCGGCGAAACGCTTGGCTTCGTCGTAACACCCGCGCGGGCCGATGGTGTTGACGTTGCCCCAGTATTCCTCGGGCTGCGGATGGACGAGCGGATCGCCGTAAACCTCGGACGTGGACGCGATGAAAAAGCGCGCGCCCTTGTTCTTGGCCAGCCCGAGGGCCTTGTGCGTGCCGAGCGAACTGACCTTGAGCGTCTGGATGGGAATCTGGAGGTAATCGATCGGGCTGGCCGGCGAGGCAAAGTGCCAGACATAGTTCACCGGGCCGTCGAGGAAGAGAAACTCCGTGACGTCCTGCTCGATGAAGCGGAAGTCTTGGTTGCCGGCAAGATGCGCGATGTTGTCCACGCTGCCGGTGACGAAGTTGTCGATGCCGATCACCTTGTGCCCCTTGGCCAGCAGGAGGTCGGTCAGGTGCGAGCCGAGGAAGCCGGCCGCGCCGGTGACGACGGACGTGGGCCGGGAAGTTTTGGGTCGTGAGTTTTGAGTTCTGAGTTTTTTCATTTTGCTCCGGTTCCCAGCAGCACGACGGGGATGGTCTTGAGGAGAATTTTCAGATCGAGCCAGATGGACCAGTTGTCGATGTATTCCAAATCCAGCCGGACCCAGTCCTCGAACTTAGTGACCTCGTTGCGGCCGCTGACCTGCCAGAGACAGGTGAGGCCGGGCTTCACGCTGAGGCGGCGGCGGTGCGAGCAGTCGTCAAAGCGCTTGACCTCGTATTCGGGCAATGGCCGCGGGCCCACGAGGCTCATGTCGCCGCGGAAGACGTTGAAGAGCTGGGGAAACTCGTCGAGGCTGAACTTGCGGAGAATGCGTCCGATGGGCGTGACGCGCGGGTCCTTGGTGATCTTGAAGACCGGCCCGCTCATCTCGTTGAGCGCGGCCAGCTCATGCTTGCGCTGCTCGGCGTCGGTGACCATGGTGCGGAACTTGAACATGGTGAAGGGCCGGCCGTTGAGCCCGGAACGCTTCTGGCGGAAGAGGACGGGGCCCTTGCTGGTGAGCTTGATGAGGAGGGGGACGACAATGAAGATGGGCGTGGCGAGGAGCATCAGGGTCAGCGCGCCGAAGAAATCGAGCGAGGACTTCGCCACGCTCTGCCAGGAGGCGTCCGGCGCGGTGCGGAAAACCATCACGGGGCGGCCGAGCAGCTCGTCGAAATGCATCCGGGAAATCTGCGTGCTGAAGAAGTCCGCCACGAGCCAGACCTCGACGCCCTCGCGTTCGCAGGCGCGGATGGCGGCCTCGACGTGCTCGAAGTAGGCGTGCTTGGCGCTGACAATGACGCCGTTGACGGAATGTTCGTGCAGGAGCTCGACCAGGTAGTCGACGGAAATCTCGCTCAGGTTCAACTCGCCGGGGATTTCGATGCCCTCGTTGTTGCGCTGGGTGAATTCGCGGCGCATGCGGATCAGCTCATCCTCCGTGCCGACAATCAGGAAGCGGCGCTTGTTCAGCTCCCGGGAGAAGCGGCGCTTGTAAACTTCGCGGAAGAACTCCTCCTTGGCAAACATGAGGACGAGGCTGACCGCCGCAAACCACACCATGGCGCCGCGGGCGATCTGCGCCTCGGTGCGCCTGAGGAACATCAGCAGCACCAGTCCCACGGCGATGATGGTGCAGGTCTTGAACAGCTGCCAGAGGGTGGTCGCCCGCGAACAGAACAGGGGCCGCTTGTAAAAGCCCTGCGCCTCCAGGACAAACGGCGCGACGGGGATCACCACCATCATCATCCAGGCAAACCGCTGGAACGGGTCGATGAGATTGAGGTCGAAGAGGTCGATGACCACCGGGTTGGACCGGAGCTGATAGGCCAGCCAGAAGCTGATGCCAAAGACAAACGCATCCATCATCTGATGGATTTGCATGCGGACTTGCCGTTCTCGACGCAACATGATTGGGCAATGTGACGAACTGTTATCTTAAGCAAGCGCGCCGCCGGAAGCAATGCCGGCCGCGGCGCGTTTGGGAATTACCGCCGGGCGACCGCGGCGGCCGCGGCGGGCGGATGTTGAAACTCGGGGACCGAGGCGGCGATGAGCTGGCTCAGACGGTGGTAGGCCGCCTCCTCCTGTCCGGGAATGCACTCGGTGTAATAGCTGACGTAGGCCCAGCGCTGCAGGACGCCCTTGGTCAGCAGATCCCGCGACAGCCACCAGATGCGCTGCCAATGGTCGATGGTCTGCTCGTCGCGGGCGACAAACCAGAAGACGTAGATGGCGCTGTGGGTGAAGGTCTGGCCGGATTCGGTGCGGCCGGTGCGGGTGAGAAACCATTTGGCGACCGGCAGCCCGTAGGCCGACGCCGGATCCTTGATGGCAATGACGTCGTTGGTTTTCAGGTTGATGGTCAGGCCGTGGCCCGGCAGGCAATACTCGGGCTTGTGAATGCTCGTCCGGTCCTTGCCCATCATCACGATGTTGGCCTGCGCCCAGAAGTCCTTGGATTCCGACCAGTAGACCCGGAGCGCAAAGCTGGTGTCCTTGGGCAGCATGTTGGTGGTCTCCGCCGACTGCGGGAGGTTGGTGGAAATGTAACCCGCCAACTGCGCCGGCAGGTCGATGGCCATGTCCACGCGGCCGGGAATCGGGGCCGCCTTGATGCCGGGCTGGCCGAGAACCTGGTGGGTTTTGACGTGAAAAATCGCCGCACCGGCCAGGACCGTGAGCCCGACCGTGACGACCAGCAAAATCCATTTCTGACGGTTCATGCGGGTTTGGGCGCGGCCGGCTGGGGTTTCTTTTCCTCGAGATACTGGCCGAGATACATCAGGCCAAAGATGGCCGGCACGTAGGGCAGCAGGCTGAACAAGCCGCCGGGGCCGCCGTCATGGACGTAGTTGCCGGCTGCCTGGCCCCAGTTGTCCGCGGCGACAATGATGGTCAGCAGCCGCAAGACGTTGCCCGCCACGGCCAGCGGAATGATGGCGGCAAACATCACGCCGCGACGCCACCATTGCTTGAAGAACAGGAACGCCCAGACGGTCGCCATCAATCCCACCGCCATCAGGCTGCGGATGCCGCTGCACGCCGCCGCGACTTCGTAGTGGTACTTGTTCATCGGGTCCTTGAGCATCGTGCCCTCGCGGTTGATGTCGATGGAGAGAATCGTCTGCGAGATGCCCTCGGTGATCTGCGAGGCAACCAGGCGCAGCGGAAAGGTGACGGGTTCGATGAGCGTGGAAAAGGGAATCAGAAAGCCCATCAGGAAGAACGGGAAGAAAATCCGCTTCATCCATTCCCAGCCCCAGGCCATGCCCATCAGGCCGTAAATGCCGGTGAGCAGCGCGATGATGGAGAGGCGCGGCTGCTGGATGAAATACCCCGCCATGTGCAGCAGCAGCCCCGCGATGACCAGCACCAGCCCGGGCGACCAAAGCTTCGGCGGCCGCTCCAGCAGCTCCTTTTGCTTCCACCAGATCAGTCCCAGCACCAGCAAGGGCACCCAAAGCCCGATGCTGTCGTCCTGCAGATGCCCATCCGGGTCGCGAGCCAGGTAGGAGTTGAGCATCCAGCGAAAGAGCGACGGCGTGTCCACGTAGCCGAGGGTGGCGTTGCCGAAGAAGTGGAACAGGACGAGCCAGCACGCCAGCAGGGCGAAGAAAAACCCCTTGTTGGGCAGGCGCTGCCAGAATTCGACGAACTCCGTCTGAAACTGGTCCAATACGCCAACTGTGTCGCGGTCATCCATGAATGCTTTATTTCAGGCTCATTGGATAGCGCATGCCGGCCGGGCGCTCAATCAAATTTCCCCGTGAAACATACCGACCGTCCGGGGAAAACTCCGGAGCGGCCGCGCGGCGTCATTCCGCCGAACCGTCGGCATCGTCGTCCTCCTCCTCGATTTCATGCCGCATGCGGCGGGAAATGCGGGGCCGGATGAATCCATAGATGAGATACGCCGTGAACAGCGCGGGCAGCACGTAATAGAGAATTTTTTCACGCAGCACGAGGATCAGCCCGAGGAACATCGCCCCGCAGATGGCCTTGGCAAAGGTGCTGGTCGAACGCAGACCGAGCGACTTGAAGGTCGGATAACGCACGGTGCTGACCATCATCGCCGAGAGGAACAGCAGCACCACCACCAGCAGGTAGTTCCACTTGCCCAGCGGCTTGTCCTTCTCGTTGAGCTCGATGATCAGCAGCGTCAAGGAGGCCACCAGGCCCGCCGCCGAGGGGATGGGAAAGCCCAGGAACTCCTTGCCGCCGCCCGTGCCGGCCATCGTTGCGAGACAGTTGAACCGCGCCAGCCGAAACGCGCCGCACAGGAGATACATCGAGGCAATGAACCAGCCCCACTCGGGACGGTCGCCGAAGGGCGTGTTCAAAAAGACGTCATGCAGCACGACGCGATGCACCAGAAACGCCGGGGCCACGCCAAAGGAAACCAGGTCGGCCAGCGAATCGAACTCGCGGCCGAACGGACTTTCGCAGCCGACCATGCGGGCGACGCGGCCGTCGAACAAGTCAAAGATGCAGGCCAGCAGGATGAATCCCAGCGCGAGCTTGATCGGCGCCCAGATCACGGTTCCTTCCGGCGTGGGCGTGAGGTCGGCCTCCACGATCTTGGTCAGCGCCACAAAGCCGCAGAAGAGATTGCCGGCGGTGAAAAGGTTCGGCAGAAAATAAATCTTCAGCTTCTCCTCGGTTCCGGCGGATGGCTTCGGCTGGACGGGCGAAGACATAAAACTTCAATCCAGGATGGCCAGCACGGTTTCGCCGCCGACCACGCGGTCGCCGAGCTTGATTTTGATCTGCGCCGAACGCGGCAGATAGACATCCACCCGCGAGCCGAACTGAATCAGGCTGATGCGGTCGCCGCGGGAGACTTCGGCCCCCGTCTCGACCCAGGGGACGATGCGCCGCGCAATCAGGCCGGCGATGAGCCGGATGCCGACCTTGGTGTCGCGGGGCTCATTGGCGTTGAAGCCGATCAGGACGTTCTCGTTGTTCGTCGCGCATTCGGTCTTCATCGCGTTCATGAACTGGCCCTCGGTGTATTTGAAATAGCCGACCCGGCCGCCAACCGGCGCGTTCTGCACATGGACGTCGAAGACCGACAGGAAGATGGAGATGCGCTGGCATTCGCCGCCCATGAAGGCGGGCTCCACGGTGGTGTCGATCACGTCCACCTTGCCGTGCCCCGGCGACACCACGGCGTTTCGTTCCGCGGGAACCTTCGCCGTTGGATCACGGAAGAAGTAGAGGGTGAACAGCGCAAACAAAACCCAGACGCCGAACAGCGCAAATGAAATCATCACCATCGCGCCGCCAATGAGCGTGGCCAGCAATCCGGCCAGCGGCACAAACATCACCAAAACCAAGGTGATGATGATCATCTTGAACGCCGCTTTTCTTGCCTTGCCTGAGTTAACCATCCGCCCAAGGTAGGGAAAACGCCGCCGGTTCAAAGCGTAAAATGCGGCGGACGGACGACGTCAGCGCAGCCGCTTCGCCAGATAAGCGTTCATCGCGGAGAGAATTTCCGGATCCAGCGTCACCTTGTGTCCGCGCGGCTCGCGGTCCATGAAAAACTGCTCGTCGCCGCCCAGCTCGGCGAGCCGCTGGCGCAGCACCTTCATCTGATGCAGCGCGTCCGGGGATTCGGTGCAGTTGATGGTGAGGAACAACGGAATGGTCGCGTTGGTCAGATAATCCAGCGCGCCATGACGCCGCCACGTTTCGAGGCTGGTCCCCCGTTCGCCCCAGGCCTTCGCATAGCGCGGCAGCATCTTGTCCTCGGGCAGCAGGTTCAGGTAGGTGAAGCGTCCCGACATCACCACCGCGCCCTGGACTTCGCTGCTGATGCCGGGGTGTTCACCCGACGACTCGAACGCCGGCTGGCCGGCGGTGGCCACCAGCATCAAGGCCATGCCGCTGCCCCGTGAAAAACCCACCGGCGCAATTTTGCCGTTCAAGCCAAGTGCCGCGCTCTCCGCGCGCAGCGTGCGCACCGCCGCCTTGATTTTCTCCGCGCAGTCCGGCATCGGGTCCAGCCCCTTGTACGGCGCGGCCACCGGATGATCGGCCATCGCCACGGCGAACCCCTCCGTCGCCAGGGCGTCCAGCAGCGTGTCGCTGCAAATGGAAAGCGAGGTGTTGCCGAAGCGGTTTTGGTTGTCGCAGGAGAACTCGAGGACCGCGCCGACGGGTCGTGATGGCTTGGCGGGATAAATGATGTCCATCGCCAGGGTGCGGTTGGTCACGGTGAAAAACGTCACGTCGCGCTTCAACCGGCAGCCTTCCGGCACAATGAACAGATGCGCGTCATCGAGCGGGTACTGGCCGAGGAACTTTTTCGCCCGGAGATCGTCGCGGAGTTTGCCGAGGTCGCGGTTGATGAACGGCACGCGCGCCTGCGGATGCCCGGCAAAGTCGATCGTCACCACCAGATAGCCCGCCGCCTGAAAGTCGCGGAGGATGACATCGTTGGACTCGGTTCCCGTCCGCGGCGCGGCGAGGTTGAGAAGATAAAAGACCGCGGGCCGAGGCTGGTTGGTGTTCGTTGCGGCGGGAGCAAGAACGTGGACGGCCAGGGCTTTTTCGCCGGTGACGCCGCGCCATTCGACGGGAGCCACCTGCGCCGATGATGTGAAGGCCGCCAGCAAGGCGAACAGGGCAGCGAAGTGTCTGCACCGTTTGAACAGAGAAACTTGGCTGGGGTGCTGGATGTGCATGTCAGTTGATAAGTAGCGGCTTGTTGCTGGCGGCATCATGGATTATCTACCATTCCAGCACGCCATGAAAAAGACAATGTTGCTTCTCCTGCTGCTCAGCCCCGGGCCGGTCATGGCGCAAACCACCAATCCCGCCGTCGCCTTCACCAACCGTTTCGCGACCTTCACCAATTTGCAGGGCAAGGCCTATGAGCGCGTCGAACTGGTGCGCGCCGACGCCTTTTCGGTTCTTTACCGCACCGGGAGCGGAGCCGGCCGGGTGTTCTTCACCAATCTGGCGCCGTCGGTTTTGGGCGGCCTTGGCTTTGACACCAACAGCGCCCAAACCGCCGCACGGCTGGAGGAGGAATTGAACCGCAAACGCGAAGGATCAAGAGCCGAAGAGCTGGAGCGGTCGCTGAACCCGGACAACTGGAAGGAGGTTCACGTGCGCGAACTGGTCCGGTCCTATGGCGGCGGCGTGGAATGTTCCGTGCAGGAGTTCTCGCGGCGGGTGATTCTGCGCAACGCGCCGCCCGCGCTGCTGGACTATTGGAACCAACGGCAAACCCTCCTGCAAACCAGCGCGCGCCTGAACGCCGCCATCCAGGAGGCCCGGGCGCAGATTCAAACGCTGACGTCCGAAACCACGGCGTTCGCGGCCGAACTCAACGACCGCGAGATTCGGCAGCAATGGCAGGAGGCGACCATCGTGCCGGTGACGTATGAAGATCCGCTGCTGGCACAGTCACAAATCAACCGCGCCACCGCCATCCAGCGGGCCCGCGTGGAATTGAACCTGGACAAGCAGGAACTGACCCGCCAGCAGCAGCAGCTCGCGAATGTGGAATTGGAACTGCCCCAGACCCAGGAACAGTTGAGCACCGTCTTCACCCAATTGAAGAAACTGGAGGAGGACGGCGCCAAACTCACCGTCCTCCGGGTGTTTGTCAGCAGCGGAACCTATCTGGGAATTCCCGTGCTGGTCTTCAAGCAGTTCGCGCTGCCGCGGGAGTGAACCGGTCAGCTGTTGGCCGGCGGATTCTTTTTCAGCTGGATGGCGTCCACGATTTTCTTCGCGAGGTCCGGCTTTTCCTGCAGCGTCTTCTTGGCGGCGTCCTTGCCCTGCCCGATCAGTTCGCCGTTGAACTGGAGCCAGGCGCCCTTCTTGTCCACCGCGCCACATTCGAGGCCGACGTCGAGGATGCTGCCTTCCTTGTCGATGCCGTGGTTGTAAATGATGTCGAACTCCGCCTCGGCGAACGGCGGCGCGACCTTGTTCTTCACGATCTTCACCTTCACGTGGTTGCCGATGGCGTTGCCCGCCGCGTCCTTGAGCGTCTCCTTGCGGCGGATGTCGATGCGGACGCTCGCGTAAAACTTCAACGCCTTGCCGCCGGGCGTCGTCTCGGGGCTGCCGAACATCACGCCGACCTTCTCGCGCAACTGGTTGGTGAACACGCAGGTGGTCTTGGACTTGTTCAGGACGGCGGTCAGCTTGCGCAGCGCCTGGCTCATCAGCCGCGCCTGCATGCCCATCGTCGCCATGCCCATCTCGCCCTCGAGTTCCGCCTTCGGCACCAGCGCCGCCACGGAATCCACGACGATCACATCCAGTGCATTCGAGCGGGCGAGGGTTTCACAGATGGTCAGCGCCTCTTCGCCGGAATCCGGCTGCGACACCAGCAGGTCGTCCAAGTTGACGCCGAGCTTCTTCGCGTAGGCGGGGTCGAGGGCATGCTCGGCATCAATGAACGCCGCCAGGCCGCCGGCCTTCTGGGCGTTGGCGATCACGTGCAGCATGAGCGTGGTCTTGCCGGAGGATTCCGGGCCGTAGATTTCAATGACGCGTCCGCGCGGCACGCCGCCGACACCGAGGGCGAGGTCCACGGCCAGGCCGCCCGTGGGGATGACCTCGATCTTCTTCAGGGAACGGGCGTCGCCCAGACGCATGATGCTGCCGTCGCCATAGGCCTTGTGAATGGTGGAGATGGCGGCCTCCAGGTCGCGCTCGCGGGCGGCGGAGATTTTGGCGACCTCGGTGTTTTTGGCTTCGGCGGCCGACGTTTTTTCAGAAACTTTTTCAGCTTTAGGTGGCATAAATTTTTGGTTTGCAACTCCTCTTCTTGGAATTGCGAGGCAGACTAGCGAGCCTCGCCGATTTCGTCAACGCACCCGGTGGAAATATATTTTCAGGGGTGGGACGGCAATTGTCCGAGCCGTTTCCAGCGGATTTTCGAGCGACCACCGGAGATTTCCCCGGTCCGGAAACGCCGCGCCGCCGCTGCCAAAATAGCGGGAGCATTTTTCTGGCGACGCCGTCCAACCTTTCGACTATGTATCGAACACAACGCCATGCCATGAAAAACAAACTGCTCCTGCCCCTGCTCTCGCTCGGCCTCGCCGCCGCGCCCGCCGGCGCCGATTCCGCGCTGACGATTTACAACCAGAACTTCGCCGTCGTCCGGGACACCGTGCCGCTGGACCTGAAGGCCGGCCTCAACGAAGTCCGGTTCGGCGATGCCACGGCGCACGTGGAGACGGACTCCGTCATTTTGCGCGACCCCGCCGGCAAACGCGCCTTCCGCATTCTCGAACAGAACTACCGGAACGATCCCGTCAATGAACCGCTGCTGCTCTCCATGTTCGAGGGCAAGACCGTTGACTTTGTCCGTGAACGGATGAAGGACAACACGCTGGTCCGTGAAATCATTCCCGGCCGCATCATCCGCAGCGGCTACGTGCCCGGCGGCGGCACCGAACAGCCGATCATCGCGGTGGACGGCAAGCTGCAGTTCTCCTTGCCGGGCAGCCCGGTGTTTCCCAATCTCGGCGACGACACGATTCTCAAGCCGGCCTTCAACTGGCTGATCAACTCGGACAAGGCGGGCAAGTTCGACGCCGAGGTCGGTTATGTCACCGGCGGTTTCACCTGGGAGGCCAGCTACAACCTGGTCGCGCCGGAGAAAGGCGACCTCGTCGATGTCATCGGCTGGATCACCTTCAACAATCAAAGCGGAAAAACCTTCCGCGATGCGAAGATCAAGCTGATGGCGGGTGACGTGAACAAAGTCCAGCCGCCCGCAGCATTTTTCTCCAGGGCCAAACGAATGGAAATGCTGGCCTCCGCGGTGGCGGATGAACCGACCGTCTCCGAAAAATCCTTCGACGAGTTTCATCTCTACACCATCGCGCGGCCGACCACGCTGCGGGATCGCGAAAGCAAGCAGGTGGAATTTGTCCGTGCCACCGGCGTTTACGCGCCGGTGATGTATGTCTATGACGGCGCTTATGGGATGGGCTACGGCTTTTATGGCGGCTTGAACAACGACCGCAACTACGGGACGCAGTGCAACAAGAAGGTCTGGGTGAAGCGCGAGTTCGTGAACGCGGAAACCAACCATCTCGGCATCGCACTGCCCAAGGGCAAGCTGCGGTTTTACCGGAGCAACGACGACCGGCAGCTGGAGTTCACGGGCGAGGACACCATCGACCACACGCCGCGCAACGAAACCATCCGCGTCACCACCGGCAACTCCTTCGACCTCGTCGGCGAACGCCGGCAGACGGATTTCAAGACCGACCGGGCCGACCATTGGCTGGATGAATCGTTTGAAATCAAGCTGCGCAACCGGAAGAAGGAGGCGGTCGAGTTCCGCGTCGTGGAGCATCTCTACCGCTGGAACAACTGGAAGATCACGGCGAAGTCGGACGAGTTCAAAAAGACCGACGCCCAAACCATCGAGTTCCGCGTCACCGTCCCGCCCGACCAGGAAAAAGTGGTGAACTACACGGTGCATTATTCCTGGTAGGCAAAGTTTCCCATCGCGACGGCGGCTTCCCTCAAAGAAGCCGCCGTTTCGTTTTGGAAAAGTCCTCCGTCACTTAAAGACGGAACAACACTGGCTTTCCCGGCGCGATGGGATTATTTTCCGCGCATGTCAAAAGTCAGCGCCGGACTCGTGATGTATCGGGTGAGAGAGGGACAGCTGGAATTTCTATTGGCGCATCCGGGCGGCTCGTTCTGGAAAAACAAGGACACCGCGGCGTGGACGATTCCCAAGGGAGAGATCCGCCCCGACGAGGATCCGCTCGCCGCCGCCTGCCGGGAATTCGAGGAGGAAACCGGCTTCAAACCATCCGGCGACTACCTTCCCCTGCGACCGATCAAACAGCGCAGCGGCAAGATCGTGCATGCCTGGGCGTTTGCGGGCGACTGCGATGCCACGAAGGTCCGCAGCAACACCTTTCAGATGGAATGGCCGCCGAAGTCCGGCCGCATGGAAACCTGCCCGGAGATCGACCGCGCGGGATTCTTCAACCTCGCCACGGCCCGCAAGAAAATCATGCCCGCCCAGTTTCCGTTTCTGACGGAACTCGACGAGAAGCTGCGCGCCCAGGCGGCTTCCTAGTTATTTCAACCAGGCGGCCACGTTTTCGCCGGCCAGAATCTCCGCCACCGTCTGGCGCTTGCGCACCACGGCAGACTTGCTGCCCTTCACCAGAACCTCCGCCACCAGTCCGCGCGTGTTGTAGTTCGACGCCATGACGAAGCCATAGGCGCCGGCGCTCAACAGGGCAAGGTGGTCGCCTTCGCCCAGCTTCGGCAGCGGCCGGTCCTTGCAGAAATAATCACCCGACTCGCAGATGGGGCCGACGACGTCGGAGGAAATCGTGGCGCCGCCTTTGCGCGTGAGCGGGACGATTTCGTGGTAGGCGTCGTAAAAGGCCGGACGGATAAGGTCGTTCATCGCCGCATCAACGATGAGGAAGTTCTTCTTGCCGGTGCGCTTCACGTATTCGACGCGCGTCACCAGGATGCCCGCGTTGCCGGAAATGAAACGGCCGGGTTCGAGCAGAATCCGCAATCCCAGCGGCTGCAACAAAGGCAGCAGACGGTTGGCGTAAATCTGCGGGGTAAGGATGTTCTTAGCCGCCGAAGACTTCCACCACTCGGCCGAACCGCTGGCCAGCGCGGGGTTGTAAACAATGCCCAGGCCGCCGCCGACGCTGAAGAATTCCAGGCCGTGCTTTTCCTTCAGGCTCTTCACCAGCGGAAGCACCTTCCGCACGGCTTCCTCGAACGGCTTCACCGCCGTGAGCTGCGAACCGATGTGCATCTGCACGCCGCGCAGCCAGATGTTCTTGAGCTTGCTGGCGCGGGCATAGACGCCCTCGACCTGCTCGAACGCGATGCCGAATTTGTTCTCGTAGGTGCCGGTCGTGATTTTGGCGTGGGTGTGGGCGTCCACGTTGGGATTCACCCGCACGGCCACCGGCGCCTGCTTCTTGAGACGCGCCGCCACTTTGTTAATCCGCACCAGCTCGGCTTCGCTTTCCACGTTGAAGGAATAGATCCCCTTGCGGAGGGCGAATTCAATTTCCGGTTCGGTCTTGCCGACACCGGCAAAGACGCACTTGCGCGGATCGCCGCCGGCGGCAATGACGCGCTGCAGTTCGCCGGCGCTGACGAGGTCGAAGCCGGCGCCAAGGTTGGCCAGCGTGCGCAGCACGGACAGGTTGGAATTCGACTTCATCGCGTAGCAGATGAGGTGGTCCAACGGAGCCAGCGCGCGGTCAAGCTTCTCAAAGTGGTCCGTCAGCGTTCCCTGGGAATAAACGTAAAGGGGCGTGCCGTGCTTCCTGGCGAGCGACTCGATGGAGACGCCTTCGCAGTAAAGTTTGTTTCCGACGTAACGAAATCCGTGCATAGGTTCAGGCGGGTTGAGAGTTCAGGATGTGAATTTCAAAATAAAAACCCGCCGGATGAAATCAGCCGGCGGGGTTTGGTAAAAACTTCCGGTCAGGGTTCGGACAAAATCTTGATGCGGCTCTGGTGATATTCCTCGGCCGAAATCTTGTCGGTGCGGTAATCATCATTCAACTGCTGGAGGCGTTGTTCCTTGGAACCCGAAAGATTCGAGGCGGGAACCTCCATCGGGGTGAACGCCGGTTTTTCGACGACCTCGTTTTTGGCCTTCTTGGCTTCCTTGGCCTCCTGCGCCGCCCGCTTGGCGGCGGCTTTTTCCGCTTCGGCCTGCGCCTTGGCTTCGGCCTTCTGCCGCTTGGCGATCTCCTTGGGGTCTTCCGCGGGCTTGACCGTGGTCGTGACCGTCGCCATTTCGGGAGCGGTTTGGGGGAAGGCATTGGCTTCGACCGGCTGTGCCGCGGCTTTCCGGGCCTTCATTTGCGCTTCCGCCTCGCGCTGGGCGGCGGCCTCACGCTCCTTCTGCTGCTTGCGGGTCTCACGGATTTCCTCCTTCGCCGGAGCCGGGGTTTCTGAACCGGCCGGGATCGCCGTGGCGGAGTTGCCCTGCAGCTCCTGCAACCGCGCGCGCGTGGCCTGACGGGCCTGCTCGATCAAATCCGGGCTGACGGCGTTGGGAGAAACGACCACCGGGGCCGGCGCGACGGGCGCGACGGGCGCAACGGGTGCCACGGGCTGCGCCGGCACCACGACCGTGGTCGCCGGTTGCGCCTCGGAGGCGGCACCACCGTGCAATTCGCGCATTTTCTGTTGCAATGCGGCGCGGGCCGCGGCCTGCGCCTCGTTGTCTTCGGCACGCAAGGTGGCCGGACCGAGAGCCGCAACGAGAGAACACGCCAGAAGAGTGTGTTTGAAAATCTGCATGATGTCTTTAATTACGCAAAAAGGCCGGCTGATGCAACAGGTTTCCCGCAGCGAAGGCCGCTCGCGACCTTCACGACGCCAGCCGCTTCCAACGGCCGCGGAGCGGATAGAAAATGACGGAGCGAAACATCACCCCGCGAACTGCCGCCCGGGAAATTTTGATCCGCTGGGTGGCATCCAGAACGTTGGCCGACCGCAGACGACCCAGGGTTTGCAGGCCGATCAACACCGGCCACGCACAGGCCAGACGCACCCGCACACAGCTCCAG
Organism: Verrucomicrobiota bacterium; assembly: GCA_046346715.1. GTDB lineage: Bacteria > Verrucomicrobiota > Verrucomicrobiia > Limisphaerales > CAIQOK01 > CAIQOK01. Next base: position 145,362 of record JAXMHO010000002.1, read on the forward strand.
GGGACCGTGTTCGTGTAATCCCAGCCGGCCCGCAGATGCGCCTCCGCCCGGTCCAGCCACCGGTCAAACAAGGGCCGCAGCCGGTTTTCATTCGCCGGGTTTTGCAAGTCCGCCGGCGTCAGCCCAAGCTGCTTCAAATCCTCGAGCGGCAAATAACAACGCCCGTTCTTCAAATCCGCCGGCAGGTCGCGAAGAATGTTCACCAGCTGCAACCCCTTGCCGAAGCGCACGCCGTCCGCCAAAAACTTCGCGTCCTCAATTTGGGCCGACGGAAACACCTGGGCGCGGCACATCTTCGTCCAAAACTCTCCAACACATCCGGCCACGCGATAAGTGTAGTCGTCGAGTTCATCGGCGGTCTGCAGCGCGATGATTTTGTCCAAGGAACTTCCGGCAAACCGCCGCAAGTCCAATTCCTGACCGCTGGCGATGACCTCGATCACCTCGCGCACCAGCCGCCGGTCCGCCGCGGACAACGTTTGCAGGAGGGCCAGACTGTCTTCGCAACGCTCCAGCAGAATTCGTTCGGCGGAAAGTTTTTGCTGACGCGCCAGTTCACCAAAGCTCAGCGCGGCGGCGGAAGTCCCGAGGATGCGTTCCCGCAGGGATTGCAGCGACTTCAACCGCAGTTCCAGCGGGACTATCTCCGTGTCGGCAATGGTGTCGGTCGTGCGCGCGAGCAGATAGGCGAGGCCGATTTGCGGACGGACCGATTTCGGCAGCACCCGCAGCGTGAGATAAAAGGAACGCGACACCTCCCGGAGCAGGTCGGTCAGCAGTTCGTTCGGCGCGGATGCCATCGCGGAAATGAAGCAGGATTCGCGGGCGATGTCAGCTTCCCTTTGCCTTCACGCGCTGGGAAAAGCTGCCGATCCGCACGACGGCGCGCTTGTGAACTCCCCGCGCCAGCAATTCCTCGCCGTCCCGCGCCTCGATCTGAAAATCCACAAACCGCCCGGCATGACCGATGACCCGCGCCGTGGCCGTGACCTTCGCACCGACGGGCGTGGGCGCGAGATGCCGCAGCTCGATTTCCACCCCGACGCTCCGTTCGTCCGCGTCAAGAAACGGCATGATGGCATGGCGCGCGGTGCGTTCCAGAATGCCGATGAGGTTCGGCGTGCTCAGCACGGCGGGCATGCCGTCCTGCGCGAACTCGATGCAGTGCTTTTCCTCGACGACGAAGGTGGTTTCGCCGGCGGTGCCGGTTTTGGGATGAGCTTTCATTTCACAGAAGGCAGGGCGAGTTGATAAAATTCGTGGAGCTTGCGAGCGAGCAGTTTTTTATCCGGCAGCCGCGTTTGGTATTCCGCAATCAACGCCGGCGACAGCGCGCGACTCAAGGCGTATTCCACGACTTCCTTGTCCTTGCTCGCGCAGAGCAGCACGCCGATGGAGGGACGCTCATGCGGTTTTTTTAAATCGCGGTCGAGCGCTTCCAGATAAAAAGTCAGCTTGCCGAGTTGCTCCGGCTCGAACTTGGTGATCTTCAACTCGAAGGCGACGAGGCATTGCAGGCTGCGATGGAAAAACAGCAGGTCGAGATAAAAATCCTGCCCGCCCACCTGCAGCCGCAGTTCCTCGCCGGCGAAACAAAAATCCGGCCCCAGCTCGATGAGAAACTGCTTGAGGTTTTTCACCAGCGCCTTCTGGAGGTCACGCTCCGAGTGATCCACGGGTAGTTCCAGAAAATCGAGCAGGTAGGTGTCCTTGAAGATGGCTTCGGCATCCGGATGCAATTGTCGCAGCACTGCCGAGACTTTTGGCTTCGACAACACCGTGCGCTCAAACAAAGCGCCATCCAACTGGCGTTCCAGCTCGCGCTTGCTCCAGTTTTTGTCAGCCGCCAGGCGCAGGTAAAACTCCCGTTCTTCCGAGCGTTTGCACTGCGAAAGAATCAGCAGATTGTGTGACCAAGGTAAAACTCTCACCAGTGGTGAGAGTTTTTGATCCAGACGGTAAGCGTCGTAAAATTGGCGCATCCGCCAAAGGTTTTGGGAGGAGAAGCCCCGCAGGTCGGGATGATTCCGTTGGATGTATTCAGCCAGCGAAATAATCGTGGCCTTACCCCAGCCATCCGAACCGATCTTGCGGCTGATGTATTCGCCCACGCGCCAGTAAAGCCCGATCAACTCCGTGTTGACCGCCTGAAACGCGCGCTGCCGGGCGGACTGGATCAGCCCGACGATCTCGCGGAACGCCGGCGCTTGACCACGCTGCACCAATGCCTTGACCGGCGGCTTGCGCCGGACGGGTTTGGATGGGCGGGTTTTGGCGATGGATTTCATTTCAAATTAAGACGCGCGCGAGGTCGAGAAGCAGGTCATTCAAGGCGGCGAGCATGAAAATAGAAAATTTTTGAAATTCGTTTTGAATTTTAGCTTTTTGGCTGCTGCTTTCGAAATTCCTTCATCTCTTCCTCAACTTCTTCAAACCAAAATGCTCCTTGAACAACGGAACACAAATAACTCAATAATGAAATTGCGCGAAAGCTGTTGAGTTCCGTTGCGTAATCCAAAGATTTTCCATGCAGAATTTCGTGGCGATTCAAAATGTCTCGATATTCATGTTTTTCATTTGGATAAGCATTCAAAGCCCCCGCAATTCTTAAAGGTTCGAGAAGAGATGATAAAAGTTCATCGTTTTTGAATCGTTCCACAGTAGATGCCGTGTGGGGGACGCCTTTTGATCGAGCATACAAACTTACTCCTAGAAGTTCCGAACAAATGCCGTCGGCCTGTGCTAAAAAAACTGGAACGGATAATGTGTAAGCTTTCTGGGAATGAGCACGAAACGCCGCAGATAGAATTTGTGCTCGTTTTGGGAAGACCGACAACACTTCGTTTTCGATTTTCTCAACCGAATACTCAACATAATCCATCAATGTCGCATCAATTTTTTTAGGTTTGTTTGCCTTTAGCACACCGCGCAGAGAAAACAAAAACTTAAACGGCATATCCATGTTCAAATACCATCCTCGCTTTGCTAATTCGATAGAAAGCTCTCGAAATTCTTTTGGAATTTCTTGAATACGGTCGGCAATCCGCTCTTGTTGTCTTTTTATATCTGGAGGCAAAGCTATCGGAACATGGGGCACATTTTTGAAGACACGCTTAAACCACTTTGAATCTTCAATTATGTGTTTGTAGGGATTTTTCACGAAAGCAGCCCCCGCCACCGTGCCAACTGCTTCGCCACTTCCTTCGTTCCGGGCGCGCCGGTGAGGTTGCGCTGGTTCATCGCGGCTTTCAGGTCGAACACCTTCAAGGCGTCCTTGCCGAAGGTCGTGTCCACCCCTTGCAGTTCGGCGAGCGTGAGCTGGTTCAACGCCTTGCCGGTCTTTTCCGCCAGCGCCACCACCGCGCCGACGACGTGATGCGCCTGGCGGAACGCCATGCCTTTTCGCACGAGATAATCCGCCAGATCGGTCGCCAGCAGCGCGGGATCGCTCGCCGCTTTTGCGCACGAGGCTTTGTTCACGCTGGTATTACGCAGCATGGCCGCCATCAGCCGGGTCGTGGAGCGGACGGTGTCGGCGGTGTCAAACAGCCGTTCTTTGTCCTCCTGCAAATCGCGGTTGTAGGTCATGGGCAATCCCTTCAACAGCGTGAGCAGCGCCATCAGATTGCCGACCACGCGACCGGTCTTGCCCCGCGCCAGTTCGGCGATGTCGGGGTTTTTCTTCTGCGGCATCAGCGACGAACCGGTGGTGTAGGCGTCGGCAATTTTGATGTAATTGAATTCCGCACTGACCCAGAGGATGACGTCCTCGGCCAGCCGAGACAGATGCACCGCCAGCAAGGCGGCGTCGGCGGCGAACTCAATCATGAAATCCCGGTCGCTGACGCCGTCCATGGAGTTCTGCGTGACCTGCACCCGGCCGTCGGCATCCACGAAGCCGAGCAGCTTGGCGACGAGTTCGCGCTTGAGCGGCAGCGTCGAGCCGGCAATCGCGCCGCTGCCGAGCGGGCAGACGTTCACGCGCGAATGACAGTCCCAGAGCCGTTCGCAGTCGCGTTCGAGCATCTCGACGTAGGCGAGCAGGTGATGGGCAAAATAGACCGGCTGGGCGCGTTGCAGATGGGTGTAGCCCGGAATGATGACGTCGGAATACTTTTCGCCCAATGAAACCAAAGCCCGTTGCAAGTCGCTGACTTCGCGCAACAAGCCCTTGATGGCGTCGCGCAGCCAAAGCCGGACGTCCAAGGCCACCTGGTCGTTCCGCGAACGGGCGGTGTGGAGCTTGGCCCCGGCCGGGACGCGACGGGTGAGTTCCGCCTCGATATTCATGTGGACATCTTCCAACTCGGCCTTCCACGGGAACTTGCCCGCGGTGATTTCCGCGGCGATCTGGTTCAAGCCCCGCACGATGCCGTTCAGCTCAGCCTTGGTCAGCACACCGATCTTCTGGAGCATGATGGCGTGGGCGATGGATCCTTGGATGTCGTGCTTCCAGAGGCGCCAATCGAAGGAAATGGATTCGGTGAACTGAGCGACGTCCGCCGCCGGACCGCTGGCGAAGCGTCCGCTGCGGGAGGTTGGAGAGGTTTTTTTCATGCGTTTCAGCGCCGGCAGATTAAGCACACCGGCGCGGCGAGGGAAAGTTTTTGTGGAACGCAACGCACCAACACCGGCCGGTTGCTTTGATTAAAAAGCAAAACGAGCGAACCTTCCGGTCCGCTCGTTTGCTGAGAAAGGAACTTGGCTCAGGCCTTGGCGGCCGCGGCAGCCTTGGTCTTGAGTGCGTTCTGGGCGAGCTTGACGAGTTCGCCAAACGCGGCGTTGTCCTGGGCGGCGATGTCCGCGATGACCTTGCGGTCGAGCGCGCACTTGGCGGCCTTGAGACCTTCTATGAGGCGGCTGTAGGTGATGCCGGCGGAACGGGCGGCGGCGTTGATGCGGGCCTGCCAGAGATAACGGAAGGTGCGCTTCTTGCGGCGACGATCGCGGTAGGCATACTGCCGGCCATGATCAACGGCGTCGGAGGCATAACGGTAAAGTTTCGAACGGCGCATCCGGTAGCCCTTGGCTGCCGTGATCATCCGTTTGCGGCGCTTGCGGGAGGCGGGAGAATTGGTAACACGCATGACGTTTAGTGGTTAAAAGGTTGAAAGTGGTTTAGTGGCTGAACGGCATGTTCTGCGTGATGCGATAGACGTCGCGCGGATGCACCGTGGTGGTGCCGCGGAGATTGCGGCGGCGCTTCGGGCTTTTGGTTTGAGCCAGATGGCGGCGGCCGGCGCTGGAACGCAGCACTTTTCCGCTAGCGGTGATCTTGAACCGCTTGGACGCGGCCTTCTTCGTTTTAATACCTTTAGGACGTCGCATAAATCAAAGTTCTTTCAAAAAGAGCGCGCAATATAGGTAGGTGCCCAGGGCAGTGCAAGAGTTTATTTGGAATATCTCGCTGCTCCGGACGAACCACGCCGGAGGCGGGCGCGCCGGACCGGCTGCCGCCGGCTTAAATGCGGCTTGACGCCTGTGGAGCTTGTTTCTTAAGTTGGGCGACGAACGGTAAAGACTTGCTGGGTTTGCCAGCGCGCCAAAGTCGGAAGAGAACATCTGCCGACTTTTTTGTTCCCCTGATGGGATGTTGAACTGTTCGGAATAGTTATGAACGCCGATTTTTTAGCCGCTCTGGAATACTGGGAAAAGGAAAAGGGCATCAGCCGTGATGTCCTGATGGGCGCTGTACAGGAGTCGCTGCTCTCCGCCGCCAAGAAGGCGGTCGGTCCGGCGCGCGAGCTGCGCGTGGACATGAATTCCAAGAACGGGGACATCAAGGCGTTCGCCAAACTGGTCGTTTCCGAGAAGGTGGTTTCCAAGCACGACCAGATTTCCGTTTTTGACGCCCGCCGCCTCAAGCCCGACGCCCAGGTCGGCGAGGAGATTGAAGTCGAAGTCACCCCCACCGGTTTCGGCCGGATTGCCGCCCAATACGCCAAGCAGGCGATGATGCAGCAGATCCGCCGGGCCGAAAAATCCCTTATTTTTGCGGAATTCAAAGACCGCGTCGGCGACATCATCAGCGGCACTGTCCGCCGTTTCGAACGCTCGGACGTCCTGATTGACCTCGGCAAATACGAGGCGCTGCTGCCCAACCGGGAGCGCGTTCCCATCGAGGAATACCAGATCGGCGAGCGCATCCGCTGCTACGTCAAGGCGGTGGAACAGGGGCCTCACGGTCCCGAAATCATCCTGTCCCGCGCCGACCCGCGCTTCATCATCAAGCTGTTTCAGCTGGAAGTCTCCGAAATCAACGACGGCACCATCGAAATCAAAGGCGTGGCGCGCGAACCCGGTTTCCGCACCAAGCTGGCCGTCTGGACCCGTGATGAAAAGGTGGATCCGGTCGGCGCCTGCGTCGGGCTCCGCGGCCAGCGCGTGAAGAACATCGTCCGCGAGCTCAACAACGAGAAGGTGGACATCATCCGCTGGGACGCCAACGTCAAGACTTACATCACCAACGCCCTCGCGCCGGCCAAGCTCAAGGCGTTCGAGGTGGACGAGGCCCGCAAGCGCGTCCGCATCCTCACCAGCGAAGACCAGCTTTCCCTGGCCATCGGCAAACGCGGCCAGAACGCGCGCCTCACCTCCAAGCTCGTCGGCTGGCAGGTGGACATTGAGGCCGAACACATCGTCACCAAAGGCTTTGACGAAAAGGTCGCGGAAGCCGTCGAACAGCTGGCCGCCATTCCCGGCATCGCCCGGGAGCAGGCCGACGCCCTTGTCCATGCCGGTCTGACGCGTCTGGAAGATTTGCTGCAGGCGGACGAAAGCGACTTGTCGGACATTACTCAAATTGGCGACCAGGCCGGCTCCGTCCTCAAGGCTGCGCGCGATGAAGCGGAGCGCCGACAAATCCCGCTCGGCGGCGACAGCGCCCCGGTGTAAAACGAAACCCTTGGTTTCGATGCGGTTCAGCAATAAAATAAGATATGCCCGTTCGTATTTACGAAATCTCGAAGAAGCTCGGTCTGGACAACAAAGTGATCCTCACCAAGGCGAAGGCGCTGGGCATTGCCGCCGCCAAGGTGCCGTCAAGCTCGCTCGATAAGATCACGGCCGAATATCTCGAGGACGAAATCCGCAAGGAGCATCCGGAAATCAACACCGCGGCCACGCCGCCGCCACCGCCGCCGCCACCGCCGCCAGTCAACGAGCCGATCGTCGTCATCACGGCTCCGAAACCCGAGCCGCCCCCCATCGTGGCGGCCGCACCGGCCCCAGCGGTTGAAGCTCCGCCCACGCCGAAAGCACCCGAACCCGCCCCGGCTCCGGTCGCGCCGCCAACCGTGGTGCCGCCGCCGGTTATCGCCCCCGCCCCCGCGGCCGAAGCACCGCCGGCTCCGCCCGCCCCCCCGGCGCCGGCCAAGCCCGAACCGCCGGCCGCGCCGAAAGTCGGCGAGAAGGTCGGCTTCATCAATTTGCCCGTCCGTCCGTCCGCGCCGAAAGTCGGCGACAAGGTCGGCAGCATCAAGCTGCCGCCCGCTCCCGGACGCCGTCCGGAACCGGGCCGCACTGAATTTGTCCGCCGCGGTGACGACCGTGGACGCGGCGGCTTTGGCGGACCCGGCAACCGTGGACCCGCCCTGCCCCAGCGTGGCGCCCCGGCCCGTTCCGGCCCGCCCGCCGCCCCGAAGATTTCCCTGCCCGCCGACGCGCAGGTCATCAGCATCAAGCCGCCCATCGTCGTGCGCGAACTGGCCGAGCAGCTCAAGCAGAAGCCGTTCAAGATCATTGCCGATTTGATGGAGGCGGGTGTTTTCGCCACGGTCAACCAGGCCATCGACGAAGCCATCGCCCAGAAGATTTGCGCCAAGTATGGGGTGCGTTTCGAAGTGGAAAAGCGCGAACGCGGCGCCGGCGTCGTTCATGCCCCGGTCAAAAAGCTGGAGCTCGACCAGGATGACAAGCCCGAGGAGCTCAAGCCCCGCGCGCCCGTCGTCACCATCATGGGCCACGTTGACCACGGCAAAACCTCGCTGCTCGACGTCATCCGCAAGGCGAATGTGGCCGCCGGCGAATCTGGCGGCATCACCCAGCACATTGGCGCCTACACGATTTCCTTCCCGCATCCGGAACGCAAAAAGGAGCTGGCGCAGGTCACGTTCCTCGACACGCCCGGCCACGCGGCGTTCAGCTCCATGCGCGCCCGCGGCGCCAACGTCACGGACATCGTCGTCCTCGTCGTGGCCGCCAACGACGGCGTCATGCCCCAGACTTTGGAAGCCCTAAGCCACGCCAAGGCTGCGAAGGTTCCGATTTTGGTCGCGGTCAACAAAATCGACCACCCCAACGCGAACGCGCTCAAGGTCCGCCAGCAGCTGCAGGACAAGGGCCTTGTCCCCGACGACTGGGGCGGCGACACCATCTTTGCGGAAGTTTCCGCTCTGACCAAACAGGGCGTGGACAAGCTCATCGAGCTCATCCTTCTTCAGGCCGACCTGCTTGAGTTGAAAGCGAACCCGAACCGCAACGCCAAGGGCAACGTGATCGAGTCCGGCCTGGAACCCGGCGGCCCCATGGCCACCGTGCTGGTGCGCAAAGGCACGCTCAAGGTCGGCCAGGTCATCATCTGCGGCCAGCATTACGGCCGCGTCCGCGCGCTCATCAACGAGGAGGGCAAGCGCCTCAAGGAAGCCGGCCCGTCCGTCGCCGTGAAGGTGTTGGGCTTGAACGGCGTGCCGGAAGCCGGTCTGGAGTTCAGCGTGGTCGAGGACGAAAAGGCCGCACGCGATTTGACCGAACAGCGCGAGCACGAAGCCCGCATTCAAGGCCAGGAGGCCGCCCGTTCCAAAGTCACGCTCGAAAATCTTTTCGCCACGCTGCAAGGCCAGCAGGGCAAGGTTCTCAAAGTCGTCGTCAAGGCGGACACCCAGGGTTCCGTCGAGGCCATCGTCGATGCGCTCAAGAAGATCGAGGCCGACAAGGTCGCCTTGGAAATCATTCACAGCGCCGTCGGCACCATCACCGAATCCGACGTCTCGCTCGCCTCGGCTTCCGACGCGATCATCCTCGGCTTCCACACGCGCGTGGACAGCGGCGTGGCGGACAAGGCCAAGCACGAAGGCGTGCAGATCAAGCTTTACGCGATCATCTACGAGCTGATCGACCAGGTGAAGGAAGGCATGGCCGGTTTGCTCGACCCCATCCTCAAGGATGTCGTGGTCGGCGCGGCCGAAGTCCGCAAGGTGTTCGAGCTTTCCAAGGGCGTGCCGGTGGCCGGCTGCGCCGTCAGCAGCGGGCGCATCGCCAAGGGCAAGGTGCGCATCCGCCGCCGCAAGGAAGTCATCTACGAGGGCATCACCCAGTCGCTGCGCCGGTTCCAAGACGAGGTCAACGAGGTGCGCGCCGGCATGGAATGCGGCATCCGCATCGAGGGCTTCAGCGATCTGCAGGTCGGTGATGTCATCGAATGCTACTCCGTGGAAAAAACCGCGGCCAAGCTGTAAAAAGTTTAGGCCCCGGCGACCGTCCGAACCCAGAACCGCCACATTGCCATGTCTTCCGTCCGTCAAGAACGTGTCCGTGAATTGTTGAAGCGCGAAATCGGCGAAGCCATCCGCCGCGAGTTCGACGTCTCGCAGGTCGGCCTGATCAACGTCAACGACATCGAGCTCGCCGGCGATCTCAAGTCCGCCACGGTTTACGTCAGCATTTTCGGCAATGCCGACCAGAAGAAGCGCGGCGTGGAACGCCTGGCCGAACATCGCGTCCGCATCCAGGCGCTCGTCGCCCGCGCCGTGGTGCTCAAGTTCACCCCGGTGCTCCGCTTCGAGCTGGACGAATCTGTCGCGCGCGGCAACCGCGTCATGCAGATCATCGAGGAGCTGGAAAAGAACTCCTCCGACAAGCCCGGCGATTCCAAGTGAAAAGCTATCCCAAAGTCATCGACCGCATTCTCGAAATCCTCCGCGAGAAGGAGACGTTCTGCGTCGTCGGCCACATCCGGCCCGACGGCGACTGCATCGGCTCGCAGCTCGGTCTCGCGCTCGCGTTGAAAAACGAGGGCAAGAAGGTCGTCTGCTGGAATGAAGACGCGGCGCCGGTCAAACTGAAGTTCCTCGACCCCGACGGATTCTTTCAACGGCCCAAGCCCGGCCAGAAATTCGACTGCGTCATCGCCACCGACTGCGCCAGCCTCCCGCGCATGGGCAAGGTCGCCGAATGCGTGACCGACCGCGGCATCCTCATCAACATCGACCATCACGAGAGCAATCCCCGTTACGGCGACGTCAACTGGGTCTCGCCGCGCGAGCCCTCGACCGGCGAACTGATCTACCGCCTGCTCAAGGTCGCGCGCTGGCCGATCACGAAGCAGATTGCCGACTGCCTGTTCACGGCCATCTCCACCGACACGGGTTCCTTTCAATATCCCACGACCCGTCCCGGAACCTTTCACGCCGGCGCCGAGCTCGTCACGCGCGGCGCGAACCTCGCGAAGATTTGCGACGAGGTTTACCAGAGCTATCCGCTGTCCCGCGCCCGATTGCTGAAGCACGTTTACAGCAAGTTCCGCCTGGCCCACGGCGACCGCATCGCCTACTTCTGGCTGCGCAAGGCCGACCTCGCGCGCACCGGCGCGGAAAGCAATGACACCGAAGGATTGATTGACCACATCCGCGCCATCGAGCCCGTCGTGGTCGCCTGCGTCTTCGAGGAGCTGGAGCCCGAGCTCACCCGCATCAGCCTGCGCTCCAAAAACCCGAAGGTGAACGTCAGCGACATCTGCGGACAGTTCGGCGGCGGCGGGCATCCGGCCGCGGCGGGCGCGCGCATCCCCGGCACCCCGCTGGCCACACAGCGCAAAGTTGTCGCCGCCATCAAGCAGGCGATCAACGCCGCCAAATAATTTTCCATGCAAGACTTCTCCGCCATCGACGGCGCCCTGCTCATCGACAAGCCCAGCGGCCTGACGTCGCACGACGTGGTCGATGCCATCCGCCGCAAGTTCGGGATCAAAAAGGTTGGCCATTGCGGCACGCTGGATCCCAACGCCACCGGCCTGCTCATCATCGTGCTCGGCCGCGGCACCAAGCTGTCCGAGAAGCTGATGGCCGACGACAAGGTTTACGAGGGCGACATCAAATTCGGCGAGGCCACCGACAGCTACGATTCCGACGGCGAACTCACCGCTTCGCTGCCGGTGATGCCCATGACGCTCGACGAGTTGAACGAGGCGGCCGGCAGCTTCATCGGCGATCTCATGCAGAAGCCGCCGATGGTTTCCGCCGTGAAGAAGGGCGGCGTCCCGCTCTACAAGCTCGCGCGCAAAGGCATCGAGGTGGAGCGCGAGGCGCGGCTGATTCACATCTACAATTTTCGTTTCACGGACTACACGGAGCCGGTTGGACGCTTCAAGCTCGCCTGCACCAAGGGCACCTACGTCCGCAGCATCGCGCATGATCTCGGCCAGAAGCTCGGCTGCGGCGCGCACCTCGCCACCTTGCGGCGCAGCGTGTCCGGCAAGTTCGAGGTCGCCGACGCCCGGCCGCTCGACGCTGTTTTGAAGATGTCGACCAGCGAACTGGAAAAGCACGTCATCCCGTTTTTGAAGCTGGTCGCCAGCGCCTAGCCACCTCGTCCGGGCCCAGATCGCATGAAAGTCATCCATGCCACCAGCGAACTTCCCGCCGCCCGCCGGAAAGCCTGCCTGGCCATCGGCGTGTTTGACGGCGTGCATCTGGGGCATCAGCAGATCATCCGGCAGACCGTCGCCGATGCGCTGCAGCATGATGCCGCCGCCATCGTGGTGACCTTTGACAAGCATCCCGGCACGGTGGTCGCCCCAGACAAGGTCCCGCCCGCGATTTACAGCCGCGCGCAAAAGCTACGCGCCATCGAAGCGCTCGGCGCCGACGTGCTGCTGGAAATCCCCTTCGACAAATCCTTCAGCCAGTTCACCGGCGAACAGTTCATCCGCGACCTGGCCGCGTCCCTCGGCGGATTGCAGAGCGTCTGCGTCGGCGCGGATTTTGTCTTTGGCCACAAGCGCAGCGGCAACGTGGCCCTGCTCAAACAGCTCGGCGGCGAATTGCATTTCACCGTGCACGGCATGGCGGAACTCTCGCTCGACGGCGCCGTGGTCAGCAGCACGCGCATCCGCGAGGCGATCCGCGCCGGAAATTTCGACGCCGCCGGGCAGCTGCTGGGGCGTTCCTATTCGATTGCCGGGCCCGTCATTCAAGGGGATCAGCTCGGCCGCACGCTCGGTTTCCCCACCGCCAACCTCGACACCGCCGGGCTGCTCCTCCCGCCCAACGGTGTTTACGCGACGTTGGCGACGGTCGCCGGCAAAAGCCACCGGGCCGTCTCGAACATCGGCGTCCGCCCCACCGTCAACCAGCCCACGCCCGCGCCGCGCCTGGAGGTTCATCTGCTCGATTTCTCCGGCGATCTTTATGGTCAGGAGCTGGAGGCGACCTTCGTTGCCAAGCTCCGCGACGAGAAAAAGTTCTCGTCGTTGGAAGAGTTAAAGACCCAGATCGCCCAGGACATCTTGGAAGCTCGCAGAAAATTCTAGCTCCAGGCCAGAAACGGATTCCGCAGAAACGCCCGCATCTGCTGCAGTTCAGCTGGCATCGTCATGACGATTTCCTTTGAACACTCCGGCTGGCTTCGCTGTCTTTTTTCCGTAAAATCTTAGACAAATCATGAGCACAGGAATCAACGCCATCAACGAAGCGGTCAAAGACGCCAGCGCGTTCACGCGGCCGCTCTTCAACGAACTCGGCAAGGTCGTCGTCGGCCAGACGTATCTCACGGAACGGCTCGTCATCGGCCTGCTCGCCAACGGCCACGTCCTCCTCGAAGGCGTGCCCGGCCTCGCCAAGACGCTCGCCGTGAAAACGCTCGCGCAGACCATCAGCGTCAAATTCTCGCGCCTGCAATTCACGCCGGACATGCTGCCCGCCGACGTCATCGGCACGCAGATCTACAACCCGCAATCCGGCGGCTTCACCACGCGCAAAGGCCCGGTGTTCGCCAACCTCGTGCTCGCCGACGAAATCAATCGTGCGCCGGCGAAAGTTCAATCCGCCTTGCTCGAAGCCATGGCGGAACGGCAGGTCACCATCGGCGATCAATCGTTCAAGCTCGACGAACCGTTCCTCGTGCTCGCCACGCAGAATCCCATCGAACAGGAAGGCACGTATCCGTTGCCCGAGGCGCAGATGGACCGCTTCATGTTGAAGCTCAAGATCGGTTATCCCTCGCGCGCGGACGAACGCCAGATCCTCGAGACGATGGCCAAAACCAGCGGCACGCCCAGCGCCAGCGCGGTGGTTGATCCGAAGGACATCGTCAAAGCCCGCGCCGTCATCAACGACATTTACGTGGACGACAAGGTGAAGGATTACATCGTGGATCTCGTCTGCGCCACGCGCGATCCGGACCATTACAAGATCGCGGTGAAAGATTTCATCCAGCTCGGCGCGTCGCCGCGCGCGACCATCGCGCTCACGCTGGCGGCCAAGGCCTACGCGTTCCTGAAAGGCCGCGGCTATGTGACGCCGCAGGATGTGAAGAGCATCGGCATGGACGTGTTGCGCCACCGCGTGGCCATCACCTACGAAGCCGAGGCCGAGGAAAAGACCAGCGAAACGGTCATCCAGAAAATCTTTGATGAACTGCCTGTGCCGTGATGCTTCGATGAAAACAATTCGGCTAGACACGACTTCAATCACTGACTGGGATTCTTTCCATGCGCAATTTGCAACGCTCATGGGTTTCCCTGGCTTCTATGGTTGCAACATGGACGCGTGGATAGATTGTATGTCTCATTTGACTAATCCAGATGAAGGTCTGGCAGAAATAAATTTGGAAAAAGGCGAAGCGCTGGTTATTCAAGTTTCAAACTCAAGCGACTTTAGAAAGCGATTGCCAGAAATTTTCGATGCGTTGGTCAGATGCACCGCATTTGTTAATGAGCGTTACGTCACCCACAAGGAATCTTCCGTAGTGGCGTTGGCGTTTTTGTAATTCCGCCATTTCCCCATGATTCCCCGCGAGATTCTAAAAAAAATCCGGCAGATCGAGCTGCGCACGAACCGCATCGTGACCGAATCGGCGGCGGCGTGCGCCCATTCGAGAATCCCAACGGGATTCCGTCCCAAAGCCCAGGGTTGCGAGGCACGAGCTACCCTGGGTCAGCGTCCGCAAAACATTTCCAACCGCAACGCGGTTGCGGCCCTTCCGGTTTCATTCACCACACGCGGGATTGGCCACAACCCCGTTGGGGTTGGAAAAAATTTAATTCCGTTCACCCAGGGTAGCTCCTGCGTCGCAACCCTAGGCTGGAGGCCCGAATCCCTTTGGGATTCACCGATAGACGCGATGATGACTGCGGTCGTCGCCCGCTTGAATTCATCATTCTACATTCATCCTTCATCATTTCCCCCGGCATGATTCCCCGCGAGATTCTTAAAAAAATCCGGCAGATCGAGATTCGCACGAACCGCATCGTGACCGAAACGCTCGCGGGCCAATACCATTCCGTCTTCAAGGGCCAGGGCATGAACTTCGACGAGGTGCGCGAATACCAGCCCGGCGACGACGTGCGCGCGATTGACTGGAATGTCACCGCGCGGATGAATCATCCGTTCATCAAGAAGTTCGTCGAGGAACGCGAACTCACGCTCATGCTCGTGGTGGACGTGAGCGGCTCGGGCCGGTTCGGCTCGCGCGATCAGTCCAAACGCGAACTCGCCGCCGAGATCGCCTCCGTGCTCGCGTTCTCCGCCATCCGCAACAACGACAAGGTCGGCCTCATCCTCTTCAGCGACGAGGTGGAGAAATTCATCCCGCCGCGCAAAGGTCGCAGCCACGTGCTACGCGTCATCCGTGAAGTGTTGTTCTTCGAGCCGAAGCGGCGCGGCACGGACTTGAATCAGGCGCTGGAGTTTCTTTTGCGCGTGCAGTCACACAAGGCCATCGCGGTGGTTGTTTCCGACTTCATCGGTTCACCCGCCGATCCACGGCGCAAGGGCGGCCGTGTCCTAAAGCCGCAGATGCTGCTGCTGGAATCCCTCGCGCAGGCGTCGTTCACCATGCTCCGGCAGGTGAACCGCAAGCATGACCTCGTCGCCGTGCAGGTCACCGATCCCTACGAACTCGAACTGCCCGCGCTGGGCCGGCTGGTGTTGCAGGACGCGGAGACGGGTGAGATCGTCGAGGTCAGCACTGGCGACGCCCGGAAGCGCGCGGCGTTTGCGGAGCGCCAGGCCAAGGCGCAGACGGAAACGGCGCGGCTGTTCCGTTCCGCCGGCATTGACTCAATTCAACTGCGGACCGACCAGCCGTATTCGGCGACGCTCGGGAAGTTTTTTGAAACCCGCGAGAAACGGAGGCTGCGCGGATGACCACGAACACCGCCTCAACCGCCGGCCAGGTCGTGATGAACGACATCCGCGACATCAAGCCGCCGTATGAATTTCCCGATCCGCTGGCGTGGCTGTGGTGGACGCTTGGACTGCTCGCCGTGTTGACGGCGGCGTTTCTGGTCTGGCGATGGCTGCGTCAGCGCCAGTTGAAAGCCGCGCCGGTGATGATCGTTCCGGCGCACGTCCGCGCACGGCAAAAGCTGGAGGAGGCGCTGGCGCTGCTGGATCAGCCGAAGCCGTTCTGCGTGGCGGTGTCCGACACCGTGCGCTGGTATCTGGAGGAGCGATTTGAATTTCGCGCGCCGGAACGGACGACGGAGGAGTTTCTCCACGAGCTGCAAAGCACGAACCGGCTGCTGCCGGATCAGAAGGAGAGCCTTGGTGAATTTCTCCGGCAATGCGACCTGGTGAAGTTCGCACGTTACGAACCCGGCGAAAACGAACTGCGGGGCATGCACGCCGCCGCTCTCCGGCTGGTGGATGAAACTATCCCTGTTCAGAGTCCGGAGTTGAGTGTTCAGAGTTCCGAATCAAAATGACCTTCGCGCATCCATGGCTCTTGCTGCTGCTCCTGCTGCTGCCCTTGCTGGCGTGGCTGAAGGGACGTCGCGGACGTCCGCCGGCGTTCGTCTATTCGTCCACGCAGCTCGTGCGGTCCGTCCTGAACGTCACGCGCTCGCGCGCCGGAGGTTTCCTCGCCGCGCTGCGGTGGCTGGCGCTGGCGCTGTGCATCATCGCCCTGGCGCAGCCGAGATTTTCCAAGAGCGAATCGAAGGTGCGCGCGAGCGGCATCGACATCGCGGTGGCCATTGACCTGTCCGGCAGCATGGCATCGGAGGATTTTGAGGTGCCGGGCGGACGGGTGAACCGCCTGGACATGGCGAAGGCTGTCCTCGAAAAGTTCATTCAGAAACGCCCGAACGACCGCATCGGGCTGGTCGCCTTCGGCACGCAGGCCTACATCGCCGCGCCGATGACGCTCGACCATGATTTTCTGCAACAGAACCTCGACCGTCTGGAATTGAACGTCATCAACGGCAACCAGACCGCCATCGGCTCCGGCCTGAGCGCGGCGGTGAACCGGCTCCGGGAGCTTCGCTCGAAGAGCAAGATCGTGATTCTCATGACCGACGGACAGAACAACGCCGGCAAGGTGCCGCCGCTGACCGTGGCCGAGGCGGCGAAAAGTCTGGGCGTGAAGGTTTACACCATCGGCGTGGGCATGCGCGGCCAGGCGCCGATGCCGGTTTACATGGGCGGCCGCAAGGTCGGCTACCAGCCGGTGGCCGTGGACATCGACGAGGACACGCTGACAAAAATCGCCGACCTGACCGGCGGCAAATACTATCGCGCGGACAACACGGAGAACTTTCAGAAAATCTACGCCGAGATCGACCGGCTGGAAAAGTCGGAGGCGGAGATCAAGAAATACACGCAGTTCACCGAGCTGTTCGGGTGGTTCCTGTTTCCCGGCCTCGGGCTGATGCTGCTGGAAGCGGTTTTGAAAAACACCGTGATGAGGAGGATTCCTTGAACTTCGGCAATCCCCAGATGCTTTGGCTGCTGCTGGTGATCCCGCCGGCGCTGGTGGCCTTTTTGTGGTGGTCGGCCCGGGAACGGGAACGGCTGATGACGCAATTTATCCAGGCGCGGCTGCTGCCCAGCCTGGTCGCGGGAGTTTCTCCGCAACGCCAGAAATTCCGCGCGGCGGCGCTGGTGGCGGCGGTCGTCTGCCTGCTGCTGGCGTTGGCACGGCCGCAGTGGGGCTTCGACTGGCAGGAAGTCACCCAGCGCGGCCTGGACATCGTCGTCGCGATTGACACCTCCAAGTCCATGCTCGCCGAGGACATCGCGCCGAACCGGCTGGCGCGCGCGAAACTGGCGGCGCTGGATCTGATGCAGCAGGCGAAGTCCGACCGGCTCGGGCTGGTGGCCTTCGCCGGCAGCGCCTTTCTGCAATGCCCGTTGACCATTGACGATTCCGCCTTCCGCCAAAGTTTGGAGGCGCTGGATGTGAACATCATCCCGGATGGCGGCACGGCGATTGGCGAGGCCATTGACGAGGCGACGCGGGCGTTCAAGGAAGGCGAAAACCACAAGGTGGTGGTGCTCTTCACGGACGGCGAGGATCACGATTCGGAGGCGCTCGCGGCGGCGAAGAAAGCGAAGGAGGCCGGCGTGCTGGTCTTCACCATCGGCATCGGCTCGGCCGAGGGCGAGCTGCTGCACATCAAAAACGCCGAAGGCCAGAGTGATTTTGTCCGCGACGAAAACGGCAACGTGGTGAAGTCCCGCCTGAACGAGGGCCTGCTCCAGCAAATCGCCGGGGCCACCGACGCCTTTTATCTTCCGCTGCGCGGCGCCGGCACGATTGACACGCTCTATCAAAAAGGAATCGCGCCGCTGCCCAAGTCCGACGAGCAGGAGAAGCTGGTGAAACGTCCGATCGAGCGTTACCACTGGCCGCTCGCGGTGGCGATGCTGCTGTTGATTTTCGAGATGCTCTTCCCCGAACGGAAGAGTTCCAAATCCAAAACCGCGGGCGCACCTGCCGGGGCGGCGGCGTTGCTGTTCGGCGCGTTGCTGATGCTGCCGATGACTTCCTCCGCTTCGCCGGCGAGCGCGTTGCGGGATTATCAGGCGGGCCGTTTCGCCGAGGCGCAGCAGGAATACGAACGGCTCGCGGCCGAGGACAAGCAGGGCGACCCGCGTTTCATTTTCAACGCCGGCACGGCGGCATTCCGCCAGACCAACTACGACGACGCCATCAAGTTCTTCACCACGGCGACAGCGGCGACGGATCTGAAGCTGCAGTCGGCCGCGTATTTCAACATCGGCAACGCGCAGTTCCGCCAGGGCCAGTCCGCCAAGCTGATTGACGACATGGAGAAGCATTGGCAGGCCGCGCTGAAAAGCTACCAAAACGCCGTCAGCCTGAACCGCGAGGACCGCGACGCCGCGTTGAACCTGGAATACACCCGGCAATGTCTCGAATACCTCAAGCAGCTCCGCGAGGTGGTGAAGCAGGCGCAGGCCGCCGCGCAGCGGAATGACTACAACGGCGCGCTTAAAATCCTCACCGGCTTGATGGAGCAGTTGAAGGGCAACCCGTTCGGCAAGTCCTTCGAGGAATACGTGCAAAAACTCGGCAACATCGATGCAATCGCGAACCCAAAAACTAATCAGCCTTAGCGCGCTCGCGTTCTGCTGCGTGTCGGTCCGGGCGCAGATGCTGCCGGCGGACAGCTTCTTTCATCGCGGCGCGCACGCCTATCTCACCAACAACGTCGGCAAGGCGCTGGAGACGGTGACGAACGGGCTGGCCTTGTATCCCAAGGACGAAAAGCTGCTGAAGCTGGAGGAGTTGCTGAAGCAGCAGCAACAGCAGCAGAACCAGGACTGCCAATCGTCCGATCAGCAACAGAGCGATTCGTCCAAGGACAAACAGCAAAAGGATCAGCCGCAAAAAGACCAGAAGGACAAATCGTCTCCGGACCAAAAGAAACCGGAGCCGCAAAAGCCGGAGGAACAGAAGCAGCAGCCGCAGCCGGCCAAGAAAGGCGACGACCAGCAAAAGCCGGAGGAGAAGGAAACCGGCCAGGCCGCGGCCCCGGGCGAGATGACACCGCAGGAAGCCAAACAGCTTTTGGACGGGCAAAAGAACGACGAACGGCTGATTCCGGTGAGCCGGAAGGAAAAACCGCAGAACCCGCAACGTAAGTTGAAGGACTGGTAGGCCATGCCTCTGCCAACCAGAGCCGATCGGATTCACTCGCCGCTCGACACCTGTGCGGGCGATGTTTAGTTTGCGCCGCATGTCTCGTTTACCGTTTGAACTGTTGCTGGCGCTGCGTTATCTGCGGCCCAAACGCACGTTCGTCTCGGTCATCACGCTCATCTCGGTCCTCGGCGTCGCGCTCGGCGTGGCGGTGCTGATCATTGTCATCAGCGTGATGAGCGGGTTCGACCAGCAGATGCGGGACACCATCCTCGGCTTCAACGCGCACCTGAAAATTCTCGGCACGGAACGACTCCTCAACCACTACCCCGCCCTCGTCCAGACCGTGCAGTCGAACCGCCACGTGAAGGCCGCCGCGCCCATGGTGCTTGGCAAGGTGTTGATCGAGACAACTTCCAAGGACGGCCATTCCTACGTGGACGCCCCGGTGGTGCGCGGCTTGGACCCGGACCTTGAAGGCCATGTCAGCACATTGCCGACGAGCCTCGTGGACGGAACGTTCGACCTCGGCGGTCACGGCATGGTGGTGGGCACCACGTTTGCGCGGCGGATGAACCTGCAGGTCGGCGACCGGCTGAATGTCTATTCACCGAACGAGATCAAGCAGATGAAGGACAATTACAACAAGCTCAACCGCGTCACCGTCGCCCCTGACGAATACGAGGTGCGCGGCATCTTTGACGTCGGCTGGGAGGAATACAACGCCTCCATCGTCGGCGTCTCGCTGGAAAACGCGCAGGAGATGTACGACCTCGGCAACGATGTCCACGCCTTGATCGTGATGCTGAACGACCCCTTCGAGGCCGAGCGCGTGAAGCACGAATTGTCCGCGACTCTTGGTGAAAACTTTGAAGTGCGCACCTGGCTGGAGGAGAATTCCACGCTGGCCGCCGTGCTGGTCGAGAAGAACGTGATGCTCTACATCCTGTTCTTTATTATCATCGTCGCGGCGTTCGGCATCACCTGCACGACCATCACCTTCATCGTGATGAAGACGCGCGAGATCGGCCTGATGAAGGCCATCGGTGCCTCCAGCCGCCAGGTGATGTGGGTGTTCATGGGCCAAAGCCTCATCGTGAGCCTCTGGGGAATCGTGGTCGGCCTCAGCCTCGGCCTGCTGGCGGTGCAGTATCGCAACGAGTTCCTCGAACTGATGCGGCGGTTCACCAGCTTCCAACTGTTCCCCGCGGACGTTTACGGCTTCACCCAGCTCCCGGCAAAAATCATCCCCGGCGACATCGCCATCATCTGCGGCGGGTCGCTGCTCATCTGTCTGGCGGCGGCGGCGTTTCCGGCGCGCTACGCCAGCAAGCTCAATCCCGTGGAGGCGTTGCGCTATGAATAGGGTTTGGGGAAACATCCAACGTCCAACATCCAGCGTCCAACATCCAAGGGATAAGCGCGCGGTTTTAACTTCAACGTTCGATGTTGGATATTCGATGTTGGATGTTTTCCTGATCGGAGGCCGTCCATGAGTGAACCTCTCGTCTCCGCGCGCGGCGCGAGCAAAACCTACGCGATGGGCCGGCGTTCTCTGACGGTGCTGCGCGAGATGAACTTCAGCGTCGCCCGCGGCGAGTTCGTCGCGCTGCGCGGCGCGTCCGGCGCGGGCAAAAGCACACTGCTGCATCTTCTGGGCGGACTCGACACCCCGGACACCGGCGAAATCTGGTTCGACGGCAAGAACCTCACCAAGCTTTCCGCCGACGACCTCGCCGCGCTCCGCAACGCGAAGATCGGCTTTGTCTTCCAGGCCTACCACTTGTTGCCCGAACTCGATGCGCTGGAAAATGTCTGTCTGCCCGCCCGCATCGCCCGGCGCGACGCCACGGCGACGGAACAACGCGCGCGCGAACTGCTGACGCGCGTCGGATTGAAAGAGCGCATGGAACATCGCCCGAACGAACTCTCCGGCGGCGAACGCCAGCGCGTCGCCATCGCCCGCGCGCTCATCAACCAGCCTGAACTCATCCTCGCCGACGAACCCACCGGCAATCTCGACTCGCACAACGGCGGCGAGATCATCGACCTGCTCTGCTCCGTCGTGGCCGAACACAACACCACGCTCGTCATCGCCACGCACGACGGCACCGTCGCCGCCCGCGCGCCGCGCGTGGTGCAACTGGCCGACGGCCAGATCCAGGCATGAGCGGCGAGTATTGGGAGAACCGCTATCAGGCCGGCGACACGCCCTGGGACAAGGGCGAAGCCTCGCCGGGCCTAGTGGATTTTCTGGCGACACCTTCCCGGCTCGAACGCGGCACGGTGGCGATTCCCGGCTGCGGCAGCGGCCATGACGTCCGGGCTTTCGCGGCGGCGGGTTTTGACGCCCACGGTTTCGACATCGCCCCGAGCGGCATCCAACTGGCCATCGAAAAGACCAGGGCCGTCGGCTTGAAGGCGACCTTTCGTCAGGCCGATTTCCTCAACGATTCCCCGCTCTTTCTGTTCGACTGGCTGTTCGAGCACACGTTGTTTTGCGCCATTGATCCGGAAGAACGCGACGCCTATGTGCAAGCCGTGCTGCGCTGGCTGAAACCGGGCGGACATTATCTGGCCGTGAACTACTTCGTGCCGCCGGAGCGCGGGGCGGGTCCGCCCTTCACCACCACGCGCAAGGAACAGTGGTCGCGCTTCTCCGCCCACTTCGAACTGCTCGAAGAGTGGATGCCGCGCTCGCTGCCGAACCGTGAAGGTTTGGAGCGGATGTTTCTATGGCGTCGAAAAGCGGCTTAATCCGCCCCGGGATATGCCGATTGAAAATCACACGTTTCGTGGCTACGTTCACCACCGATGCTAGAGAATAGGGATTACATGCGGGCACAACCCGACCGGTTTGCTTTTCGCTGGACGGCGACCATGGTCTTGATCGTCGTCAACATCGTCGCGTTCATCCTTCAGAACACCGTCATTCCCGCCGAGTTTGAGGCGCGCTATCTCAACCTCAGCGCCTACGGCATTCTCCACGGCTACCTCTGGCAACTGCTGACGTTTCAAATCCTTCACGGCGGACTTGGCCACGTCTTCTTCAACTGCCTCACGCTTTTCATGTTTGGCCGGATGGTGGAATCCACGCTGGGCTGGCGCCGCTTTGTCTCGCTGTATGTCATCAGCGGCATATTCGGCGGTGTCCTGCACATCGCCGCCGCGTTCATGTGGCCGGGCTATTTCAATCTCCCGGTCGTCGGCGCGTCAGCGGGCATCTTCGGCATCATCGCCGCGTTTGCGATGCTGTTCCCGGACCAGCCGCTGCTGCTCATGTTCTTCATTCCGATGCGCGCCCGGACGCTGCTGTGGATTGAACTCGTAATCGCCGCGCTGGGCATCGCCTTTCCGGCGTCGTCCCTGATGCAGTCGCTCTTCGGCAACACCGCGCACACCGCGCACTTCGGCGGCATCCTCGCCGGCCTGGCTTTCATCCGCTGGCAGGAAAGCGGCTGGACCTTGTTCAAAGGCCGCAGTTCCGGCCGCGCCACGTTTTCCTCACCACCCTGGGCGCGCGCGCAAAAGACCGGGCACGCCCCCGGTGAATTCATCAGCAACGAAGTCGATCCCATCCTCGACAAAATCTCCGCCCATGGCATCCAAAGCCTGACCGATCGCGAGCGAAAAATCCTCGAAGCGGCCCGCAACAAAATGGCCAAACGGTGAAAGATTCCGCGAGTCACCGGCGCGCCATCGCCATGCTCCTCACGGCCACCCTCTTCTGGGCGGTGAGTTTCCCCCTCATGAAAAGCCTCGGGCTGGAGCAGCAAAAGCTCGTGCCCGGCGCCGGCAGCTGGTTCTTCTCGCTCACCGGCGCGATGTATCGCTTCGGCACCGCCGGGCTCCTGCTCGCGCTGTTTCTTCGCCGACAGTTGCTGACCGTCACGCGGCTGGAACTCGAACAAGGCCTGGTTCTCGCCTTCTTCGGCGTGGGCGGCATTCTCTTCCAGATGGACGGCCTTGCCTACACCGCCGCGTCCACCTCGGCGTTCCTGACCCAAAGCTACGTGGTGTTCATTCCGCTGTGGGTGGCGTTGCGGCACCGGAAATTTCCCGCAGCCCGCATCATCCTCAGCATTGCGCTGGTGGTTCTCGGGCTGGGAATCCTGGCCAACCTCGATTTCAAATCCTTCCACCTCGGCCGGGGCGAGGCCGAGACGCTCATCGGCTCCGTTCTTTTCACCGGCCAAATCCTGTGGCTGGAACGCCCGCGCTACGCCGCCAACCGTTCCCTGCACTTTTCCGTGGTGATGTTTTTCGCGATGGCGCTGCTGTGCGTTCCCGGTGTGTTGCTGACCATGCCCGGGCCAAACGCCTGCCTACGCGCGTTTGCTTCGCCGGCTTCCGGCCTCCTGCTCGCGTTGCTCGTCATCGTCTGCACGCTGGGCGGCTATCTGTTCATGAACCGCTGGCAGCGAGACGTCACCGCCACCGAAGCCGGCTTCATCTATTCGGTGGAACCCATCCTGACGAGTCTGCTGGCCCTGTTCGTGCCCGGCTGGATTTCGCAATGGGCAAATCTCAGCTACGCCAATGAAATCCTGACGCCGCGGCTATTGATCGGCGGAATGCTCGTGACGGTGGCGAATCTCCTCCTGCAAAAGCGGTGAACGCCCGCCGGCGGCCGCATCGGCCTCAAACCGGTGGCAGGCGGGCTGGATGAAGTCAGCAAGCAGCCGAACAAAGATCGGAGGATCACTTCCCCCTTTTTAATTTCACCCGTTTCATTTTTAATTGGCGAATGATTACGCGTTACTCGCGCCCCGAAATGCGGGCCATCTGGACCGACGAAAACAAACTAAAGATCTGGTTGCAGATCGAACTCCTCGCCAGCGAAGCCCTGGTCAAGGAAGGCGTCGTGCCCGCCAAGGATTTCCAGAAGATCAAAGCCGGTTGCGACAAATGGTTCGCCGACCTGCCCGGCCTCGTTGCCCGCCAGCGCGAATTGGAGAAAGTTCTCAACCACGACGTCATTGGCTTCACCACCGCCGTCGCGGAGAAGATTGATGAGCCTTCTGTAGCCGCTGTAGCGGCGGTCTATGACCGCCGTGCCCCCACCGCCAAAGCCCAACGTCGGTCACAGACCGACGCTACAGAAGCAAATGCCAGTCGCTGGTTTCATTTCGGTCTCACCAGCAGCGACGTGGGCGATACCTGTTACGCCGTGCAGATGATGCAGAGCGCGGACATCCTCATCGCTGACGTGAAAGCAGTGCTGCCCGTCATCGCGCGCCGCGCGAAGGAGCACAAATTCACGCCTTGCATGGGTCGCAGCCACGGCATTCACGGCGAACCCACGACGTTCGGCCTCAAGCTCGCGTTGATGCACGATGAATTCACCCGCGCCCTCCGCCGTCTCGAATCCGTCCGCGATGTCGTGGCCGTCGGCAAGATTTCCGGCGCAGTCGGCACGAGCGCGCATTTGTCGCCGCGCGTCGAGGCTTACGTTTGCAAGAAGCTGGGCATTCAGCCCGCGCCCATCGCCACGCAAGTCGTGCAGCGCGACATCCACGCTGAATTCCAGCTCGCGATGGCGCTCGTCGGCGCGAGCATCGAACGTTGGGCGGTGGAGTTCCGCCATTT
Source organism: Verrucomicrobiota bacterium (assembly GCA_046346715.1). Taxonomy (GTDB): domain Bacteria; phylum Verrucomicrobiota; class Verrucomicrobiia; order Limisphaerales; family CAIQOK01; genus CAIQOK01. Next base: position 170,052 of record JAXMHO010000002.1, read on the forward strand.
GCAACGCACCGAAGTGCTCGAAGCCGAAGAGCCGTTCACCAAAGGCCAGAAAGGCAGCAGCGCCATGCCGCACAAGCGCAACCCCATCACGTGGGAACGTCTCACCGGCCTCGCGCGCGTATTGCGCGGCAACGCGATGGCGTCGCTGGAAAACGTCGCCCTCTGGCACGAGCGCGACATCAGCCACAGCAGCGTCGAGCGCATTATTTTCCCGGACAGTTGCACGCTGCTCGATTACATGTTTGGCCTGCTCACGCGCCTGATGGACGGCATCGTCGTGTATCCGGCGAACATGAAGAAGAACCTCGGCCTCTCGCTCGGCATGTGGAACAGCCAGACGATTCTGCTCGCACTCATCAAGAAAGGCCTGACGCGCGAAGCCGCCTACAAGATCTGCCAGGATGCCGCGATGAAGACGTGGGAAGTGAAACACGCCGGCCGCGACGACGCGGACTTTGTGGAGCAGCTCAAGCTGGATGCCGAAGTGCAAAAGCTGTTCAAGAAAGGCGAACTCGAAGCGCTCTGCTCGCTGGATTTCCATTTCAAGGAAGTGAACAACCGGTTTAAGAAGCTGGGGCTGTGAATTTGATGTATGCCCTTCGCCGCAGGCTCGGTTTGCGCCGTCTAAACTTGCGGGTCCCGGATACTTTTCCGAATCCAATAATTTGAAAGGCAGAGTTGGCGCCTTTTGCAGGACTCCCGCTCAAGGATAGACCAGCCGGAAAAAGACATTGGCCACCGACGCATCCACGGGAACGACGATGTTGTTCGTCAGAACAGAACCCGGAACATCCGTCCATTGATTCCCCAGCCCAGTGCTGGCGGAATTCGTCTGCGCCTGCAACCGCCAGCCGACGTGGTCAGCCGGCCAGGACAATGTCATGACCGCGCCGTTCCGGACGAACACGAGATTAGTGGAGACTACCGACGGTGGTTGCAGCACGCCGGGACCGGCGACGTAGTTGGCGGCAATCTGTTGGGGCGTCAGGCGACCGGCATAGAGGCGAAGCTCGTCGATGGTACCGTTCAAATAGGCGTCGCCCGGCCAGAGCGAGCGGCCGATGAAGCTCCACGCGTTGGCGCTAAAGGCATTCGCGACACCCGTCACCGGCGGCAGCGAATTGGTCAGCGCCTTTTCCAGCACGCCGTTGGTGTAGACGCCGAGGTAATTGTTTGAAGGATCACAGATCGCGACGACATGCACAGTGCGGTTGTCGAGGGTGCCGGGAATGTCAAACGTCCGCACGCTGCTGGTGTTCAGCTCGAACCGCTGCCCGCCGGAACCGTTGTGCGGGCTGAAGAAGAAATAGTGGTCGGCCACCGCGCCGTTGATGTTGCCCGTGTCGAAGATGCGCGCCCAGCTGCCGTTCACGCCGAGGGTCGCCCAGAATTCCAACGTCACCACGGAGCAGCCGGAGACCAGGCTGTTCGGCAAGTCCACATAGCCGCCGGTGGCACCGGTGAGCTTGAGCGAATTGTTGGTGACGACGGCATTGCCCTTGAGCGTGCCATGCGCCAGACCGACGGAATCCCAGACCGCCGACGGCGCATTGGTGCCGAAGCTGTAGCGATGCGACAAGGCCGGATGCGCCTGGAACATTGCATTGATTTCGGCGGGCGACAAGGCGCGGCCAAAGCTGCGGAACGAGCTGAGGTTGCCGGCAAAGAACGGGTCGGCGGCAAACTGGCTTTTCCCGAGATGATTGCTGTGCGGCACCGTCTGCCACGGACGGATCGTGAGCGCGGCGTTCGTGGCCACCGGCGCTCCGTCGTAATACAAAATGCCGCGCGAGCCATCGAGCGTGACGGCGACGTGATGCCAGGAATTGGTGGGCAGTGCGAACGCGGCGTTGATCTGCTGCTCACTGCCGCCGGCCCGGATGGCAAAGCGCATCGTCCCGCCGCTGGAGGCGGGCGTGAGGAAAAAATAATTCGTGGTGTCGTTGCCGAAATCAAAGATGCGCTGCCAGGCCGCGCCGCCGCGCCAGTTCACCCAGGTGGCGAACGTGCTGGCGTTACCAACAGAGAGCGGCAGCGAAACGTAGTTCGTCACGCCGTCGAGCTGGAGGACTTTGCCGCGCGCGGGATCGTTGGTGAAACCCGCGCCGTTTCGCAGCGTGCCGTGGTAGATGCCGCTGGCTTCGTTGGCGTCGCCCGCCAGCGGATAGAGCGCGCTCCATTCGTTTGTCAGCACCGGCCAGCCGTCCGCGCTCCAAAACAATTGGTTCATACCGACCGTTGGAAACCCGTTCGCCAGGCCGTCGTAGAAATGGTAGATGAACCAGTTCGTGCCGTTGTCCTCGGTGACGGCCGGATGGCCGGGGCCGATGTAGCGCGCGGTGCTTTCCAGAAACATCGTGCCTCCGCCGGCATTCAGGTTGATGCCGTTGCGATCCAGATAGGGCCCGGTCGGACTGGCGCTGCGGCCGACGCGGATGTTGTAGGTGCTGTAGGTGAGATCGCAGCAGCCGCCAAAGTTCACGAACAAATACCAGTAGCCGCCATGTTGATACAAGCAGGAGGCCTCCTCGGTGTTGCCTTCGCCGCCGCCCGGACCATTGCTGGCGACCTGGGTGCCGAGCGATCCGGAGTTCAAGCGCAAACTCGTGGCCGGATCAATCTGCGTGACCAGAATGCCGGAGGAATAGGAACCATAGGACATCCAGACCCTCCCGTTGGCCGCGACGTAAATGCTCGGGTCGATGCAGTTGTAGGACGAGGTGTCCGTGTCCGCGGTGACGGGAACGGAGGACTTGACGACCTTGCCCAAGTCGGTCCAGGCGGGATTGGTGAGCGACGGTGACACGGCGACGCCAATGACGGAATTCCGGGTGGCCCACTGCGAGTAGGAGTAATACATGTGCCAAAGACCGTTGAAATACGCGAGGTCCGGCGCCCAGAAGTAATTCGGGGTGCCGCCGGGAACGGCATTGGTCGTCCACGCCGGCGGGCCGCTCGGAAACACCGCCGGGGCGGCAGTCCAGTTGCGCAGGTTCGTGGACGTGATGCCGCCAATGCCAGTGCCGTCGCCGTAAACGAAATAGCGGCCACCCTCCTTCACCAACGTTCCGGGATCATGCAGGCCCACGCTGCCGTAAAATGGCATCCGCACCAGATTGCCGGTGAAGGAAACACCGAACGACGGCGGTGTGACGAGCAGGTTGGAGATGGCGGACTCGGCGGCCATGGCGCCCAGCTCATACATCGCCGCCACTTCGTTCAACGTCAGTGCCCGGCCGTAGATGCGAAAATCATGCACCTGGCCGTTGATGGTGTTGTCGGCATAAGGAGAACCGCCCGCGATGCCGATGTTGGTCAGCGTGGAAAGGTTCAAGCCCGCGTCGGTGAATGCATTTTGCAGCCCGGCATAGGTCGGCAATGTGCCGTCGAGGTAATAGGTCACGTTCGTGCCATCGAAGGTCACGACCATGTCATGGAGAATGCCGGTGTCTCCGTAGATTTGGTTGGCGAGCTGTTCGCCGGCATTTCCCCCGCCGCCGTTCGCGGCGATGCTGGATTGAAACGGCGACACTCCGCGCGCCGGCGTGGCCAGCAGATAGTTCGCCGTGCCATTTGAGCTGAAGGAGAACAAGGTCGAGTATCCGCCGTTGAAGTTTGCGGTGTACCAAATTTCGAGGCTGAACGCATTGGTGAGTCCGGCAACGGCGGACGCCGGCAGGCTGACACCGTTCTGCGGCACGCCGCCGCTCAGTCCGCCAATGACGCCGGTCGTGTTGAGCGCGCCCGCGCTGACCGTGGCCGTGCCGCGCAAGGTGCCGTGCGCGGTGCCGACCTTGTCGTTTGCGGCGCCGGCGGTCTCGAAATCATAGCGATGCAGCAATTGCGCCCGGACCGAAACGCCCGAGACCAACGCGGTCATCAGCAAAAGGCTAAACAGCTTCATGGATAAACAAGCCGGAAGAAAACATTGGTGCGGGTGGTTTGCACCGGAACCGTGACGCGGTTGGTGTTCGCGGAGCTCGCCACGGTGAACCATGAACCGGTTGCGAGGAGGCTCACGGCATTGGATTCCAGACGGCTGCCCAGGTAATTCGTCGGCCATGACAAACTCAAATCACTCCCAGCAACGGTGGCTGAGAGCACTGTGGGAATATTCGGCGGCGGCGGAAGATTGTTCGTGAGCCGGGCAATCTCGGCATCGCTCAGCGCGTAGTTGAAGAGGTTCACTTCATCCAGCCGGCCACCAAACAACGGATCGGGCCACTGGCTTTTGCCGAGATAGTTCAAGACGGGATTGAAGCCCGCCGGCGCGAGCGTGGCGGCGCTGTTCGTGGCGGCGGGCAAGCCGTTCTTGTAAAGCTTCAGCACGCCAGCGCTGCGGGTCACGGCAACGTGCTGCCAGGCCCCGGTGGACAACGGCGAGGTTTCGACGATCTGCTCGCCGCCGCTGCTGTTGGTGGTGATGGCAAAGCGCAAAGTGCCGTTGCCGCTGCTCGGGGTCAGGAAAAGGTATTCCCCGGTGCCGTTGCCAAAGTCAAAGATGCGCTGCCACGCGCCGCCGCCGTTCCAATGGACCCACGCGGCAATGGTGAAGTTTGTCACGCCAGCCAGCAGGTTCGCCGGAAGCATGAAGCTCTGGCTCGAACCGTCGTTGGTCAGTGCGGAACCGAACTTGCCCGCGGCAAAGGCGACCGCGCCGTTGGTGGCGATCGGATGATTCGCATTGCCGGAAGTGTCGGAGAGCGTTCCCTCAAAGGAATAACGGGCGATCAATCCTTTGCCGCCGGTCGGCTGGGCAAGGACCTGGGCAGAACTCGCGGAGACGTTCCACGAACGGTCCATGGCTTTCACGACATAGTAATAATTCCTCGGCTGGTTCGCGAGCTTGTCGGTGAAGGTGTTGGTCGCCAGTCCTCGCGCGACCGTTTCGAAAGGCCCGCCGGAGTTTGTCGCCCGCAGCACCGTGTAGCCGTAAAGATTGGTGGCCGGGCTGGCCGTCCAGTTGAGTTGCACGGAACGGTTGTTGGCCGCGGCGCTCAAACCCGCCACCACGGGCGGAGCCGTGAAGTTGGTGGGCGAGGAACCTACGGGAACAAAACGCCATTCGTGGTCCAGCGTGCCGTTGTCGTCCCATTGCAAAATCCCCGCGCCGTTGGCCGTGGATGCGCCGTTGACGCCGACCACCTTGTTGCTCCAACGGCTGCGGATCTTGAAATAGCCGTTCGTGATGTATTGCAGGTACCATTGCTCGACCGCGTTGGTGCCGCCGTTCCATTGCTGGACCGCGGCGCCGTTGGCGTAAGAGAAGGCGTTCAGGTCCATCGTCACGCCGCTGTGCGCCGCCTTGATCGTGACGTAGCTGTAATCGCCGCCCCAGGTGTTCGGCAGCGGGTTCACGTCCCATTGCTGGTTGAGCCCGTTGGTGAAGGTGTTCTGGGTGAGTTGCACGCCGTTGGCCAGGCTGCTGCCGGGAACCTGCAGCACCTTGCCGCTGTTGCGATTCACGATGTGGTAACGCCCGTGGATCAACGGCGGCACGTCCTCCCCCCAGGTGATGTTCACCACGCGCTCCGCGTTGTGGTGCGCCGCGGACCAATAAGTGCCGTCGCCCGTCGTGGTGACGGTAAAATCCCGCCGCGGCCCGTCGCCGTCGTAAAACACATCGCGGTCCCGGGCGAAAAAGCGGTAGGTGGTCGGCAGCGACTGACGTTCGGATTCGCCGACGAAGGCCTGCACCGCGCCGTTGGTGCCGCGATAGACCGCCGCGGCCGTCCAGTTCGCGCGATGCTCCGCATAGGCCAGCCGCTGGCCGTCGCTGGCCTTCACAAATTCGCCGCGGGCGCGCTCCGCCGTGCCCCACCAGATGCCCGCATCCATGCCGTATTCCGCGCCAACCATGGCTTCCATGACGTTGTGCAGCTCGTCATTCACGCCGAGGTCGCCGTTCGTCTCGACGTTTTGAAAGAAGCCGGCGTAGCTGTCGAAGCTGCCGGCCAGCTGATGCGTGCAGCCTGCTTCGAGATAGCCCCAGCCGTTCAGCGTGTCATACCACGCGCCGGCGTGGTCGGGATTCAGCACGCTCGCGCCGTAGATTTTAATCCCGCCGAAGTTCGCCCCGAAGGTGTTGCGCAGCTGCCAGCAGACATCGCCGAGCCGCGTCACACTGCCCTGCTCGCTGCTGTTGTCCGGCTCGTTGTAGGGCGACACGGCCAGCACGGTGCGCCCGGCGTTCACGCACCGCTGGCGCGTGGCGTTGATGAGCGTCGCCCACGCCACGGGCTCGACGCGCCCGTCGCCGCCGACAAAGCTCGCATCGTAGGAGGGCGAATCGTTGTTGAGATAAAGCGCGGCATGAGAATCCGTGTAGGCGTTGACGATGGCCAGGCGGTCGTTGAATTCGGCGAGCGCGGCGGCGCCAAGGTCTCCGTTGGTCAGCGGCCAGTCGCCCGTGAAGGAGAAGCGGATGACATCCACCTGCGGCGTCCCCATGAACAGCGCGCCGCGCCGGACGTTGTCCGCGCTCAGCCAGGCCGTGTCCAGCCCCCAGACCGGAACCGGTTTCGCCACGCCGGCATCCGCGGGGCTGAACAGCAGCGTCCGGTCCTGGGCGGAGACGGAAAACCCAAGTCCGGCCGACATGGCCAGCGCCACGAGCGGCGGGCGAACGGAAGCGCGAAGCTTTTTCATCAGGAGACAGCCGGTCCGAACACAAATTCATCCACAACCAGCGGAGGTTTCAAGGATTGGATCCGCCCGCTTTCGGTGAAGGCTTCCGGGTTTTCATCCGGATGACCGTCAACGAATGCGCCGGGAGTTCCGTGTTGAACTGCGGCATTACGCGGCACTCGGTGGTGATCGGCATCACGGTCGTGGGTGATTGAAAGGTGTTTTGCGCGCGCGGGCTGCCGGCCAGCACGGTCCGGGTCGCAAGGGGTTCGATTTCAGAAATCCCCTCGAGATTGATCGCCGCCGGCGTGGCGGCGCCGGTCACGTTCACCAGTTTCAGAATCACCTCACCGGAGGTCGAGTCCTTGACGCACGACGCGGCGACGCCGGCGGAACCGCCGGGTGCGGCATTGGTCAGGCTGTGAATCAACGCACCGTTGAGGCTGCATTTGACGGCGCCGCCCGCGACTTCGATTTTGATGTCATACCAGCGGTTCAGTTCAATGCTGCCGTTCACGGTCCCGCCGAGGGTGGCCTTGGCGCCGGCCGTTTGCTTCTCGACGGCATGGTGCGTGTTGTCCCAGCCGCCGAGGTTCCACCAGCAGTAATTGCGGTCGTCCTGGGCGTTGAAGCCGATCAGAAAGCCTTCCTGGCCGCCGGTCTTGCGCGCCTTCAACGTCAGCGTGTAGTCGGGCTGGTCGATGGTCGTTTTCAGAAACGCCAGCGTGGGCTGGCCGCCGTCCGTTTGCGCGAACACCCCCTGGCTGGCCCGCCACCGGCCGGCCGTCGTGTTCCAGTTGGTGGCGGATTGAAACTGCTCCTCCAGCAAAGTCTGGCCAGCGCTCACGACCTTGACGTCCTTGAACTCCACCTGCGTGTCCCAGGAACCAAGGAGAAAGCCGCGCTTCTGCCCGGGCATGGAGCCGGCAACGGACGTTGGCAGATAAACGTCGCCCTGATTCCGCCCGAACAACTGCTGCACGTAATAATTCACCGTCGGAACCACGGTCGTGTTGTTGAAATAAATCAGGTTGGGATTCCACTGCGTGTGCCGCTCGCGTGCGAGCAGCGGGGCATAGGAGGCCATGCGGACGACATCGGCGTTGCGTTCCAGGCTGGTCAGATAGGCGGCCTCGGCGATGGCGTTGAGCAAGGCATTGCCGCGGGATGCGTATTCGCCGAGATAAACCTTCGTGCCGGCGCGGTCGTAATTGTCATACCGCCGGAGGTTGTTCAAAAACCACTCGGGGCTTTCGTAGTAATGCTCGTCCACCATGTCGAGCCGCAGTTCGCGGGCAAACTTCCAGCCCTCGGCGAAATCAAAGCCGGAATGGAAGGGTCCAACGGTGCCGATGACGGTGATCTCGGGATGACGGGCCTTGATGGCCTCATGAATCATTTTGAAGCGCACGCCGAAGGCCGGCGTCTGCGCGTCTTCGTTGCCAACGCCGAGGTATTCCAGATGGAACGGCGCGGGATGTCCGGCCGCGGCGCGCTTTGCCCCCCAGGTCGAGTTGGTCGGTCCATTGGCGTATTCGATGAGGTCCAGCATGTCCTGGATGACCTCGCCCATGTTCTCCATGGGAACGCCATGCTGACCGCCCGGAGAATTCTGGCAGCACACGCCGGCCGCCTGCACCGGCAACGGCTTCGCGCCGATGTCCTCGCAGAACTGGAAGTATTCAAAATAACCCAGTCCAACGGATTGATGATAGCGCCAGATGTTGCGCTGTTCCCTGCGCTGCTCGATCGGGCCGATGGTGTCCTTCCAACGGTAGATGTTGGTGAGGCCGTAGCCGTGCGCCAGGCAGCCGCCGGGAAAGCGCATGAATTTCGGCTGCAAGTCCGCGACGACCTGCGCGAGATCGGCCCGGAGACCGTTGGACCGCTGATGAAAGGTCTTTTGCGGAAACAGCGAAACCGTGTCGAGGCAGAAGGTTCCCGGAGCATCTGCCAACACCACCAACCGCGCATCGGCGTCGTCCGCCGTCGCCGCAAGCGTGGCGGAGCATCTGGCCCACTGTGAATTCAGCCGGGGCAATCTGGCCTCGGCGTATAGCTGGCCCGTCTTGCCTTCCAGCCGCACGGTCAGTCCGGAAGCAGCACCGGCGGTTTGACGCGCGAAGACCGCGAAGTCGTAGGCATCGCCTCTCCTGACGGGAATGCCATCGAAGCCGGCGTTGACTAGGCCGACCCCATCGCCGGGATTCTCCACGGTCAGCACGGCGTAATGCGGATTGTTGGGATGGAGCGGGCTGGCGGCGGACGTGGTGACGGCGCCCTTGCCACCGCGTTCAACCAGCTCCCAGGCGGTGAGCGCATGCCAGCCGCGGCCCTCGGTGGCGTTGTATTCAAACGACCGGTTCTGGACGAGTTCAGCGTAAAGCCCGCCGTCCGCCGCGTAGTTGATGTCCTCGAAAAAGATGCCGATGAGGTCGGGGCTGATGCTCGTGCCGGGACCGCCGGCCTGAACGGTGATGGTCGCGGAATTTTGTGCGCGACCCGCGGCTGGGAAGGAGAGAGCGGCCCCCAGCAACAGGGCGGAAAGTTTTTCGAGATTAAATTTCATCGGCATAATAGTACTTGCGATTTTCAGGCGTGCTTTCCGCCAAAGAATCCCCGGCAATCTGCGGCAGGTCGATGACTTTTCTGAGAAAGTTCGCCGCCGGCCCGGCCGAAAACAAAAACCGGGCGGTGGCCGAAACCACCGCCCGGTGCGTTGAATCCCTTAAGGTCGCGTCTTACGGTTTACGCAGGCGATAGAACACCGACGGGCTGGACGGGCTGACGCCGACCGTCGCCGAGGTGGTGGTGTCGCTGCCCGCGACGTCAACCCAGTTGGCGCTCAGGCCGACGTTGAGGCTGTTGGTCTGGGCCTGGAGAATCCAGCCCAGATGCGTGGAGGGCCAGGTGATCGTCATTGAGTTGCCAGTGACGCTGTAGGAGATGTTGGTGCTGTAGCTGGCGATGGGCGACGGAACGAGCAGGTAGCCCGTGCCGGTGATGAAGGACGGCGAGGTGGCGGTGCTGTAAACGCCCGGAGCTTGCGTCACACCGTTCAGGACCAGCGCCTTCACCTGGTTGGTGCCGGTGAAGTTCAGGTCGAGGATGGCACTGCTCGCCACGATGGCGGAGGCCACGGTGGAGAGAACCGGCTGCGTGAGGGTCAGCGTGCCGGCGTTCACCCGGGTGCTGTTCGTGTAGGTGTTGTTGCCGCTCAGGATCAGGGTGCCGTTGCCGTTCTTGGTCAGGCCACCGTCCTGGTCAACGCCGTTGTTGAGGAGCGCCTGCGGGATGCCAACGTTGAAGCCGGCGGTGTCGATGACCGCGCCGCCCGCCCGGACGTTCGCGGTGGCGCTGCCGGTGCCAAGACTGACAAACGCGCCGTTGTCCGCCACGGCCTTGAGCGTGCCGCCGTTGAAGTTGAACTTCCGGGTGCCGGAGTTGTTCGCCGAGAGGATGCCAAACGTGGTCAGCGTGCCGCCGTTCAGGTTGAACGAGTTCTGGACGGTGCTGCCATTGCCCTGATGCATGTCCACGACGCCCGCGCCGCCGACGGTGGTGGCGTTGTCGCTATAGCACGTGATCGCGCCGCTGTTCAGGTTGATAACGTTCGTGCCGGTGTTGTTGCCGATGGCGTAGCGGATCGGCGTGTTGGCATTCAGGTTGAGCGTGCCGCCGTTGATGTCCAATTGTGACGCGCAGGTGTCCCACTGGTTCATGATGAACCAGCGCGTGGTCGCCGTGGCGATGTTCACCGTGCCACCCGCATTGATGATCATGCGGCCGATGTCGCCGCCCGCGCCGCTGCCGGCGAAACCGAGGAGAATGTCACCTTCGCTGCTGAGCGTGCCGCTGTTCACGGTAACCGTGCCCTGCGCGGTGCTGTTCAGGTTCGCGCCCGCGCCGACGCGCAACGCGCCGACGGAGATGGTGCCGCCGTTGAGGTTGACCGCGCCCTTGCCGCTGTTGATGCCGACGTTCATGGTCGCGCTGGGGGCGGAGATGCTGGCCGAACCGAGCACGTTCATGGTCACGTCCGAGCCGTCGGATTCACCGATGTGGAAGTTGCCGCCGGAAACGGAGAACGAGGAAGTGTCGCTGACGGTGATGGAGCCTTTGGGCTTGTTGCCGCCGTTGCCGCCGTTGAAGCCGGCGCTGACATTCTGGGCGGTGACGGTCGCGCCATTGGTCACGACGAGGTCGGAGGAGACGCCGCCCGTGCCGTTGCCGCGGCCGATGGAGAACCAGCTCGAGACGTTCAAGGTCGCGGCATCCACCACGATCTTGGCGTTGTTGCCCGCGCCGCCGTTGGCGATGACGCCGCCGATGACGAGTTCGCCCAAGACATTCTGAACGCCGCCGCCGTTGAAAAGCACGGTGCCGGACTGGGCCATCAAGGGGCTGCTGAAGCCGCCGGAGGAGGCCTGGGTCAGATCCCAGGTCGCGCTCGCGGGCACAATCAACGAACCCGTGCCCTTCTTGAAGAGCGAACCACTGCCGCTGATCGAGCCGCTGATGACGGTGTTGGCGGCACCGGTGACGGTGAGCAGGCTGCTGTTTTTGTCGAGCGATCCGGTGAGCAGGAGGTTCCCGGCGCTGGCGTTGAGCGTTTGCGCTCCGCCCATGAAAATGGGGAGGTTCAACGTCTGCGGATTGGCGGAGAGGTTCAGCACGCCGTTGGCCGTCAGGGTCAGGGTGCTGCCATTGCCGGTGCCGAGCGTAAAATTGCTCGCCGTGCTGTCAAAGGTGACGCCGGTGACGCTGAAGTTCGCATCAAGGTTCGGCGAGGTCCGGGTGGAACCGGCGAACGTGACGGCGTCGCCCGACGTGGCGGGAACCGCCGTGAGCCAGTTCGCACTGGTCCAGTTGTCGTCAGCGCCCGCACCGGTCCAGACTTCGTTGGTGGCCACCACGGTGACATTGACGGCGAAGCCGGGGCTGTTCAATCCACTGAGGGCCTTGGCGACCACCGTAAGGGCTTTCGCGCCGGGAGCGATGCTGGAGCCGACGGTGAAGGTGTTGGTGTAAACATTGGCGGCCGCGGAAAGGACCAAGTTTGCCGTGGCGGAACCGCCGATCTGGCTGGCGTCAACGACGACATTCGTCACCGGGCCGGTGCCGGGCGTCACGGTGGCGGTGATCGTGACCTTCTGATTGCGCACCAGCGTTGACTGGCTGGCGGTGGCCGTCACAGTCGGGGCAACGGCGGGCGTGTAGTGCAGGACGAGGTTGTTGCCGGACTGCTGCACGGAGAAACTGAGGTAGTTGTTCGGCGGAGTTCCCACCCAGGCCAGCGAAGGCGTGCTGTTCAAGGTGGTCGTGCCGGTGACGGCGCAGAGGACGTAGTCCGCCACGGTGCTCAGGTTGGCGCTGCCGCTCAAGGCCTGGATCTGGATGGTGGTCGCGCTGCTGACGGTGAGATTGCCGGTGACGGCAACCTGGTCGTTGCCGCTGTTGTAAACGGTGCTCAGATCAAGGCTCAACGCGCCGCCCGCATTCAGGTCGAGGTCGTTGTTGAAGGTGATCGTGCCGGCGGTGCCGTTGGTGGCCGGGCTGACCGCGAAGCCGGTCGCCGCGACGGCGTTGCCGTTGATGCTGCCCGAACCGGAGATCGGATTCAGAAGACCAACCGTGAGGGCGGTGACATCAAGGGTCTTACCGGACGGAATCACGACCTGGCTGGCCAGCGTCGCCGTGCCGCTCAGGGCGAGGGTGCCGTCGCGGATGAAGGTGTCGCCGGTGTAAGTGTTCGCGCCGGAGAGGGTCAATATGCCGGTGCCGATCTTGTTCAGGATGCCGGTGCCGGCGAGTCCCTGGCCGATGGTGATGTCGAAGCCGCCGGTGTCGATGTTGGCGCCGCCGCTCTGGATGTTGGCCGCGGTCAATCCCTGCAGGAACAGGGTGGTGGTGGCGGCGGGAACGATGGTGCCGCCGTTGAAGTTGAAGATGCCGGTGGCCGGCGAGCTGACTTTGCTGATGGACGGAACCGTGAGGGTGCCGCCGTTCAGGTTGTAGGTGAAGGTGCCGGAGCTGATTTCCCAAGGCTGGATTCCCTGGCTGCCGAGAATGATGCCGCCGGAGCCGCCGATGGTGGTGCCGGCATCGGAGTAGAAGGTGACCGTGCCGTTGTTCTGGTCAAAGGTCGAGGCGCCGGACTGGCCGAGCACGCCGAACACGATGGAGCCGCCGTTCTGCACGGAGACCGATCCGGAGTTCAGCACAAAGCGGTTGGTAAGGGGATCCCAGACGCCCATTTCAAAGTTGCCGCCGCCGACGGTGTTGACGTTGATCGCCGCACCGTTGTTGGTGACCAGGGCGGTCGAGGCCGTGCTGCCGGCGAAGCCGAGGGTGAACCAGCGCTTGGTGCTGACCGTACCGCCGGTGAAGTTGCCAATGCCGGTAATGGCCGACGACGGGCTGTTACCACGGGAAAAGCTGATGATGTCGGCGTTGAAGGAACCGCCGCTCATGTTCAGGCGACCGAAGAAGCCGCTGGACCAGTAGCTGGAGCCGAACTGGGCTTCCCCCGAGAGATTGACGGTGCCGCTGTCCATGTTGACCGTGCCGCTGGACGTGCCGCTGCCGCCGGCCATCAGGCCGCCGGCAGAAAGGGTGCCAGAGGAATGGATGTTGAGCGTGGAAACCGTTGCGTTGTCCAGGCCGAGCATGATGTTGCCGTTTTGAGGGGCTCCGCCCACGTTCAAATCGCCGCTACCCTGTCCAAAGCCGGTGAACGTCCCGCCCGAACCGGGGGTGTTGGCAAAATTGTAGGTGGCATTGGCGCCGCCGTAGCCGATAAACATCCAATTGTTATCGCCAGTGAAAGCGGTGCCGGTGAGGTGATCCACCCGGACCGCAGGCCCGGCCGAGACACCGATGCGGATGTCCACGGGAGCGAGCGTGAAGTTGTTGCTGATGGTCGCGACGTTCGGAACATTGGTGTTGATGATCGCGTCCACGGCGGACGGCACGCCGGCCGACCAGTTGGCGGCATCGTTCCAATCCGTGCTGGTGGCGCCGACCCAGGTGCTCTGCGCCTGGCTGAGCAGCGGCAAACCGGCGAGACCGGTGAGAAGGGCGGCGCGTTTAAGCCGGTTGATCTTGCCCGGCAATCCGGGGAAAAGACTCGGACGGGATGTTTGAACAGGGGTCTGCATAGGTTGGGTTTGTGTGGCGAAGCCGCTTGCGATGCTCCGGCCGTTTGGTTGTGGCTTTTTGGTCATTGCTAAACAGCCTTTCCTGGGAAACACCGGGCGACGCTGACGCCTTGGAATTATCCAGAACGGGGCTGCATCTACTCCTGCGCCGCTGCGGGACGGTTTTCCGCCAACTTTTTTTAAATTCCGGCGGCGGGAGGGAAAACCGGGGGAGAAAACCGCGGCCGCGAGGCGAACTCAACGGGACCGGCCGGCGGGGTTTTCCAGCAGGACTTCGGCTTCGCGCAGCAGGATGCGGGCAAACAGCCAGTCATACCACCAGCCCACCCCGCCCGTGCCGGGCAGCAGGCCGTTGGCAAACTGCTCGGTGATCATTTTTCGGCTGAGTTCCATTTCCTGGGTGGAAAGCTCCCGCTCGCCGAGCTGCCACAAGGCCATGGCCCGGATGACGCGCGCCGTGGCGATGCGCGCCGGGTTGATCTCCGAACTGCTCAGGCAGCGTTCAGCCCAGGCCCGGGCGGACGGCATGTAGCCTTGCCGATACGCCATCAGCCCAAGGGAGATGCAGCGCCAGGCCACCATGGGTTCGTTGTAGTCCGGCACGTCTTGGAGCGAATCAGCGGCGAGGTCGGACAGCGGCTGCAAGGACTGCATCATGGGCTGCCCGGCGGGAAGGAGCAGGCTGATTTTAAGCGTCCGCTCCGCAAACACCGGATCGGTGGTTCCGGCAAACTGGGCGATGGCCGCCTGCCGAAATTCCTCATAACCCTTCAGGTCCTGGCGTTCGATCAGAATCGGACCCGCCATCAGCAGGTCGGAGGTGATTTCCCAGGAGTTGTTTTTCTGATCCACCTGCAGCAGACGCTTGTAATGTTCCGCGGCGGAATCCCAGCGTCCCTGCTTGGCATACCACCAGCCCAGATCCCGGTAGACCCGCTCGCTCTCCAACGACGGTTTAAGCGTCGAGACTTCGGCGGCGAGCAGATCAGCCTCCTCGTACTTGCCCTGAATCGTAAGATATGCCGCCTGGGCGAGACGTTCACGATCCTCGGCCTCGACCCGGAGCCGGGCCTGTTCCTGGCGCGCCTGGCGCTCCTGATGCCAGAACCAGGTGGAAAGGCCGATGCCTGCCACAAGGGCGAGCGCCACCATGAGGCCCGCGGCAAAGGCGGCCTTGTTGCGCCGCATGAGCTTTTGCAGCAGATAAATCCGGCTCGGCGGACGCGCGTTCACCGGCTCGTTGCTCAGGAACCGCTGCACATCCATGGCCAGGCCGTTGGCGGTCTGGTAACGGCGGCCCCGGTCCTTCTCGAGGCACCGGATCACGATCCAGTCCAGATCGCCGCGCAGCAGGCTGATGAGCTTGGGCGGCTCGATATGCCGGAGCTGGGCGAGCTGCGTCAACGCCTGGCCGCGCATCGTGGTGACCACCACCGATGGACGCTGCGGCTCCCGCTCCTGCAAGGTGCGGCGCATGCCGTCGATGCCCCGCTCCATCAGTTCCTTGGTTTCAAACGGCGTCCGGCCGGTCAGCAGTTCGTAAAGCAGCACCCCAAGGCTGTAAATGTCGCTGCGCGTGTCCACATCCACCCCGCTCATGACCGCCTGCTCCGGGCTCATGTAGGCGGGCGTGCCGATGAAATGCTCGTACGGCGTGAAGATGGTGCTGTCCGCCAGCCGGCCTTCGATGGCCTTGGCGATGCCGAAATCGATCACCTTCGGCACCGGTTCGCCGTCGATGATGGTGACGAGAATGTTCGACGGCTTGATGTCCCGGTGAATGACGCCCTTCTGATGCGCGTGCTGGATGGCGTGGCAGACCTGGATGAACAGCTTGAGCCGCTGCCGGGCGTCCAGGGCATTGTGATCGCAATACTCCGTGATCTTGGTGCCGCGGACGAGCTCCATCACAAAGTAGGGCCGGCCCTTGTCCGTGGCACCCGCGTCCAGCACGCGCGCGATGTTGGGGTGGTCCATCATGGCCAGCGCCTGCCGCTCGGCCTCGAAACGCGCGACGACGCTCTTCGTGTCCATGCCCAGCTTGATGACCTTGAAGGCCACGCGCCGGCGCACGGGCTTCTCCTGCTCGGCCATGTAAACGGCGCCGCAGCCGCCCTCGCCGATTTTTTGCAGCAGCCGGTAGGGGCCCGTGGTGGAACCGAGAAATTCGTCCTCGCCCTTCGCCAGGCCCGCGAGGTTTTCCGGGAGGCTGGGATGTTCCGCCAAGACTTGGAACAAATCCCCCGCCACGCCGCCTTCCGGCAGGAATTTTTCCGCCTGCTGATGCGCCGAGATGAGCTTTTGCACCACGGTGCGCAGCCGGTCATCCCCTTTGCAGGCATGCTCCACGAAGGCCGCGCGCTGCTCGGGCACTTGGATTTCCAGCGCGGAGTAATAGATGTCCTCCGCTCTTTCTTCAGGCACTTCAATCATGGTCTGCAATGGTTACATGCGCCAAACAATGGGGCTTTCCGCCAAAAACCAATCACTCATCCTGGAGCCTTTGGAACAGCCAGGCCTTGGCGCACACCCAGTGCCGGTCCACGGAACGCTCCCCGATGCCGATGGTGTCCGCGACCTCCTTGTTGGTCATGCCGCCGAAAAACTTCAGCACCACGACGCGCGCGCGCTCCGGATGTTTCTGCTCCAAATGTTCCAACGCCTCGTTCACGAGCAGAATCTTGTTGTCCGGCTCGATGTTGGCGACCTCAAGATCCTCGATGTTCAGGCGCCTCTGCCCGCCGCCGTGCTTGAGCCGCGCCTTGCGCCGGGCGCGCTCGACGAGGATGCGGCGCATGGCTTCCGCCGCCGCCGCAAAAAAATAGGCGCGGTTGCGCCAGTTGCGGTCCTCGTCCGCCACCAGCCGCAGCCAGGCCTCGTGGACCAGCGCCGTGGGCTGGAGCGTCTGGCCGTCCGACTCCCGCGCCATGCGCGACACCGCCATCTGCCGGAGCTCGCCATAAACCACTTGCAGCAAATCCTCCGACGCCAGCTTTTCGCCGCGCCCGACCGCCTGCAAAATGACCGTCACGTCGCTCATCAATCTCTGCAAACCACCAAAGGATTACGCGGCCATTTATGGCTGGGTTGGCCGCCAAACCAAAGTAAAAAGTCCCGGGCACCGGGAGGAATCGAAGAACGTCCGCCAGATCCGTTTTGGATTTGCCCCACACAATGACCCGAGTTCAACGAAGGGATATTTACGGTCTTCCCCCCTTCGATTTGTTCAATGGGCAAGGCGTTTTACCGCATGTTCACCAGGTCCCGCCAGCTGTGGACCAAGCCCGCTGAGGGACCTGCCGCGTCCGAGTTTCCCGGGTGCTCCCCGGGGACGGGTCGGAAGAAGACCCCGGGGTGCGGGCCGTAGGCTGCCCCGATTGTAGAAATGCGGAAGGAATGATGAACTGTTCGCAGATAAAACGGTGATGCATATGAGAAACAACATGAAACCTTTCACGACCTTCACGGTGCTTGCGGGCACCTTCACCTTCAGCCTCATCGGCACCCTCGGCCTGGCTTACAGCAACGCCTTCTGGACGTTGGCCGGCCTGCTGGGCCTGGCCGCGCTGAACTTCACCGCCAAGGCCCGCGCGCCCAAGCCGGTCCCGGTCCGCATCCGTTCCCAACGCAATCGCCGCTAAACTTCACACTGGACATCGAATTATGAAATCCGCACAAACCATGGCACCTGTTGCCGCCGCCGCTTTGCCCGTCAGCCTCGCCCGCGCAACCACGGCGACGGCCTCGGGATCCCAGAAACCGCTTATGAAAAATCAAGGCACCCAGCCCGCCGCCGCCGGCAAGTCCAAGAAACCCGTCCGCATCCTGATCGTGGATGATCATCCGGTGGTCCGCAAAGGCATCGCCGCCAGCCTCTCGCAGGAGGGCAACATCCAGATCGTGGGCGAGGCGGCCGACGGGGTGCAGGCGCTCCGCCTGGCGCGGGAACTCCGCCCGGACATCATGCTCACGGACATCGACCTGCCCGAGAAGAACGGCCTGATTGTGACGGAAACCATCCGGAAGGAAATCCCCGCGATCCGCGTGCTGATCCTCTCCATGCATACCAACACGGATTACGTGCTGCGCATCGTGCAATCCGGCGCGAGCGGCTACGTGCTCAAGGGCGGCACCACGGAAGACCTGGTGCGGGCGATCGAGACCGTGCAGAGCGGCGAGGCGTTTTTCAGCCCCGAGGTCGCGCGCACCGCGCTCAACCAGTTCGTCCGCGGCAACAGCACCGGCGGCACGCTGTCCACCCTGACGGCGCGCGAACGCGAGGTGCTGATCCAGATCGCGGAAGGTCTCAGCAACAAGGAGATCGCCAGCCAGCTCGGCGTGGGCGTCCGCACGGTGGAGACCCACCGGGAACGCATCATGAAGAAACTGGGCATCCACAGCGTGGCGGGACTGACGAAGTTCGCGCTGTCACAGGGATTGATTTCGTTGAATTAGTAAAAAACCATACTGGCAGGACCAACACAGCAAAAAGGCCGGCGGGCTGCCGGCCTTTTTTCTTTTTTGTCAGGAGCGGCGGATTCTGTGAACATCTTGTGAACAGAAAAGAATAATTCACGTTTGAGCCGGCCACCGTTTTCCGGTGTCGTATCCGGATGATTGATTCCGTTTCCAACGAAGGCGCCAGCGCGGCTGATTTCAAGAAGACCCGACGCCAGAAGGCGCCGCGATCCAATGCCGCCGCCAGCTTGGACCGCCTCCCGCCGCACTCCCCCGAGGCGGAAGTGGGCGTGCTCGGCTGCGTGCTGCTTTCGCCGAACGAGTCGATGGGCGACTGCATTCAAAAGCTCAAGGCGGGCGCGGAAACCTTCTACGACCTCCGCCACCAGACCATTTTTGCCATGCTGGCCGAAATGTATGACGCGCGCGAGGCCATCGACGTCATCACCGTTCAGCAGCGCTTGAAAGACAAGCAGCTGCTCGAACAGGTCGGCGGCATCGGGTATCTGGCGGAACTCCCCAACGCCGTCCCCAGCGCAGCCAACGTCTCCTATTACCTGGACATCGTTCAGGAAAAATATCTCCTCCGCAAAATGATCCACACCTGCACCGATGTCGTCGGGCGGGTCTATGACTTCGAGGGCGAGGTGGACATGCTGATGGACGAGGTCGAGCGGGACATTCTCAAGATCAGCGAGGCGCGGGTTCAGACCGAGAACCGCACGATGAAGGAGCTGGTCAAGAGCGCCATCACGCAGATCGAAGACTTTCACACCCGCCAGGGAATGCTGACGGGCATCGCGACGGGCTTCACGGACCTCGACAAGATGACCAGCGGGCTGCATCCGGGTGAAATGGTCGTGATCGCCGCGCGTCCGTCGATGGGCAAAACTTCGCTGGCGATGAACATCGCCGAGCATGTGGCCATTGACCAGAAGCTGCCGGTGGGGGTGTTCAGCCTGGAAATGACCTCCGAATCGCTCGTGCTGCGCATGTTGTGCTCGCGGTCGCGGGTGAACCTGCGGAACATCCGGGACGGGTTTCTGGCCGAGCGGGATTTTCCGAAGCTGACCGGCGCAGCGGGCAAGCTGGCAGCGGCGCCGCTCTTCATCGACGACTCGTCCGGCCTGTCGGTTTTGCAGATGCGCGCCAAGGCCCGGCGCATGCATCAGCAGCATGGAATCAAGCTTTTTGTCATTGATTATCTCCAGCTTCTCCATTCTACTGCGCGCCGCGCGGAAAACCGCCAGCAGGAAATCGCGGACATCTCCAGCGGCGTCAAATCGCTGGCCAAGGAACTGAAGGTTCCGGTCATTGTGCTGAGCCAGCTGAACCGCGAGCTGGAAAAAGACAAGAACCGCAAGCCGCGCATGTCCGACCTGCGCGAATCCGGCTCGATTGAACAGGACGCGGACCTGATCGCCCTGCTCTACAAGCCGAGCAGCGGCGACGACGAAGAAGGCGCGCCGACCGGGGAAGAGCATGAAGCGGTGCCGGTCAACCTGCTCATTGCCAAGCAGCGCAACGGTCCGACCGGTGATGTGAACCTGACTTTTTTGAAATCGTTCACCCGCTTTGAAAACGCGGCGAAGGTGAGCGATGACGACGTGCCAAACTGAACCGATGAAACATTTTCTCCGCCTCTGTGGATTGCTGGTCGTCCTCGTTTGCCTGCCGTTCGCCCAGGCGCAGACCTCGCTGCAAATCTCCAAAATCGAGATCAAGCACGTCGGCCCGCCGGCCTCCAGCGACGAACTCATCCGCTCCAACATCCGCGTCAAGGTCGGCGACACCTACCTCCGCACGGCCGTGGACGACGACGTCCGCAACCTCTACCTGACCGGCCAGTTCTACAACATCCAGGTCCGGGACGACATCACTGCCGGCGGCGTGGTCCTGACCTACATCGTGCAGGGCAAGCCCCGCCTGCTGGAAATCAAGTTTACCGGCAACCAGAAGCTTGCGGACGCCAAGCTCAAGAAAAAGCTCACCTCGAAGATCGGCGAACCGCTCGACGAGCAGAAGCTCTTCACCGACTGCCAGGAAATCGAGAAGCTTTATCAGAAGACCGGCTATCCCGGCACCCGCGTCACCTATGTCCCGAGCATCGACGAATCCTCCGGCCACGGCTCGGCGACCATCACAATCGTGGAAAGCCCGAAGATGAAGATCACCGACATCCAGTTCAGCGGCGCGCAGGCGTTCCCGGAAAAGAAGCTGCGCGGCGAATTGAAGACCCGCCGGCACTGGATGTTCTCGTGGCTCACCGGCAGCGGCGTGTTCAAGGAGGACGATTTCGACGAGGACAAGGACCGGCTGGCGCAGTTCTACCACGAACGCGGCTACATTGATTTTGAAATCAAGGACGTCGAGTTCCTGCACCCGACCCCGCAGACGATGGTGATCCGGTTCAATGTCTTCGAAGGCAGCCAGTACAAGGTCGGCGCCATCAAGTTCACCGGCATCAAGCTCTTCACCCCGGCCGACATCGCCGCCGCCAACCGCGCCGCGCACCCCAGCAGCGCCCTCAAGAAGGTGAAGCTCGGCCCCAATGGACTGGAGATGGATATCGGCGACACCTTCACGCCCGACGGGCTGACCAAGGACACCGACGCCATCAAGAACTTCTATGGCTCGAAAGGCTTCATTGACGTCACCCCGGGATCGCGCAACCTGATCGTCAAAAAAATTCCCAACACCGAAAGCGGCACGATGGACCTGGAATTCATCATTGACGAAGGCCAGAAGTCCTACGTCGAGAAAATCGAGATCCGCGGCAACGTCAAGACCAAGGACCGCGTCATCCGCCGCGAACTCTCCGTCGCCCCCGGCGATGTCTTCGACATGGTCCGCATCAACAACAGCAAGGTGCGTCTGGAAGGCGTCGATTACTTTTCCAAGGTGGACACCCGCCCGGAATCCACCGACGTCCCGAACCGCAAAAACCTCGTCGTGGGCGTTGAGGAAAAGCCCACCGGCAACATGACGCTCGGCGCGGGCTTCAGCTCCGTGGATTCGCTGGTGGGATTTGCGGAAGTTTATCAGGGCAACTTCGACCTGTTTCATCCGCCGACCTTCACCGGCGGCGGCCAGAAGTTCCGCCTGCGCGTCCAGCTCGGAACGCAGCGCAAGGACTTCGAGACCGAATTCATCGAGCCATGGTTCCTCGAACGCAAGCTGAACCTCAGCGTCAACCTCTACTACCGCGAGCTGGATTACCTCAGCCCGAACAATCTCTACCGCGAAACCCTCGCCGGCATGCGCCTCGGCATGAGGCGCGCGCTGGGCAGCGACTTCCTGATCGGCGGCGTCGGCTACACCATCCAGCAGGTGGGCATCGATTTCTTCAACAACATCGTGGCCTCCCCCGCAACTCCCGCCGGCCTGCCGCCGTCGCCGCCCGACGGTTACACCCGTATTCCGCAGACCTTGCTCGATGAGGCGGGCAACTCGATGATCTCGAAGTTCGATGCCTCGCTCACCTGGGACACCCGCGGGCCCGGCTTCCTGCCGGACAAGGGCCAGCAGACATCGCTCACAGTGGAGCTCGCCGGACCCTTTGGCGGCGAAAAAGATTTCTACCGGCTCGAACTCAAGACGCACTGGTACTTCAAAGGCCTGGCCGCCGGACACGTCCTGGAAATTCTCGGCGGCACCGGCGTGGCGGACAGCTACGGCTCGACCAAGCAGGTCCCCTTTTACCAGCGCTGGTATCTCGGCGGCCTGAACTCCTTGCGTGGTTTCCAGTTTGACGACATCAGCCCGCGTGAAATCAGCTCCGGCTCCACCGAACCCATCGGCGGCAACACCTACTGGTTCGGCTCCATCGAATACAGCCTGCCGATTGTTGAACGCCTGCGCTTCGCCGTGTTCTATGACATCGGCAACGTGATGAGCGGCGCGTATTCCTACGACTTTAGCCATTACAGCGACAACTGGGGCTTCGGCCTCCGGCTGAACCTCCCGCTGGGCGGCGCCTCGGGCACGCCGCTGCGGCTGGACTACGGCATTCCGATCAGCCACGACGCCTACAACAACGGCCGTGGCCGGTTCCAGTTCAGCGTCGGCTTCGACCGTCCTTTCTAAGATGAAAAAAATCGCGCACCCCCTTTTGGCGGCGCTGGTCTGCGGTCTCGGCGCAACCACTCTGCCCGCCGTTCAGAAAACCCCCGTCCCGGAAGCGACCCGGCGGGCGCTGTCCGAAGCGCCGCTCTGCTTCGAGGCCAATCACGGCCAGGCGGGCGCAACGGCCAGCTTTATCGCGCGCGGACAGGATTCCACCGTGTTGCTTTCGCCTACTGAGGCTTCATTGGTGGTGATGAAGGAAGCAAAAACCCAGACCGTCCGCCTGACGTTGAACGGCGCCAACGCCAGCGCCAAGGTGCAAGGCATCGACGAACTACCCGGCTTTGCCAACTACTTCATCGGCGCGGATGCCAGCCAATGGCGCGCGAAGGTTCCGCTGTTTTCCCGCGTGCGCATCGACAACGCCTATCCGGGAATCGATGTCGTCTATTACGCCGACCAGCAGGCCCGGCTGGAATATGATTTCCTGCTCCAGCCCGGAGCGGACTTCCGGCAGATCAAACTCGGCATCAGCGGCGCTGACCTGGTTGAGCTCGATGCCGACGGCAACCTGGTGCTGAAAATCGGCGTCGAGGAAGTCCGCCAGCACAAGCCCGTGATTTACCAGACGGTGGACGGCTCGCGCAAAGTGATCGCCGGCGGCTACCGGCTGTCCGACAAGCAGACCGTCACATTTTGGATCGGCGATTACGATCACAGCCTGCCGTTGGTGATCGATCCCACGCTGGCGTTCTCCAGTTATCTGGCCGGCAAAGGCGGTGATTCCGGCTGGGATATCGCCACAGATGCCAGCGGCAATGTTTACGTCTGCGGCGAAACCCTGACCGCTTTCATTGCCACCGGCGGCGCGGCGCAGCCGCTGTACGGCGGCACGCAAGGCACGAAGGTTTCCGGCGACGCCTTCGTGGCCAAGTTTGTTCCGAACGGAACCAATGCGGACCTGCTCGAGCTCTCCTATCTGACCTACCTCGGCGGCAGCGGACAGGATGCGGCGCGCAGCATTGCCGCCGACGCGGATGGCAACGCCTACGTCACCGGCTTCACCGATTCGCCAAATTTCCCGACGCGCAACGCCGCCTACAAGCGGATCAGCGGCATCAACAACAACCCGTTGAAAATTTACCGCTCTGATGCGTTCGTGACCAAGATTCGTCCGGACGGTTCCGGTCTGGCGTTTTCCACCTACCTCGGCGGCTCCGAACGCGACTGCGGCAATGCCATCGCCCTCGACAGCGCCACCAACGTTTACGTCGCCGGTTTCACCGAGTCGTTCACCTTCCCCATCGTGATTGATCGCGCCGACGGAGCGAAACGGGTCGTGCAGTCGAGCTTCGGCGGCAGTCTCACCAGCGCGAGCCGGGATGCCTTCGTGACAAAATTTGGCCCCAACGGAACCAACGTCATTTTCTCCAGCTTCCTCGGCGGCGCTTCCTTGGACAGCGCGCAAGGCGTGGCGGTGGATGCCGGTCAGAACGTCTATCTCACGGGCTACACCATTTCCACGGACTTCCCCACCGTCGGCAAAAAAACCCTGCTGAACGGGCTGGGCTCGAGCACAAGCACCTATGACGCGTTCTTCACCAAGATTTCCGCGAACGGCGCCACGAATCTTTTCTCCGCATACCTCGGCGGCTTCAACACGGATGTCGGCCTGCGCATCGCCGTGCAACCGGGAACAGCCAACGCCTTTCTGACGGGCTACACCTTCTCCACGAATTTCCCCGTCACCACCAAGATCACCAACACCCGCTCGTGGGGCGGCGCGGCGGCGGATGTGTTTGTGGCAAAATACAGCCCTACGAACATCTTGAACGGGACCAACCTTGTCCCCTCCTATTTCAAGGAATACGCCATCGCGTTCGGCAGCAAAGGTGCCGACCAGGCCTACGGCATCGCCGTCAATGCCCTGGGCGAAGCCTGCGTGGCGGGCGTGACCTCCAGCACCAATTTCTTTGGCACGAACTCCTTCGCCTTCCTGCGCTCGACCAACAAGATCGGCAGCGCCACCGGCAAGGCTTTCGTGGTTCGGCTCAATGACAACGCCACCGCCTTCACGTCCGCAACGCTGCTGGGCGGCAAAGGCAATGATACGGCGCACGGCGTGGCCTTGGACGCCGCCGGAAAAGTCTATATCGTCGGCGGCACCACCTCGGTGGATTTTCCGACCACCAACGGGAAGTCCCGCCCGGGCGGCAAGACCGGCAAAAGCGTGGTGTTCATCAGCACCATTTCGCCCTGAGCCGCTCCCCGGTCCCGAAGAAATTTAATGAACACTCCCCCGCCCGGGCCTGTCTCTTTTGCACGATCTCCCGAGATTGCGGTTGGCGCGGGACGAATAATTTGATTTGTTGATTTTATGAAAATGACGTTGAAAAAACTGGGTCTGGGCCTCGCCCTGATGTCGCTGTTGAACCTTTCCGCCCAGGCGGAAGTGAAGATCGCCACGGTCAGTCTGGCCAAGACCTTTGACGGCTATTACCGGACGAAGCAGGCCGACGCCGCGCTGAAGGACCGCCAGACGGAGCTCAAGAAGTCCGAGAGCGAGATGGCGGAGAGCTGGAACAAGGCGAAGGAGGAATATCAGAAGCTCGTCGCCGCCGCCAGCGACCAGGCCGTCGCCGCCGAGGAACGCGACAAGCGCAAGAAGGACGCCGAAGGAAAGCTCAAGGAGATGAAGGACATCGAGTCCAGCGCCGCGCAGTTTCAGCGCCAGGCCGCGACCATTCTTCAGGAGGAGAAGGCCCGCAAGACCAAAAACCTCATCGACGAAATCAAGCTCGCCATCACCGGCATCGCCAAGACGGGCAGCTACACGCTCGTGGTGGATTCCGACTCCGTGCTCTACACCAACGGCGAAAACGACATCACCGAGGCGGTCCTCTCCCAGTTGAACGCCGGGGCGCCGCAGGAAGCTCCCAAGGCGGAAGTCAAGAAGCCTGAGCCGAAAAAGTAAGCGGCCCCGCCAACAAGATTGCTCTCCCGGCATCAGCGAAATCTGGTGCCGGGATTTTTGTCTTCAGGGGAAATTCTGGCAGATGGTGCGCGAGGCGGGAGTTGAACCCACAACCTTCGGCTTCGGAGACCGACGCTCTATCCAATTGAGCTACTCGCGCGCAAGCCGGCTCAGATACTAAAGGCTGGCCAAACATAGCAGCAAGCAAATCCGCAGGCCGTCCCAGGATTCCCGGGGCTTACGAAAATCAAAAGGAGGGAAACCAGCGACGGTTTCCCTCCTGTGATCAGTCAGGTTTGATGATTAGTTCGCGCTGACGCGGAAATAGGCCATGTCGGCGCCGAGCGGAGCGCTGATGGTCAGAATGCCGCCGGTGCCGGTCACCGCCGAGCCCAAGTTACCCCAGGTGCCGCTTTGGAGATCAGCCCGTGTCTGAAGCTGATAGCTGTAACCACTCTGAGACACAAAGGTGACGTCCACGTTGGCACCGTTCTTGACGATGCTTAGAATCACCGCGCTCGGTGGAGGCACCACCACCGTGCCGAGCGGCAAGGGTGTGCCCGCCGCTTCACCGCTCATGAGACAGACTTCCGCCGCAACACCCCATTCAGAGGCCCAATTGATGTCCTTGAACGCGCCCTTGTAGGAGACCGGCGTGTAGAAGCCATCGTTGGGCGCGGTCAGCGAACTGGTCAACGCCGGACTGCCCGCCTGGGGACGCGGATCCATCTTGAAGGCGGGGAAGTTCGTCCGGCTGACGCTGGTCAGGAGCGGATTCACAACATCGTTGCTGTTAACCGAGTTGGTGATGACCCAGTAGCCGATGCTGGTGGCGGGGGGGAGAACCTGGCTGCCGTTGATGGCGAGATTCCAGAAGATGTTGTTCTGAATTTTGGCCAGGCCGTTGGTGAAGTGCGCGCCCGAGGTCGCGTCAATGTTCAGGATGTCGCCGCCGAATTCGGTGAAGATGCTGTTGAACACTTTCGGTGCGGCATAGACGCGGGGGATCAGCGCGCGGGTGGGCGTGCCGTTGGAGCCGGCCCCGATGTAGGTCGCATTGTAGAGTTCGAAGTTCATCGTCGGGCTGGCGCCCACGCCCAAGCCATTGGGCTCGCCGTTCCACTCGCCGCCGTTGTCCTTGGCATCGGGCGCCTGCAGCACAAACCAGAACTGGTTCTTGCCGCGGTAGCCTTGATCAATGTCGAAGTTGTCGTCATCGCTGAAGAAGCTCGCGATATACTTCGTGTTGACCGTGCCGCCGAAGAATTCCACCGAGTCGTCCGCCGTGCCGTAGACTTCCACGTTTTCAATCTTCGTCCCGCGGCCCACCGCCGCCAAAGACAAACCATTGAGCTCCTTGTTGGGCAGGATCACCGTGCCCGCGTGGCGGATCGAGACGTAACGGAACACGCCCGAGCTGTCGTTGTCGTCGTTGCCGCCCATGCGGTTGACGAACTGTCCGCTGATCTGCGTGTCCGGCAGACCCTCGAAGATGTCATACTTGGGCGAGGCCCCGTTGCCGGTGACGTCGCTCGCCGTGTTCAGCACGCAGTTGCCGAAGATCACAACCCCGCCCCACAACCCGCGCTGCCACAACGGCAGATCCGTCGGATCGTCCAAGTCATCTGACTCGGATGTGAAGATGATCGGGCTGTGTTCCGTGCCGTTGGCGAAAATCTTGGCGCCACGGGTGATGAAGAGCGCGCTGGAACTCAGGCCGGTGCCGGCTTTGCCGCGGATGACCGTGCCGGGTTCGATGTTCAGCACGCCGCCTTGCAGCACGTAGATGAAGCCGTTCAATACGTATTCATTGGTGCTGCGCCACGTATTGGTGCCGGTGAGATTGGCGGTTACTTGGATGGTGGCCGCCTGGGTGCTGGTGGCACCAAGCAACCCCGTGCAGAGAAGGGCAATTGTTAGTCGTGATTTCAGATTTCTAAACATAGGTTTTAAGTGTTGCGGTTAATCGTTACGCAGGGATTTACTCAAGAGTGTGTGACGCTTTAATGTCGGCGTCGTGACAAACGGGCAAAGACGCCGTCGGGGGTAAACGGTCTGGCCGAGGAGGAAAGAAGGGCAGCCAAACTGCGCGAGAATCGAACGAGCAATCAGGGCTTTTTCACTTTGAGCGTGAATACGTCAACCCCGACAGGCCCCTTGAAGGCAAAACCGGCAAGCGTGGCGTCGGTCGCGGATGCATCGGTCTTGAATGCCACCAGCGTCGGCAGGCCATCGCGATGAATCCGCACGCCGACGGCGCTGGTGGTTTCCAAAAGCCGGAAGGCAAAATCCTTCTTCTCTCCGCCGTGATGAACGCAGTACACGGTCAGCAAATCCAGCGAGGCGAGTCGGTTGGTCGGGCCGAGCTGAAACGTGGCCGTAGGGGGAAACAACTTGTCCGCGGCGGATTCAACCCGCTCCCAGTCGCGCGAACTCTTTCGCGGCGACGGGGCATTGATTCTGAAGCCGGCCCGCGGCAATTCCAGACGGAGATCACGCCAGATGGGATCAACCCTGCTGACGTCAGGGGCGTGAAGCACCATTTTGAAAAACGCCGGCTCGCGGGCGACCAGGTGATCCCACACAACAAACAAGTCCGGCTCCACAAACAAAATGCCGCGATGAAACCGGGTGAGCCGATCAGGATAGCCAGCCGTCGCATCGAAGGCGACATAACTCCAGTTGGTCCCAGCCGCCTGTTCGAGGAGGGTTGAATGATTCGTCGTCCTCAGCTCGGGTCCACGATCATTCACCAGGAGGTTGTGCCAGGAACTGGTACCGCCGGGGCTTTCCAACAAAGTCTCGCCGTAGGCCAGCAGGTCGAACGTATTCCACAAATGCGAGGCGTCCGGGGCGGCGTTTGTATAGAGCCGAAACTGGACTTCGTTGGTCGCGTTCGGAACGGCCACGAAATCCTGGCGAATCTTCCCGGACGCGAAGGATTGGCCAGCTAGGCAAACTGCGAGCAGAACCAAAACGGTCAAAGCCGGCAGAATGGCTTTCGGCGCGCGGCTTTCACGCCAGTCTGGTCTGAGAGCGGCACAAGAGCCCGGCAGGTCCCAGCCATCACCACCTTGAGGCGGGCCAAAGCGGGCGCGCCCGGAATTGCGGCGGCGGCTCCTAGAAGTCATAGCTCAAGCTCAATGAAAACGCGCGGCCTTTGCGGTAGGAGGAATAGAGCAGGTTGCTATCCTCCCCGTAAGTTCGTTCGATCAGCGGGTCGAGCAGGTTTTTCGCGGCGAACTTGATCGTGGTGTGCGACCAGAGCTTTTGTGAGATGATGAAGTCCAGCGCCGTCGCCGGCTGTTCATAAACATCGTTGGCGTTCAATTTAGTGATGGTGATGCGCGGGCCGGAGAGGTTGAAGATGAGCGCGGCGGTGGTGCCCCATCGAGGATTGTTGTAGTTCAAGTCCAGATTAACAATGTACGGCGATTGGTCGTAAAGCGGACGCGTGTCGCTGACATCGGGGAAAAACCCGCGCTTGCTGACGAGTTCGTCATCCGTGAGCTTCACCTCGGATTTGATCAGCGAAAAATTTCCGCCGATGCTGAAGTTCTTCAACGGCTCGCCGAGAAAGTCCAGGTTCTTTCGGGCTTCCACTTCCAACCCGTAAAGTTTAGCGGTGTCGCGGTTGAAATACGTGATGACTTCACCGCCCACGTCATTGTTACCGCGCTCAATCGCATTTTTGAGGTCCTTGTAGAACAGGCTGAAGCTGACCAGTTCACCGGCGTGAGGAAACCATTCCCAACGCGCGTCGTAGTTGTTGACATCGGTCATTTTCAGCTCGGGATTGCCCTCGATGAAGTCGCCGATGGTCGGGTCCCAGCTGAAATAGGCCGCCAGCTCGCGGAACGTGGGCCGGGCGATGGTCTGGCTGTAGTTTAACCGGAAGTTCATGTTGGGGGTGGCCGCAAAGATCAACCCCACACCCGGCAGCACATCGGTCCGCGCCAGATTCGTATCGTTGGTCTTCTTGCCGGTGACGCTGCTGTCCAGGTAGCTTTCGGAATGAACATTCAAATCGGTTGTTTCGACCCGGGCGCCGCCGATGACGCGCAGTTTTTTTGTGATTGGAAAGTCCATCATCAGGTAGGCCGCCTGGATGTCTTGCTCGCCGTCGTACCGGCTGTCGAAGACCTGGATCACGCGATTCCAATTGAATCTCACATTGCCGCGGCTGTTGGTGGTGATGCTGTTCAGGCCCAGGTTATCCGGCGTGAGAAACTTGTTCGGATCATTGTCGTAACCGGCGAGGGAGCCGTTGGGAGAATAGACAAACGCCCGGTCGGTAAAAGTCCGGCTCGATGAACTATCAAACAGCCCGAACTTCAATTGTCCCTCCTCCTCCGTCCAATTGTGGAACGGCAGCGCCCAGTCCAGTTTCACGTTCTGGTTGTTTTCATCGAGGTCGCGAAAATAGCGGGTCGGAGTGTTCGGGATCGGATTGGCCCCGCCGGTGGAATAATCCTGGCCCGGCAATTTGCTGTCGTTGAAGAAACGCGCGTCCGGCTCGCCTTGCGAAGTCTGCGTCAACGCCACCAGCCAGTTGAACTTCAGGTCTGCCAGCGCAGGGAATCGATGTTCCCCCTTCATCTGAAACGTGTTCAGGTTGCGCTCGGTGTAATACAGGATCGAACGGCGGAACGTCTTCGACCGGTCGTTGTCTTCAAAACCCTGATCGAGTCGCCGGGACTCATCGGTGCCGTTCTGGTTGTATAGAAACGTGAATCCCAGTTCGTGATTTTCAAACGGCTGGTAAGCCAGATTCACCATGCCGGCCCAGTTGACGACGCTGAGCGAACGCGAGTCACGATAGTCGCTCTTGGTGTTGGTGCCCTGCCAGTAGCGCCGGTAGATGCCATCCTCGTAAAACGAGTAGTCGTGCTTGTAGCTCACGCCCACGAAATAACCAAACGGTCCGCCGAACAACGGCTTTGATCCGCCGCCGGCCATGGAAAAATTATGATCCAACGGCGCCGTGGTGCGGGTCGGGGCAAATTCCGTCGTCCCCAGCGCCTTTGTCTGACGGTCCAATTCAAGGCCCCTGGGATAATCCCGCAGAAAAATTTCACTGCCTGGCTTGCCGATAAGCCCCGGCACGCTGTTCGGCACCGCCGCGCCCTGAAGTTCCGCCGGCAGGGCGCGCGTCCCGTCATCCATGCCGGCCCAATCTGTGTTGCCGCCCGAATGCGTCAGGAACCGTTCGTTCAAGCTGGACTGGGTGTTGTAGGCCGTGCCAATCGAGGCCGTCAGAAACGGCTTGTCGGGAAATGACTTCGTGATGACATCGATGCCGCCGCCGGTAAACGTGCCCGGCTGGTCCGGCGTGAATGTTTTCGCCACCACGACGCGATCAATCACCTGCGACGGGAACAAATCCAGCGACGCCGACTGCCGGTAGGGATCGGCGGATGGAATGTTCGCGCCATTGAGCGTCGTGCTGACGTAGCGATCATTCAGCCCGCGAATCACGGCGAACTTGCCCTCGACAATGGTTGCGCCGGATACTTTGGAGATGGATTCCGCCGCGTTGCCCGCGCCGACCCGCGAAAGAAAATCCGATCCCAGCGAATCCGTCATGCCGACCGCCTTTTGCCGCTCGAACAAAATCTTCTCCGTTTGCTGCGTCAACTCCTCGGCAGTGACTTCGTACTCCTCCATTTCATAAAACTCCGGGCGCAGGTTCCCGTTCACCGTGGTGGTCTGTCCGGGCAGCACCCGGACATCCGTCACTGCCGCCGAAGCGTATCCAGATTTGGAAAAGCGCAACACCTGGTTGCCGGGCGGGACATTCTTCAATTCAAAACGCCCGCTCGGGTCCGCCTGCGTCGCCAGCGTGGTGCCGCGCAGAGTCACGCTGACGCCCGCCAGCGGCGTCGCATCCCAAGAGCTTACCACCACTCCCACAACCGTGCCGCTCTCCTGAGCGCATGCGCTGAAGCCTGCGAAAGCCAGCAGGCTTAGGAGCCACCAACATCCCAGGCTGGCAGGCAACCGGTCTACCCTTGCGAAGCTCATGACCGTCCACCCCGTCCCAGTTGCTCCACCTTGTCGAGGTAGCGCTGCACGTTGTCGCGCGGTTTGACTTTTTGTGCTTTTCGCAGGAGTTCCGCGGCGGGCACATACTTTTGCGACTGCACGAGCAGCTGAGCGTGCTTGACCATGGCGTCCGCCTCAAAGCCCTGCAGCTTGCTGGCGGTGTCGTAACGAAACTCGGCCTTCTCCCGCTGCTCGTTCTTGGCGTAGTAGTCTCCGGCCAGCATCAGCGCTTCGCCGTCCAGCGGATTTTTCTGGATGATCTGCTCCAGCGTTTCAATCGCCTTGTCGCCCGCCCCGGTGGCCATCGCGACTTTCGATTCCAGCTTCAACAACTTCAATTCGTCCGCCGCGCCGAGGCCCCCGCCCGCCTCTCGAATCTTGGCGAACAGTTTCCGCGCTTCGTCCCACGCGCTGCGGCTGACCATGATCTGCGCCGGCCGCAAAGCCTTGGCCAGATTCTTGCCGCCGTCCTTTTCAATGGCTTCCAGATAAACCGTGAGCGCGAGATCCCGGGCCTCCTGCGTCATGTAGAGGTCTCCCAGCAAAAACAGGCTCGGGGCCGTGGCCTTCCCCTGGCGACGCACCATTTCCAAGCCGACGGCGGCTTTGGCCGGTTGGTCTTTTTGGATGTAAACGTTCGCCTGCAACGTCCACAGGCTGTCGCGGTCGGGATACTGCTGGGTGAGTTCATCCAACAAGGCGAGAGCGTGATCGTAATTGGCCGTGGACACGGCGCACTTCACGAGTCCGAGCTTGTAGTCCACGTTTTCCGGCTCAAACACGACGGCCTGCTGATATGCGCCCTCAGCTGAGCTGTAGCGGCCCGCGCTCATGTAGGCGAAGCCGAGCAGGCCAAACACTTTTGCGTCCGCGCCGCCCAGTGTGATCGTCCGCGTCAACGGCGTGATGGCCTCTTGGTATTTCCCGTCGCGCACCAAGGCGAAGGCGAGATTTTTTTGCGCGCGGCGGTAGTCGGGAAACTTAGCCAGCGCGGACTCGAAATATTTCACCGCGTTGGTCAGGTCTTCGCTTTGGAAATAGACGTTGCCCAGCGTGAAATCAAACACCGCGCTGGCCGACGGCTTGATCTGAGCCTGTAACGCCGGCATGGCCTTCCTGGGATCATCGCGCAGCAGCGGCACGATCTTGTCCCGATAAACCATCTGCTCCTCGGGCGTCATGCGCGGCTCGGCGTCGGAGGCGAAGCCGTAGCTCCCCACGAGACGTTTCGCGAACTCCGGATCGTTCCAAACCGAGGCCAGTTCGTGATTCTCCGGCAAAGGCGCGAACATTGGTGCCGCCGTCGCGGGCCCGGCCAGCAGCAGCCAGGCAAACCGGTTCAGGTTCAAGAGTTGTTTCATCACTTGCTTCATAAAATTCAATGTTCAATGGGCCGTCAGCCAGCGGTCACGCGGAAGCGCAGCGGGATGCGGATGTAACTGCGCACCGGCTTGCCGTCTTTCTGGCCCGGCCGAAAACGCCATTTGCGAATGGCTTCCAGCGCGGGCTTTTCAAATTCAGGCCGCGTGGAATTTTCCACGCGTGGCTCTTCTGCGCGGCCGTCCTCACCGAGAATGAACACCAGCGTGACCGAGCCTTCGATCTTGGCTTTGCGCAGTTCCGGCGGATAAGTCGGCGCCACCTGGGAAATCGCCTCCGGTTTCTTCTCGAGGTCGGCGACATCAAACGCATCCTGCCGCACGCTTTCTGCCGCCGTGAGCGCGCGAATGTCGCCGAAGCCCGCCAGCGCGCCGCCCGAACCCATGGCCACTTCCAGATCCGCGCTGAGCGGAATCTGCTGCTGCGCCTCGGCCAGTTGCGGCTCGGGCTTGGCCTCGGGTGGTTTTTCATTTTCCGGCGGCGGTGGAGGCGTGTTCTCCTCAACCGGCGGCGGCAAATCAGCGGCGGCCACTTTCCGCAGCTCCAGGGCGCGCTGGGGTTTGGCAATCCGATGCGCGAACGGAATAAAACCGAAAAGAATGGCCGTAAAGCCCACGCCAAAAATGATCGCCACCGGCAATCCGGCGTAGCTGCTTTCATTCTGGTAGACTTTTCGCATCGCTCGGTTCTAAAAATTCAACTCTTGTCCGTGGCGAGACTGACGTCCTTGGCCCCGCCGAGCTTCGCCTCGTCAATCACGCTGATGACCGTGCCGGAGCGGGCCTTGTCATCCGCCTGAATCACCACGGGCAGTTCCCGGCCCTTGGGCGAGAGCCGTGTCACCGTCGGGCGCACGCCGCCCAAGCCGATTTCCTTTCCCCCGTACGCCACCTTCCCCTCGGCGGTGATTGCAAAAATGATGCTGTTCTTGTCGGTCTCCCGGGCGGTGGCGGCGCGGGGCTTCTCGACTTGAACACCCGGTTCCTCGATGAAGCTCGTGGTGGAAATGAAAAAGATGAGCAGGAACATGATGATGTCGATGAGCGGAATCAGGTTCAGCTCAATCGCCTCCTCGGGCTCTTCCAGTTGACGGCGAAATCTCATGGGGAAATCAACTCCGCTGCGCCGCCACGCTGACGTCCTTGGCCCCGCCCATTCGGGCCGTGTCAATGATCCGGGTCATCAGCCCGGACCGGGCATTTTCGTTGACCTGGATCACCACCGGCAAAGGCTCCTCACCGCACAGCCGTTTGACCGTGGACAACACGCCGTCGAGCCCGATTTCCCGGCCTTCATGCAGCACCTTTCCGTCCGGCGTCACCTGCAGCACGATGGATTTCTTTTCGGTCTCGCTGGCTCCCGAAGACTGGGGCTTGTCCACCTCGACGCTTTTTTCGCGCATCATGCTGGTGGTGGAGATGAAAAAGATCAGCAGAAACATGATGATGTCGATGAGCGGAATCAGATTCAGCTCAATGGACTCATCCGGCTCGGCCAGCGTGCGGCGAAATTTCATGCGTTAACGGGTTCCGAGGAGGCCATGGCCGGCGGAGGCATTTCGTTTCCGGTGGTGCTGGACGGACGTTTTACGAAATAGCGGGTCATGCCGTGGAACTCCGGCCGGAAATGCCGCAGCGTGATGCTTTCAAGCCGGGCGAGAAAGGCGACATATTCGTTGCGCCACCGTTTGGCCACGCTGGCCATGATCAAACCCGGAATGGCGACCATCATGCCCGTTTGCGTCGCCACGAGCGCTTCACTGATGCCCTTGGCGATCACTTCCGACGCGGAAGCGCCGCCGACACCAATGGCCTTGAAGGTCAGGAGCATTCCCAACACGGTGCCGAGCAATCCAAACAACGGCGCGGAAACCACCAGCACATTGAGGAAGGCGATGCGCCGGTCCAGATCCGTGACCTGGGTGGCTTCGATTTCGCGGAAGCGGCCTTCGATGTCCATCACCGAGTGAATTTCGTCCTGCGAGTAGCGGATGACTTCGCGGACACTGGCCGGACAGCTGTCCGGCTTTGCCACCCATTCGCGCAGGGAGCTGTCGGTGGCCTTGGTCAGCCCGCGATGATACGCCAGCATCAGCAGATGCGCGGCGCTGACATACACCACCACGGACAACACCACCATTGCGCCCATGACCCAGCCGCCAGTCATCCAGGTGTGCCACATGGTTTGGAATAATTCGTTCATATCGATTTGTTGTTGAGGGTGGGGGGTCAAACGAATGCTGGTTTGTCCTCCTGCGGCACGCCGTTCACGAAGCCGACGGCCGTCTGCTCCATGCTGCCAAGGATGCTCTTCGCCTTCCGGCTGAGAAAGGCGTGCAGCAACAGGGCGGGAATAGCCACGCCCATGCCGGTGGCCGTGGCCATCAAGGCTTCAGAAATGCCCGCCGCCAGCATTTTTGGATCACCGCTGCCAAAGCTGGAAATCAGCTTGAACGTCGCAATCATGCCGGTGACGGTTCCCAGCAGTCCGAGCAACGGTCCGGTGGTCGCGGTCAGCGCCAGAAAAGGCAGCCCGCGTTCCAGCCGGGTGCGCGCACCGAGCATTTTCTCGTAAAGCACCTCTTCGATGTATTCCTTCTTTTCATCCGCATGCTCCACCGCGGTCACCAGAAGATCGCCGGCCACCCCGGGAATGCTCCGCGCATGGCGCAGGGCGGAATCAGCATCGTTCTTTTCGATGTGGCCCAGCACCGTCTGGAGATCCGTTTCCGTGGCGAGCCGGACGCGCGCGAGCTGCAGCCATTTGATGAAGGCCAGAGCCAGCGCGGAGAATCCCAAGCCCAGCAAAGGAATCATGACCAGACCGCCCTTGGCAAACTTCTCGAACAACGTTTCCTTCATGGCGGAAAGCTTGAAGGCGTTGCCCAGCGTCGGGTCGAGAATCAACTTGCCCTTGCCGGAATTGACCAGCTCCCGGCTTGCCTCCACCAGCTGGCCGTCCAACTGGGCGATGGTCGGATCGGCCTTGTTCAACTCCTGCTGCAGCAGCCCGGCTGCGGAACCGGCGGAACCGGCGAACACGGCCACCGGGCCGAACACGGCCACCTTGCCGGATTGCACAAGGCCTTGTTTGTCCAGGGCCTTGCCCTCAAAGAGTTCGCCGCCTTGCGCACGCTCTGCGCGATCCAGTGCGGTGGCCAGCAACTGCGCGCGCCGGGAAAACTTCTCTATAGGCGTCACGTCAGCCCCCGCCGCCGCGGCTTCGACATCATCTAGCACGGATTTGTAGCGGGGCTCCTCGATGAAGTTCAGCCGGGAACGAAACGCGCGGGCATATTCCGTGATCAGCGAGTCGATGTATTTGACCTCGTCCGCCTGGCGCTTGGCATCGGCCTTGAGCGCGTTGAGCTCCACCAGCTGGTTCTCCTGGAAGCGCTGCGCCTTGGCGAGATCAGCCCGTCGTTGAATCAAGGCCTGTTCCAGCTCGGTGACTTTCCGGGCCATGGGCAGGCGCTCCTTTTCAATGTCCTGTCGCGTGGCCGACAGCTCGGCGCCAGCGGACTCCAGGTCCTTGAGCGCGCCCTGATGGAGCATGTCGAGCGACTGCGCGAGCACCGGCCCGGAGCAGGCAAGCAGGAAAACGGCGGCTAGGGCGTTTGAGAATAGTTTCATGGAATTTTAAAATCACCGGACTGCCGCGGGAAGCATCACAAACTGGGCGGCCTTTTTGTTGTTATAAATTTTCACGGCCTCCTGCACGTCCGGCGCGATGCCGGGAGCCGCGGCCCACTCCCACCCGGCGGCGGCCGGCGCGCCCACGCCGGCAAAATCGGCGGCCTCATTGACAAAGTATCCCGCGCCGAGTCCGACATAGAGCGTCTGCACAGCGACTTCCGCCCCGGCGGCATTGCGGCGCTTCTCCGTGTAAAACACGTTGATGGAGTTGTTGAACTTGTCCACCTCGTTCAGAAACCCGACCAGCACCTGCATGCGTTCGGCCGGCAGCATTTTAGTGTTTGCCGGGTCCGCCGGGAGGCGGGCCAGCTGCGGTTTCAAGATCTCCTGCAGGGGCGTCGGCAGCTGCGGTGCAAACCTGGTCACGCGCCCTTCCAGTCCGGTGGCGAACTGCCGCACGGAATCGAGGGTCTCGTTGGAGCTCTTCTGAAGCGCGGCGGCTTCAGCCATCTCGCGGACGACCTGGGTGTTGTTGGTGGAAATTTTGGACAACTGGTCGTCCAAAGCGGCCAGTTCGCGCTCATACATTTGAATCGTTTGCTCCAGCGTCTCCCGGTCGGTCTGCCAGTCGGACCGCGTCTTGGAGATCAGCTGCCGCGTTTCAACCCAGCGTTCCAGAACGGACCGCGCTTCCCCCAGCGTGGATTCCCCCTGGACAGAAATGCTCCACAACAGCGCGAGACCAACCAACCGCAATGCGTTCCAATTCATGGGAGGGATTATAGAATTTCAAATGTCAGGCGCATGACAGGGCAGTTACGATTCGGTGACAGGAACGGAACCCTGACCCTCCCGGCATTCAATCGGGGTCATTCCAAAACGCCTGCTGAAAGCAGAATTGAACAGCCGGATGTTTGAGTAGCCGCTTTCACAGGCAACCTCCACCAGGGGCAGATCCGTGCCCTGCAGCAGCCGGTGCGCGCGACGCAGCCGGAGTTCGATCTGGCGGCTTCGCAGTGAAACTCCAAACTCCGCCCGGAAGAGGCGCCGAAAATGCCGTTCGCTGCACGACAACATTTCCGCCAGGCTGCCCATGGAATTAGTGGCGAGCTCCGCCTCGGGCAATTGTGCGACCAGCCGGCGAAAACGGTCCCTCAGCTTTTGCCCGGGTTCGGCCGAGGGAAAAATTAGTAATTTCGAAATGGCCTGCGTCCACACCTGGACCAGCGAACCTCGAACCAGCAGGGCGTCGCGGGAAGATTGCCTAACCAATCGCGACATTTTCTGACTGATCGGATCGTTCGCTGCGAACACAAACAGCGTTTCCACGCGGGACGCCGTGCGGTCGAGGATTTGGCCCTCAGCCACGGTCAAAATCCCGTCCAGGAGCGGCGGCCGCACAATAAAATATTTGATTTTGAATTCACCAATGGAAGCCGCCCGCAGATACAGATTGGAATTCCCCGCCGCAACCAGCGTTTCCCCCTCCCTCAATCCTCGGGTCATGCCGGTGCCAATTAAATAACCCTCACCTGACAGGATCCACGCCACGGTCCAGACGCCGGCCGGAAGAATCCAGTCCGATGCCGGATGCAGGATCGTCCCGCGTAATATCAAATGTCCGAAAGCAATCATGGGTTGAATCTGCTAAGGCATCCAAGGCTCGTTGCCGTGTCGATGGGGTTACAAATCCGAAACACCTTTTGCCGGCCAGCCGCCAGATGCAGCTGATCCTCCGTCCGATCGGCCCGTAACAAGAGGTGCGTTCCAGATTGCGTCGGGAATGAAACCCGTTGAAGATTCGAGGGTGGATTGGCTTACCACATTGTCGGAATTTTGGCCTCATCTGGCGGCAGGCTTCGACTTGCTTGCTGTCCTGTTGACGTCCGGACATGTTCTGCTCCACAAACGGGACACCCGCGCAGCGACGATATGGATTGGGGTCATCTTGTTGATTCCTTTGTTTGGCCCCGTGCTTTACCTCACCCTGGGATTCAACCGCATCCGCCGCCGCGCCGTTGTTTTGGGCGTTCATGGAACGCTGCGGCGCGATGCTCCCGAAAATCTGGGCGATTCCGATCCCTCCGCCGCCGCCCATCTGCACATGCTCGCCAGCGTGGCCGGTCGTGTTGTGGCCCGGCCGTTGACTTCCGGGAACCGGATTGAGGTGCTGACCAACGGCGACGAGGCCTTTCCCGCCATGCTCTCCGCCATCGAAGCGGCCCGCCAATCCATTTCCCTGACGACCTACATTTTTGACAACGACGAATCCGGGAAAGAGTTCGCCGCCGCCCTGGGACGGGCCGTGACGCGCGGCGTGAAGGTGCGGGTGCTGGTGGATGCCGCCGGGGCGCGTTATTCGTGGCCGCCCGTTCCGCGACTGCTCAAACATCACGGCGTGGCCGTCGCGCGGTTTCTGCCGTCATTCATGCCGTGGAGCGTGACAACCATCAACCTGCGCAGCCATCGCAAGGTGCTGGTCGTGGACGGGACGGCGGGCTTCACCGGCGGCATGAACATCCGCCATGGAAACCGGCTCCGGGCAAAGCCCAAAAGCCCGGTGCAGGACCTGCATTTCCGCGTGGATGGTCCGGTGGTGACGCAGTTGCAGGAGGCTTTTGCCAATGACTGGGCGTTCACCACGCGCGAAGTTTTGGACGGTCCGGAGTGGTTTCCAGAACTGCCCGAGCGCGGCGAGGTCGTCGCGCGGGTGATTACGGACGGACCGGATGCGGATTTTGAAAAGCTGCGGTGGATTCTGCTCGCCGCGCTGGCTGAGGCGCAGACTTCGGTGCAAATCTTAACGCCTTATTTTCTGCCTGATCCCGTGCTGGTGTCGGCCTTGAATCTGGCGGCACTTCGGGGCGTGAAGGTGGACATCATTCTGCCAGAAAAGAACAACCTGCCGTTTGTCCATTGGGCCTCACGGGCGATGTGGTGGCAGGTGCTGGAACGAGGCTGCCGCCTCTGGCTCACGCCGCCGCCATTTGATCATTCCAAACTGACCATCGTCGACGGGCACTGGGTGTTGCTGGGTTCCTCGAACTGGGATGCGCGGAGCCTGCGGCTGAATTTTGAATTGAACGTGGAGTGCTACGGCAGCGAGTTCGCCCGCAGAATGAGTTCCGTGGTGGCGGGAAAGCTGGAACAGGCGCGGCCCGTCACGCTGGCCGAAGCCGACGGACGAAGGCTGGCGCCGCGTTTGCGCGATGCACTGGCCCGTTTGTTTTCGCCTTACTTGTAGGTTGGCGGTTGAGGATTGCTGCCGTAATGAAACCCGGCTTCGTCCTCGTAACCAAGCGGGGCAAGCAGTTCGAACACCCGGCGACAGGCACCCACCAGCCGCGCCATAAATCCAAATGCTCCAAACTCCGCCTGCCCATCCGACTGAGAGGCAATTTGTGCGATGTGACTCATGCGCCAACATAGTCATCAACACTTTTTCGATGCTGAACCTTTTTTGCGAATTATGCGATTCTACTTGCGCAGTTGGTCTTTCACGCTCGATGGAAAGGCGGCGGCGAGTTTAAGGAGGGAGAGAACGGCCTGGTCCGCCGAGAATGAAGTTTTGGCTCCAAAGCGCCTGGCAGCGAAAGCTGGCCGCTAGGAAAAGGGCACAAAATCTCTTTGCAATGCAGCTGACGCTTTTACTCGTGGCCGTCCTCCGTCACCTGGCGCAAACCTGCTTTGGGAGACGAAGCCGTGGGAGTTTTGGAACCATGCTTGACGCGATACAAACCCATGAGTTCATCGAAACCCATTTAGGATCCCACCTCCGAGGGTCCGAAGTCAGGCGAGCTCCTCCAACTGCGAATCACCCTCATCCTAAAACAAAAAATCTTCGGCTTTGCGGGCCGAAGATTTTCGAAAGGTTATGGCAGCCGAAGTTATTTTTTGCGGCGCAGGAACAGCAGGCTGGCGACCGAGAAGAGCGCCAAGGCCGACGGCTCAGGAACATTGGTGGTGTAAACCAGCACGTCCTGCCAGGTGTGCTGCGCGTCATGCGGCTGGCCCGGCGTCCAGAGGTTCATCACCGACACGCTGTGCGCGCCGTTGTCCGGCAGAAATGAATTGGCGCTGCCGCCCAGCACCGCGTCCGCCTTGAGCACGAACGGATTGATGGCCTGCCCGCCCATCATCGCCGGATCCATCAGATACCAGATCGCATTCTGCAGCATCAACGCGTGGTCAAATCCGTTGACGGTGCGGCCACCCACCGGACTGTCCGCGTAGTTGTAGGAATTGCCGTTGATGTCCGTCAAGGTGCCCTTGGCAAATTCCGCATACAGGTAGGCCGCCCCGGCCGACAGGGGGTTGCCCGTGAAAACCGTGATGCTGTTCAGGGTCACATCAAAGGTGGTGTTGTCCATGATGTATTCATTGCGCTCCAAACAAAACGTCTGGAAGCTGCCAATGTAGCCGCCCTGATTGCTCGTGAAGGGGCTGTAGGCACCCAGCACCGCAGCCAGCCCAGCGTCGGGTGTCACCGTAAATTCACCGCCGCTGCCCACCTGCCAAGGGCCAAAGCCCGGAGCCGTGGTTATCTGGTCCGCCATCACCGGCTGGCCCAGCAGCCCAACCGCCAAC
The DNA here is from genome assembly GCA_046346715.1 of Verrucomicrobiota bacterium. Taxonomy (GTDB): domain Bacteria; phylum Verrucomicrobiota; class Verrucomicrobiia; order Limisphaerales; family CAIQOK01; genus CAIQOK01. The sequence goes on from JAXMHO010000002.1 coordinate 210,983, forward strand.
ACCACCGCGGACGCAACGCGCCCAACGCCCATTCCAGCCTCTTTAATGCAAAACATAAACAAAATTCGGTTAAACTCTGAATTCCTTAAGCTCTTGAACACTTAAACATACTTTATTTTTAAGATCAATGAGACATTTGCTAAGATTCATATTTATTTTGCTTAGCTTAAGTCAGGATAAACCCTAGATGGTCAAATTTTATTTGGCCATTCCTCTAAAATAAGCGTTTGGCACCTCGCTTCCTGGGTTAAAACCGTTATTTCCGTCTTAGGCCTCCTCGGACGTTCTGCCCGTCCTCGCCCTTCTGGCGAGGTGTAATTTTTGCTTTGGTTCTTGGACGCAGCCGGCGAGCCGGAAGTCCACCTGTTTTTTGAAAATATTCACCTTGGCCACCTGCACTTTCACTTGATCGCCCAACCGGATGACCCGCCGGGTTCTCCTTCCAATCAATTGGCTTCGCCCCTCCTCGAAAACATAAAAATCATCCTCCAAACTGGAAACATGCACCAGGCCACTCATGGCGAGACCCGGCACATCCACAAAAAATCCCAGATTCCGCACGTCCGTAACCAATGCCGGATATGCTGGCGGTGATGCGGATTCAAGTTGAGCCTTGAGAAATGCATACATTTTGACGTCCCGGCTGTCCCGTTCCGCATCGGCAGAATTCCGTTCCGTCTCTGAGATATGTTCCGTTGTCTTCTGCAGAGAAACTGCGCCTTGCACCCCTCCAAAAAGTGCGCGGTGCACCACCAAGTCGGCGTACCGACGGATGGGCGAGGTGAAATGCGCATACTTCTTTTTGGCCAACCCATAATGCCCAAGCGGCTTCACATCATACTTGGCCCGCATCAGCGAACGCAAAAATCCAATTTTCAACGCAGCCCCAATTGCTACCCCTTCAAGTCGTTGAAGGAGCTTGGCCACTTCATTCCGCTTGGTCAAATCTCCGCAGGGAATGTGATGGCTCAACACGTCCTCCCGGTATTCCTGCAAGCGACGACCCTCCGGTTCTTCATGCACCCGATAAATCGCCGGGCGATTTTCGCTCATCAGCCGCCCGGCCACCGCCTCATTGGCCAGCAGCATGTATTCTTCAATCAGCTGATGTGACACATCGTTCTCCACCTTTTCGATGCGCAGCACCCGGCCCCGCTCATCCAGACGAATTTTCGTCTCTGGAAAATCCAGCGCGAGCGAGCCCGCCTTGAAACGCAGCCGGCGAATCTTCTGCGCGAGGTCATGCGCGTCGTGCAGCATCCGTTCGATGCCATCCTTGGGCGGCGATTGCAAAACCGCCAATACTTCCCGGTAGGTGAAACGACGCCGGGAATGAATGACCGCCGAATAAAACCTGGTCTTCAGCACCTGCCCTTCGCGGGAAACCAAAAACTCAACACACTTCGTGAGCCGGTCCACGTCGGGCTTCAAGGAACAGAGCTCATTGCTTAACGCCTCCGGCAGCATCGGAATCACCCGGTCCACCAGATAGGTCGAATTGCCACGCTCCCGCGCCTCGATGTCCAGCGCCGTGCCTGGTTTCACGTAGTGGGAAACGTCTGCAATATGAACCCACAGCTTCCATTGGCCCCCGGCCAGCGGTTGCAGACAAATCGCGTCGTCAAAATCCTTCGCGTCGTCCGGATCGATGGTGATCACCTGATGCTGACGGCAATCTTCGCGGCCCGCCAAGTCCGCCGGCAATATCTTGCTGCCGATGGCCCGCGCCTCGGCCAGCACGCTGCGGGGAAAATGCAGCGGCAAATTGTACTGGCGAAGCACCGAAAGCATGTCCACGCCTTCGGCGTCCGCCGCGCCGAGGACCTCGATGACTTCCCCCTCAGGATTCGTGTGCCGCGATTCCCAATTCGTCAACTCCACCACCACCTTGTCGCCGACCATCGCCGGCCGCCCCACGTCACGAGGCTCGGGAACGTAAATGTCCTGCGGCATCCGCGGATCGTCGGGGATGACATAGAGAAACTCGCGGCCACGTTTCAGCGTGCCGACAATCTGTGTCCGTTTGCGCTCAAGAATCCGGATCACCGTTCCGGTTTCCTGCGCGCCCTCGGTCTGCCCGCGGCGCTTCCCATCGCGCCGCACCAGGACGCGGTCGCCGTGCAGCGCGGTCGAAGTCGCCTCGGCGGGAATCATTATCTCCTTCAGGCTGGAGTCGTCCGGCTGCAAAAAGCCTTTCCCTTGGCGGTTCATCTGCAACCGGCCCGGCACCAGATCGGCGGCCCGCGACTGGATATAGCGGTTGCCCTTGGTGCGAAGGATCAAGCCGGCGCGCTCAAGTTTACGCAACAGTCCCTGCAGCTCCTGCTGACGGTGCGGCGGCAGGCGCAGCGACCGCAGCAGTTCCGGCACATTGGATGGCACGTAATCCTCCCGCCCCAGCAGCTCCACGATTTTGTCTTCCATAAATTTTTTCGCCACGGATGACTATGTACGTTTCCCGGGACATTACCAGCCTTCCGCGAAAACAATAAACCGGCTGTTCATTCCGCCGGTCTCTTGGCAACATTCTGCCGGCATGAGCAGCAACAAACGCGTCCCCACCGATGGCGGACAAAGCCTGACCCAGAATCCCTTCGCCGCCTTGAGCAGCGAAGGGTTGCCGACCGGCCCGGAAGCACCGGTCGTGGAAACGCCCGCGCCCAAGAAAAACCGCGGCCGCGTGGACATCATCCGGCAGAAGGCCGGGCGCGGCGGCAAGACGGTCACCGTCGTCACCGGCTTTGTCGGCATCGGCCTGCCGGAGAAGGAATCGCTCGCCAAACAAATGCAGAAAGCCTGCGGCGTCGGCGGCACGGTCAAGGACGGGCACATTGAAATCCAGGGCGACAAGCGCGAGGAGGCGGCGCGGATTTTGACCGAGGCCGGATTCCGCCCGGTGTTCGCCGGAGGTTGAAATGAAGAAGGACCTCCTCCTCAAAAAAATTCTCGCGCAGCTCAACGAAAGCCTCGATGTGCTGGACAACGCGGCGAAAAACTCCCGCGCCGAAGCCACGCACGAAAGCAGCAAGGCCGAAAGCAAATACGACACCCGCGGTCTCGAGGCCGGTTATCTCGCCAGCGGCCAGGCCCGTCAGGCCAGGGAAATTCTCGAATCCATCAAGACCTACGAGACGCTTTCGCTGAGGACCTTCACCGCCAAGGATCCCGTCGATCTCACCGCATTGGTCGAGCTCGACCTGGACGGCCTGCGCTCCTTCTTTTTCATCGGCCCCAAGAACGGCGGCCTGGAAATCGAACACTCCGGCCACGAAATCACCGTCATCACTCCGCAGTCGCCGCTGGGCGAACAACTGATGGGCAAAGTTTCCGGCCAACGCTGGACCGCGAAGCGCGGAAACGTCAGCGTCAAACATCACCTGCTCTCCGTCTCCTGAAACCACTCCCTTTATGAAGATCGACAAAATCACTTCGGGCAGCGGCCCGGCACCCAAGTCCGGCGACACCGTCCGCGTTCATTACACGGGCTGGCTGACCAACGGCACCAAGTTCGACAGTTCCGTGGACCGCGACGAACCGTTTGAGTTCGTCCTGGGCGCGGGCATGGTCATCCAAGGCTGGGACCGGGGCGTGGCGACCATGCGCGTCGGCGACAAGGTCAAGCTCACCATCCCCCATGAACTGGCCTACGGCGAACACGGCTATCCGGGCGCGATTCCGCCCAAGGCCACGTTGATCTTTGAGGTTGAACTGCTCGCCATCGTTTGAGCGGAGGACTTGAGCTTCCGGGAAAAATCCGCTAACTATCTCCCATGCCGATTTACGAGTTTCATTGCGGAAAGTGCGAGAAGGACAGCGAAATCCTGGTGCGCTCCCGGGACTGGGCGGGAACCAAGTGCCCGCACTGCGGCTCGTCCAAGATCGAGAAGAAGTTCTCCACCTTTGCCGCCTCCACGGGCGGAGACTGCGGGACGTCATCCTGCGACAGCGGCGGCGGAAAAGGCGGCGGTTGCTGCGGCGGCGCCTGCCACGGCCACTGATTCGGCCGCGTGCTCAGCAACAGACTTCCTGCGCGGTAATTTCCCGGAGGTCCTTCACCGCCCAGTCAGGCGCGTGCTTCTTTAATTCCTCCAGCGTCGCGCCGCCCGTCGCCACGGCCAGCACCTTCGCGCCAATCGCCCGGCCGCAGCGGATGTCCAGCGGCGTGTCCCCAATCACCAGCACTTCAGGTCCGCGCAGGTTTTTGCCGAGAACCCGTCCGCCGCGTTGCTTGGCCACGGCGGCAATCTGGTCGCGGTCCTCGTTGTCATCAGCAAACGCACCGACGGAAAATTCCTTCCAGAGATCGAAATGCCGCAGCTTGATTTCCGCGCCGAGCGAGATGTTCCCGGTCAGCAAACCGATCAACGGCGGCTTGGGCAGCGCCCTCATGGCGGCGATCATTTCCCCGACACCGGGACAGGCCTCGGTGTGGCTGTGCGCGAGAATATGGTCGAGCCAGAAGACGTAACGCTCGAAGAAGCGGTCGAAGTTGTCCGGCGTCTCGGCGATGTGATGGATCTTGAAAAACTCCCGCACCAGGCTCACGTCGGTGCGGCCGGCGAACTTGAGTTTCTCCAGCCCGTCGTGCGCGTTGAACTCCTCCGCGAAGGTCTTGGCAAACGCCTTCACCCCGGCCCCGCCGGTGTGCACCAGCGTCCCGTCAATGTCGAACAGCACCAGTCGAATCATGCGCGACGAAGCTAGAAGGCTTCCGTCGCGGTGGCAATGCTTCAGGGAACCTTTTGCACGCGGAAGAAGCGGGCGGCCGAGGTGGCCGTGTTGTAATTGGTGAAGCGCCCGGTGTTTGTGAGCGGCAGGACGGGATTGCCGAGGCGCGCCCAGTTGGTCGAGGCGATGTTTGTGACGGTCTGCACCTCGTAAAGCTCGTAGGCCTTCGCCTGCCATTCCAGCACGTTGGTCCGGTAGATGACGGCGAGCTGCGCCGAGGCTTTGTTCGTGGGAATCATGCCGGCGATGTATTCCTGAAGGTTGTTCAGCTTGTCGGAGTCGGCATCGTCGGTGGCGCGGGACTTGTCCCCGGACAATGGATTGCTATGTCCGAAATACGTCGTCATCCAATCGTCCGGCAAACCATCCGAAGCGGGCGAAGTGCTGTCGGGATTGTGGGAGACGGTGCGGACGGTGATATAAGGCGAAGCGTTCGTGCCGTCAGAGAAGCGGGCAAAAATCCGTTCATAGTAGGAGCCGTCGCCGAGGTCCGGAATACGCGCATCGCCAAAATAAGCCGACGCGTTGAACTTGAGCAGATTGCCCGATAGCGAAAATACGCCCACCACGCCGTCGAACGCATCGTTGGTTTGAATGGTGAGGCTGGAGGATTGCAGATCATACCCGCGCAGTTCCACGGAGTTGATGCCCGCGACGTTCGGGATGCCGAACGGCGACGTGGTCACGTCCATGACGCGGTCATAGGAATACGGCGCGGTGTTTGACGGATAAATCTGCTGAATGACCGGCGGGTCATACGCTCCCAAGGTCGCGCCGCGGCCATCGGCGTGAATCTGGAAATACATCATGGCCTGCTTGAGGGTGGTGTTGGCCTCGGAAGGATTCTCGCTGGAATGGGCCAGGTTCAGCGTGTGGCCGATTTCATGGCAAAGCACTTCGGTGAAGGTGCTCAGATTCTGCATGGCGGTGTTGGTGCGTTCGAGCACAACGTAGGAACGCGTGCTGAGCATGAACTCGTTCCCGGCGATGTTGCCGCCCAGGTCCCAACCCGTGGCCACCGGCAGGGTGCTCGCATAGCGTCCCCCGACACCCAGCACGTTCGCGGCGGTGATCCGGTTGTAATTGTCATGCAGTTGAATCCGCAGCCGGCCGTCGTCCACCGCGACGGTGTCCGCGCCCTGGCCGAAGCTTTGAAATCCCTCGAAGGCAAACTTCAGGCTGGTCACCGCCGTCCAGGCGTTCAAGGCCTGCCGCACGGCGTTGGTCGCCTGGGTCAGCGTCATGCCCGCCGGCAGATTGTCGGCATCAATCAGATAGGGAATCGGTTCGCCGCGGTCGGGCTGGGTGAACCGGGCGGCGACTCCGCCCAGCATTCCCGTCAACGCCGCCGCCGTCGCGCCGCCGGGGGTGCCAGCTTGATCGGTGACGTTCTCCCCCGCCGGACTGGCCGCCGCCAGGCTCCGCACTTCCGCCAGCAATGCTTCTGAGTCGGCGGAAAAGTCTCCCGCCTTGCTCCGCGACAGCTTCACCGCGCCGGCTGCTCCTTGCACGCAGTTCAACCCGCCGTTCTCGCCGCGCACGACGAACAGCAGGTATTCCTGGCCGTCGCCAAACTTCGGCGACAGACCGTAAAATTCGTCCTGATTGCCGACGCGTCCGCCACGATGCACGACCTTCACGATGGACGGAAACACGCCGCGCAACCCTTCCTCCACCCGCAGCGACGTCGCGGTGTAGATCAGACCGTCGTCGCTCCGGGTGCTGCTGGCGCCGACGACCGTGCCGCGAAACACCGCGGCGGAAGATTGCACCAGGCCGGCCGTGCTCAGCGGCAGAACCGACGAACCGTGAACCGAAAGAGCCAGGGCGAACAATGACAGAAGGAATGACAGGCGGGTTTTCATGATGTGCGTCTGAGTTAAACGGGAAACCTGCCGGAAATTAAACCACCGTTTGAGCGGATGTCAAAACGCGAAACCTTCCACCCGACAAACTCTCAGATTTATCTTGTGCCTGCTGCGGAAACCGCCTAATCCCAGCGCACGATTTTATGACGCAAAACCAGCTCCGAGCCATCGCCAAAAAACACGGCACTCCCGTGGTCATCATTGACCACGCCGTCATCCGGAAAAACTATGCGGAGTTCAAAAAGCACCTCCCCAAGGTCCAGTGCTACTTCGCCGTGAAGGCCAATCCCGCGCCGGAAATCGTCCGCACGCTTTACAAGGCCGGGGCGAGCTTTGACGTCGCGTCGCTGCCGGAGTTCATGACGGTGTATGAGAACATCAGGAAGCTTTCCCCGAAGGCGCAGCAGGAGTTCATCTGGGACAAGATCATCTACGCCAACCCCACCAAGCCCAAGGAAACGCTGCTGACGCTGGACAAATACAAGCCGCTCGTCACCTACGACAACGTCAACGAGCTGAAGAAAATCCGGCAATACGCCCCGCACGCCGGCGTGGTGCTGCGTCTGCGCGTGGACAACACCGGCTCCCAATGCGAGCTGTCGTCCAAGTTCGGCTGCGCCACGGGCGAAGCGGCGGATTTGATCGAAGCGGCCTTCAAGCTCGGCCTCGTGGTCGAAGGCCTGAGCTTCCACGTCGGCAGCCAGTGCACGAACTTTCAAAACTTCGTCCAAGCCCTGAATGCCGCCGCCGCGGTGATGAAGGAAAGCGCCGGCCGCGGCCACACGCTCAAGATTCTCGACATCGGCGGCGGTTTTCCCGCGCCGTACAACAAGCACGTCCGGCCGTTCGGGGAACTGGCGAAGGTCATCAACGCCGAGATCAGCCGCCTGTTCGCGCCGGACATTCAGATTCTCGCCGAGCCGGGACGTTTCCTCGTGGCGAGCGCGGCGACGAGCATCGCCAAGATCATCGGCAAGGCCGTGCGCGACGGGAAGCAGTGCTATTACATCAATGACAGCGTGTATCACACCTACAGCGGCGTGATTTTCGATCACTGCCAGTATCCGCTGAAGTCGTTCAAGAAGGGGAAGACGGAAATCTGCGCGGTGTTCGGCCAGACCTGCGACGGCCTCGACACCATTTCCCAATCGGAACAATTGCCGGACCTGGACATCGACGACCTGGTTTACTCGGAGAAGATCGGCGCCTACAGCAACGCCTCGGCAACCTACTTCAACGGCTTCCCGCCGGCGAAGGTGGTGCATGTGAATGTGTGAGTCTTGTTGTCTGGGATGCCCATGAAGTTAAGCATCGCAAGAATCTGCCTGGGTGTTGGATTGATATTATTCTTCTCTGGATTCTTTGTTCTCTGTGATTGTCCCGGGTGGTTTGCGCTAGCTGCAGGATTTATTGGTGTCAGCGCTCTGCTCGGCGCTGGAAAATCCCGTGAATGGGCGATCGTCTGGTTTTTTGCAGCATTGCTCGTGACCGGCATGGAGGTTTACGCAAAATTCAGACACAAAGAAAAGAAGCGCGAGCTGCTACAAAAAATGGTTGAGCGTGAACGAGCCATGGCAAGCACCAACAAGCCATCTTCTGAAAGCATCCAAGTTTTGAATATCCAAAGCAATCAGCCTGAGCAGACAAGGTGATATGGAAAAAGCCGGAAACCTCATCCCTGCATTTTACGTCCAAGCACGCTGAACCGAATTTATATGAAATCATCCATCTTGTTGCTGGCCGTGTTGATCGCGGGAATCGCGGGCCGTCTTGAAGCCCAGACCGAGCCCACCGCCAACGCGCCGGCCGCACCTATTTCCACCGCCGCCGTCTTCAAGGCCGACACCGATCTCCTCAAGAAAGCCGGTGAGTGGGTCGATTCCCTGAAGCTCAACGACCCCGCCAAGGAAGCCCGCGTGCGGGAAGTTGTCGCCACGCATCTGAAAGCCGTCCGCGACTGGCACAACGAACATCCCTACACCACCGTGCCGGCGGGCATTAATCCCGTCACCGGCAAGCCGCTCAGCCAGCTCGACCGCCAGATCATCGCCAACTCCGCCATGCCCCGCTCCGTTCACGAGGCGCTCATGACCGGACTGCGCAAGGATCTCACCGAGGAACAGGTCGAGGCCGTGCTCGACAAATACACCGTGGGCAAGGTCGCGTTCACCCTGAAGGGCTATCACGCGATTGTTCCCGATCTGACCAAGGCCGAGGAGGAAACCATCCTGGGTTTTCTCAAGCAGGCGCGCGAGGAGGCCGTGGATTACAAGAACATGAACCAGATCTCCGCCATCTTTGAAATCTACAAGACCAAGTCCGAGCAGCACCTGAACGCGAACGGCCGCAGTTGGAAGGCGCTCTACAAGGCCTACACCGACGGCGTGAAGGCGAAAAAGGCCGGGACGAATTCTCCGGCGGCAAAGTAATCCTCCGGCGTGCGCCCGTCCGCGGGCGCAGCAACGGAAAACGTTCCGAAGTCGTCGGAACCATCTTAAGCCTCCGTCACTTCCTGTCTTGCTGCGCCCGGGACAGGCGTGCTCCGCCCTAAATTTTCCTCATCCACCGCATCGCCAAAACCGATGCAACCGAAATGCCCGTTGACCGGAATTTCGTCAAACCCTAGCATCGCCGCTGCTCCAAATCACAATGGATTCGGCAAAGAAAAAAATCGCTTTGGTCACCGGTGCCAGCCGGGGAATTGGCCGCGCCATCGCCGTGGCGCTCGCCGGTGCCGGCTGCCATGTGCTGGTGAATTTCCGCAGCCGCCACGACGAGGCGGCCGCGACCCTCACGCAGATTGCCCAGGCCGGCGGCACCGGGGAGCTGTGTCCGTTTGACGTCGCCGACTCCGCCGCCGCGGAAACGGCCGTCGCCAAAATCCTCCAGCAGCACAAGACCATCGACATTCTCGTGAACAACGCCGGCATCCGGCAGGACGCCCTGCTGGTGTTCATGAAACCGGCCCAGTGGAACGAGGTCATCGCCACAAACCTCAACAGCTTTTTCAACGTCACGCAGCCGGTCGCCAAGCAGATGGCCATGCAGCGCCGCGGCCGCATCGTCACCGTCGCGTCCACCGCCGGTCAAAGCGGCGTCGAAGGCCAGGCGAACTATTCCGCGGCCAAGGCCGGGTTGATCGCCGCCTCGAAGTCGCTCGCGCGCGAAGTCGCCAAGCGCGGCGTCACCGTGAATGTGCTCGCGCCGGGCTTCATTGAATCGGACATGACGAAGGATTTGCCGGCGGAACAGTTTCTAAAACAGATTCCCGCCGGACGTTTCGGCAAGCCCGAGGAAGTGGCGGCGGCGGCGGTGTTCCTGTGCTCCGACGCGGCGTCCTACATCACCGGCGCGGTCCTCAATATCAACGGCGGAGTTTACACCTGATGGCCGAGGATGCTTCACCCAGCGCCCATTGGTCCGGCAGCGGCAAGTTGCGCGGCGGAACCCGGGGCATCGGGATCTTTGTCACCCTGATCCGTTATCTGGGATTGTGGTCGGCCTACGCCCTGGCCGTGCCTTCTTCGATTTACTTTTGCTTTGCGTCGCCGGACGTGGCCTCGACGATGGCATATCATCGCCGCGCCTTCGGTCCGGTGCCGTGGTGGAAACGCCGCTGGCTGGTCTTCCGGCATTTCTTCGAGTTTGGCCGTGCGCTCATTGACCGCATCGCCATCCTGGCGGGCAAGCGCGACAGCTTCACGTTCTTCTTCGACGGCGAGCATCACGTCCGGAAAGTGCTCGCCGAGGGCCACGGCGTGCTGCTGCTCACCGCGCATGTCGGCAACTGGGAGGCCGCCGGGCAGATGATCGCGCGGCTCGACGTCCCGGTGAATGTCACGGGCTTCGACAACGAAACCTCCGAGATGCGCGACGTCCTCAACCGCTTTTCGCAGCAGAAGTTCAAGCTCATCCCGCTCACCGGTTCGCCGACCGACACCCTCCCGCTGGTGGCGGCGTTGCGGCGCGGCGAGATCGTCGCCATGCTCGGCGACCGCGTCTATGGCAGCCCGGCCACGCCCGTGAAATTCCTCGGCGAGACCGCGCATTTTCCGATTGGCGCCTATGTCATGGCGGCAATTGCCAACGCGCCGTTGATCCATGTGTTCAGCCTGCGCGAGCCCGGCGGGCATTACCATTTCTTCGGCTTTCCGCCCGAACGGCCGCACATGCCGCCGAGGCCGCAGCGCGACGCCTACCTCAACGACTGCGCCCGGCGCTTCGTGGCCAACCTGGAATCTGTCGTCAAACGCGATCCGCTCCAGTGGTATAACTTCTATCCGTTCTGGAAGGCTCCCGAACTGCCCAAGCCGTCGCCGGCCAAGATCACGCCATGAGTTCCGCCATTGAAAACCTGCTGCCGCATCGGGCGCCGATGCGCTGGATTGACGCGCTGGTGGATTGCACCGAAACCACGGCGAAGGCGACGGTCACGTTTTCATCCGGACATTACGCCGTCGCCGCTGGCCGGGTGCTCGAAACGGCGCTGGTCGAATGCATCGCCCAGACCATCGCCGCCGCGCAGAGCCAGCGCGCCCGCGGCCCGGGCGGTTCCGGACGTCCGTCGGTCGGGATGCTCGCCGCCGTGTCGAACTTCAAGCAACATTCCCCCGCGCCGCTGGACCAGGTTTTGGAAATTGAAATCCGCGAGGTTAAAAAGTTCAGCCCCATGCTGATGGTCGCGGGACGCATCCAGTGCGACAGCCAGTTGATCGCCGAGGGCGAACTCACCGTGTATGCCTGAACGCGCGGCCATTTCCTTTCCACCGGTCGCCATCGCGGGCTGCGGTGCCATCACCGCCGCAGGCAACGGTGTCGAAGCGTTGCGCACAGCGTTGCAGGAGAACCGCAGCGGACTTCGCTCCGTCGAACGATTCAACCACGCCCGCTTTCAATCCAGCATCGTCGGCGCGGTGCCGAACTTTCCTGACCAGGCTGATGATCCGGCGTTTCAACTTGCCGACGAAGCCCTGCGTCAGGCGCGGGCCGAAGCGCGGGAGATTCTTTCAACCGTTCCGCCGGAACGTCTCGGTCTCGTGCTGTCCACCACCAAAGCCAACATCGAGGCGCTTGAACGTTTGTCCGACGGCCGGCCGTGTTCCGCTGCCGCGCGGCGTCATCTTCAGGGTGATTTGCTCGCCGCCGATCTGGCCGCGATGCATCAGGCGCGCGGTCCGGTGCAATGCGTCTCGGCCGCCTGCGTGTCCGGTCTGATCGCCCTGCAACAGGGCGCGAAGTTCATCCAGCGCGGTTCTGCCGACGCCGTGCTGGTCGCGGGCGTGGACCATCTCTCGGCTTTTGTCGTCGCGGGTTTCACGGCGTTGAAGGCGATTGATCCCCAGGGCTGCCGGCCGTTTGATCGCGACCGGGGCGGTCTGAGTCCCGGCGAGGCCGGCGCGGCCATCGTGCTGGTGCGCGGCGATCTGGCTCCGCGCAGTGCGGTCAGGATTTCCGGCTGGGGCAGCAGCAACGACGCGAATCATCTGACCGGCCCTTCGCGTGACGGCTCCGGCCTGGCGCTGGCCATTCGTCAGGCGTTGAACTCCGCGCAGCTTTCCCCGGCGGACATTGACGCCGTCAACGCCCACGGCACCGGCACGCCTTACAACGACGCGATGGAATCCCTCGCGCTGCGCACCATCTTCGGCGATGCCTGCCCGCCGCTGAGCGGATTCAAGGGCATGCTCGGCCACACGCTGGGCGCGGCGGGCGTGGTGGAAAGCATTCTCTGTCTGCTGGCCATGCAGGCAAAACTGCTGCCGGGCACGCCGCGGCTGGGTGTGGCAGCCGAAGGGATTCCCGCCAGCATCACGCACGCGCCAAGGCCGGCGCAGCGGCTGAAACACTTTCTGAAACTCAACACCGGATTCGGCGGCATCAACGGCGCGCTGATCCTCAGCCATGAATAGCCCCGTCATCATCGCCGCAAGCAAAGTGACCGCCGACGATTTGAAGTCGGCGCGCTTGGGTCCGCGCTTTGGCCGGCTGGACCTTGCCAGCCAGCTTGCCTTGCTGGCCGTGGAGGAGCTGAAGACGGATTTCGGGAAATGGCCGCGCGAACACATCGGCATCTGCCTGGCCGCCCGCGCCGGTTCGTTGTCCACCGACATCGAGTTTTGGAAAGGCCGCGACGCGGTTGGCGGCCCCAGCCCGACGCTGTTTGCCTACACGTTGCCAAGCGCGGCGATGGGCGAGGTGGCCATCCGGCACAAGCTGATGGGACCGAATCTCTGCCTGACCGGCGGCGATGCCGGCGTGTTGTCCGAGGCGGCGGATATGATTCACCGAGGCGAGGCGGAGGCCTGTGTCTGTGTTGGCCTGAGCGCGTTGAGCGCGGCGGCGGCGGACGCGATGCCAGCCTTGGCCAAAGCGCAGGCCATTGCGATTTTATTGGCGCGGGAGGGGCAAGGAATGCCTTTGCCGCAACGGGAAAATGATTGTGACATGGAGAAGTTGTCTGCTAGCTTCTGCGCCCTGAAATCAGAAACGATTTGAACCATGCGCGTCGCCACCAGTGAATTAAAGTCCAAGATCATCGAGTCGCTGAATCTGCAGGACATCACGCCCGACCAGATCAACGACGACGCCCCGCTGTTCGGCCCGGGCGGGCTGGAGCTGGACTCGATTGACGCGCTGGAACTGGTCGTGATGCTGGAAAAAAACTACGGCATCGTCATCAAGGACATGGAGGAAGGCCGGCCGGCGTTCCGCTCCACGCGCGCCCTGGCTGAATTCATCGAGCAAAAGCGCCCCGCCTAGTGTCCCCGCGTTATCCAGTCGTCACCGGCCTCGGCATCATCACCGCCGCCGGCCTCGGATTGAAGGAAAACTGGCAGGCGATTGCCGACGGCACCTGCGGCCTGCGCCCCCTCTCGCTGTTTGAATCCCCCCGCTACGGCCCGGTGCCGGTCGGTGAAATCCAACTGGACCTCGTCCGGCTCGGCGCGCCCGCCAACAGTTCCCGCAGCGACAAGCTCGCCTGGCTCGCCGCCCGCGAAGCCATTCATGACGCGGACATCCGCTTCGATTCCCAACCCGACCGCGCCGGCGTCCTGCTCGGCTGCTCGGTGGGCGGTTCGTTCGGGAGCGAAAACTTTCTCCAGACCCTGCTCAAGCGCGGCAAGATGCGTCCGGGCTGCACCCGTCATCACACCTGCGTTTCCTCGGCGGACCTGATCGCCGACCACTTCGGACTGCTCGGCCCGAGCCTGGCCGTCGCCACCGCCTGTTCTTCCGGCGCGCTGGCCATCGCCATGGCCGGCGAAATGATCCTGTCCGGCGAAGCCGACGTGATGCTTGCCGGCGGCGCGGATTCGTTGTCGCGCATGACGTGGGGCGGATTTCATTCATTGCTGCTGGTGGATTCCGCGGGCTGCCGTCCGTTCGACGCCTCCCGCGGCGGCATGAGCCTCGGCGAAGGCGCGGCGGTGCTCGTCATCGAGGCCGAGGAATCCGCCCGCCGACGCGGCGCCACGATTCTCGCCCGGCTCACCGGCTGGGGCGCGAGCTGCGACGCCCATCACGCGACCGCACCACATCCCGAGGGCGCCGGCGCGTTGACCGCAATGCGCACCGCCCTGCGCCGCGCCCAACTGGATCCCTCCGCCATTCGATATGTCAACGCCCATGGCACGGGCACCCGCGACAACGACCTCGCGGAAGGCAAGGCGTTGAAATCTCTCTTCGGCGAAAACGTCCCGCCCTTCTCCAGCACGAAACGTTACTTCGGCCATGCCCTGGCCGCGAGCGGCGCAATCGAGGCGGTCATTTGCGTCGAAGCCTTGCGACGCCAGCAACTGCCGCCCAGTCTCGGCTTCAGTGCGGCCGATCCCAACATCGGACTTTCGCCTGTCACCGAAATGCAGTCCGCACCGTTGACTCACGTCATGAGCAATTCGTTCGGTTTCGGCGGCAACAACGCCGTGCTGGTGTTGTCGCAGCCGGAGGCGACGGCGCGCACCACGGCGGGAACGACCGGTCCCGTGGCCGTCACCGGCCTGGGCGTGGTCGGCCCCGGCCCGGCGGTCGTCCGCGACATCCCCGCGCCGCTGGCTCCGGGCAAAGTTTTGGTGCACGAGTGCGGCCCCGTGGCGGACACGGCGCTGCTCAGCCCGAATCAACGCCGTCGGCTGAATCGCATGACGCAGCTTTCGCTGGTTGCCGCCCGGCGCAGTCATTCAGCAGACCCGGCGATGCGAACGGCGATTGTGCTGGGCAGCGGTTTCGGCTGTCTCGAAGAAGGCTCCCTCTTCATCGAGAACCTCATTGCCAAGGACGAACGCGAGCCGATGCCCGCGCGTTTCCCCGGGTCGGTTCACAATGCCGTCGCGGGACAAATCGCCATTGACCAGAACGCGCACGGCTTGAACTCCGCGCCGACCGCCGGCGAAATCTCCTTCGAGTGCGCCCTCTGGCAGGCGATGAACCAGTTGCACACCGGCGAGGCCGACACGGCCCTGGCCGGCGCGATGGACGAGCTCAACAAATACGTCCTCGCCATCGGCCAGCGCTGGAAGATTTGGAACGACCGGATCATTCCCGGCGAAGGCGTCACCATCGCCAGACTGAGTCCGCTGAACACCGCCGCGTCGCCGCTGGCCCGCGTCAGCGCGGTGAAGCTCGGACGGTATCGTCGTCCCTTCGATGCGCGCCGCGAGGCGGATTGGATTGCCGCGGCCGTGGATCTCCAGGCGGTGGACGTTTTTCTGAGCGGCGCCAACGGCCTGGTCGGCTTCGATGAACATTATCACGCGGTGGCCGCGGAACTTTGCCGTCGCGCCGGCCGGAACGTGGAGCACCAGACCTACAAGCAAACCTGCGGCGAATTCTATTCCGCGTCGGCCTTCGGCTTTTCCGTGGCCGTGGAACGCGTGAAAGCGGGAAGCCGCGGCGTGCTGCTCTACACCCTGGCCGCGCGCGGAGCGAAGGCGCTGTGCCTCGTGCAACCGGCGTCACCGGCATGACCCGTTTTCAAATCCACCTGGTCGGCGTGGCGGTGGTCGGCGGGCTCGCGCTGGTCTGCCACAACTTCACCCTGCTCGGCCTGACGCTGCTGGCCTCCTTCCTTGTCATCGTGCTCGGCGTGTGGAATCCCGGCCTGCGCATATTCGGCCCATTCATCTGCCGCGGCAATCCGTCGCGGAAACAGGTGGCGCTGACCTTCGACGACGGCCCGGACCCGGTTTCAACGCCGGTGCTGCTGGATTTGCTCCGCGAGCTGAAACTGCCCGCGGCCTTCTTCGTCATCGGCAAACACGTCGAGGCGCATCCGGAACTGACGGCGCGCATCGTCCGGGAAGGTCATCTGGTGGCGAATCATTCCTTCCGCCACAGCTACGCGACGAATTTCTTTACCGTGGCCCAGTTGACGGATGATTTGACGAAAGCCCAGGCCGCGATCGAAAAGGCGGTCGGCCAGGCGCCCACGCTGTTCCGGCCGCCGATGGGATTGTCGAACCCAAACGTGTTCGCGGTGGCGAAGAAAATGCGGTTCCAGGTCATCGGCTGGACCGCGCGCGGCTTTGACACGCAGATCAAAAGCTCGGACTGGGTGGTGAAGCGCATCATGCGCCAGTTGCAGCCGGGGGGAATCATCCTGCTGCATGACGGCGACATTCCGGCCGACCGTTTGGTGGTGACGCTGAAACTGCTGTTGGCTAAGTTGCAGGCGCACGGTTATGAAATCGTGCGGCTGGACCAAATCCTGACATGAAAAGACTCACTGCCCTGATGCTGCTGGCCGGCGCTTTGTGGACGCAGGCGGCCGACGACGCGGCGCTGAAGTCCGTGGCCGATCCCAAGCCGCTGCTGCGCGAGCTTCAGGCCAAGATGGCGTCGCAGACGTCGCTCTACATGGAGTTCACCCAGGAACGGCACCTCAAGCTGTTCGACGCGCCGCTGAAAAGCGAAGGCGTGATGCTGATTGATCGCCCCGATGAAATCCGTTGGGAGACAACCGCGCCCTACCAGTCCATTCTCCTCGGCAACCACAAGTCCGTCGCGCAGTTCGAGCGCACCGACGGCCAGTGGAAAAAGCTCAAGCTCGGGTTCCCCCAAATGCTCAAGCGCGTCATGGACCAGATGACGCTGATGCATCAGGGCAAACTCGACGGCATGACGAACGAGTTCACCGTCACCGTCGCCACCGGCGCGGTCACGGTCGTCACCATGGAGCCGCTAAACGACACCATCCGTTCGCTGCTGTCCTCCATCGAGGTGAGGATGAAGCCGGACTTCTCGGCCACGCTCGAAGTCGTCATGAACGAACCCGGCGGCGATCTCACCCGGATCATCTTCAACCGCGAAAAGTGGGGCGTGAAATTTCCGGCGGAAACGTTCGACCAAACCAAGCCGCTCGACGTGGCGGCGGTGAAAGCGGCGGTGGGCGATGGACTTTAGGCAAAAGCGGAAGGCGAAAGGCGGAAAGCGGAAACCGGCCGCGCGACTGGTGCGACTCGGACAATGTCTTTTGGCTGTCTCCCTCTCATTGTGGTTCGCCGGTTGCGCCAGCCGGCCTCGCGCACAGATTCCCGTCCCGGCGGATTTCAAACCCGACGACGCCCTGATCACGCAACGCGGCGTGCTCACGGTGCTCGGCCGGCAGTTCACCTTGAACGGTTACCTGGCGAGCAGTTCCACCCACGGCCAGCGGCTCGTCATCACCGAAAACTTCGGCAACGTCCTCGCCGACGTCCTCATCAAGCCCGACGGCCAGGCCTACGTGATGCGGTCCAGCCGCGCGTTCAAGCCGCGGTGGATTCATGACTACATCGCCGCGGACGTCCGCTGCCTCTTCGGCGGCGGCATGGAAGGGAATTGCCCGGGCCGCCTGATCTCGACGAATCATTTCGTGGTGGAACGTCGCTGGTACACGCTCGATCTCCAAATCATCGACCGCAAACCCGGCCCGCAGCGGGCCGAGATGTTCGACGCCTCGAAGGCGGAAAAGCGATGACGATGAGAGAATCCATCCTCGCCGCGCAGGTCAGCGGGCCGCAGCCGGACGCTGAGGGCCGGACGGTGTTTGAGTTTCGTTTCCCCGCCCACGACCCGGTGTTCGCCGGGCATTTTCCGGAGAACCCCATCCTGCCCGGCGTGTTTCAATTGGAGCTGGTGCGCGTTGCCGTCGAAGCGGTGCTCCACTGTCCCCTGCTCGTCCGGGAAATTCCCAAGGCCAAGTTTCGCCTGCCGATTTCGCCGAATGAAACCGTGCGGCTGGAATTGAAATGGACGGAGAAGGACGGAGCCATCCAGGCCCGCGCCGGTTTCTCGGTCGGACCGCAGACGGCCGGGGAAACCCTGCTGACCCTCGCCCGCGCATGAAGAAGTGGGCCAAACGCATCGCCCTCGGCATCCTGCTGCTGTTCGCGGCGGGAGCGGTCTGGTATTGGTGGATGGGCCGCGTCGCCGTCGCCACCCCGCCGCCGCTGCCGGCCGACCTAGCCATTCTCAAACTTCAACCCGTCACCCGCGACGGCAAAACCTGGCTGGGAAAATCCTGGATGGAACGACGCGAAGGTTTGCTGACTGTCTGCCTGAAGGGTTCGCCGTTCGAAATGGGTTACGCCAAGGGCGTGCTGCTCGAAGCGCAGATGCACACCTTGGAGAACGAATTCCTCGACATGATCCACGGCTACGTGCCGCAGGATTGGAAGGTGAACGTCCTCCAGCGTTACATCTTCTATCGCAACCGTCACCTGAGCGATTTCGTCTCCGTGGATTACCGCACGGAAATTCTCGGCACCACGCTCGCCTGCCCGGACATTCATCCGGAGCTGGGCAACTACTACAACCGTCTCCTGAACTATCACGCGGCGCACGACGTCTCCTACATGATGATCGACAATCCGTTGATAGCCCGCGCCGGCTGCACGGCGTTCGGCGTGTGGAGCAACGCCACCGCCAACGGCCATCTCCTGACCGGCCGCAACTTCGACTGGGAAGCCGCCGAAGTCTTCAGCCGCGACCGCGTGGTGATGATGTTCGAGCCGGACCAGGGCGTTCCGTTCATCTCGCTGGCGTGGGCGGGCATGGCCGGGGTCATTTCCGGAATGAACCGCGCCGGAATTTCCGTCACCATCAACGGCGCGCCGTCGAGTCTCCCCGGCGAAACCGCCGAACCCGTCGCCGTCGTCGCCCGGGATGTCCTCCAGCAAACCCACAATCTCGCCGAGGCGCTCAAGGTCATCCGCGACGCGAAGGTGTTCGTCTCCACGCTGTGGCTCGTCGGCAGCCGGGCCGATGGCAAGTTCGTCGTGGTCGAGAAAACTCCGTCCCGCACCGAGGTCCGCGAATCCGCTGACGCGGTGATCATCTG
Organism: Verrucomicrobiota bacterium; assembly: GCA_046346715.1. GTDB lineage: Bacteria > Verrucomicrobiota > Verrucomicrobiia > Limisphaerales > CAIQOK01 > CAIQOK01. The sequence continues at coordinate 229,895 of JAXMHO010000002.1, forward strand.
CCCGAATCATTTCGAAACGCCCGGGCTCAAGGATGCCGCGCTCAACACGAACTACATGACCGAGGCGACGTCGGTCGCGCGCGAAAGCCGGCTGACGGAATTGCTCCAGCAGGGTCGTGGAACCATCGGCGCCTCGGAGGCGGCGAAGTATCTTCGGGATCGCCGCCTGACCGGCGGCGCGTTTCCGGGCAACGGCCATCGCGGCACCCTGAACGCCCTCATCGCCACGCATGCGACGGTGATGGATTTGTCGGCGGGCATTTTCTGGGCGGCTTCTCCGCCGCGGCAGCTTGGGAAGTTTGTCGCGTTCGACGTGAATGATTTTGCCCATGAGCTTCCGTCCGAATCCGTGCCCGAGGATGAAATGCTCGCGTCCGGCGAATACGCCAAGGCCCGCGAAGCCCAGCAGTGTTTGCTCAACGGCCAGCAGCTCTTGAAGCACGGCGAAGCCGAAGCCGCACTCGCCCAGGCCGAAAAGGCGGAGACGCTCAACCCGGGATTTTATCAGAATGCCGCCCTGCGCGGCCGCATCCTGCTGGCGCTGCATCGGAGTGAAGAGGCCGCCCAATCGTTTGAGCTGGCGTTGCGGGAAGCGCCGGCGTTTTTGAAAGAGCAGCAGCAGTTGGAGGCACTCCGGCAAAAGGCACGGGGAAAATAACCGCATGGAACCCGCCGCACCCAGAACCGAAGTCAGCACCCCGCGAATCACCGCCGGGGTGGCGGTGGTGCAGGCGATCCTGGGCTGCCTCCTGTATCTCCTGCTCGTGCTGCCGTTCCTCCGCCGGGCCCACGGCCGGGAACGGCTGAACCCGAAGGTTCCCCAGCTCCTCGTCATCAACCACGTCAGCCTGCTCGACACGCTGCTCATCGCCGGCCTGTGCTGGTGGCGGCATTGCTATCCGCTGCTGGTGCTGGGCGACCGGAATGTCTGGCACGCCTCCGGGATCCGGAAGTTTCTCAGCCGCCGCACCGCCTTCCTGCTCGACCGCGGCAAACTCAACCCCAACCGCATCCGGGAACTGCAGGCGTTCGGCCGCGCCGGCAACGAGTTTCAACTGATCGTGTTTCCGGAAGGCACGCGCGGCGACGGCGTCAACGTCGCGACCTGTCAGCCGGGAATTTATTTCATCGCCCAGGCCGCGCAGATTCCGATCCTGCCGGTGTTCATCGAGAACATGCAGCTCGTTTCGACCAAGACGGGACCGTTCCAGCCGTTGCGCGGATTCCGCAAGGTGGAGGTTCACTTCGGCGAACCCATCGCGCCCGAGACGTATCTGCCGATGGAGCGCGAGGCGTTCGTGGAATTCATCCGGCAGAAAATCGCCGGGGCCAGACTCACCCCGTGAATCCGTCTGGGTAGGGCAGACCTGCCGGTCTGCCTCTTGAAAAATCCCAACTTTCAACTGGCAAGTTAAGGCCGTTGGTCTTGGCAACCTTCGTTAGCAGTGAAAACACTCAGGACTGACCCCTTTATGAGGCGAGCCAGATTCCTTCACACCTTTTGGCGGGACAGCCGCGCCCGATTTCACTTCGGGATAGATTTCAGCAGGGCGTCTGCCTTCTCGACAACTGGCTTCTGAGTTTCATCGAATGGCTGCCCCAGACTGTTGGTGGTCATGCTGCGGATATTAGCCTGTCGGTAAGATTTCACTTTTGCCAACGCTTCATAAAGTGAACTCCTTCGATCAATTTCCTGTCCCTTTAGCCTCGCAGCAATTGAACTCATCGACGCATCAACACTGAATTCAAGTGACTCAATCGCCTGTTGAGTATCGCCACGGCGCAGAGCTTCCAGCACAACTATCGAACTCAACGCATTGCCTGCTTCCAAGTCAGCCAGCAAGTCTTTGACCTGTGCCTTGGTGTAAGTTTTTTGTGTCGCTGTATTTTCCTCGGCAGCAAAAGCGAGAAGTGCGCAACCCACAAAACCAAGGGCTAAGTATTTTGGAATATTCATAGCAAATGCAGGCTGTTATTTTTTCGGAGGATGAGGAATCGAGGTGTCTGGAATCTTTGGATTTGGCTTCTCCGTTGGATCTTTGGGATTTCCCGGCTGGGGAAGGTTTGGACCTTGCTCTCCATCCGTCAACATGCACGCGGAGCGACACGCATTGAACCGAGCCATGTATCCTGGTCCTTAAAGGGGTCAGTCCTAAGCTGGCCAAGTTGAATTCGAGCTGCTTCATCGGTTTGATTGGCAGTTTGGAGATGCGCTCAGCGGCCTTGGCATGAACGGACCCTACCATCGGCCATTGCTGCTGTAAATCCTAACAACTGCCCCTTCAAAGCGGCGCAGCAACGCTGCCCCACCATTGGCGAGCTTGGTTCTAAACCTTCGCCACCAGCATGACGTTGGAGCCGTGGCCGGCTTCGCGGTTGATCTCCCAGTTCGCAAAGCCCGCCGACCGCAGCATGGCTTCGATCTGCGGCAGTGAACGGAAATGCAGACCTTCGACATTCCGGTTCATGCCCAGCCACGTGGCGATCTTCTCACCGAATTGAATGCGGCGATGCGCGCTTGAGGATTCGCTGGCACCGTCGCGCAAAATCAGGCGTCCGCCGGGGCGTAAAGCACGGCGTGCCTTGTTCAAGATGAGCTGCTGCTTGTCGGGATGACAGTAGTGCAGCACGTCGAGCAGCAGCACGGCGTCGCAGGCGGGATAGTCGCACGCCGCCACGTCGGCGGCCTGGAACTGAATCCGGTCGTTGCCCAGCGCGGTCTGCTGCGCGGTGCGGATCTTGTCGTCGTCGTAATCCAGCCCGAGGAACGTCCGCGTGTCGGTGAAGCAGGCCAGCCAGTGGATCGCCACGCCAAAGCCGCAGCCGAGGTCGAGCACCTGACCGGTCCGCGGCACCACGCGGTCCAGGGTCTCGAACAACGGATCGGTCTTCATCTTCCAGTGCGCGAACTGCTCGGGGAACTTTCCCTGATAGCGGTAGAGCCGTTCGACCTTGCGCCGCAGGACGAGCGGCGTGTTGGATTCGTCGAGCTGCCGCTGCAAGCCTTCGCGCATGATGCCTTCGCAATGTTTCATCAGCGCCACGCTGCCGAGCGAGTAGTCGAAGGTCTTGGGCGTAATGCGCGGCAGGGCGACGACCAGGGCGCGGCCCGGTTCGACCCAGAAGGCGTCGCGCGGCACGCAGGTCCAGGTGTCGCAGAGGACCACGGGCAAAATGTCCTGGTTCAATTCAATCGCCAGCTCGAAGGCGCCGCGATGAAACCGCTGCACCCAGCCGTCCTTGGAGCGCGTGCCTTCGGGATAAAAATGCACCGACGCGCCTTCGGCCAGGCGCTCGCGGCAGCGCTGCAACGTCTGGTCCGGCTGCGACGGTTCGACCATGACGTGACCGAGGATTTTGCAGCCGAGGCCGAGGTAGGGTTCGTCGAAGACGCGTTTCTTCGCGGTCTGGCGGACGGTTTCCGCCCACGCGACAAAGATCATGACATCCACGGCGGACTGGTGGTTGCTGACGACAATGCACGGCGGGGAGAACGTCTCGCGGGAGAAATTCTTGAAGCGGATTTTTCCCCAGGGTAGCGCGTGGAACATGCCACGGGACAAGTAGGCCGTCATCCAGCGCAGACGGTCGGGGATGTTTTTCACGCCGACAAGATGCAGCACCGGACGCTGAATGAAATAGACGAAGCATTGCAGCGCGGCGAGATGCACCGCGGCCTGCACCGTGCCGAGGAGATGCCACCAGCGCGGGCCGCCGGTCGGCTGCGGCCGGAACAAGAGCAAATCCATGCAGAGCGGCGTCAGGATGAGCGTGGCGATGAAGGCGCTGACCATGCCGAGCAGCACGGTGGTTCCCATCGAAAACAGCACGGGATGCTTCGCAAAAATCAGCACGGCAAAACTGGAGATGGTCGTCGCCGCCGAGATCAGCACCGACGCGCTGGTCGGCGCGATGCGCGGCGGATGACCGCGCCAGACGTCGAGCTTGCTCGTCGCCAGAAACACGCTGTAGTCCTCGCCCATGCCGATGACGAACACCACGAACATGCAGTTCATCATGTTGATGGGCAGGCCGAACAGCCCCATCAACCCCAGCGTCCACAGCAGGCCAAAACCGATCGGCAGCAGCGTCGCCATCACCACCTCGATGGAGGCGAGCGAGAAGTAAACCACCAGCGCCACGATGACCGACGTGCCGATGGCAAATCCGGAAAGGCCGTTCTTGGCCAGCGACGCGATGTGTTCGGCGAGGTCCTTGCCGTCGATGACGATGACGTCCGGCATCGCGGCGCGCAGCGCGCTCGCCTTGGAACGGTCGCCGAGCTTTACCAGCGTCGTGACCGCGACGTCGTTCGTGGCGATGGCGATGCGTTCGTTCAAGGCCTGTTCCAGCGGCGTGCTGCGGAACAGGTCGGGCGTGATGATGGCGGGATTCTTGCCAACAATGCTCCAGAAGCCGTCGAAGGCATTGGTGCGGAAACCCATTTCCCGGCTGATGGTCTGGAGTTCGCCGCGCAAGGTCTGGCGGCGTTCGTCCGTCCAGAACTGCTGCCAGCGCCGGATGTTTTCCTCCTGCACGGCCCGCGACGGACAGATCGCCGCGAGCGAATAGACGCCTTGGAGATTGGTCTGTGTGCCGAGCATGGCCGTGGCGCGGTCGTTTTGCGCCAGGGCCTCCTCGACGGTTTTGCCGCGCGCCACCACCATCGTCATGCCGAGGGCATCGCCCCAGGTGTCGCTGATGATCTTGTCGTCGGTGCGGGTGGATTCCGTGATGCCGTTGAGCTTGGCGATGTCGCCCTCGAAGCGCAGCTTCCGCACGCCGAAGATGGCCACCACCGTCAGCACCAGCACGCCGAGCAGCAGCCACGGACGATTCCGCACCTGCCAGTTGTGGAAGCCGTCCATCCAGCCGGTGAAGCGCAGCGGGGAAATTTCCGCGTGCTCCGCGGGGACGGAAGTGTCGGAGGGTTTGGCCGAAGACGACTTGAGTTCCTTTTCCTTGGGCAGCGGGACAATGAGCGGCAGCACCAGCAGGGCAAACGCCGCCGAGGTCAGCACGCCGACCGCGCCGAAGATGCCCAACTGACGGCAGCCTTGCATCGGCGAAAACGCCAGCACAGCGAACGCGGCGATGATGGTCATCGCGCCGATGAAGGTCGGCAGCACCAGACGGCTGACAATCTTGCCGGCGGAGCCGCGGTTCGTCGCGGCGTTGTCGAGGTGATACACGACGTAGATGCCGTAATCGACCGTGATGCCCAGCGCCATGCTGGCAAGGCCGACGGCGATGCCCGAGACGTGGTTGTCCGTCAACGCCAGCACCGCGCCGGCGATGATGGTGCCGAACAGCGACGGCAGAAAGGTGACGACCACCAGCCAGCGGCGGCGATACGCGCTGAAGCACAGGAGAAACATCGCGATGAACGCGAGCGAAAAGCAGCGGATGGAGTCGCGCCAGATGAGCGTGGAATTGTCGAGGGCCATCCGGTGTCCGCCGGTGATGGCGACATGAACGCCGGGGAATTCCTTCTCCACGTCCGCCACCATGGCGAGGAGTCCGTCAATGAGCGGCTTGTTTTTGCGCGCGTCGGACGAGGCAAACTTCGGTTCGATCACCAGCAGGACGTGCCGGCCGTTGCCGCTGGTGATGCGTCCGTCGACAATTTGCGCGTCGCCGAAACCGGTCTGCAGCGGCAGCACCTTCGCCACGACCAGCGCGCTCATGCCGACGGGATCGGACGCGACGACATCCTTCAGCACCATGCCTTCCGGACCGCTGAGCTTCTGGCGGATGACGGCGAGGTAGTCGCGGATTTCCGACGGATGCAGCTTGGTTTCCAGCGCCTTGGCATCGGCTTCGGTGAACAGGTTGGGCAGCGCGCCGGTGAGAAAGCCCACCACCTTCTGCTGGCCGCCGGTTTCAATCTTCGCCGTGGCTTGCAGCACGGCGGAGTTGGTGGCGAGGCGGGACTGCACCGCCTCCACGGCGGCGGCCAACCGGTCGGGCTCATCGGCGTTGATGCCAACGTCGAGGTAAAGCCGGTCAATCTGCCGGAACTTCTTCAGGGTGTATTTGTAGTCGCTGACCAGCGGATCGTTTTGCGGCAGCGCGGCGAGGATGTCCTCCTCCATGTCGATGCGGAACGAGCTGAGGAACGCCACCACGGCCAGGCCGATGGCCACCGCCAGCACCAGGGGCCGCCGCGCCGCCAGCCAGAGGTAAAGTCTCGAGTAAAGATCGGTTTTCATTCGCTCAACTGCCGGACGTTTTGCCCGCCGCCGCCAACGACCGCCGCGGCCACAACCGGGCGATGAGGTAGGTCAGAACTGTTCCCACCACCGCCACGGCGAAGGCGAACACCACGCTGCCAATCAGCCATTCCTTGAGATAGACGTCGGTCTTGCGGAAATCCACCGGCGGCGGAATCGGCAGACGTTCGCCGGTGAAAATCCAATGGCCGGTCACCACCGACATCATCGTGACAAGGATGGCTCCCGGACCGAAGGAAATGTTGCTGGCCACGAGCGAAATCGCCTTGTTCAAGCGCAGCCAGTGCGCAGCGGCTGCGACGGTGGCCATTTGAATGCCCCACAGCGGAACGATGCCGAGGAACAATCCGAGTCCGACCGCCGCCGCCATCTGCCAGGGTTCGTGGGCGTGTTCCGTGAAGAACTCGCGCATGGTCTGCTTGCGGGTCCGCTTCAAGCCCACCGACCATTCGCGGCGCAGCGTCAGCGGGACGAACCACGACTGCAGCACGAGGCCGATGTTCATGAACGTGATGTGCGCCAGATCCTTCACCGGCCGGAAATGCGACTGGCTCATGTGCGTGCTGGAGTAGATGCATTTCACCGGCACGGCGACGATGGCGGTTCCCAGCCACGCCGCGCGCACCATGAACTCCAGCTCGAAGGCGTAGCGCCCGGACTTGGTCTTCACCCGTTGCGCCAGCGCCAGCGGAAAGCAGCGGAAGCCGCATTGCGTGTCGCCCAGCCGCACACCGCTTTCCACGCGGAACCAGAACGTCGAGACGGCGTTGGACCGCCGGCGATGCGTCGGACAGCCGGCGGCAAAGAAATCGCGGACACCCACGACCATGGCTTCGGGCTGCGCCGTGGCCGCGGCGAGAAATTTCGGGAGGTCCTCGGCGAAATGCTGACCGTCGGCGTCCATGGTGATGGCGTGCGTGTAGCCGAGTTCGGCGGCGCGATTCAAACCCGCCCGCAGCGCCGCGCCCTTGCCCTGGTTCTTTTCCAAACGCAGAACTTCGCAGCCGGGCAACGCCGGCAAAGGAACAGTTGAACCATCATCCACCACCAGCACGGGCGCATGAGTGCGCGCCGCTTCGGCCACGCCCGCCAGCGTGGCGGCGTGATTGAAACATGGGATGACGATGCAGGGTTTCATCGCAGGTCCACAAAGTTGCGCCGCTTCCGGGCCTGCGGCGGGAATTGCAGCGACTCAATTTCATCGGCGGTGGCCAGCCGAATCTGCGGAATGATCTTCGCCCGCGCCTGGAAGGCTTCGCGCAAGGCCGTGATTTCCACCGGACCCTTCACCAGCACTTCGATGGCGTCCGAGAGTTCGCTTTCGAGTCGCGCCAGAATGACAAAGGCTTCCACGCCGGACGTTTGTTCGAGCACGGCGGCGAGCGTTGACGGAAACACCGAGGCGCCCTTGAACTTCAGCTTCTGGTTTTTGCGCCCGACGATGGGACCAAGCCGCGGCGTGGTGAGTCCGCAGGAACATGGGGCGGAAAACATCGCCGCGCAGTCGCCAGTGCGATACCGAATGAGCGGCATGGCCTCGACGCCGAACGTGGTCGCGACCACTTCGCCCACCTCGCCGTCCGGCATGGGCTGACCGGCGTCATCGAGGATTTCCAGAAAGAGCTGTTCGTCGTGGAGATGGCCGCCCGCGCCGGCCGAACATTCGCAGAGGGAATTGGCCAGCTCAGTCACGCCGTAGGTGGAAAAGACTTTTGCGCCCCACGCCTCCTCGATGACTCGACCGGAAACATTCAAGGCCAGTTGCCGGTCGCGGATGGGTTCGCCGATGCAAATCGCCTTGCTCACGGAACAGCCTTTGAGATCCATGCCGGTCTCGCGGGCTTTGTCGGCGACGTGGCGAAGAAAGGAAGGCACCGCGACGATGGCCGTGGGCTGAAGCCGCGCGATCATTTCGAGAATCAGCGTCGGCGACGACGCCCCGGTGCGGACCACGGTGCAGCCGAGTTCGCGCAGACCCAGCCAATACGCCAGGCCCGCCATGAAACAACGGTCCATGGCCACGGCAACCAGCACGGTGTCCGACGCCGCCAGCCCCGCGCAGCCGAAGGAGAGGCGTTCGTTCGCCGCCAGACGCTGGACATCCTTTTCCGTCAGCATCCACACGAGCGGCTGTCCCGTGGTGCCGCTGGTCGTGACGATCTCGACGACTTTTTCGCGGGGCACGCAGAGGAAATCCAGATTGCGGGCGGACAAGGTCGGCTTGTCCACGGTGGGCAAAGTGTTCAATGGTGGAACCGACTTCACCGCGCCGAACTGTTCGCGGTAATACGGCGAGTGCGCCGTCGCGTGGCGAAAAGTCTCCGACCAAAGTTGTTGCTGGCGCGGCGTCATCTTGTTGGCAGGGTTTCCAGATGGCGCGCCGCGAGTTGTGCCGCCGCCGCGCCGGTCGCCAGACAGCAGCCCATGACGCGCGTGCTCGCAAAGGCGTCCACGTCCGCGCTGATGGTTTTGCCGGCCATGAAAAGATTCTCCACGCCCGCCGCCCGCAGACAACGCGCCGGGATGTCATAGACCGCACCCGCCGGCAGATAGCGGTAACGCACGACGCCCTCGGCATTCCATTGCTCGATGGGCCACGCGCCGCGGGCGACGGCATCCGGAAACTTCCGTCCGGCCAGCACGTCATCGCCGGTGAGCACCTGCTGCCCGACAATCATGCGGCCGGCCCGGGCGGTGGTGGTGAATTCGGTCAACGGCATGGCACAGTTTTCAAAACCGGCGACGTTGCCGCGCAGGAATTGAATCACTGCCGGAACCTGTTCAGGCGATCCGGTGAACTTGAAGGTGAACGTGCCGCGTTCGGGTGCCGCCTGAAAATTCATCGGCGGAAATCCGGCCCGCGCCAAAGCCAGCAAGACCTTCGCGACTTCGGCCGGCGCGTTGAACTCACGCTGGATGTGGTGAAGCGGAAACACCACGGCGGGCGCCTGGGTGGCGTCGTTGGTTTCCAAACAGGGAGCATGGATCGCCCGGGCCACTTCCGCGCTGCCGCTGCAATCAATCACCGCGCCCACGGCGATGCCGTTCACGGAAGTGATGCGGCCGCCTTCGACCACCACGTTTTGCAAGGGAGCATTCCAGCGCGTTTGAAGATGGGCGGTCCCGGCGAGCAAATCGGCGGCGATGGCGCGGAACTTTTCCGGCCGATAGGGCAGCACCCAGACGCGGCCCATTTTCAACGGGGCGGAGTCGGACACGGCCCCGGCAAATTCACGCGCAAAACCTTCGTTGAGAAATTTCCCCGCGTCGTCAAACAAACCGCAGAGCGTGGTCAGGCCGCTGAAACCGCCGATGCCGCCGGCGGCGGGACGTCGGTCCAGCAGCAGCGTCGTCGCTCCGGTGCGCGCGGCGCTGACGGCGGCGGCGATGCCCGCCGACCCGGCGCCGACGACCGCGATGTCCACGGACGCCTTCACGGATTGAGCAGGCGCGCGCGCAGCCCGGCGGCAAACCCATCAATCTCGGCCGTGGAAAAATGCTGTTCGAGATGCAGCACCGTCAGCCGCATCATGCCGCGGAAGTAGTAGAAGATGACACCGACGCCGGGCGACGGCGTGATGGCGGCCACGTGGGTGAAGTCCTCGACGGTTGCGCCGAGGAAAGTTGTCACCAGCGGGCTGACGGCGGCGGTGTTGCCGTAGAACAGCGAACAGACTTCGCCGCGCAAACCGTGTTTCAAAAACATCAGAAAGACCGGCTTGGGCATGAAGCGGAAGGTCTCCAGCAAGACCACGCCGCTGTCCACCAGGCCGCTGCGGATGCCTTTCTCGGTCTGCGCCTTCAAGGCCGCGACGGCGTCCTTGATCGAGGTCAGGTGCGCGGGGAGGAACTGCAGCATGAGCATGGTCACCTGGTTGGTGAACAGCGGTTCGACATTTCCCTTGGGCCGCAGGCCCACCGGCACGGGCAGCACGTAGCTGGGGCTGGCCTTGCCAACGCGTTCATGCAACTGGTGAAGTTCCATGATGGAACTCGCCGCGTGAAACTGGGCGTCGCTCAACACCCCGCAAAGCTTGGCGCCGTTCGAGCGGATGCGCTGGGTTTCCTCCGCCGTGAATTTTTCCACGCGATACACCAGGCCTTTCCGCGCCTCGGGACGGCGGACGCCCACCGTGCGGGGCGGGTTCTTGCAGATTTCATCCATCATCCCGACCTGCTTCCGGATGATGAGCATGCGTTCCTTGAAGGTAAGCGGCTTGCGCACCGGCAGCACGCGCTCAACGTTCGGCAGGGGAACGTCCTCGCGTCCGACCACCGCCAGAAAATGCTCGGCGCTGTTGGCATCCATGAGGGCGTGCGACCAGGTGAAGATGACATTCATGCGGCCGTCCGCGCGCTCGACCAGGTCGAAGCGGAACAGCTCGCCGCGGCTCATCGCCAAGGGTTCGTTGCTGATCTGCTCGCGCAAGCCCGCCGCCTCGCGATGGGTGCGGACCTGCGGCATGACCGGCTGCCCGGAGGCCAGCTTCCATTGCGGCACAAACATGCCGCCGACATGCGCGGTGAGAATGGGGTATTTCCCCACCAACTCGGCAACCCGTTTGCGGAGGGCGTCGGCGGAGATGGGCGCGGACAGTTCGAGCACGACCTGGCAGGCGTTGCCGGCATAGCCGCTGCGGCGCAGCTCGTAGTCGAAGCTGTGCATCAGGTTGTCACAGCCGGTTAGTGAAAATGTGGCAGGCATCTTCGGCGAATCTAAAACAAAACTCCGGGAAAGCGAAGGCCGGTCTTTGGGAAATTCAGACGGCGGCGGATTTCATTTCGGCGCGTTCAGCAGGCGGGCAACGGTCGCCGCGAGCGAGCGCAGGTTTTGGAGCGAGTCGCCGGTGATTTCGCTTTCGGGAATCCACATCCCGTAAGTCTGCTCCAGGAACACCAGCACGCGCACCAGCGACATGGAATCGAAGCCGTTCGAGACGAGGTCGGTGTCGAGGGTGGCGTCCACCTGGGCGGAGAAGACCTCGCGGCGGACGAAGTCCAGCAGGTCGTTTTCAATCTGGGATACGGGCACCATGTTCAGCGATCCTTTCCGGGGTTTGGCCGCATCAATTCGTGCACTGTCGCAGGCACGCCGGCGGCGGTTTTTTGCGGTAAAACGGTCTGGTTCATAGGTCGCCAAAACGGCGGCGGGCAGAATAGAAAGCCCGCGTGAATGATGTCAATTGTCGAACCGGAGTTTAGGCCGTCGAATGAAAGTCATTTTGCAATTGCGCGGTTGCCAAGAACCGGGGGCGTACCTAACCTGCGTGCCCATGAATTCGTCCACGCACGTTCATTCGGCGGGCTGCGGCTGCCGCCCCCGCGCCGGTCTTCCCGAAGGAAAAATCAACACCGTCGCCATTCTCGGCGGCGGCCCGGTGGCCAGTTCGCTCGCCATCCTGCTCGCCCGGCAGGGCACCAAGGTCGCCATCCTTCACCTGCAAAAGCGCGCGCCGCTGATCGTCGGCGAATCGCTCGTGCCCGCCATCATTCCCATGCTGCGCGAGCTGGGCGTGGAGGACGAGGTGAAGTCCTACAGCAAGTTCAAGCCGGGGGCGACCATCAACCTGACGCCCGAATTCAACCTGTGCTTCCCGTTCAAGGAACTGCGCGCCAAGATTCCGCCCTACGCCTACAACACGCCCCGCGACCGCCTCGACGACACGGTGCTGGAGGCCGCCCGCAAGGCCGGCGCGGTGATCCTTGATATCGCCGCCAAGGTCGAGAAGGTGCCCGGCACGGACCGCGCGCGGTTCACCGCCGAGACCAAGGCCGCCTTGGCCGGACGTTTCACCGAGGAACCGGATTTGATCGTGGACGCCACCGGCCGCGCCCGCGTGCTGCCGCAGGCTTTGGATCTGCCGACCCGCAAAGGACCACGCGAGGACATCGCCCTGTTCGCCCATGTGGACCAGACCAAGATTGATCATGACGGCCATGTCCACACCACACGGCTGGACCACGGCTGGGCCTGGCGCATTCCCCTGCCCGACCGGATGTCGCTCGGCATGATTGTCGGCAAGGAGTTTCTGCCGAAATACGGCGCAACGAAGGAGGAGCAATACGACAATCTGATGAAGCAGGATTCCGTGCTTTCGAAATTTGCGGGCGAATCCAAACGCCTCACGCCGGTCATGGAATACAAGAACTACCAGCTTTGCACCGACCGCATCGTCGGCGCGAACTGGGTGCTGGTCGGCGACACCGCCGGCTTCATTGACCCCGTGTTCTCCAGCGGCCTGCTCATCGGCATGCAGGGCTCCTTCATGCTCGCCAAGGTAATTGCCAAACCCTCGCCCAAGGCGTTTCGGAAATATCAGCTGGAAGTCCTGCACCACCTCCAGGCATGGCACGAAATCGTCGGCTACTTCTACAGCGGCCAGCTCTTCAAGTCGTTCCAGGTAGGCGAAGTCCTCCTGAAGAAGAGCAGCCTGATGCGGATGACCTTCCCGCACATGCAGAAGCATTTCGGCGCGATCTTCACGGGGCTGGCCTCCAACTCGAACTACAGCCTCGGCCTTCTCCGCTGGGTGATCAAAAACTCCCTGCGCAAGGAAGACCCGTCCGATCTCGCCATCCGCTGAACCGTCTCAGGCCGCCGGCACGGTGTCCGCGCCGCGCTTGATCTTGCCGGTCACGGCGGTGCGCGGCAGTTCCGTCACCACGGTGAACTTCATCGGGATCTTGTACGACGCCAGATGGTCGCGGCAGTAGCCGCGCACGGAATTGAGATCGGCGGCGGGATTGCGCATGACGAGTTCCGCCTCGACGATTTCCCCGAGATGCGGATGCACCCGGCCATAGACCCGCGATTCCAGCACGTCGGGATGCCGGTTCAACACCGTTTCAATCTCCTCGGGAAACACCTTGCGGCCCGCGAGATTGATCACCGCCGTCTTGCGCGTGAGCAGGAACAGAAATCCCTCCGCATCGAACCGCCCGATGTCGCCGGTGAAAAACCAGCCGTCGCGCATCACCTGAGCGAGGGGAATCCACGGCGCGACATAGGCGTCGAAGATGCCCGGGCCTTTCACCGCCACCTCGCCGCAGCCTTCGGCATCGGGTTCATGGAGGCGCACCTGAAATTCCCCGGCGGCCTTGCCCACGGAATTCCAGCGGCCGCGCGGGTCCTCGAGATTGATGCTCACCAGCCCGAGTTCAATGACGCCCAGGCCCTGCACCAGGGAACGGCCGTAGCGCTTGAAAAAATCCTCCGCCACATTTTGCGGCAGGCTGCAGGTGGTCGAAACCGCCAGCCGCACCGACGGAATGGCCGCGCCGGAATTGTCCCGGGCGAGCATCGAGAAGTGAAACGGCGCCGCGTAGAGCACGGTTCCCTGCCAGCGGTTCACCGCGTCGAGGAACGGCTTGGCCACCACATGCCGCGACAGCACGATGGTCGCGCCCTCGGCCAGATAGAGCACGATGGTGATGAGAAAATGATGCGCCATCGGCAGGCACCAGATGACGGTGTCGCGGTGGTCAATGCGGAAGGCCTGGTTCGCCGAGCGGATGCGGTCGCGGATGGTTTCGTGCGACAATGCCACGCCTTTCCGCGCGCTGGTCGTGCCGGAGGTGAAACGAATGAAGGCCAGATTCAGCCCGTGGTTGTCCGGCGGCGACGAAGGCGTGAGCCGGCTGAAATGACATTCCGGTGTCAGCGGCGAACTGCCCGGCGACGGCTTGTCGCCCAGCACCGCCTGCAACTGCATGGCCTCGGTCATCTCGGCGATTTCATCCGGGGTGCATTCGGTGGGAATCGGCACCACGACCGCTTGAATCCGCCACAGCGCGTAGGTCAGGGCGACGTAATGGATGCCGTTGGGAAAGCTAAGGCCCACGCGGCAGCCCGGCGGCAGGTTCATAGTGCGCAGGGCGGTGGCGAAGTCGTCCACCTTCCGGACCAGCGCGGCGTAGGTGACGACGTCCTCGCCCTCGATCAGGGCGGGTTTGTCCGGCCAGCGGGCGGCGGAGGCATCAAGCAGTTCGGTCAGGTTCATAACGGCAAAAGACTCCGGCAGGTTAGGTTGGCAATGACGGCGGTGTCAATTGGACGTCAGCGTCATGAAAGGATCTCGAACTTTTTGTTCGCCGAATTGGAACGCGCGACCTTAACCTTTTCCGGATGAAACGTCGCCAGATCCTTTTGATCGCCGCCCTGCTGCTGACGGGCGTGGCGGTGATTTTCCTCTGGCGCGAGGAACAGAGGGAGGAGCGTTTCGCCCCGCAGATTCGCTCGGCTGCCGCGCGTTATGGCGTGGACCCGCTGCTGGTCCAGGCCGTGGTGTGGCGCGAGAGCAAATTCAATCCGAACGCCCGCGGCACCAGCGGCGAAATCGGACTGATGCAGATCCAGGAAATCGCGGCGCAGGAATGGGCCGACGCGGAGCGCCACACCAACTTCGTCCACGAACATTGCTTCAACCCCGCGACGAACACGCTGGCGGCCACCTTCTACCTCGCCAAGCTGCTGAAGCGTTACAGCCGCACGGACAATCCGGTGCCCTACGCGCTCGCCGACTACAACGCCGGACGCGGCAATGTGCTGAAGTGGAACAATGGCGCGGCGGCCACCAACAGCGAATCGTTCATCGGACAGATCGGTTTCCCGGGAACGCACGATTACGTGGAGTCGGTGATGCGTCGGCGGGAGATTTACCGGCTGCTGCACCAGGTCGGGCTGGAGTGATTAGTCCTGCGCCAGACGGTTGAGGGCCTGTTCGACTTTCTGCCGCAGCAGCTCCCGCTCGGCGTCGGAGATGTCGCGCGGAATGTGGATGGGTTCGCCAGCGTTCATCTCGCAATAGGTGAACGGCAGCGGAATCTGAAAACGGTCCCAGCTCTTCAGGGAAATCTTCCAGCGGGCACGAAAGGAAAACGGCACCACGGGCAATCCGGTCAGTTGCGCCATGGCCATGACGCCTTCCTGCACCTTGTAGCACGGACCACGCGGACCATCGGGCGTGATGGCGAGGTCGAGGCCGCGTTCCGCCGCGCTGGTCAGCTCCAGCAACGCCTGCGGTCCGCGCCGGCTGGTGGAGCCGCGCACCGGCTCGACGCCAAACTGCTCGAGGATGCCCGCGAGAAACGCGCCGTCCTTGCTTGCGCTGACCAAGGCCGCGAGGCCGCGGCGCGGGCTGGACTTTTTGAGTTTGCGATACGCCTCCATGCACAGGCCAAGGCGGTTGTGCCAGATGCAGAAAATCATCGGACCGGCGGGCGGGTTTTCAAGAATCTTCGCGCTGCCCTTCCAGTCAAAGCGGATCGTCAACGCCAGCGCGCGCAGCAAAATGAAAAACAGCCATGCGCCAAACCGCTGCAGACGCGTCGGCTGGTTGGGCACGACCACGCCCGACGTGCGCTTCCGTCTTCCGGCTTCGGGCTTTTGCGGCTGCGGTGTCATGCTCCCTTTTTCAAGCACGCGCGGACCAGCGCCTCCACCGCCGCCTGCGGACCCAGCACCGCCAGCGCCGCGCGCACGGCGTCATGCGCGTCCGGCTGCTTGAAGCCCAGCGCCATCAACGCCATCACGGCGTCGTTCGCCTTCTGATCCTCCGGCGAAGCCTTTGTGGCGCCGCCCGGCTCCCATGCCGCCGTTGCCCCCATCTTGTCGCGGAGTTCGACCACGATGCGCTCGGCCGTTTTCTTGCCCACGCCGGAAATCTGGGACAACGACTTCACGTCTCCGTTGGCCACGGCGCTGCGGAAAGCCGACACGTTCATCCCGCTCAAAATGTTCAACGCGGTTTTCGGTCCGATGCCGCTGACGGCGTGGATGAGCAGGCGGAACAATTCGCGCTCGGCGGCCGTCATGAATCCATACAGCGTGTGGGCATCCTCGCGCACGATGAGCTGGGTCAGGAGCTTCACGTCGCCGCCGGCGGAAGGCAGCCGGTCGAATGACGACAGCGGAATCAGCGCTTCATAACCGACGCCGTGGACATCAACGACGACATGCGTCGGAAGCGACTCGATGAGTTTGCCGTGGAGAAAGGTGATCATTTCAAATTCGTTTCGGCGCGTTCAGCGCAAAGCGTCCCGTCTCCTGCGCGTGCGCCAAGGCCAAGGCCAAGGCGTCCGCCGCATCCGGCGCGGGCAGTTCGGCGAGCTGCAACATCCGCTGCACCATCTTGGCCACGGCGATTTTCTGCGCCGCGCCGTAGCCGACCATCGCCTGCTTCACTTTGCGCGTGGCGATTTCAAAAATCTCCAGGCCGTTCTCCGCGACGGCCGCCAGCGCCGCGCCGCGGGCCTCGCCCATGATGATGGCCGTCTTGAGATTTTGCGCGTAGAAGATTCCCTCCACCACGCACACCGTCGGCGCATGCTGCCGCACTACGTCACGCAACGTCTCGGATATCTTCGCGAGACAGCGGGAACGTTCCCACGTCGCCGGGCACGAGATGGTTCCCTGGGCGAGGGTTTGCGGGTGGACGCCGCCCAGCCGGATAACGCCGTAACCGGTGCCGCGCAGCGAGGGATCCACGCCGAGGATGATTTTTCCCGAACTGGCGACCGAACGCCGGACGGGTTCAAGAACGGGGGCGTTCACGCGCGGTTTTCGACCGAGGCGCGCTTCCAACTGCTTGAACTGCTGCGGCGTGATGCCCATCGGTGACATACTGCCAACGGGCCAGGGGTTGCAAAAGGAGAAACGCGCGCGAACTCCGGCGGCGCGCGTTTCCCTTTTCAAGAAATAAATTTTCCCGCCGATACTTTTACTGCTGGCCTTCCCGCGACTCCGAGGCCACCGTCCGTTTCAACAGCGGGGAACGAAAGTTCGCCCGCTGGTTTTGCAACCATGTGGCAGCAACTGCAAACTGTCTCCGGCGAACCGGCCGACTGGCTGGGCGACTGGCATCCGTTGGTGGAGCAGCTCGGCTCCGCGAACGGTCTCGCCGCGCTCGGCGACGTCGCGGCGTCGGCAGGCGTCGGTCCGGTGCATGACCTGAAGTCGCTGCGGCTGTTCCTCGCCGGCTATCAGAAGCAGATCCTCCTGCCCCACGAACTCCCGGCCATTCAACGCGCCTTCGACCACACCAGCCGCCACGAGGTCCGCGAGCTGATTGAGTTCGACCGCACCCTGGCAAACGAACCCGCGCTGACGTTCTTCGCCGGAGCCAGCCGGCGCATCGGCCAGACCGAGCTTTCCAAACTGCGCCCGCTGCGCGATGAACGCATCATCCGCCGTTACCTCGATGCCGTCAGCCGTGGCGAGGCGAACGCGTGGCACACCTTGGTCTATGGGCTGACGCTGTCGCTGTATTCGCTGCCGTTGCGACAGGGCCTGCTCGGCTACGGCTTCCAAGTCTCGCGCGGTTTCATTTATGCCACCGCCAAACCGCTCCGGCTTTCCGAACTCGACTGCCGCGCGCTGCTCGATGAAAACTGCGGCCAGCTCCCGGCGGCGGTGGAAGAACTGATCGCCCAGCGCGTCGCCGCGTGAGATTCCAGAATGAGGCGGCGCAGCAACGCCGCCCTACCATTTGGAACTGACATTCTGCTCGCTTTGCGATGGTGGTTTCGTTCAATTGAAGCCCGTCGCACATGAACTACTTCAACGCCAGTGACTGGACCGTCATCGTGGTTTACCTCGGCGGCATCATCGCGCTGGGCATGTGGTTCGGCCGCGACCAGCACAACACCCGTGACTACTTCCTCGGCAGCCGCAGCGTCCCCTGGTGGGGCATCGGTCTTTCCATCGTCGCCGCCGAGACGAGCGCGCTGACCATCATCGGCGTTCCCGCCATGGCCTTCGGCGGCAACATCGCCTTCCTCCAAATCGTCCTCGGCTACGTCATCGCCCGCATCATCCTCGCCATCGTCATCGTGCCGCATTACTTCAAGGGCGAGATTTATTCGCCGTATCAATTGTTCGCCGACACGTTCGGCGCCGCCGGCCGGCAAACCGCCGGGGCGTTGTTTCTGCTCAGCGAAACCCTCGCCGCCGGCGTCCGCGTTTATGTCGCGAGCATTCCCGTGAAGCTCATGCTCGGCGATTCCGTGCTGTCGCTCGGCACCGGCGACCCGATTCTCGGCGCGATCATTTTGTTCGTCGCGCTGTCGCTGGTTTACACCTACATCGGCGGCGTCAAGGCCGTCATCTGGACCGATGCCGTGCAGTTTGGATTGTTCCTGCTCGGCGGCGTGTTCGCGCTGTGCTACCTGCCAACTCTCGCTTCGGACGTCTTCGCGAAAGCTGCCGAGGGCGGAAAGTTCCACTGGCTAAACCTCGCCCCGGCCGCCGGCATTTCCTGGAAGGTCTTCCTCCTCGGCGCGCCGCTGAACATCTGGATGGGCATCATCGGCGGCACGGTGATGGTGATGAGCACGCACGGCGCGGAACAGCTCATCGTCCAGCGCGTGCTGGCCTGTCGCGATGTCGCCGACGGCCGGAAGGCGCTGGCATTGAGCGCGGTCTGCGTGCTGCCGCTGTTCCTGATCTTCCTATTCGTCGGCGCGCTGCTCTGGGCGTTCTACCAGACGCATCCGATTCAAATCCCCCTGCCGGAAGTGAAGAAAGGCTCGGGCATCGGCGCGAACGATTTCATCTTCCCGATCTTCATCATGACCGAAGTGCCGCATGTGCTGAAAGGTTTCCTGATCGTCGCCATCCTCTCGGCGGCGATGTCCTCGGTGAGCTCCGCGCTGACGTCGCTGGCGTCGGTGTCCACCATGGACTTTGTCCGGCACGGCGTGCGCGGCCGCAGCGAAGGCTTCTACCTGCGGTTCAGCAAATACTCGACCGTATTTTGGGCCGGCGCGCTGGTGCTGGTGGCGTATCTGAGCCGCGAGACGCCGTTCATCTTGAACTCGGCCTTTGCCCTGCGCGGTCTGACCGGCGGCGCGCTGCTCGGCGGACTCTTCCTCGCGGTGTTTTGGAAAAAAAGCCGCGGCACGCCCGTCGTCGCAGGCATGCTCACCGCCCTGGCCTGCATGACGCTGGTGCAGGTGCTGCCCAAGCTCGACGCGACGCGCGACTTTTGGATGCGCTGGGTGGGAACGGAAATTTACTGGCCGTGGTTCACCTTGATCGGCGCGGTGATCACGTTGGGCGTCGCCTGGGTGGTGGCGAAATTTTTGCCGCGCGATTCCCGGCCGTGAGGCGGTTGCCAGCGGATTCAAACTAAGGCAGATTGCCGGCGCAGCGGATGAGCAAACCCATCAAATATCTCAAGGGACAATTGCTGCTGGACAGCGGCCAGCTCGGCGGCTCGTTCTTCCAACGGACCGTCGTTCTCATCTGCGAGCACAACGCCGAGGGCGCCTTCGGCCTCGTCATCAACCGCGCCACCAAAAACAAAGTCGGCGAAGTCATCGTCGCGGACCTGCCGGACAGCCTGAAGGACTTTCCCCTGTTCGTCGGCGGCCCCGTTCAGCCGACGGCGCTGAGCTATCTGCACACCGACAACTTTGTTCCCGACGCCACCGTGCTGCCGAACCTGAGCCTCGGCCATTCCCTCGACGAGTTGGTGGAGCTGGGCGAATCGTTTTCCCCGACGCGCCAGGTGAAGATGTTTGCCGGCTACGCGGGCTGGAGTCCGGGACAGCTTGAAGATGAAATGAAACGCGAAGCCTGGCTGACGCATCCGGCGTCCATCGAGCTCGTCTTCAACACCGACCCCACCCGGCTCTGGAAGAAAATTCTCGGCGGCATGGGCTGGAAATACAAGCTGCTCTCGGAGATGCCGGAGGATTTGTCGAGGAACTAATTTATAACTTCGGCGGCTCTTCCATTCCCACACCTTTTCGGTCACTGAGCTTGAGCAGGTAACGAATCCAAAACAAAGGTGCCAAGATCCAATAGCACCCGACAGAATA